>NZ_JABSSM010000099.1 GCF_013214165.1 Shewanella sp. | reverse complement strand
GCCGCTTCATCAAGCAGGGCCTGGGACTTAAATCGTCCTTCCCAGAAGCGCCCTGTACACTTGTCCTCTGCATTGGCTCGTTGAGCGATAGGTTCATTCAGTGCCCGCAACTCTTATGCAAGCGTTACCAAGAAAGATCCATCAGCCGTAAGCGGTACTCTTTGACTCGTTTATTGATAATACTTTGTTGATAAAATTCAAGCGACTCACCTTTAACAAAGTCGTGATTAAGGCTATCGCCTTTAAACAGCTTTTGCCATTGCGTGACCACTTCGATATCTGACCAATGCTTAGCTAACTCTACATCAATACGTAATACGAGATGTAAATGGTTACTCATCACTACGTAAGCACAAATATCAATAGCAAACACAGCTGCAAGTTCCAGTAGTCGACTTTCAACCCAATCCCGTCTATGCTCATAGGATTGACCTGTATAATGATCGACTCCACACAAAAAAGCCTTTCTAACACAACGAGATACGCAGTGGTAAAATAATTATCTTGTTAAATAAAAAGTTCCAAACTGACTAATGATTTTCTTGGTGTCGGCATAACAACCCCTCCTCAACAACTCTGACTTAAGCGTAGTCAAAGGATCTTAATCTGACAATCCTGGGTGTCTTGGTTGTTCTTTTCACTACAAAAGCAGATAGAGCAAATAAGCCTCATGCCGAGAGGAAAACAAAAGTTTATTAATGAAATGTTAGACGCGTTAATTAAACAGCAGCAATCAGCGTAACGGCTGGTTTAAAGCGACTAAGATAAGAAGCAGCTAAAGAAAAATAAAATAGCCGCTAACAAAAAAAGCCAAGGCAGTTAAGAAATTAACTGCTTTGGCTTTTTGCATTTTTTTATTTAATAAAGGAGTAAGCTAAAATCAAATGAGATCTATTCTCAAATGTCACCGACCCCTTTTATTTGATTTAATCGTTAAGCATCAGGGTCATTGTTCATTACATTTATAAAAAGTCCCTGACGAGACAAGCCAGATAGACAAAAATCATTTTCACCAGACATGCCTAATCTGAGGTATAAATCGCAACCAAAAGTTATATAATCTCCATTATCAGCTTGGAGTCTAATGCCCATGAGATCACGAAGACATAATTTACAAAGTGGTAATATGGAACTTTCATCCAAATACTCTCCGCCTCTAACTTTAATCAGTGGTTGATCAATATCAAAGATCCATTTATCTGCATCATCTTCCCCCCTCAAGTCCATTAAAAACTTAATTTTGAAGCTTTTTGAATTGTGATAAATAAAAGTTCTAATGGTTTCAATATATAAATTTTCAATACGTAAGTACTCTTCTGAAGTAAGTATTGCTCCATTAAAATCTGTCCCAATGTCGGTGATTGACGACCAAGTATCATCTTCTTGCCCTGAGTGTTTACTAATCTGATAATGCTTCATGATTAACTACCTATTTTCTTAAGATCTTTGTCATAAGTACCTGAACGTGTCTTTTTCTTGTTCAAACCGTTCGCTGTATCTGCACCTTTAAATGCTCCACCATTATGTCCGTCAGCATCTCTTGATATAAATTTAGGATCAGCTTTTTTATTATGAAAAACTTTTTGCTTCGCTTTGTTTAAGGCTCCTTTGACTTCTTTGTAACCAAGCTTAGCAGCTTGATCAGCTGCTTCTGCTGTCGTTTCAAATGCAGGTCCAGTAATTTTTCTCGTTGCTTTACAAGCTTTACAGACAATTCCAACCGCTGCTACAGCAGCACCACTATAATCACCACTCTGGAAGCTACTAACCGAATCCATAGCATCGTTATAACCAGAGGCTTCAGCAAGTGCGCCTGTTGCGCCTCCATCTTGATACCCCTCATAAGCGCTATATGCTATTAGTCCTACAGCAATTGCTGTAAATATGAACTTACCATCAGGATCAGTGTATTTATAGGGATTGTTATTAACATATAAATAACGATTGAACGACATGACTGGGTTTTTAGCTGTATAGCCAACTGGGTCATTTGAGTAAAACCGTCCGATAACTGGATCATAGTATCGTGCCTGCATATAAGTCAAACCCAGATCTTCATCTTGCAGATGCCCGGTATACCCTATGCCCGCCTTCTCACCGCCGAGGCGTTTACCAAAGGACTCATACACACTGCGACTGATGACATTACCTGACTCATCGGTTTCCATAACCGGCGTACCCAGCATATCGGTATGCTGATAACGCACCCTACTGCTACGCGATACCGTCCCCGCTAAGTAACTCACACCACATTGGTTGCTGGCATTACAGGCTTGGATCTCGATCTTATTACTGCCCAATGACAGCCCAGCCAGCGAGTAATGGGTCCCGATCACCTTAATAATGCGCTGCGTACCGCTTTCATCGGTGATGATGATTTGATAATAACTCGCATTACTCACCGCAGACCAGCTTAAGTCATAGCGACCATCTGTGCTAGTGCCAGTCACACTACCACTGCTGCTTGAGGGCATGATGGGAATAAAGGTATTCGTTGTTGCTTGCTATATTTACCATCTGGACGTGAATACAGGGTCAAAATCAAAAAGACACTAAGGAAATGGTGCCGTCACCTCAGTGAGTATGCCTGCCGCGCTCATCCAAAAAGAGATAATCAGACGTTTTGTGTACAGTTAACAGAACACATACCTGAGAATATATAAACCCTTATATTTAAAGGGCTACAGCTCCTTAATGACTTACATATGACCTCCTACTTCAGCAATACTTAAAGCTTAGTAAGAGGATGCTAAGTTCGCAATTAACCATAGGTGGCGCTCTATTTACCTATAATATTTTTATTATTAAATCATAGTACTGCGAGAGTGCAATCTGGTGAAAAGACATCCCCTTTTAAGAGTTTCAACTTGACAGACAAGTGATGTTTGTCGTTAAAAAACTCAAATTCATCACCTTTTACTAATTTATTCTTTATAAGTTTTATACCATTAACTTTTATCGTTATAAACTTCACGCCAAAAAAGTTCAACTTTAATTTTACTTCAACGGATAAACCTTCGACCACATTATTTCCTGAGTAAGTTATTCTATAAAACCAAAGTACAGTAAAAATAAATATAGCTAACAGGATAAACTCCATACCATAGAGTTCAAAAGCTGTAATTACAATTGAAGAGAAGAGAATGCATGGAAAGATAATAATTAGCTTTAGCCAATTAATAATTACTCTTGTCGACAATATTGATTTAGTCATGAAATATCCTTTATATAATCTTCATCTATTTATTCTTTATATCATGAGCCATTTTTTCAACATGGGCTGAAGTAGCAATATTTGTAGTTTCAGCAATTACAGCTGCTGATTTTGCTGTAAAACCAATGGCTTTTGCTGTTTTATCAACCACACCACCTAACGCTCCCGTTGCCATAGTTAGAGAAACTTTACTATAATCCGCATTTTCTAGTCCGTCAGCAACACTCGCTACTGCACTTGTTAATGTAGATTCAATAGAGCTTGTATCAACATTTACTGAAGCGACAACTTGCCCAGTTAATTCGCCAGCACCACTAGCAATACCTCCTACTACAGCTGTTGAAAGAAGGGATGTTCCACCAGATAATCCAGCTAGTCCACCAAAAGTGGCCCCAATTCCAGCAGCTGTAACTGCATCGCCGAAATCACCTCCGTTAGCGAAGGCAGAAATTCCACCTCCAACACCACCAACAATAGCACCAAAAACAGCAAGTGGCACTGTAGCAAACTCACCATCTGAGTCTGTATATTTGTAGGGATTGTTGTTTGCGTAAATATACCTATTGAAGCCATGAAGAGAATTACCACGAGCAATATGCTTCATGACATCAACAGGATCATTGCTATAAAATCGTCCTATCAGCGGATCATAGTACCTGGCCTGCATATAGGTCAAACCCAGATCTTCATCTTGCAGATGCCCGGTAAACCCTAGACCCGCCTTCTCACCGCCGAGGCGTTTACCAAAGGGCTCATACACACTGCGACTGATCACATAGCCTGACTCATCGGTTTCCATAACTGGCGTACCCAGCATATCGGTATGCTGATAACGCACCCTACTGCTACGCGATACCGTCCCCGCTAAGTAACTCACACCACATTGGTTGCTGGCATTACAGGCTTGGATCTCGATCTTATTACTGCCCAATGACAGCCCAGCCAGCGAGTAATGGGTCCCGATCACCTTAATAATGCGTTGCGTACCGTTTTCATCGGTGATGATGATTTGATAATAACTCGCATTACTCACCGCAGACCAGCTTAAGTCATAGCGACCATCAGTGCTAGTGCCGGTCACACTACCACTGCTGCTTGAGGGCATGATGGGAATAAAAATAGTGATATCACCCACTGCGATGGGGATAAACACCGTCTGACCTTGGCTCGCTTGTGTTGGCGGCGACAAGGTAGCGGCGCATATGACTAACCCTATAAGAAATAATTGTGGGTGTCTTCGTTGTTCGCCTTCTTCACCGAAACCTTGCTGACGGATCTGATTTTGAGCATCAATAAAATCATTAGAAAACATTCCTGTCGGATCAGTATACTTATACGGATTATTATTCCCATAAGCATACCGATTAAAGCTGTGCACATCCCTAAACCCAATCGGATCATTCGAGTAAAAAGCCCGATAAGCGGATCATAGTCCCTGGATAATCAATAATTAAATGAGATCTATACTCAAGTGTCACCAACCCTATACTATTCTACTTAATATTATTTTTACCGTATTTAGAAATACTCTTTCGGTAAGAAAAATATGAAATAGAGATCAAAAACACTAAACACGCCACAGTAAAGCCTAATCCGTGGAGTAAGCCATTTTCAATTGAAATTACACCTCCACATATAAATGATAAGACTAAATAAGCTATTATTTGAACTTTATATAAACTAAAAAAACTCATGTTCCTTTAACCTTATTAGAAGTTTTCTTTCAATCTTTTATCGACCACAGAAATCCCTAAATCTGCGGCTTTATTTGCTAAACCTGTTGCAGCTGAAGTAGTTTGTCCAGCAGTATTCCCAACCATAGCGCTTCTTGTAGTAGAAATATGTGAAGCGATACCTCCAGCATTGGACATGCTATCTAACTTACCAGCAAATGAATTACCAACCTTCCCACCGATTAATCCACCCGCAGCACCACTAACAGTACTTATAGCAGCCTTAGTAACAGAAATAGAATTTCCATTTGCTAAATCTTGTCCTGCGGAACCAACACCACTTACGATAGCACTAACAGCGACTGTTTGTTTAACGGCTTTACTAGCAGTAATGACTCCCTTGAAAGCTTGCGTTGCTGCTCTTCCGGCAAAACCACCTGTAACGGCACCTACAGCACCGGCTATTGCTATATCTGTAAAATCTATATCTTGGCCAGTCGAAATTTGAGCTGTTAACTCGATGCCAGCACCAATAACAACTCCCCACAAAAATTCACCATTCGGATCGGTGTATTTGTAGGGATTGTTATTAACATATAGATAACGGTTAAACGACATCACCGGATTACTAGCCGTATATCCAATCGGATCATTCGAGTAAAACCGTCCTATCAGCGGATCATAGTACCTGACCTGCATATAGGTCAAACCCAGATCTTCATCTTGCAGATGCCCGGTAAATCCTATGCCCGCCTTCTCACCGCCGAGGCGTTTACCAAAGGGCTCATACACACTGCGACTGATCACATTACCGGACTCATCGGTTTCCATAACTGGCGTACCCAGCATATCGGTATGCTGATAACGCACCCTACTGCTACGCGATACCGTCCCCGCTAAGTAACTCACACCACATTGGTTGCTGGCATTACAGGCTTGGATCTCGATCTTATTACTGCCCAATGACAGCCCAGCCAGCGAGTAATGGGTCCCGATCACCTTAATAATGCGCTGCGTACCGCTTTCATCGGTGATGATGATTTGATAATAACTCGCATTACTCACCGCAGACCAGCTTAAGTCATAGCGACCATCTGTGCTAGTGCTAGTGCCAGTCACACTACCACTGCTGCTTGAAGCCATGATGGGAATAAAAATAGTGATATCACCCACCGCGATGGGGATAAACACCGTCTGACCTTGGCTCGCTTGTATTAGCGGCGACAAGGTCGAAATGAATATGACTAACCCGATAAAAAACAATTGTGGGTGTCTTCGTTGTTGTCTTCCTACGGGTTTCAGCTGCAGTGGCGCAGCAAATGATCGATGCAGCCGAACTATTTTTAACAGAAAAACAAGACGAATTACCCCAAATTGATGATCAGTATTCGCTCGAACAAATAGAAGCTGAAAACAAGGCATGGTGGCCGACTCACTGTGAGGCATTACGTCAATCACGAGATGACATATTGAGTGCTGAGTACCATAAAAACCTGGTTTACTTCTGTCAGGATGGGCCTTTTTATGGCCTAGAAGAGCAAAAAAGCCGTGAACAACAATGGTGGGCATTGCTGGCACAACCCGGCGTCACTATGAGCTGGCCAATCGTCATGTTTCATGGTGAATATGTCTGGTTTGAGTGGACGTGTATCGATGATCATACCCATGAAACAACCGCTAAAGGCAGTGTGGCTTGGATCCGACGGGGTCATCGCGGCGGATGCCACTGGAAAGGCGAGCAACTGACGTTTTACCGTGATGTATTTGCGCCGGACAACTTATTAACCCCATAAAGACATCATATCTTTCATCGACGTCAGTGCTGTACCACTGGCGTTTTATTCTCCGTTTTATTCTGTGAATCCCTTGAGTAGCAAATAAAAGAAGTTATCGCCAGGGCAATTACACAGTTTAATTTACATCCTCTTTATACTCCTGTTGTTTGAATACTTTAAGAAAAGACTCATACTCCTGCCGACTAAATTCTGACTCTCCACGATCAAACACATCACGGTTATGTTTGCTTATATAACTCTCAATAATATTGATAATATCACATTCTTCTTTGAAGATAAAAATGCAATACTCATCATACAAACTTATCAAGTAAAAGTTATTTTTAACAAATTTTGCAATGAACTGCCTATCTAGTACCTTTCCATCACGACAATACTTGTCAAAAACTGTCGGTTCATATGACAGGCTAATGCTTGCCCCGTAATCAGAGAACAATCCACTAGACAATATTTTTAGCTTTGCAATTTCTATAGTATTTTGCTTGTCATATAGATCGATCTGTTCTAATAATTCACAAGGAATTACGCTTTCCAAATTCTCGTAGTCAGTATCAGAGAGCAAGAAACGACACGTCCATCCTTGTTGCATCTTGATTTCTTGAGGCAAGTTAAACCTAACAATAATTTTATTTACTTCTGAAATTAAATTATTCATTTATCTTCCCTAAACTTCATTGGCTTTCGATTTGGTCTATTAACATCGACAGTTTTCGGGTTCCCTTCTGTTTTAGTTGAAGAATGGGTTCCTGTTGTTCCTCCTTCTGCTGTATCTTTTCTCCCATCAGGTCTTGATGTACCTGGGGATTTATCTTTTACGTTTTCAGCAGAAATCCCAGGTTTTAAAACTCTTACTTCTGTTTTTCCTTTTTTCTCTGGAGTAGAGTTTCCTCTTAGTTCTTCTTCAAAAGCATCCATTTCTTCAACACTGCCTACTTGGTCACTTCTGTCTGAAATATCCCCAATCGATTCTATAGCTTCAAGGGAATCATTGCTATTACTTGCCGCTAAGATAACTAGCCCCGTAACCGCTAATCCAACCCCACAACCAACAGGCCCTGCTCCACATGCTACTAAAGCAGCTGTATTTCCATCAGGATCCGTGTACTTATATGGGTTGTTATTAGCATAAGCATACCGATTAAAGCTGTGCACATCCGTAAAACCAATCGGATCATTGCTATAAAACCGTCCTATCAGCGGATCATAGTACCTGACCTGCATATAGGTCAAACCCAGATCTTCATCTTGCAGATGCCCGGTAAACCCTAGACCCGCCTTCTCACCGCCGAGGCGTTTACCAAAGGGCTCATACACTCTGCGACTGATCACATAGCCTGACTCATCGGTTTCCATAACTGGCGTACCCAGCATATCGGTATGCTGATAGCGCACCTTACTGCTACGCGATACCGTCCCCGCTAAGTAACTCACACCACATTGGTTGCTGGCATTACAGGCTTGGATCTCGATCTTATTACTGCCCAATGACAGCCCAGCCAGCGAGTAATGGGTCCCGATCACCTTAATAATGCGTTGCGTACCGTTTTCATCGGTGATGATGATTTGATAATAACTCGCATTACTCACCGCAGACCAGCTTAAGTCATAGCGACCATCAGTGCTAGTGCCGGTCACACTACCACTGCTGCTTGAGGGCATGATGGGAATAAAAATAGTGATATCACCCACTGCGATGGGGATAAACATCGTCTGACCTTGGCTCGCTTGTATTGGCGGCGACAAGGTCGCGGCGCATATGACTAACCCGATAAGAAATAATCCTGGGTGTCTTGGTTGTTTTGGATTCAAAATATAGCGATAGGTCGAATGAGAATAGCTCTCAAGTGTCACCGACCCCTTTATTTTAGTTAATCTAATTTTGTCATAGCATGGGCTATGCTACCTTCGCCTATCAGTTCATTAATGGTCGTTTCAATAGTTTCCAAATTTAGCCTCTCAACTATTAACATATCTGTTGCCCAAAAGAATAAACCGCTGTTGCATTCTCCAGTCAGCTTGTTCTTTTCAAACATAGTTTTAATATTTTCTATTGTAAAAAATGTAGCGGAATATCGAACACCATTTTTCATTATAACTTCAACATCAACGTTATCATTATATTCATCAAGTTCAGCATCACCTTGATATATTAACACTTCAAAATTTTTCATTATTCATTTCCAAATGTCTTTAAAACTTCTTTTATTACAGCACCTTGGTTCGCTTTGTTTGATTTGCCAAGGATTTGAATAGTATCACCACTTTGTTTAAAATATACTCTAGCGCCGCTACTATGCCTAGCTTCAGACAATCCTTGCCCTATAGGCTTGGTTCCAATACCGGGATTCAAATTTCCTTCAGACAATTTAGCTGTCAAATTATCAATCCCTGCTTGGTGAGACTTTCCTGCAACTTGTGCTTCTTTTACTAACTTAGAGCTTTCTTTAATCCTTGACGCAACTTTAAGCCCTTTTAAAGGTTTAACAACCGCCATTGCGGCACTAACTGCGGCACCGGATATATCACCACTAGCAAGACTACCACCCGCCGCAATAAGGTCATTGGCACCAGACGCTTCCATGGCAACATCACTAGCGCCTACATTAAAATCAATTACACCTTCTTCACCGAAACCTAGCTGACGGATCTGATTTTGAGCATCAATAAAATCATTAGAAAACATTCCTGTCGGATCAGTATACTTATACGGATTATTATTCCCATAAGCATACCGATTAAAGCTATGCACATCCCTAAACCCAACCGGATCATTCGAATAAAACCGTCCTATCAGTGGATCATAGTACCTGACCTGCATATAGGTCAAACCCAGATCTTCATCTTGCAGATGCCCGGTAAATCCTAGACCCACTTTTTCACCGCCGAGGCGTTTACCAAAGGGCTCATACACACTGCGACTGATCACATAGCCTGACTCATCGGTTTCCATAACCGGCGTACCCAGCATATCGGTATGCTGATAACGCACCCTACTGCTACGCGATACCGTCCCCGCTAAGTAACTCACACCACATTGGTTGCTGGCATTACAGGCTTGGATCTCGATCTTATTACTGCCCAATGACAGCCCAGCCAGCGAGTAATGGGTCCCGATCACCTTAATAATGCGTTGCGTACCGTTTTCATCGGTGATGATGATTTGATAATAACTCGCATTACTCACCGCAGACCAGCTTAAGTCATAGCGACCATCAGTGCTAGTGCCGGTCACACTACCACTGCTGCTTGAGGGCATGATGGGAATAAAAATAGTGATATCACCCACCGCGATGGGGATAAACATCGTCTGACCTTGGCTCGCTTGTATTGGCGGCGACAAGGTCGAGATGAATATGACTAACCCGATAAAAAACAATTGTGGGTGTCTTCGTTGTTTTCAACTGGCTAGTAACTCGTTTCTGGACATAAATGAGTTTGTACAAAGGGTCTAGTTGACCTTGCATTGATTAGAAAACGTACCTTTATTTTGCTAAAATTTCCTAATTCGCTCCGACCCCTTTATCCTATGCTCATAGGATTGACCTGTATAATGATCAACTCCGCACAAAAAAGCCTTTCTAACACAACGAGATACGCAGTGGTAAAATAATCATCTTGTTAAATAAAAAGTTCCAAACTGACTAATGATTTTCTTGGTGTCGGCATAACAAACCCTCCTCAACAACTCTGACTTAAGCGTAGTCAAAGGAGCTTCATCTGACAATCCTGGGTGTCATGGTTGTTTGTCACTACAAAAGCAGATAGAGCAAATAAGCCTCATGCCGAGAGGGAAACAAAAGTTTATTAATGAAATGTTAGACGCATTAATTAAACAACAGCAATCAGCATAACGGCTAATGTAAAGCGACTAAGATAAAAGCAGCTAAGGAAAGTAGCCGCTAACAAAAAAGCCAAGGCAGTTGATAAATTAACTGCTTTGGCTTTTTTGCATTTTTTATTTAATAAAGGAGTAAGCTAAAATCAAATGAGATCTATTCTCAAGTGTCACCGACCCCTTTTATTCTTGGTTCAAATATCATAATCTTTGCTAAAAGGGCCTCCTGTCTCGGCAAAGCAAACATTTTGATAAAACACCAGTTTGTTTTCTTTAACGATAAACTCACAGGCTATATATTCCTTCATCCAACTATTCTCTAGGAATTTTATACTGTTAAACTGAGAGTAATTATTAGAATTGGTAATGAGTAAAGTTAAAACATCATCACTTTGCCATATTACCTTAGTCTTGTAGTTATTAATGGTGACGATTTCTGTAACAGCTTTCGTACCATTTTTTTGATCAGACATATACAAGAAGTTATATATGTCCGTATTTAGCTTACCTTGTGTTGAAAAGCTTTTAGATGACTCCAAGTAGTCACTTACCAATAGGTTCTCATTCTTTTCGATTAGAGCCTTAACAAAAGTGTCTATTTCATAGCCAAGTTTCAAGCCTGATGAAGAGTTCCCTGCGCTGCACGCAAGTGTCAGTGTTATGCTAAATGTCATCAACATACTTTGAATGATATTTATATTTATTTTCAAACCTAACATCCTCCGCCACTACCTTTTACACAAACTTCTTGTTTAGGCATATTTTTAAATTGAGTTTTCATAGGATCAACCTTTGGAGTAGTTGCTGTTGCAGGGCTACTCGTTGTCCCTTCTCTGTAAGTATAATGTTGGTGAGGTGCATTGCCAGTGCCAGAGCCATCGGACTGTCCTATTGTGCTTCCTTCTGAGACCTTATCACCAGCTTTTAAACCTTTAGCAGATTGAGTATGAGCATGGCCACTCATACTTCCGTCATCATTTGAAATGAGAATATAATTACCACCTCGGCCACCACCACCGACTTTAGATACAGTGCCACTTTCGGTTGCAGTTATTTTTGCTCCTTTAGCAGCCCTAAAATCTGTTCCAGAATGGCTTTTCGATGCTCCTTTTATTCCTGTATTTCTCTTACCAAAATTACTTGTGACTACGACCTGTCCGTTACTATTTTTATTAACTGGCCATGATGTCAATCCAGTGGGATCAGTATATTTATAAGGGTTATTATTGGCATAGGCATATCGATTGAAAGAGTGGATGTCACGAAATCCAATCGGATCATTCGAGTAAAACCGCCCGATCAGCGGATCATAGTACCTGGCCTGCATATAAGTCAAACCCAGATCTTCATCTTGCAGATGCCCGGTAAACCCTAGACCCGCCTTCTCACCGCCGAGGCGTTTACCAAAGGGCTCATACACACTGCGACTGATCACATAGCCTGACTCATCGGTTTCCATAACTGGCGTACCCAGCATATCGGTATGCTGATAACGCACCCTACTGCTACGCGATACCGTCCCCGCTAAGTAACTCACACCACATTGGTTGCTGGCATTACAGGCTTGGATCTCGATCTTATTACTGCCCAATGACAGCCCAGCCAGCGAGTAATGGGTCCCGATCAC
>NZ_JABSSM010000098.1 GCF_013214165.1 Shewanella sp. | reverse complement strand
TGAGGTGTCACTATATTATTCGCGGCGTTCGGAGAGATGGCAGAGTGGTCGAATGCACCGGTCTTGAAAACCGGCATGGGTTTATAGCCCATCTAGGGTTCAAATCCCTATCTCTCCGCCACATTCAGAAAAAAGGCTACTCGAAAGAGTAGCCTTTTTTCGTTTAAGAAGATGATAGTTTTGATAGTAATGTGAACCCTATGGTTCCTAATATAAGATCGCTATCTCTCTGCCACATTCAAGACGAAGCCTCAGCAGAAATGTTGGGGCTTTTTTCGTTTGTAAATATATACTTTTTGAGTCACGGGTTTATAGCGTATCAATGTAGGGTTCAAATCCCTATCTCTCCGCCATATTAAGAAAAGGGCTCATCATTTGATGAGCCCTTTTTCGTGTTAGAAGGAGGTGAACCCTTGGGTTCCTATTGTTAAAGATCGCTATCTCTCCGTCATATTCAGACGAAAGGCTACTCGAAAGAATAGCCATTTTTCGTTTCAGAGATCGTAAACGGCTTTTTTGTATCTAAAGAATTTCAGAACAGTTCAACATCCTGAAATAGGAGTGACTGAGACAATGTATCTATTCCGCGCGACAAATCACACCTACTACACCCGAATTTTCTACAAAAAGCCTTTGATATATATGGGTTTTCCATTTGGTGTGAAAATCTCACTGTTGACGAAGTCTAAAACTGTCTCCAAAAATATTCACGAGTAATTTGGGCTGTTAATCAGGCAATAGATTCAATAACCACTAAAACTACTCCTGGTGAATTTAGCTCCTCGCTAAATAAACAAATCGATGCCGTTCGGATTGGTTTCTGTGACGTTTCTGTTGCAGTTGTTCCACTGCTATTTGCTATGCTCTAAGTTATTCGATCAAATTCCTCTTCAGCGACCAGTTCATCACTTCTAAAAATAAAGAGAGGGTACGCTCTCTAACAGTACAGCAACTTCATCAGTGTATCAGGCATTTTATTAATGCCATTGAACCTGATTTCACTGATGAGGTCACGACTGCGTGTGTGCTGTGCTATCGAGACTTGCTATTAGATGAAGCTCGAAGCCACAAACCAACAAAGCATGCGTGGTGCGCTTCTTACTTGCATCTAGCTTTACATTTTAGGGTTAGATCTCGAACGTTTTTCGAACATATTTTGAGTGTTTTTTAACACTTAAGCTTGTGAGATAAACGTTCAAGACTATGTCGATGGTACATGCTTTAAAATTATAATTAGCGGGGGTGAGTAAAATTAATACACACGAAATGGTTACATTTGTAAGTCTTCATCGTCACTTGTTTGCGTTTGTTTACATTTAGGTAATTGTTTTCTAGAATGCCACTTTCAAGGACAGAAAAAAGACTCAGGAGTTAGATGTCGAGCCATTTCAACTCAGGCATTCAGTGCTTATCATTGATTGCCCGTTTTCACCAGACCCCCGTAGAACCAAGTGCTTTACTTCGTGAATTTAAATATGATTCTTCTAATGAAGACAAGTCGTTATTAGCGGATATTAATTTAGTGCGTGCTGCTAAAAGTATTGGTTTTAAAGCTAAATTCATCACCGATACGGTAGCTAAACTTACCGCCCATGTATTGCCTGCAATCGCGCGGCATATTGATGGTCATTTTTTCATTATTGCCAAAGTTGCCAATGATGAAGTATTGGTTCAAGACATTACTGATCCTCGCACTGGCCCCACGACTCATACTTTCGATGAGCTTAACGAATTTTGGACAGGTGATCTGTTATTACTATCCAAACGTAGCTCATTAATAAGTGGGGTAATGACAGAAAGTGCTAAGTTTGGCTTTTCGTGGTTTATTCCTGCACTGATTAAATACAAAATTTATTTTGGCGATGTTTTTGTGGCGTCTTTTTTTATTCAGTTAGTCGGGTTAGCTTCACCAATATTCTTTCAAGTAGTTATTGATAAAGTACTGGTGCATAAAGGCATGACCACACTTGATGTGCTTGCAGTTGGCTTTTTTATTGTGATTACTTTTGAAGTGGTGCTTACCGGGCTTCGAACCTATGTGTTTTCCCATACTACTAATCGCGTGGATGTTGAGCTAGGCAGTAAATTATATAAGCACATGCTGTCATTGCCGGTGGCTTACTTTAATAGTCGCCGAGTGGGTGACACAGTAGCCAGAATTAAAGAGCTAGACAGTATTCGGGAGTTTTTAACCGGTTCATCATTAACTGTTGTGCTCGATGTGTTTTTTAGTTTTGTCTTTTTCGGGGTGATGTTCTATTACGCACCGCTACTGACATGGATAATTATTGGCACTATCCCTTTCTACCTTGCTCTTTCATTAATTATTACTCCTAGCTTACGTAAACGACTGAATGAGAAATTCCAGCGAAGTGCTGAGAATCATTCATTTCTAGTTGAATCGGTTAATGGTGTCGAAACCATTAAAGCCATGGCAGTGGAGCCACAACTCCGTAATAAGTGGGAAGATAAACTGGCTGACTACGTTAATATTTCTTTTAAAACGAGTAACTTGAATAACGTATACAGTCAAATTGCAGCCTACATAAACAAGATTGGTGGCTTGTTAACATTATATTTTGGCTCTATTGCGGTGGTAGCGGGAGAGCTGACCATAGGGCAGTTCATTGCGTTTAATATGTTGTCTCAGCGTGTGAGCGGCCCCATTATGCGTTTAGTAAATTTGTGGCAAGACTTTCAGCAGGCGAATATTTCACTGCAACGTTTAGGTGATGTATTAAATTCTCCTTCTGAGCCCGGTTATAACCCAAACCGTGCCACCTTGCCCGATATCATGGGCAAGGTGGTATTCGATGATGTCATATTTCGTTATGCCCCGAGCCGAGTACCTGTATTAAATAATATCAGCTTTCAGTGCCAACCCGGTGAAGTGATAGGTATTGTTGGTCGCTCTGGCTCAGGCAAAAGCACCTTAACCAAATTAATACAAAGGTTATATGTACCTGAAGCTGGCAGAGTGCTCATTGACGGTGTTGATTTAGCTATGGTTGAACCTGCATGGCTTCGCAGGCAAGTCGGTGTGGTTTTACAAGAGAACTTTTTGTTTAATCTCACCGTTCGAGAAAACATCGCCCTTGTTGACCCAAGTATGCCAATGGAACAAGTCGTCAATGCGGCACAGCTTAGTGGTGCTCATGAATTTATTTTAGAGTTGCCTGAAGGCTACGATACAGTTATTGGCGAGCAAGGCTCGTCATTGTCAGGCGGTCAACGCCAACGTATTGCGATAGCCAGGGCATTGGTCACTAACCCTAAAATACTGATTTTTGATGAAGCCACCAGTGCGCTCGATTATGAATCAGAAAGTATTATTCAAGCTAACATGCGCCGCATTAGCCAAGGCAGAACAGTCTTTATCATTGCTCATCGACTCTCCGCAGTTAAAGATGCTAACCGCATTATGGTGGTAGATAAGGGGAGATTGGTTGAGCAAGGTAATCACCAACAGTTAGTCAAACTCGGTGGTATATACGCACAACTTCACTCAATTCAAAACCACCACGGTTTAGGTATGGCGGCTAAGCCGCTAGCACAAGCGCCGATAAACCCCATAGTACAAAATAAACCTAATACGGGAGATAAAAATGTCTCATAAATCTGAACATGAAATAGAAGCGGCAAATAAACTCGCACATCGAAAATTAGCGCAAGAAAAATTAGCCTTCTTACCCGCAGCGCTTGAAATTCAAGCTGCACCACCGGCTAAATGGAGCCGCTCTTTGCTGTGGAGCATTATGGCCTTAATGCTCGTGCTTATTGCCTGGGCATCTTGGGCTGAAATTGACATTATCGCCACAGCACAAGGTAAAATTGTGCCAAGTGGTCAAGTTAAAATTATTCAGCCGCTCGAAACTGGCGTAGTAAAAACGATTTTTGTCAAAGAAGGTCAACACGTTAAAGCCGGTGATAAACTAATCGCACTCGACAATACCTCAAGCCAAGCTGATGCCGATAGGCTGAGTAGTGAATGGCAAGGATATATCGAAGACTTAGCTCGTCAAAAAGCTTTTTTAGCTAAGTTAGATGCGGTAGTCAGTCATACGAAAGTAAATGCAAAATCAAATTCCATAGCCACAGACGTTACACCTTATAACGTTATAGCCTCAAGCGTTACAACATCAAATACTCCACCATTACCCGTCAATCAGCGTTTATTGTTGGAGAGTGTCTGGCAAGAGTATCAGTCAAAGCTAAACAGTTTCACCAGTGAAATCACAAAACTGACCGCTGAAAAAAAATCGATAAAGATAGATGTCGGTCGTATAGAAAAAACCTTGCCATTAGTGATTGAGCGAGAGCGAAGTTATTACAGCTTACTAGGCACATCGGCCGTATCACGTAATCAATATTTAGAATTAAAACAACAGCGTATTGACCAAGAAGAAACCTTGTTACTGCAACGTGCCAAGGTTGAGCAAATTAACGCGAGCATAGAGTCTGCTAAACATAACCTTTACGCCTATCTGTCAGAATCACGTCGTAATACCTTACAAGAAATTAACCAACTGACACGGCAAAGTGAGAGTACCAATCAAGAGTTGACCAAAGCAAACCGACTGACGCAATTAAGGGTACTCACTTCGCCAGTTGATGGCATAGTTGAAGAGCTTGTTATTGCAACCATTGGTGGTGTCGTAACGCCCGCTCAAGAGCTGTTACATATCGTTCCTATCGGTGAGTATGGGAGGCAACAACTTGAAGTAGAGGCTGGACTGCTCAATAAAGACATCGGCTTTGTGCATACCGGGCAAATAGTTGAAATCAAAATAGACAGTTTTCCGTTCACTAAATACGGCGTCATCGACGGTGAAGTCACCGGCATTTCCGCTGATGCCATCGAACATGAGCAACTCGGATTATTATTTCCACTTAAAGCGTCATTAGCGACAGATGAAATCAATGTAAATGGCAAGTGGGTCAAACTTAAACCTGGTATGTCAGTGACGGTAGAGATTAAAACAGGCACCCGCCGATTAATGGAGTTTTTATTAGCACCGTTAATGCGAGGTGTCAGTGAAGGGGCGCGTGAGCGTTAAAGATAACAGATTATTAGTTAACAGCTTTCTAGGAGGTTAGATATGAACAAAATAACAAAATGTTTTGCGCTTATTGTGTCAGGGTTTTATGTATCGATTGTACAGGCTGATAATTACCTTCTGACTATGAGTAAGGATGATAAAGCTTGTCAGCGTTTGTATCAGTTATTTAATGGTGATTTGATGACAAATGGTAAACTCGCTCTAGAAGAACATGAGGAGTTTAATTGGCTAAAGTGGGAACAGCCATATTTCATTATTAGACAAAAAAGCGAGCTAGAGCCTAATTTTGAGGATGAACTGTTAAGCGAAAATGAGTATGAGCAGGAATATGCTTCTTACACTAAGTACTTCTATAAAGGGGCGTTTTTTGACGTAGATAATAATGGTGTCGATGAGTTTATCTCTTTCGAGCGAAGAGGGCCTCATACCTATCAGAATAGAGCTTATGACAATATATATATATACAAAAAGGATTCATATAAGAGGCTAAGAGGAGCTAAAAGCGACCAACAGTTTAGCCCAGCAATAGGCTATGTAGGTAGATTTACCAATAGCTATGTTCTTAAAGAGTACCCTATTAAAAGAAAAACCGTTTATACAACGGGGGCTATTAGTCATAGTTGGCCAAATCTGTCAGATCCATATATACGCCCTTTATTGCTAGATAAAACCTACTACATTGCATCATTTGGTAATGTTGACACTCGCATTACTGGGCAAGAATTTATATTTAACCAAAGTATAGATGAAAAAAATGCTATTGCTATCGTTAAATTTATCCCCTCTTACGATGCAGAAAAAATTGAAAATCAACCTAGATTACTCAGTACGGGGCAACCTTCAAACGAAACACAAGACATTTGTTATTTTGTTAAAACCCAAGCTATTCAACAAGGAGTTAGCAATGACTAATAGGGCTTTGTTTTACACAACTTGCGTATTTTTCTCAATGCAGTGTTTGGCAAGTGAAGTTACTGAAAAAAAATATGTGACTAACCCATGGGGGAATTTCGATGAGTTTATTCACTTATTGTCGAGTCATAGAGAAACAATTGTAGAGAATATAACTTACCCTGATGTTTGCGATCCGCTAGTCGATGAATTTATAAAGGGGGGAATCAAAGTTATTTATCCAAAAGCTATACTAAAAAGCAATGATGAATTAATTGGTTATATGAATGGAAAAACTGCTTGCACTGATTTTAAAATAAAACAAATAGAATATATTGATGGGAGTCAAATTCGCCGTTTTGAGATACAACCACCGTATTATCTTTATAAATTTAGCCATAACAAATCGGCTTATGTTGGCATAATGCCAAGTGGTGCATATTCTCCTTTTAACATTAAAACGCCCAAGATTATCGACTTTGAAGATGTCACCTTGCCTTATGTAGATTTATGGGATGTAAATCAATGCTCTTACGTTGGTGGGAAATCTGCACCGACCGACCGAGGTGATTTTGGTTTTGGTATTGTGATATCACCAACTCGTGGTTTGCTTGCTTATGAATATGACATCGCTTATTCACATATCAGTCTTGGCATCACGGCGGTCTTGAAAAACGAAAGGAAAAACGCATATTGCGTGGTATCGGGTATAGAAAGCATTAAACAAGGAGAGTGAGAATGTCATTAACTACTGTAAATTTAACTGGTACCTCGTACCAAAGTGAACTTGACTTAATTTTAAATATTTTAAAATTAGCTGAGGGTGAGCACCCCAATCACTCCGATGGCAAGGGTATTCCGACAATTGGTTATGGTTATGCGTTGTTGGTGCTTAATCGTAACGGTTTATATGTTCTAAAAGCGGATTGGGATAATATAGTCCAGACTCAAGCGGGCATTACTCTGTCCGCATCAGCTATTAGCGAAACTAATATTGCATTACAGGAAATAAGTGGAATTCTTAATGATCCGTTTAAAACTGATGCAATAAAAGCCCAAGAGGCTAAAGACGTCATTGCCACATATAAGGCTGACGTTACCTCAAACGCTTTTGACTTTTCCACTAATACTAATGGTTCACTAACCGAAATAGAAGCTGAAGATTTACTTGAATATGTTTATAACGAACATCTTACTAGTGTTCAAGGTATTTACAGTGGTCATCTCAACCTACAAAGTAAAGAAATGTTGGCATTGGCTAGCCTACATTACAATCTACCCAGCTTAGTGACTGCATCGGAGGCACCAAGTTTATACCAGGCAATAACGGGAAATCCTAGTAATCGAGCTAGAGCGTGGTTCGAGATCCGATATCGAACGAACGGCAATGGTGGTAACGATGGAACGGCAAAGCGTCGTTATTTTGAGTCACAAATGTTTGGTTTATATGACGATGCCAGTAATGTGAGTGATACGGAAGCTGCTTCGGTCATTGAGTTTTTAACGTCGCAATTTTCAAGTGGTCAAACTTTTTTAGAGAATATGATCGACTATGAAGCACGCTTTGGTCATATGACATCGAATTCAGTTAATGATTACAATTTACAAGGCACTGATTATGCTGATTTGTCATTCCAAAGAATATTCCTCCCTATTGCCAATGAGCTAGCAGAACACTTTGGTTTAAGTAGTCTAACAAACCCTGAAGATCCTTCTTCCGCTGATTACCTAGAAGGCCAAGCTATTTTATCAGCTATTGCCAGTATGAATATTGATAATGAAGTAGTATTTGGACTAGAGACCAATGGCGTTATCCAAGCTACTCGCGATGGTAATGATCTATTGATTGCAATTAAGGGTGCTGGTCAGACTTTATCGGGTGGGAATGGCAATGACATTCTTATTGGCGTCGCAGGTTCAGATACGCTCAATGGTGATGATAATGATGATTTATTGATAGGTAACGCTGGTGCTGATAGTTTATTCGGTGGCAAAGGAGAAGATAAATTATTTGGCGGGACAGGAAACGACAAGCTTTATGGTGGAGAAGGTGACGATATCCTCGATGGCGGCACTGGCAACGATACTATGTCCGGCGGCACCGGCAACGATACTTACTATGTTGATTCCCTGCTTGATGTCATCGTTGAAAATGCGGGTGAAGGTGATGCAGATACCCTTATATCCTCGATTGATTACGCTCTAACCGATGGCCAGCATGAAAACATTGAAAACTTCGCGTTGGATTCCCGCGATGGCGGTAGCGGTTTACTTCTTTCTGGAAACGAGTCGGATAATATATTAGTAGGTAATCAACTTGATAATATTATCTTAGGGGGTGGCGGCGCTGACACCCTCTATGGTGGAGATGGAGACGATCACCTAGAGGCGGGTGAAGAAGATGTATACGGTGAAGGTGCTGTTAATATTCTTCAAGGGGGAGCCGGTAACGATACCCTGATAGGAGGGCATGGCATTGACCTGCTTTATGGTGGAACAGGAGATGATACTCTTTATATCGAAGATGGAGGACTCCGCGTTATTTTGGAGAGTCCAGATGATAAATATGGCGTGGAGGGCGAAAAGCTAGGCACCGAATATATGAATGGCGGTGAAGGCTTTGATACCTATTATGTTGGTACCGCATCAAATTATTCAATCATTGAAGATTCTGATGGCCAAGGTGAAGTATATGTTAAAGCAGGTGATATTGGAGATAACACCTATAAGTTGACTGGTGGTACTTATTGGGGGGAGCAGACCATAACAGAAACCGGTTTAGAGGCCGACGGTTATACACAAATACATGCAGATGGAACAGCAAGTCAATTCACTGTTGCTTATGAGTTGGATGGTAGCCAAACGTTAATTGCTTATGGTTTCAATATTCCTAATTTTTACAACGGCATGTTAGGTATTAAACTTGAAGGTGGTCGTGTTGATACTGGTAATAATACCGTTGACGATGTCCTTGAAAAATTAACGTTCGATGAGCAATTCTCTCCCGCCGAAGTCGAGCGTATTAAGTCCGTCATTAGAAATGCTTATGAACAATCACCTATAGCGAGGAAAATGTTTAAGGATTTTGCTGTATTAGGGGGCAATGACATTAATATTAATTTTTCTGAAAATGGCTTTTCTTCCTCACAACATGGGCGCGATACGTCTACCGATGGTGCAAGCGGCGGTGGTGAGCCTGTTTTGTCTATCGATTTAAACTGGCTTGAAAATAATACCTATATTAGCACCAACGGCAAAGCCGTTGCAGATTCCCTAGAAGCGGCGCTTATTCATGAATTAGTGCATTTAATGACGGGTTTATCTGATGCAAGTAACCTTGGAGAACAAGGGGCTACAATAGAATTTGCTAACTCAATTTATCAACAAATGGGAATAGCTGAACAAGCTTCCTATTCTGCCTATGATTCAACGGGTAACACTCATACCACCAATTTTGAATATACCCAAGGTCAAGCCATTGATCGCGCATTCACCCTGCTTTCTGAGAACTCAGATATAGACGACCTCAACAGTAATGAAGGCGGGAATTTAAGCGATCTTATTATTGGTAATGAGCGGGATAATGTCATAAATGGTGGTGATGGCAATGACTACTTGTATGGCGGCGATGGTAATGACACGCTCAACGGTGACAACGATGATAATACGACATTAGGCAGTAATGACTTTCTCTTCGGAGAAGGTGGGGATGACACTCTTAATGGGGGGGATGGCGATGATGTGCTCAATGGCGGCAGTGGGAACGACAAAATCTTTGGGGGAAGAGGTAACGATCAACTCATAGGCGGCAAGGGCGATGACATACTCGTTGGCGAGTCCGGCTATAACAAATATATTTTCTCACGAGGAGATGGGCAGGACACGATTGGCGACGGTATTTATCGAATCTGTGAAAATGAGTTAATTTTTACTAGCGAAATTAGTCCTGAAAATGTCGTCTTTACTCGTGATGGCAGTGATCTAATATTTAGCATTCTAGGTACCGACGACCAAGTTACTGTTAGAGATCATTTCGAAGATGTTGGAAATTTAAACAAATTTGTTCAAGTCACGTTTGCAAATGGAGTCGTGTGGACAGCTGAACATATTAACTTATCGTTATTGCAGGGAACTGAAGGCGATGACAATATCGTTGGTTACGTTGGTGACGATGTAATTAATGGCCAGGAAGGTAATGATGTTATTGAAGGCCAAGATGGGCATGACACTATAACTGGTGGTTCAGGCAATGACACCCTCAAAGGCGAAAGCGGTAATGATATTCTTGAAGGTGGACTGGGTAACGATACTGTAGATGGTGGCAATGGTAACGACGTCATTACCGGTGGTAAAGGTGATGACGTCATTAAAGGCGGAAATGGCACAAATACCATTCATTTTGCTCGTGGAGATGGCCAAGACTCGATTTCTGCTCAATATTATCAAGCATATGAAAACAGAGTTAACAACTTAGTGTTTGCAGATGATATATCAACTACCGATGTAGTCTTGTCGAGGAATGAAAACTCTCTGTTAATAAAGCTAAAAGGTGCAGAGGATTCTATAACTGTAGATGGTTATTTTCTCTTTGATGACGATCGATTTGACGGTGTGCTTAATGAAATGGTTTTTTCTGATGGCACAGTTTTAGGTGCAGAAGATATTCAGCAATTAGTGCTGCAAGGTACTGAGGGTGACGATGCTTATTTAGTGGGTACTGATGGCGATGATGTTATTGATGGAAAAGCGGGCGATGACAATATCAGAGGAGAATGGGGTAACGATACGTTAATCGGCGGCTTAGGAAACGATATCGTTGCAGGTGGTTGGGGCGACGATGTTATAACCGGCGGGCAAGGTAATGACACCCTCAGCGGTAATTATGGTGAGGACGTGTTAATTGGCGGGCTTGGAAATGATGAACTACAGGGAGGCCATCATAATGACACTTATCTGTTTTCAGCTGGTGATGGTCAGGATATCATTGATGAAAACTCCTATTCTTCAAACCAAAGTTCAGTGGGTTTAAAGGATAGAATCAATTTCGTAGACATTGATTTCTCTGCTGTCCATGTTTCACAGGTTGATAATGACTTAGTGATTACCTTTGATGACTCCTCTGATCAAGTAACAATTAGAAACCAATTCTTTCAAGGTACTCGTTGGGACGCAAACGATACAACGTTTTATTCTAGGGTCGAAATTTTTACCTTCGCCGATGGTATTGAGCGAACAATGGACGATCTGTTTCAACAATCTTTGAAGGGCACTGACGCTGATGATGTTATTAATGGGTTTGATACAGCTGACACCATAAATGCAGGGCTGGGCGATGATGCCGTCGATGGTAAATCTGGCAATGATATTATTCATGGTAACGGTGGTAATGACACGTTGAAAGGTGGAGCAGGCGATGATCAACTTTTCGGTGATGAAGGCAACGATACTCTAGAAGGTGGAGCGGGTAAAGATACGCTCGATGGCGGTGCTGGCGATGACATCTTAATCTCTTTTGATGATATTTATGATAAAAGCGGTAAAACCCTTATTGGTGGTAAAGGCAATGACACGCTTTATGGTTCATTTGGTAATGATACCTATCACTTTAATCTTGGTGATGGCCAAGATCGTATCGTTGCTACGAGAAAGGAGCAGGCATATTCTAACTTTACGGCTACTACAGATACGTTGATTTTTGGCGCAGGCATTGCGGCTAGTGATTTAACCTTTGAGCGTCATGGTGATGACATATTAATTCGAGTCGCTAGTGACGGTGATAGCATTACCATCGAGAATTGGTTTCTAACTTATAGTGAGCACTTCTTAATTGATCACTTCCAATTTGAAGATGGTACAAGCCTAAATGTTACTGAGGTCAATAACCTCGTTGTTCAAGTAGGTACTGAGTCAGGTGATCAACTCGTTGGCACTGCTAATAATGATCGTTTATCAGGGCTTGGAGGAGATGATAACCTCTTTGGTCAAGGCGGTAATGATACCTTATCTGGTGGCAACGACACTGACTATCTCGATGGTGGTTCTGGCAACGATGAGTTATTTGGTGACGCTGGAAATGACACATTACGTGGAAACACAGGTGATGATACCTTGATTGGTGGCTTGGGTAACGATAGTTACCTTATCTATTCTGGTGATGGTCATGATACGTTAGATGTCAGCGATGGCGGCCAAGATAATCTGTTC
>NZ_JABSSM010000097.1 GCF_013214165.1 Shewanella sp. | reverse complement strand
AGAGTCCTAGGGTCATCTGGTGATACAGATGGTTCACTCAAAAGCGGTGAACAGCGCTTCATACAGCTTCACGTCGCACGGGCATTTCTGAGTTAGCTACCCACCAACAAAACCCAAATCGAAGAGATAAATAGCAGGTGTGAACGCGGCTGTGACCTTCGACAGCAAGGACGCTGTCGCAGAGGCTATAGGGACATACTCGCGCCGTGTCACAGAAGTGTTTACATATTAGGCGAGCCGCAGGCTATAAATTACAATGAAGCAAAAATTATAAACACACTACCCAATACCAAATCAGCCAAAAGTTACACCAGAAAATGTATTAAGCCTTCATTCGAAGGCTAGCAAGTTTTGGGGTATTTCCTTAATAAGCACTTAGGATAAATGAAGTAGAATAAAGGCATTTATCGTATTAACGCTTCTGGTTTTTGTTAATTTGTCAGACTATGGTTATCTTATGTCACTGTATGCTTTCAGCGACAACAACGAAGAAAGATCAGTAGTCGAAGCCGGGTTGGGCTTTAATACCGTGATCAAACGCATGCTTGATCGATTGCACCTCACTCACTGTATCTGCCAGCTCGATGATAGCCCTATGACACGCCCTGCCGGTAATAATCACGTGCTGCATTGGCGGGCGATTCTTCAGTGCCTCTATGACTCTATCGACTTCGAGATAGTGATAGCTCACCATATAGGTCAGCTCATCGAGCATAAGACAATCTATCGACTCATCTTTGAGTAGTGCTTCGGCGGCAGCCCAGGCACTCTCGGCGGCTTGAGTATCTTTGTCTCTATCTTGGGTTTCCCAGGTGAAGCCGGTGCCCATCACATGAAATTCCACCCCGGCGCCTTCGAGTAAGGTACGCTCGCCACATTCCCAGTTACCCTTAATAAACTGTACTACCGCAGACTTTTTACCGTGACCGACACTGCGCGCTATGGTGCCAAACCCCGAGGTAGACTTGCCTTTACCATTCCCCGTAAGCACTAAGAGAATGCCCTTCTCTTCTTGAGCAGCGGCAATCTTGGCATCGACAGTCTGCTTGACTCTTTGCTGCCTCTGCTTATGACGCTGGGCTTTTCTCTCTTCCTGGCTCATCTGTTGCTCTTCATCAATTGAATTCGAGTCTTGGTTATTATCTGGCATAATATTTCCCGTATTTTTATGTAGGACCGGCTCTAGCCGGGAGATTTGATGCAAACTAAAATCGCAGCTAAAGCGGCTCCACCGACTAGCCTCTAGGTTCTAGGTTTTAGATCCTAGTTCCTAAAATTTGCGCTAATTTATCCATATCTAAATCTTTCTCTAACTGATCGGCAAATCGATTCAACTGCTGATCGCGAATGGCATCTATGTCAACGGGGTCGGCATCCGACATGCCGGCCCATTTCAGTAATATTGCACAGGCATCGGGTGAGTCGAACAGGCCGTGCAAGTATGTCCCCAACACTTGGCCGTCTTCTGAGAGCAAACCGTCACTGAACGAGCCTGAAGCAGACTCGTCTTCAACTCTTGGATCCATCGTCGATAAGCTCAGGGGCTGAAGTTGGTCTTCGGCTTGATTTTTGAGTAACAGGGATTGGCCACAATGGATCTCATAGCCTTTCACCTCGGCCTGCTCACCGAGTAACGAGAGCAGACCTGTCACCTGGCGCAGGACTTTCTTGGGTTTGAGCTCAGTGACCAAGGGCAATAGCCCCAGTCCTTCACTCTCTCCTGACTCGCCTTCGACGCCGCTGGGATCATCGATAAGCAGGCCAAGCATCTGATAGCCACCGCAGATCCCCAGCACCTTACCGCCGTATCTCAAATGCTGCTTTATGCCGATATCCCAAGCTTGCTCTCGTAGAAATTCCAGATCGGCGCGGACATTTTTACTGCCGGGCAATATGATGAGATCCGCTTGCGGTAACACACCAGGCTCAGATTGACTCTCGGCTTGGGTCTGCAGGGATACATAGTTAAATTCAACATGGGGATTGAGCCGCAGAGGATCGAAATCGGTGTGATTGCTGATCCGCGGGAAGACGAGGACTAAGACCTTGAGCCTGGTCGGTGTCGATTTGTTGGGTGCCGGTGTGAGTGCATCCTCGGCGTCTAAATGCAGATCGTGCAGATAAGGCAGCACACCCAAAACAGGCTTATTGGTGTAGGCTTCTAGCCAGTCTAACCCCGATTGTAGCAGGGCGATATCGCCGCGAAAACGGTTGATTACGAAGCCTTTGACTCTGGCCTGCTCAGACTCAGACAATAATGCTAAGGTGCCCACCAGATGGGCAAACACGCCACCTTTATCGATATCGGCAATGATGATCACGGGACAATCTACCGCTTCGGCGAACCCCATATTGGCGATATCACCTTCACGCAGGTTGATCTCAGCCGGACTGCCCGCCCCTTCTACCATCACCAGCTCATAGGCATGGGTTAGACGCGAAAACGAATCCAACACGGCAGACATGGCCTTGACCCGATAACCGGGCAGGTATTCATCTCCACTGCCATCCCCCTGATCTTGATGCAGACCGAAGAAAGTCTTAGCCTCCATCTGGTCCAGTGCCTGGCCCTGAACTATCACCTGAGCACCAGTATCTGAGCTAGGCTTAAGCAAGATGGGATTAAAATCAGTGTGCAGGGGTAAACCACAGGCCACCGCCTGTAATGCCTGGGCACGGCCTATCTCACCACCATCGGACGTTACCGCACTGTTGAGTGCCATATTCTGTGGTTTAAATGGGGCTACTCGCCTACCCTTGCGGGCAAATAAGCGACACAGGCCAGCGACTAAGGTGCTCTTACCTGCATCGGAAGTGGTGCCCTGCACCATAAGGACACGGGCCGCGCCCATCTTTGGATCGATCGTGTTATTAGAGTTCATCTTGTTCTTTTTATTTAGTATGAAGCCACAGGCTGTAAGGTTTTTAGAAGCCATAAATACTGAGACACATGAAGAATACAAGCCTTCTTAACCCCTAACCTTGTTTGCTTTATTTTAATCTACTGGCTAACAGATTGGATTCCGGCCATAAGCATGCCGGAATGACCAATTAAGCATGCCGGAATGACCAATTAAGCATACCGGAATGATGAATTAAGCATGCGGAATGACGAATGTAGAGAGCCTCCAGCTTTCGCTTAAAGCTTACTTGCTTGAGCCTTCAATCTTTCTCTTAAAGCTTATAGCTTTCTTAGCTTTTATCCCTTCAATTTCATGGGAATTCCAGCTGTCACTAGGGTCACTGTATCCGCTATAGCGGCAATATCTTGATGCAGCCAACCCGCTTCATCTACGAAGCGGCGATTAATCTTCCCCAGGGGCACAATGCCGCAGCCAACTTCATTGCTGACCAGATAAATCTCACCGGGTAATTCGGTTAATACCGAGAGTAAGGCTTGCTTCTCGTCGTTCCACTTACGATCGAAATCGGTAAATACCGTCGGAGAATCTTCGAGCATCAAGTGATTGGTTAACCAGAGTGTCAGGCAGTCGACCAAGAGCACCCTATCTTCTCTGGCATATTGACTCAGAGTTTCCACCAGATTTAACGGGGTCTCGACAGTTATCCAGTCTAGGCTATCAGCCTCTCGGTCAGCTTTATGACGAGTAATTCTGTCATTCATCTCATCATCTAAGGCCTGAGCCGTGGCAATATAGACACACTGATAACCATTTTCGCTACATGTCTTGGCCGCAATAGCGGCATAACCCGTCTTACCGCTGCGGGCCCCACCGAGTACCAGATGTATCATGTTATACCTCCTGAGATGCTCTATATAAATAGCGCTTATAACCGCTCTCACCACAGACCAGATAACAAGCTTGCTCGTCCTGTAACCCATCAGCTAACACTAGAACAATCATGCTAGGCTAACTAACAAGAGCATATAAAATACCAGCTCAGAGACTTGTTGTGCTGCGCCTAACGTGTCGCCAGTATAACCACCTATCTGTCTTCGAAAAGCCGTCACCAATAACCAGCGAACTAGAAATAAACTGACTGCTATCAGTATGGCTGACCCCAGACCACTAAGCCATAACGCCAGTGCTGCTGTGACCAGTAAAATGACGAGTTCATTGGTGGTTTGGCTTTCGGCTAATGGCTTACTCTTGCTGCTGTTATCTTCGCTGACATAGGTTTCCGAAAAAATAATACTCCCGGCCAACACGCGGCTGAGGCAGTGCCCCAGAATGAGTGCGACTATGACAAGTTCAGCATCATATAGCGCCAGTTCAATGAGCAAGCTGTACTTTAATAGCATGGACAATACTAGGCTTACCGCACCATAGGTGCCGATGCGAGAGTCTTTCATAATTCTCAGCTTATCGGCAACCGTCCAACCGCCACCGAAACCATCGGCGGTATCGGCCAGAGCATCTTCATGAAAGGCCCCTGTCACTGCCACACCCGCGATCATAGCCAATATTATGCTGATTGATGTTGGCAGAACAGTCAGGCTGAGTTCATACACCAGAGCCGAGATGGCCCCCACGAGTATTCCAACCAAACCAAAATACCTGCTGGCCTTATTGAGAGTATCGGCATCGACTTTGACCCAAGCCGGCATAGGGATACGGGTAAAGAAGCCCATAGCGATAAAAAACAGCGTTAGCTCTCTGCGTAACACGTCCATAAATAATCCTTTAATAGAAGGCCCTAGAACCTAGCAATTGAAACCTTCTTTCTAAATCTCTATGCCTGCATCGCTGAAGCTGGCCATCTCATTATAGAAACCCGCTGCGGCCTGGATTATAGGTAGCGCCAATGCCGCACCGCTTCCTTCACCCAACCTCATGCTTAATGTCAATAAAGGCCTGGCCTGAAGGTGGTCCATCATCAAGCAGTGCCCTCGCTCATCTGACTGATGGCCGAAGATCATATAATCACGTACATTGGCATCGATCTGCACCGCAACCATGGCAGCCGCTGTAGCGATGAAACCATCGACCACGACTAACATGTTTCTTTCCGCCGCGGCTAACATGGCGCCCGTCATCTGCACTATCTCAAAACCACCTAAACAGGCCAGAATATTCATGGGGCTGGTCAATTCGGCCTGATGAAGTTGCAAGGCTTGCTCGACCAGAAGGCGCTTTCTGTCCAGGGTCGCTGCATCTATACCTGTGCCGCGACCGACACATTCGGCCCCCTCCACATTCATTATGCTGGCCATAATTGCCGCCGCCGATGAGGTATTGCCGATGCCCATCTCACCTAAGGCGATTAAATTTGTCCCTTGTTGATGATGATATTCGATTCGGTTACGAGCCATCTCGAAGCCTTGCTTTACCGTATCTAAGGTCATAGCGGGCTGCTTGTGAATGGGGTTTGTTCCCGCCCCTAATCTCTGTTCGATAATACCTTCAACACCTTCGAGAGGTTGCAGGATGCCGCAATCGATCACCTCTAACTCGAAACCTACTTGGCGACAGAAGACATTGATCGCGGCGCCGCCCTTGATAAAATTCATCACCATCTGGCTAGTCACGTCGCTGGGCGCTATCGAGACCCCAGATGCCGCTATGCCATGGTCAGCGGCAAAAACCAGCAGTTTAGGCTTGACGATTTTTGGCTTATCCTTGCCTAACACTCGTGCCAGTTGCATAGCAAGAGTTTCCAGCTCACCCAGAGCACCTAATGGTTTGGTCTTATTGTCGATCTTATGCTGGATCTCTGCATCGAACTCATGACTCAGCGGACTAATATCAAACATTATCTACACCCTGTTAGTTTTCGTTATTCATTATTTTATAAAAGCAAAGACAGCTTCGCGGCTGAAGCCCTGCTACATCCTTCGCTAAAACCTTCGCGGCTAAAGCCGCTCCTACATCCTTCTTCGCGGCTGAAGCCCTGCTACATGCTTCGCTAAAACCTTCGCGGCTAAAGCCGCTCCTACATGCTTCGCTACATCCTTCGCGGCTGAAGCCGCTCCTACATGCTTCGCTACATCCTTCGCGGCTGAAGCCGTTCCTACATGCTTCGCTACATCCTTCGCGGCTGAAGCCGTTCCTACATCCTTCTTCGCGGCTGAAGCCGTTCCTACATCCTTCTTCGCGGCTAAAGCCGCTCCTACGTGGAGAGTATTATTTCCTACTTCCCAAGATGAACAGGAAGAAGATGCTGCCTATCACAGCAGTGATTATGCCTACGGGCAGCTCCTGATGACTCAGGATGGTCCGCGCGATTACATCTATCCACACCATAAACAGTCCACCGACCAAGGCCGTGGTGATCAGTGGAAACTGACCGGGAAATAGCATTCTCACGGTATGAGGTACCATTAAACCGATAAAACCTATGCCACCACAATTGGCAACGAGTATCGCGGTGATGATGGAGCAGAGCAGCAACATCTGCAGCCGCAATCGACTCACGTTTATCCCTAATGTATGGGCCGTTTCATCACCGGCTCTCATGGCCATTATCTTCCTCTTAAACAGTAAGATGATACCGGTACAGCCAGTGACGATAATAAAAGGCGCGATCAATCCGCTCCAACTGGCTTTCGAGAAGCTTCCCAGACTCCAAAACAGCACAGATGCCGCCGCCTGAGGGTCGGAGAAATAGAGTAACAAGCTGGTAAGCGCACCGAACATAAATGATATCGCCACACCAGAGAGCAGCATCCGCTCTATCTGGCTACTCATGTGTCGGCCACACAGAGCCAGCACCATAGCAACCGATAAACCAGCCCCCATAAATGCACCTAAGGGCAGTGTCATCCAGCTAAACTGTTCGAACAGCCCAGAGCTAGCAAACAGTCCTGAGCCGGTAAATAGCGTCAGCACAATAACCGCACCAAAAGAGGCTCCGGAAGAGATACCGAACAGATAAGGATCTGCCAAGGGATTGCGTGTCACAGTTTGCAGCACGCTACCTGCGATTGAGAGACCGGCTCCGGCAATAAATGCCAATATGACTCGAGGGAACCTCAGTTCCATCACTATCCGCTGAGTGATGCTAGAGACATCACCGACCCCAAATGCCTGATGCCAAACCACCTCTAAGGTGTCCATAAACGAGATGTTTGCGGCGCCGAAACTCGCGGCAAACATCAGACTCAGCAAGGATAACAAGCTCAGGGAAAATAAAATCCACTTATGAGCAAACAGCTCATGCCTTACCAGATCGACTTCACCGGTTTTCATTGCAATTGAATCAGTTTCCGCCCTTACAACGCCTGCGGGGAGCTTGATACTAGTCGTCATGGCCTGTGTCCTCGAGAGTAACTGAGCCAGTTTTATTAACCTGCCCCTGCTCGTAATTCTTGTCGTGACCCGTCTCATAACCCGTCTCATAACCCGTCTCATAACCATAGAAGTAACAGATCTGTGGATTGCCATGTTGAGGATGAGTCATGACATGGGAGCAGACACCGAAGACCTCGCCTATGGCCTGCTCTGTCAGCACCTCCTTGGGTGAACCGTAACTAATACACTTGCCCTCTTCGAGCAGAAGTAGCTTGTCACACATGGCGCTAGCGAGATTGAGATCATGAATAGAGGTGATCACAGTGATCCCGATTGAGCGCAGCAGCTCCATGATCTGGATCTGATAACGGATATCTAAATGATTGGTAGGCTCATCGAGGATCAGCAGTTTAGGTTGCTGTACTATGGCACGAGCGATCAAGGCTCTTTGCTTTTCACCGCCAGAGAGATGTTCATAATTCTGCCTAGCCTTATGAGTTAAGCCCACTTTTTCCAGCGCATCGGCTATCAACACCCGATCGGCCGAATTAGTCAACTCGAATGGGCCTTTATGTGGGGTCAAACCGATAGCCACCAGCTGCGCCGTGGTCAACTCGAAATGATGGGGCGTGTCTTGCAGCACTACCGCCACTTCTCTGGCGAATGCTTTAGAGGATAGATGCGTTATCTCTTGACCAAATAGCTGGATATGGCCGCTGTCAGGCTTGATATATCGATAGATGCAACGCAGCAAGGTCGACTTCCCCGCACCGTTGGGTCCGATAATGCCGAGCATCTCACCACGCTCGATGGAGAAGCTTATCTGCGACAGGATCGAGCGTGATTCGACCTGCCAGCTAAGATCGCGCACATTCAAGGCAAGCTCTGATGTGCCCTGTGACGTTAAGCCTGAAACTAATGACATCTATGTCTCCCCCGAGTTACCCGCTCGAGTATTATCGCGACAAAATGAGGCAGGTATCCTGACTGGTGATTAAAAAAAATTAAAAATCACTCACAGTTGCGGGCACAGTTTGGGCTTCGATAGCGCATATCTCATGCTGCTGAACATAAGCGATACGCTAGCGTCCCAATTCCCTTTTAAGTTTGAGTTAGCAATAAAGTGAGCACATTCGATTAAGTGGTCAGATTAGCTCTCAACACCTCATTTTGCGAACTTGAAACCTTCCTCTTAGAAGCTAAAAGGAATAAAAAATTTACATGACAAGTTCTAATGGGCGCTATTATGCCGATTTTATCCGCCTTAGCAAATTGTACCGGTGAAGTTAAATCGACTCAGGCAATCATTAGCAGGATTGAGCATTAGCAGGCATGCATTTCGATGCCCAGCACAGGAGTAGCCATGATTCACTATTACGCCTGTATGAAGCGAACTTAAAAAGCCTAGTCATCGCCCCAATGCAGCTTAGTGAAGTGGCCTTGGGGAGAGGTAAATACAGAGATCTTGACCACAGAGGCATAAGCCAACGACAGTTGAGTGTAAAAACCGGCCACACCACTCGCACCAAGGGCATTGGCCATCAAGTGTCTCATCACCCCAGCGTGAGTGATCAAGAGTAGCGTCTGTCCGTTATATTGATGCAAGATAGTCTGCCATAAGGCATCGACTCTGGACTCAAATTCAAGCATGGACTCGCCATTAGGCGGCGTCACGGCCCAGGGATCCTTCCAATAGCTTTCTATCATCTGAGCAGAGTGCTGATACAAACTTTCTATAGTCTCCCCATCCCAGTCACCAAAATTAACCTCCTTTAACCCTGCCTCCAGTGTTAACGGTACCCCATTTTTCAGGTTGAGATTGAGTGCAAACTCACTGCAGCGACGCAATGGAGATGAGAACATATGGTCAAACTCAACATGATGTCCCTCTACGAGATGCTCGATAGCACAGGTCATCGACGCTCGCCCCGTCTGGCTCACGACGACATCGGTATGCCCTCTGAGTATCTCGCCGCCTTCGCATTCGCCATGACGAAGAAGATAAAAAACCGTGGTGCGCTCTGGCTTATTCTCAATGCAGCTTTCGCTGTCGTGTTGAGATCCCTCAGACATATTCTCTCCTTTGCTGATTTATAGAACCTAGGCCATGATGTAGCCCCTAGCCTCTTGTTGCCAGAATAAGTCTAACTGTCAATATTCTGCGGAAAACGTATATGGTAACAGAGTCCATTGCCTGGCGATGTTTCGACGTCGACTTCCCCCTTGAGTTTCTGGGTCACCAGGTTGTACACCAGATGTGTGCCCAATCCACTGCCTCCCTGATTACGCTTAGTGGTATAGAAGGGATCGAATAGATTCTTCTCGCCATCTTCATCTAAACCGACACCATCATCGCTGTAATTCATTAATATTTGCCCCTCGCTGGCAATTATCTCAATAATGATCCGCCCCTCCTGATCGGGCATAAACGCATGCAGCAAGCTATTCATTATCAGGTTAGTAACGATTTGAGATAAGACCCCAGGATAGGTATTGCAAGTCAGTGTTGGTGAGCATTTTATTCCCACTTGGTGGGGGATTTTTTTCAACGCTGGCCGCAGAGACATTAGAATCTCATCCAAATACTCAGCCAATTTAAATTCACGTAATGCTTCACTGGATTGATCTACGGCGACCCGTTTAAAGCTCTGGATTAATGTCGAAGCACGGGCATTATTTTTGAGAATAATATCCATCGCCTCGGTGCAGGTCTGCATAAAACTCTGAAACTCATCTTCACTCAGGTCCCCGGCGACGAACATCTTCTTCAGTGCAACGACCTCATCGTGTAGGTGGGATGCAGCGGTCACACATACACCGATTGGCGTGTTGATCTCATGGGCTATTCCGGCCACCATCTTACCCAGTGATGCCTGCTTTTCTGTTTCAATCAGATGAGTCTGTGCCCTCTTTAGTTTATCTAAGGTCTCTTGCAGCTCACGGGTCCTGTCATCGACTATGCCCTCCATCTGCTCTGAGTATCGCATGGCTAGCAACTCATTCTCTTTCGAATAGTTAAGCTGTTGCCTCAACTGAGCCGGACTGATTTTCAACTGGGCCAGTAACTGACCGTAATAGCGATCTAAGGTGCAGACCTCTGACTCCGAATAAAGGTTAGACCGAGTCACCACCATATGCGCCACCGCCGCCCCAGTGATACCACTCAACTGCCTCTGTGTGGTTCGCTCCAGATTCGCCAGTTCCTGCACATTGATAAGGCTGACCTCATTCAAATCAGCCTCGGTCAGACAAGCTGCCAGTTTCTTCTCAGCATATTCAGGAGTCAGATACTGGCCAAATATGCCTTTGAGTAATTTAAGTTTGGGCTCAATGTCTATATCTCTGGGTAAGGTATCCATGATGGCTTCATCTTCCGCCACGCGCTCGGCCATCACATCCATAAATTCGGCATTGTAACGCTTCTCCACTCCGGACACCTTAGAATACAAACTGCCCAATACCAGCGCCGAGATGTTTGCTGCCATGGACCAGAAGGCGCCATGACTGATTTTGTCCATCTCGCTCCCCAGTAGATGCTCGGGATGCAGCCAAGCAATACCGAAAGGACCCGTTAACAAGATATCGGCATTGATCCAGCCGCTTTTCATTATCGCAGGTAAAATTAAACAATAGATCCAGATGCTAAAGCCGGCAAACAAGCCAGCAAATGCGCCTTTCGATGTCACTTGAGGCCAATATAAGCCGGCAATAACCAAGGGCAGAAACTGCAGCACGGCGCAGAATGAGATCATCCCCATGTTAACTAGCATGTAGGACTCTCCCAGATAGAGATAAAACATCTGCCCGGCCCCAAGTACGATAAATACCGCCAGCCAGCGAGACTGTAACAGATATTGGTTAAACCGACTGTCCGGTCTGAACCTCTGTATGAAAGGTAAAACCAAGTGGTTACTGAACATGGTCGACAGGGTCATTCCCGACACCATTAACATGGCCATAGAGGCCGAGAAACCACCGATAAATACGAATATAGTCAATAGCTCTTGCCCGGCTAACATGGGAATAGACAGCATGTAGCTATCCGCAGTCTCGGGCCCTAGTAACAACAGGCCAGCCGCCGCAATCGGCGTGACAAACAAGGTCATCAGAATAAGATAGACTGGCAGCCACCACTGGATTTTTTTAACGTGATTAGGATCTGGGTTCTCCACCACCATCACATGGAACTGGCGCGGCAATAACATGAAGGCTGTTCCGGCTAACAGTAGGTAACTAAACCAGGTGACAAATGCGGGCTTAGAAGACATTTTAGCGGCCGCCTCGGGCATCTGCTGCTCCAACTGAGCAAAGATATCCAGGGGAGAGTCGAACATCACGAAACAAACAAATACCCCGACGGTCAACATGGCTGCCAGCTTAACCACACCTTCTACCGCCAACGCCAACATCATACCTGGATGACGCTCGGTAGGATCCAGATGGCGAATACCAAACACTATGGTAAAGAGGGCGACGCCCAACCAAACCAGCCAGGCTATGGTGAGCTTAGCCTGGGTTTGCACCGCCAGAAGTAAATCGATAGACGTATTTATCGCCTTAAGTTGCAGGGCTAAATAAGGCACTATGCCTATCATGGCAACGAGCGCCGCAAGCCCTGCCAGCGACACGCTGCGATTATACCTGGCACAGAGAAAGTCGGCGATGCTGGTCACCCTGTAGATCTGCTTTATCAGCAAGATACGTTGCATCAAGGGCCAGATCACGATCATCAAGAGCGTCGGGCCCAGGTAGATAGACAGCATCAAGATACTGGAGTGAGTGGCAATACCTACGCTGCCGAAGAAGGTCCAACTGGTACAATATATGGCTAAGGACAGGGCGTAAACTGCGGCACTGGTGGTGAGTTTCTCGGCTCTTTCGCTACCGGATTCAGCCCAGGCAGCGATAGCGTACAGCAAGCCAACATAAGCCAGTATGATCAGCAGCAAACTCGTAGCACTAATCATGCTGTCACCTCAGCTGCAGGACTTGCGCCAAACACAAACCTCTTTGTTTGGTCATTAGCGGATTCAGCTCTATGATCAGGAACAGCAATAGCGTACAGCAAGCCAACATAAACCAGTATGA
>NZ_JABSSM010000096.1 GCF_013214165.1 Shewanella sp. | reverse complement strand
CACGCGTATTCGCGAAAGCAGGAACTGGCAACATAGTTGTCAATCAACTTCCACTAGATAAGTATTTTGGTCGTGAAACTGCTCGTATGGTTGTTCGTCAACCACTAGAGCTAGTTGAAATGACTGATAAACTAGATATCTATGTAACTGTAAAGGGCGGTGGTATCACTGGCCAAGCAGGTGCAATTCGCCACGGTATTACCCGTGCATTGTTGGAACTTGATGAAGCTCTACGTCCATCTCTACGTGCCGCTGGTTTCGTTACCCGTGATGCTCGTAAAGTTGAGCGTAAGAAAGTTGGTCTACGTAAAGCACGTAAGAAGCCACAATTCTCAAAGCGTTAATTTTCGCTATCGAGAACTCAAAAAACCCAGCTTTTGCTGGGTTTTTTATTGCCTGAAAATAGGCCATCCCTCGCCGATTTGTTAATCTAGTCTTAACCCTGTTCAAGTTGGCTTTAGGCTATGCGGAATTTTAAATTATGTCACTACAGCTAATCATGCTAGCGCTAGGTATTGTGCTGGTTATCGAAGGCATTGGTCCCCTGTTATTTCCTAATCGCTGGAAAGCATATTTAAAGGAGATTTCGAACCAAAATCAGCAACTTCTGCAACGACTGGGTGGTGGTTTAGTCACCGCAGGTATCGTTTTGTTGATTATATTTTCATAAATTACTTGCCTACAGCCCCTATAGATCTGCTAAAATCCCGTTTTAACCACTAGCGTGCAGCAAATAATGGGCAAAAATGTCGTAGTTCTCGGCACCCAATGGGGTGACGAAGGAAAGGGTAAGATAGTTGACCTACTTACCGAACAGGCTAAATATGTCGTTCGATATCAGGGGGGCCACAATGCCGGTCACACTCTCGTTATCGATGGTGACAAAACCGTTCTTCATCTTATTCCATCAGGGATCTTACGTGATAATGTAAAATGCATTATCGGTAATGGCGTGGTGCTATCACCAGACGCTCTGATGACTGAGATCAACATGCTTAAAGAGCGTGGAGTTCCTGTCGAGGAACGTCTGCTTATCTCTGAAGCGTGTCCACTGATCCTGCCGTTCCATTGTGCTCTAGATGTTGCCCGTGAGAAAGCTCGCGGTAACAAGGCTATTGGTACAACGGGCCGTGGTATTGGTCCTGCATACGAAGATAAGGTTTCACGCCGTGGTCTTCGTGTCGGCGATCTGTTTGATGCAGAGTTGTTTGCAGAGAAACTGAAAGATGTGATGAGCTATCACAACTTCATGTTGACTGAATATTACAAGTGCGAAGCTGTAGATTATGAAAAGACATTGAAAGATGCTTTGGCAATCGCAGATTACATTAAGAGTATGTGTACCGACGTCACCGAACTGTTAGATCAGGCGCGTAAAGCGGGTGAGTCTATTCTGTTTGAAGGTGCACAGGGTACCTTGCTTGATATCGACCATGGTACTTATCCTTTCGTTACCTCTTCTAATACTACAGCAGGTGGTGTAGCGACAGGTTCTGGATTCGGTCCACGTCATCTGGATTATGTATTGGGTATCATGAAGGCTTACACGACTCGCGTCGGAGCCGGACCTTTCCCAACTGAGCTTGATTGTGAAATTGGTGACTACTTAGGCACTAAGGGTCACGAATTCGGTGCAACTACTGGTCGTAAGCGTCGTCCAGGTTGGTTAGACATAGTAGCCATGAAGCGTGCGGTACAGATCAACAGCGTAAGCGGTTTCTGTCTGACTAAGCTAGATGTGCTAGACGGTCTGAAAGAAGTGAAGATCTGTGTTGGTTACCAGTATCCTGATGGCACTGTCGCGACAGTGACGCCACTGGCAGCCGAAGGCTACGAGAAGGTCACACCGGTACTGGAAACTATGCCAGGCTGGAGTGAGACCACTTTCGGTGCGACTTCTTTAGAGCAATTGCCGCAAGCGGCATTGAACTACATTAAGCGTCTCGAAGACTTGTTAGAAACGCCAATTGATATTATCTCTACGGGTCCCGATAGAAACGAGACCATGATTCTGGTGAATCCGTTTAGTTAATAGAAAGAGGCCGCATATCGCGGCCTTTTTATTGGAGCCGATACGGGCAGGCAGTGCTCAAGAAATGCGTTATACTGCCGATGACCTATTATGGCGAGTATTGATGAGACAAGCTATTCACCGATAATCGAGTGTCTTGTCTGATCACTACTTATGTTTATGAATTTTTCGCGAGAGAGCTCATGCTACAAGAAGTGCTAAAATTTTCATCGAAAATCATGTCGCGTTATCTGTTGTTATCGATAGTAGCGTTTACACCAGCGTTGAGCTGGGCCGAGACTCGAGCCGTGGATATCTATAGTCAGGAGCAGTTAATTGAACTGATCAGGACTAAACAATATCTGACGCGAGTCACGGGAGATGATTGTCAGTTAGTCCAGGATATTGAGGCGAGAGCCGAGGTGCTTAAACAGCCCCTGTATCAATATCTTTGGGCCGAGATGCTTAATCATGGTATTTGTGTAACAGCAAACCCACCGAGAGGGATCTCTTTACTGCGTGACTCTGCCGAGCAGGGGAGCGCAGAAGCTATGCTCAGGATCGCCGAGTACTATCACGATGGACAATTTGTGATACAAGATCGCGACAGAGCCATTCATTATGTGATGCCCGCAGCGGCCAATGGCGATCTGCCGGCACGCATGATGTTAGTTAGACTGTTTGGTGAAGGCTATGGTAGCCCAAGAGATTTCGAGATGGGATATCACTGGCTATATAACGATGTATTTAGTGATGAGGCGACAAAATATAAAGCCTTAGAATTATTGAAGGTGCTAGAGCAGAAAATGCCGCCCAGTGCAGTTGCCAGGGCAAAACAGGAGCACCTGAGATCCCGATAAACAGTACCATTTGCCTATTAGCAATCGGTATGACCCGGAATGTTCCGGTAAAATATTTGAGATATTGAATGATCAAAGATCCGCATTTAAAGCGTGAACAAGAAAATTACCAAAACCCCATTCCAAGCCGTGAGTTTATTTTAGAATACTTGCGTTCAGAAACATCCCCGTTAAACCGTGAACGCATTGCACAGGCGCTTAAACTCGAAAGTGAGGAGCAGCTTGAGGCGCTTAGACGTCGACTGCGAGCCATGGAGCGGGATGGGCAGCTTGTGTTCACCCGTGGACAGGCCTACGGCCTCCCTGAGCGTATGGACCTGCTTACTGGTACGATTATCGGTCACAGAGATGGTTTTGGCTTCTTGAAGCTAGAAGGGGGCGGCGACGACCTCTTTATCAATAACCGTGACATGATGATGTACTTTCATGGCGACAAGGTGCTGGCGCAGAAGGCCGGCGTGGATCGTAAGGGGCGCCGCGAAGCACGTATCGTACGCCTAGTCGAACAGAGAGCCGCCGCCCTAGTGGGACGCTTCCATCTAGATTCCGGTATGGCCTTCGTCATCGCCGATGACAGGCGTATAGGTCAAGAGATACTCATTGCCGATGAGGACCGTAATGGTGCTCGTCAGGGTGATGTTGTGGTGCTCGAATTGACCCGTCGCCCGGGCCGTTATGTGAAGGCCGCCGGTAAAGTCACCGAAGTGTTAGGCAAGCAGCTTGCTCCTGGGATGGAGATCGAGATTGCCCTGCGTAACTACGATCTGCCACATACCTGGTCGAGTCTGATTGAGAAGAAGCTGCGCGCGATCCCAGATGAAGTGACCGAAGACGATAAAGAGGGCAGAGTCGATCTGCGTCACTTGCCTTTAGTGACCATAGATGGCGAAGATGCCCGAGATTTTGATGATGCCGTTTATGCCGAAGCCAAGAAGAGCGGTGGCTGGCGTCTGTGGGTGGCGATTGCCGATGTGAGCCATTATGTGCGCACCGAATCGGCCTTAGATAAGGAAGCTCGTAGTCGAGGAAACTCGGTGTACTTCCCGTCTCAAGTTATCCCTATGCTGCCGGAAAAGATCTCCAACGGATTATGTTCCTTGATGCCAGAGGTCGATCGCTTATGTATGGTTGCCGAGATGACCATCTCAGCTGCAGGTAAGCTATCGGGATATAAATTCTATCCGGCTGTGATGCATTCTCATGCCCGTCTGACCTATACCCAGGTCGCCGATATGCTAGAAGGTGGAGCGGTGAGTGATAAGCTCAAGCCCATCTTCCCGCACTTGCAAACCTTGCAATCTCTGTATCTGACCTTGGATAAGATACGTGCACAACGCGGCGCCATCGCATTTGAAACTACTGAGACACAGTTTATTTTCAATGCCGACAGGAAGATTGACAGCATAGTGCCGAGAAATCGTAACCAGGCACATAAGATCATCGAAGAGTGCATGATCTTGGCCAACGTGGCCTCGGCCAAGTTCGTCAAGAAGCACAAGGGCGAAGTCTTATACCGGGTGCATGAGTCTCCATCTGAGCAGAAGCTGACGAACTTTAAAGACTTCCTCAAGGAGCGTGGCTTGAGCATGGGTGGCGGGCTTCAGCCTACACCGACCGATTATCAGGCCTTGATGGAGTCGATCACCGACAGGCCCGATGCCGAGCTTATCCAGATCATGTTACTGCGCTCTATGAAGCAAGCGGTTTACACACCGGATAATGAAGGACACTTTGGTTTAGCCTTAGAAGCCTATTCTCACTTTACGTCGCCTATTCGTCGTTACCCTGACTTGATCTTGCATCGGGTTATTCGCTTCTTGCTGGCGAAAGAACAGGGAGAGGCGCAAGAGAAATGGACGCCCGGTGGTGGTTATAACTATCAGCTAGAAGAGTTAGACCTTCTCGGTGTCGAGTGTTCGACCACAGAGCGCCGCGCCGATGAGGCGACCCGTGATGTCAGCGATTGGCTCAAATGCGAGTTTATGCAAGATCATGTGGGCGATACCTTCGACGCTGTAGTGGCCTCGGTAACCCATTTCGGCATGTTCGTCCGTCTGAATAAACTCTTTATCGATGGCTTAGTGCATATCTCAAGTCTAGGTAGCGATTACTACCAATATGATAATATGCGCCAGCGTCTCGTTGGAGAGTCGTCCGGTCAGGTATACCAGATAGGCGATAAGGTCACTGTGAAGGTGGCTAGCGTCAATCTGGATGACAGGCAGATAGACTTGATGATGGCGGGTGAGGAAGGTAAGTCTAAACGTCCAAGCCGTGGCAAGAAGCCAATGACTGCCAGAGAGCGAGTCAATGCAGAGGGCGCTAAGCTAGGCAAGGCAGATAAGAGCGGTAAACCTAAACGACGCGGTTCTCGTTCAAAATCTGCGGCGGGTAAAGCTGCTGCCGATCCTGCTAAAACCAATACCGGCGGTGGAGCTAAAAAGTCCGGCGCTAAAACAAAAACGACGGCTAAGAAGTCGAAGGCTAAAACGTCTTCAGCAAAAAAGGCTGCAGTAAAAAAGAGCCCAGCTAAGCGTAAAGCCAAAGCAAGCAAGTAATAGAGACAGTAATAGATGAAAAAACAAGATATCACCTTCGGTATTCACGCGGTCGAAGCGGTACTGAAACATAGCCCAGAACGCGTGATCGAACTTTGGGTTCTGCAGGGCCGTGATGACAAGCGTTTCATGCCGATCCTAGAGAGTGCGGCTGAGTATGGTGTCTCGGTGCAGCATGCAACACGTAAGGTATTGGACGACAAGTCAGACGGTGGTCAACACCAAGGTGTGATAGCCCGAGTCAAGGCGGTCAAACAGCTCAATGACAAAGACTTAGCGGTACTGCTTGATAAGATAGAAGTTGATAAGACGGAGACACCTTTCTTGCTGATCCTCGATGGGGTTACCGATCCACACAATTTAGGTGCTTGTCTGCGTAACGCCGATGCCGCCGGTGTTCATGGGGTTATCGTACCCCGTGATAATTCTGTGGGTCTAACGCCAACTGTGAGTAAGGTTGCCTGTGGCGCCGCAGAAGTGGTGCCCCTGTTTCAGGTCACTAACCTGGCTCGCACCATGAAAAGCCTGCAAGAGAAAGGTATCTGGATTGTCGGCGCCGCCGGCGAAGCTGAGCATGACTTGTATAAAGTCGATCTTAAAGGCTCACTGGCGATCGCCATGGGTGCAGAAGACAAGGGTCTACGCCGTCTAACCCGCGAAAGCTGTGACTCACTGGTGTCGATACCTATGACCGGCTCAGTGTCCAGCCTGAACGTCTCAGTGGCGACTGGAGTCTGCTTGTTTGAGGCTGTACGCCAAAGATTAAGCTAATCGCGAATTCGATTAGGTTAATTTTTGATTTGTTAGCTTGATAGGTGTTAGTTAGATAATATTGAATGCCGATGTGGATTAGTCCTCATCGGCATTTTTGTATCTGCTTTTTGCCATTTTATGGCGTGTTGGAAGTCGTACCTTTATTGGTATTAATCGCCTGCAGCGTGCTTATGTGCAGATACTTCTGCAAGACGCCGCGAGTACAATCCCTGTAGGCTCTGCGGCAGCATCCATGCTGCCGAAGCTCGCAGCCGCACCTACACCCGTTTATCTATCTCTTCGATTTACTTTTATTGTGCAGGGTAGCAATAAATATTGGTCATTCCCGCAATGCTTGTGTGCGGGAATCCAGCGGCTTTGCTTAGTCTTCGGATGAAGACTGATTACATTTTCTGATTTAGCTTCTGGTTGAGTTGATATTGGGTAGTGAGTGTTAATTTTTACCTTCATGGTTATCTATCGCCTGCAGCGGGCTTATGTGCACCCTTTATTTTGAGAAGGTTCTGCGAGGCGGTGAATATGGCGTAGCCATGTGCTTATGAACGAGAGGCATGGATGCCGAACTGGCCCTTAGATAGGATATCATTCGAGCACATCCCTGTGGGCTCTGCCAAAACATCCTTGTTTTGGAAGCTCGCAGCCGCATCTACACACGTTTATCTATCTCTTCTATTTGGGTTTTGTGGATAAAACTAAGTTTTGAGCTTTTAACTTTTGTTGTCCATAAATATGCTAATAGTTTGGATTTAAATACAAACTATTAGCATGACTTTGGGGTTGTAATACTTCGGAGTGTATACATATCACCAGAACATTTGAAATGATAAACTGAGGGTGCTGTACAACTCTTTAAAAACTAAAAGGCTTGAACTTATGAAAAAGGGAGTTTTTCTTCTACTATTATCACTGATTGGATTTAGTGCTCATTCTAGTAATGAAATGGACTATAATTTGCGCTTTGCACAACCAGCATATAGAGAACTTGGAGCAACATTTCGACTGCTTAATCAGCATCCTGGCAATAATCCAGAAAAACAACTTAACTATTACAAACAGTTATCCCAAAAAGTAAACCTTCTCAAAGATTTGAAACATGGGGTAGCTAGTAATTTCAGTAAAAGTTATATCGGTAGAGGAAAGTTAGCCAAAACAGCGTACTACATAGACCTTAACGACTTAGCAATGCAGTACGCGGGTAGCGTACCTTATCAATTTCTTAAAGAGCATGCGCAATCTATTGAAACTCTTCCTGAACTTCTGGAAGTCGCAGTCAATTTAAGTGAAAAAGGGCTGAGAAGCTTCAAGATTCAGATAAAAGAATCCGTACGTAAAAGGCTTGAAGAAGAAAAACTACGCGAGACAAGGATGATTCAATCGGCTCAAGATATACAAGAACTTGAAACTCTAGTATCTCAAGTTTCTGATTTTACAAAACAGAACGACCTTAAAGAACAGCAGCAAGAGAAAGCTAATAAAAAAGCAGAGGGAGAGTTTTCAAATCGTAATGAAGATGAATCTGAACTTACTGACAGAATGGCAACTTACGCAGCGATGCTTGGTAGGGCTACCGCGTGTGGAATTGATACCGAGCATGAGTTTCGATTAGTTGGAAACTGGCTTGATCGAGTATTTCCACCTGGCTCTAATGAACAGAAAACCTACTTACCAATATTCATGGCAGGCACTGAATACCATATGAATCTGCAATTAAATGGAGAAACCCCTGATAGTTGTTTGAAAATCAAGCATGAATATAGCGTATCTCCTTGGCCTTAATCACTCCTTCTAATGCCTTCACAAAACCCTAAGTAGCAGTATTAAAATCATATTGACAGTGATTGTATGTGAAGTTAAATCGAAGAGGTGAATAACCTGATGTAAACGCGGCTGTGACCTTCCGTGACAGGGTGAGGTATCACGAAGTGATACTCTCCGAACGAGAGGCTGGGATGCCGAACTGGCCGTTAAACATGGACGTTGTTTGAAACCGCAGAGCGGCCAGGGAAGGCTTTACAGCGTCCCACAGAAGTAGCTACATGTGAGCCTGCTGCAAGCAATAAGTACCAATTCAGTTCTGGTACTTGATAAGCTAATCAAACACCAAATACAGCCAAATGAACCAATAAAAGATATTTCAATAACTTGTTATCTGACAAGTTCATTCACTATTGGAATGTATACAGCAAGTTAAACGTGGTGATGGTGTCTGTCTGCTTGGTGCCTTGGGGGACTACGTCTGTGTACTTGATGTTGACGCCTATCTTGAAGGCCCAGTTTTGGAATAAAGTGTTCTTGTAGTTCATATCGAGTGTGAGCGTGCTGTTATTTTCGCCTATTTCGGCGGTGAGATCGGCGTTGAGGCTGGTATATTCCTGCAGTTTTTGCACAAACTTGGCCGCAGTACGAATAATGATATCTTTATCGGCCTGGGAATTTGGCTCTGTTTCGGTCTCGATAGGCATGTTATATCGATAACCTGGACCGATTTCCAAGCTGAGTTTAGTGTCGCTATTAGAGATGGGATCGAAACCATAACCCACAGAAATCGTGGATACTTGGGTGTAACTACCGAAACGGTCTAAGGTGAAGTCCCCCCTGCCGAAGACATAACCATCATCGAGCCAAGAAGAATCATTGTCTAGTTTATAGCTGGACTGTAGTTGTAGATCATATTTTTCCGCCGTCGTTTTCTCATCGTCGGCAGCATAATAGAGTCTAAATGTCCCTTCCTGTCTAAATTGCTCTGTGTCGTAAACCAATTTGGTTCGACCATTGAAGCTACTGGACCGTGTATTGCCGGTATTGAGTTGCAAACCAGCCTCGATTTCAGCGTTGAAATCACTGGGCGGCTCCTGATAGTCGGGAGGCACTAAGGCCCAGGTTGACAGTGGTATGAATACAAGTAGGGCAGTTAAGACTCTAAACATTATTTTATTCTTACTATTATTTTAATGTGGTGAGGTTCCATGACGATAGGTCAACATCATACCTATTCTGTTCTGCATCGGTAAAGTTAATATAGCGATACAATTTCAAAATATTGTTACCACATTTAACCTGGTAACGGGTTGGGGACAAGCGATGAACTTAGCGGGACCCTCGGGGAAATGCCTATATAAGGTGCGCTGTCTGTTTCGATAGATGACCATGAATTGCCCATTAGCCTAATTGGTCATAGATACTGCTTGAATTTAGTCTTAAATTTGTGTAATATTCCGCGGCTTAAATCAGTCACTTTAATTAGTTCCTTGCCTCTATTTGGTTTGGCTGAGCCAACAACGAGGCTAGATAACCGTAAGGAGCAAAAAATGCGTCATTATGAAATCGTATTTTTGGTTCACCCTGACCAGAGTGAACAAGTACCTAGTATGATTGAACGTTACACGGGTATTCTTACCCAAGCTGGCGGTCAAGTTCATCGTTTAGAAGACTGGGGCCGTCGTCAACTGGCTTACCCAATCATCGAATTGCACAAGGCTCACTATGTTCTTATGAACGTAGAAGCTACTGCTGAAACGATTGAAGAGTTAGAAACAGTTTTCCGTCTCAACGACGCTGTTCTGCGTAGCATGGTTATGCGTACTAAAGCAGCCATCACTGAAGCATCTCCAATGGCTAAGCTAAAAGAAGAGCGTGATTCACGCCGTTCTAGCGAAGGCGAGCGTCGTAGCGCGCCTGTTGAAAAAGCTGTTGAAGAAGTTAAAGAAACCGCTGAAAAAGCAGCAGAGTAAGTTTTTCTTTGGCCACAAACCATTTGGTGTTATCGGGAACCATTACGCGTTCCAGAAGCTTTAAAAGCCCGGCAGGCATCGCACACTGTGTGATTATGCTGGAACACAAATCTCAGTGCTTCGAAGCAGAAATGCTAAGAAACGTATACTGTCAGATACAAGTGATATTAAGTGGTGAACGCTTTGAAAGCGTTACAGATAAACTGAAAATCGGCGTGGATATTGAAGTGCAAGGCTTTATCGCTCTCCAGCAGAGTCGAAATGGTCAAAATCGCTTAGTAATACACGCTGAAAATGTCGAATTGAAAACTTAGGAGACTGTCACATGGCACGTTATTTCCGTCGTCGCAAGTTCTGCCGTTTCACAGCAGAAGGCGTTACAGAGATTGATTACAAAGATATCGTAACTCTAAAGAACTATATCACTGAAAGTGGTAAAATTGTTCCTAGCCGTATCACAGGTACAAACGCTAAATATCAACGTCAACTAGCTCGCGCTATCAAGCGTGCTCGTTATCTTTCTCTACTGCCTTACACTGATTTACATCAGTAATAGCGCAACAATCTAGAGGAATTAATAATGAACATTATTTTACTTGATAAGATAGCTAACCTAGGAAATCTAGGTGACCAAGTTGCAGTTAAGTCTGGTTACGCACGTAACTTTCTTCTGCCACAAGGTAAAGCTGTTGTTGCCAACGCTGCTAACACTGAAGTCTTTGAAGCACGTCGTGCTGAATTAGAAGCTAAGTTAGCTGCTACCCTGACTGCTGCCAACGAGCGCGCTGAGAAAATCAACGCACTTGAGTCTGTTGTTATCGCTTCTAAAGCTGGTGACGAAGGCAAGCTATTCGGTTCAATTGGTAACCGCGATATCGCTGATGCAGTTACAGCTGCTGGTGTTGAACTCGTTAAGAGCGAAGTTCGTCTTCCATTAGGCGCTTTGCGTACTACTGGTGAGTTCGAAATTGAAGTTCAGGTTCACACTGAAGTTAAAGCTATCGTTAAGATTTCTGTTGTTGCAGAAGCTTAATACATAGATTTAAAGCGAACGTCTTAATGCCTCGGCATTAAGGCAAAGGCTTTAAAAGAAAACACCGCACTAATTTAATTAGGGCGGTGTTTTTTTATGCCTGCACAAAGCAGATCTGGGTTGTAGGACCGGCTTTAGCCGGGAGAGGATTAACCCGCGAACCTCGGGGCTAAAGCCCCTCCTACAGGGACCTTTTGTTATCTAGTTCCTGACTAAATCTAACTCGGCTATCAAGTTATCCGCATGGTCCACTTCATCCATCATCCAGAGGATATAGCGGAAATCCACATGTATGGCGCGGGTAATGGTGGGGTTGAAGAACCAGTCCTTGGTTATAGCTTCATAGGTGGAATCGAAGTTTAGGCCAACTAATTCTCCCTTGCCGTTAAACACGGGTGATGTGGCCTAATAGATCTGGACACCTTTTTGAGTGTTAACATAACCACTTAAATAAAGGTGTAAACATGAACAAAAGAAAAACCTACCCACAAGAGTTCAGACTTGAAGCATCTCAGTTGGTACTGGACAAAGATTATTCAGTTACAGAGGCGGCTCAATCATTAGGAGTCAGCCATAGTGCGATTAGGAAATGGGTCAAACAACTGAAAGAGGAGCGTCAGGGGAAAACACCAACAGGCTCAGCATTAACCCAAGAGCAGCAAAGGATTAAAGAATTAGAAAATAAAGTCAAACGGTTAGAAGAGCACAATACAATATTAAAAAAGGCTACCGCTCTCTTAATGTCGGACTCCATCAATCTTTTGAGATAGTTGATGGTTTAAGGGAGCAGCATAGCATAGTAACACTTTGTGATATTTTTGACCTTGAAAGAAGTAGTTATTACTACTGGCTAAACGTTAAAGGCAGGCCGATAGATTTAGATAGGGCGAGACAATTAGAGATGGTCAAAGAGCTTCATCAGGATTCGCGAGGCTCAGCAGGAGCAAGGACTATTTCAGTAAAGTTGACGGAAAAGGGTGAAAAGGTAGGCCGATATAAGGCCGCGAGCCTGATGGAAGATGCTGGGGTTGAAAGCTGTCAACCAGGTCAGCATAAGTATAAAGCGGCCCCTAAAGAGCATGTTGATATCCCCAATCATTTATCCCGAGAATTTGCGGTGACGGAACCCAATCAGGTTTGGTGTGGCGACATCACTTTTATCTGGGCTGGTACTTACTGGGTCTATTTGGCCGTTGTTATCGACTTATTCTCCCGTCGTGTTGTTGGTTGGTCGATGTCTGACTCTCCTGATACTGAGTTAGTAGCTAAAGCACTAACCATGGCATATTTGACAAGAGGAAAGCCCAAGGGGGTGATGTTTCATTCTGATCAGGGCTGCCAATATACAGCTTCAAAATACCGGCAACTGCTTTGGCGATATCAGCTCAAACAAAGCATGAGTCGGCGTGGTAATTGTTGGGACAATGCGCCAATGGAACGAGTATTTCGAAGTCTAAAGAGCGAATGGGTACCAAAGCAAGGATACGGTTCGCTGGATGAAGCCAGAACAGATATAGGTGAATTCCTGATGGGGTATTACAACAAACGCAGACCTCACAGCTACAATGGCTATCTAACTCCTGTTGAATCAGAATCTAGATTAGTCGGATAAAACATAAAGAGCTGTCCAGTTTTACTTGACCACTACAATTTACGTCGAGTGAAGTTCAAGCTAAAACGATTAAGCAGCAAGCAAAATTAGACAAGGCTGAAATAAAATCTTTGCATCGAGAATTACGCTACAAGGAGAAGGCGTTAGCGGAAACAGCGGCTTTA
>NZ_JABSSM010000095.1 GCF_013214165.1 Shewanella sp. | reverse complement strand
TCTGGCCGGCGATTGCCGCCGCTTTCTTCAAGGGTAGCTCTTCTACGAGTAACTTGAGGGTATTAATCACTTCAGTTGGAATATCTGCATCATCTTTGGCGCTACGATGACCGTGACACATCAGCACAATTTCACCACGCTGCTGGTTAGGGTCATTCTTGACCATCTCAAGCACTTCTGCCACTGTTCCCGAAAGAAAGGTTTCGAAGGTCTTAGTGATTTCACGGGCCATCACTATCTGTCGGTCCTCACCCAGAGCCGCCAAAAATGACTCTAGACTCTGAACAATGCGATGAGGAGACTCATAGAAGATCAAGGTTCTTGGATCTTCTTTTAGGGCAGTCAGTTTATCAAATCGTCCTTTCTCTTTCGATGGCAGGAAGCCTTCGAAAGTGAAGCGATCCGATGGCAAGCCTGAAGCACTCAAGGCGGTAACAGCGGCACATGGCCCAGGCAAAGGAATGACATCGTATCCCGCCGCTCTCACGGCAGAAACCAGATGATAGCCAGGATCTGAGATCAAGGGAGTGCCGGCGTCTGAGATCAGCGCAACAGGCTCACCATTACTCAGCTTTTGAATGATCCAATCGGCTCTGTCTCGCTCATTATGATCATGCAGCGAGGTTTTTCTGGTCTCTATGCCGAAGTGACTCAGAAGTTTTCCGCTGTGACGCGTGTCTTCACAGGCGATTAATTTGACACTATTAAGCACATCTATGGCACGAGAACTAATATCGGCAAGGTTGCCGATTGGGGTTGGAACTATGTAAAGAGCGACCGCCAGATCCATATCTACCTCAGTTTGACTATTACAAGACTTTCGTCAGGCGTAAGAGAAGGTTAAACTATTGGCTGCATCTTACCAGAGTGAAGACCTGTGTTGAAAAGACTGAATACAACTAAATTTATTTCTATTGCGGTTTTAGCCACTATTTTAATCGGTTGTGGGTCAACGCCAAGCCAAATAAAACCAAAAGACACTCAGGTATCTTTGGTGAGTGCTCCTCTGCAGCCTGCAGATTACCTGGGAAAAGCCTCCAGTGCCGGTAACGCAGAGATGCAAAACCGATACGCACTCCTTGCCGCCCACGCCTTTATCAATCAAGGTGATGGAAATGCCGCGAATAAGACATTAGCCTCGATTAAATCGAATCTGGGACAAAAAATAGAACTCGTTGCCGAACATAAATATTTAACCGCCAGGGCGCTCGAGCTAACCTCGACCTATGATGATGCCCTGCGTGAACTGAATTATCCGCCTAGATGGCAACTCGCCGATTGGCAGATGGTGGCCTACTACCAGTTCAAAGCCCGTTTATACCAGCAGACTAAACAGCCCATAGAGCAAGCCAGACACTTGAGTCTCTTAAGCTCGCTCTTGCCAAAGGCTCAAGCCGCTGAAGTCAATCACAGCATCTGGCACATCTTACAGCCCTTGCATGAACAAACTGTACTGAGTTTTAGCCAAGACGATGCAGAGCCGATTTTTTCAGGGTGGTTACAGCTGGCTTATATAGCCAAACACTATGCGATTAATCCCAATGAACTGGTGCAGCATCTGGGTAATTGGCAACATACTAATCCAACACACCCGGCCTCGATCGAGTTACCTAGGGATCTCGAGAAAGCCTTAACCACTAAACCTTATAATCCACATAACATCGCCGTATTGCTGCCGTTGACAGGCCCAAGAGCCCGAGTCGCTAGCACAGTCAAGCATGGCATCATGTCACGCTACCTGGCCAATCCGGATGATAGAGTCTCGATTAATTTTTACGATACCGCCAATGGCGCTCAACTCGCCTATCAAGAGGCCATGGCTGCAGGTGCCGAATTTGTCATAGGCCCCTTGCTGCAATCTGAGGTCGAAGAGTTGCACCAGTCAATACCCGCCGCCCTTGTCACGCCTACCAGCGATAGCGAGCAGACAAGTAAATTAGCGACGTCGGCTCAAGCACCAGTCATGTTAAAGCGAGTACCACAGCTATATTTAAACCATGTAGATGACTTTACCCCCGACGAGGACCAGTTCTATTTCGCCTTATCTCCAGCCCATGAGGCCAGCGATGCAGCCGAGAAGTTATTTGCCGATGGCATCACCACACCTCTGGTATTAGCCAGTAACAATGCGGTTGGCCGGAGAATGGCTGACAGCTTCAGCAAGGCCTGGGCAGAGTTAACCCACAAGCCCGCCGAGATCCATTACTACGACCCCGGCGATAAGATGAAGGTCACGGTACAAAAATCTCTTGGGGTTATCGACAGTAAGGAGCGCATCGCACGAGTCAAGGCATTGTTGGGCAGCGAGGTCAAAGCCGATTTTCGCTCACGCCGAGATATCGATGCCATCTACATGATCTCCGGCAATAAAGATCTGCCTCTGTTGAAGCCTTTTATCGACGTCAATTTCAGTGTGTTCGCCGAGCCAGTGCCGCTTTACACCACCAGCCGCAGCCGGGTCGAAGATAATTCGAGAGAAGTATCTCAAGAACTCAACAACCTGATCATCAGCGACATCCCCTGGTTGATCGGCAGCAATAACGAGACTCAATTAATAGAGCAGCTTTGGCCAACCTGGAGCTTTGCTCAGAAACGCCTCTACATCATGGGTTATGATGCGCTGGAATTAGTCGGCAAACTGGCCCAGATGCGGGCACTACCCGGTTACCAATTCTCGGGTCGCAGCGGCATGTTATCCGTCTCTCCAGATGGCACTGTTAACCGCAAGCTCAGCTGGGGCCGTTACCAGAGAGGCAGCCTACGCCCGCAATAAGGAATTTTTATCATGGATGATAAACATCATATTCCACGTGAACATGGTCAGCTAGGAGAAAGCCAAGCGAGAAAATACCTAGAACAACAAGGGCTGACCTGCGTCGAACAGAATGTCAGATACAAGTTTGGCGAAATCGATCTCGTCATGCGCCAAGGTAAAACGCTAATTTTTGTCGAGGTAAAGTATCGCACTAAGAGTCAATTTGGCGGTGTATTACATGCATTGACTACCAAGCAAATTCAGAGATTGAGGCGGGCAGCCGAGCATTATATGCAGATCAAACATCTCGATGTTATTTGCCGATTCGATCTGATAGGAATAGAGCCACAACGGATATATTGGCTCAAGAACGCTTTTTGAAAAATTTAATCATTGATGTCAGAAGCAGCTAGTGACTTATGGCATGATAGTAAACAGATATATAGTTAAGGATTTTCCCATGTTAGAACGTATTAAAGACAGCTTTACCCATTCCATTCAAACCAAGATCGATGCTTCAGAGGCACTGCCTGAGTCCATCGAGAAGGCGGCACAGATGATGGTTCATTGCCTGCTGGCCGGCAATAAGATCCTTGCCTGTGGTAATGGTGGTAGCGCTGGAGATGCACAACACTTCTCTGCCGAGCTATTAAATCGCTTCGAAGTTGAGCGTCCGCCACTGCCTGCGATTGCACTGACAACAGATACGTCTACCATTACAGCCATAGCTAACGACTACAGCTATGACGAGATTTTCTCCAAGCAAATCTTAGCATTGGGACAATCTGGCGATATCTTGCTGGCGATCTCAACCAGCGGTAACTCAGGCAACGTGATCAAAGCGATAGAAGCCGCATTGAGCCGAGACATGACTATCGTAGCGCTAACGGGTAAAGATGGCGGCCCTATGGCTGGCCTGCTTAGCATCAACGATGTAGAGATCCGCGTGCCTTCAAACAGTACGGCGCGTATCCAAGAAGTGCACCTGCTTGTCATTCACTGCCTGTGTGACAATATCGATCGCACTCTCTTCCCCCAGGACGATCAGTAATGCAAGACCTGCCAATTCAAGGATTAATACCATTCCATATAAGTATCTGGTTAGTTCAGAGACTCTCAGTTTTTTCAATTCAAGGCGCATTGATGAGGAAATGGTTATTCCCTTTTAAGTCAATGCAACACCGAAGTGGAAACACTGAGAGCCTCACGCAGTGCGGGTTTCAAAGCCCTTTATGCTGCGTTACATGTTCTCGATATAGAATAACTATTAGCTTCAAACATCCGCCTTGCCTACAGCGCTTTGAACTCCCGCTGAATGATCAGATACTTACTCGGAATGGTATAATAGCATGACAAGATTACTCCCGTTAATGGCAGTTATCCTCATGCTACAAGGCTGCGCCGGCGCTGTAATGCTCGGTGCGGTTGGCGGCGCCATGATCGTCAACGATGAGCGGAGTTTTCAGACTCAGCTCGATGATACTAATGCCGACTTTCAGATCGCAAGTGAATTGGCCAAACTTGAAGATGTAAAAAATCAGGCCAACATCACAGGTGTGATGATGAACGGTAACACCTTGATGATCGGCCAGGCGCCAAATTCCATGTTGAGGGACAAGGCGATCCGTGTCGTACAGCAATTGGAGCTTGGTGGTAAGATCCACAATCAGATCCGCATAGGCAATCCAACTTCCTTCACCACCCGCAGTAATGATACTTGGATCACGACTAAGGTCAAAAGCCGGATGTTAAGTACCGACAACCTGAATGTGACACGCATCAAGGTGATCACCGAAAACGGCGAAGTCTTCCTGCTCGGTGTCGTTGCCAGAGATCAAGTTGAGCTCGCGGTCGATGTGGCCAGAAATACCGCCGGTGTCCGTAAGGTCATCAAGGTCTTCGAATCACCTGGCTCCTAACTACTCTCATTAGCCGCTATCTTTCAGCCTCACCTCTTGGTCATTCGATGACTCGAATGACACTGACCCATGTCACTTGCCTGACGAATAATACTAATCGGTATACAAATGTCGCGGCGCCCAGAGCCTGGTATCGCATCGGGTAGCTGTCCTCGAAGCTGTTTATCCGGGTGGAGAGACAGTTGCGGCTAATATTGAAAGACATAAAAAAACCGACTCGAGGTCGGCTTTATATAGAAAACAAGAGTTAATCTAGACCAGTAGTCCAATCTTCTCATAGACCTTCTTAATGGTCACTTCGGCACGAGCCTGAGCCTTCTCAGCCCCTTCTTGCCTCACTTGATGCAAGAATGTAGTGTCTTGTCTAAATTCACGATAACGCGCTTGTAGTGGCTCTAACATCTCCACCACGGCTTCGCCCGTCGCCGTTTTTAGATGGCCGTACATCTTACCTTCAAATTCGGCTTCGAGACCAGCAATGCTCTTACCCGTCACACCAGACATCAAGCTGAGTAAATTAGATACGCCTGGCTTGTTCTCAGTATCGAAACGAACCACAGGTGGCTCATCGCTATCTGTCATCGCCTTCTTAATCTTCTTCATGATCTTCTTAGGATCTTCCAGGAGGCCAATAACGTTATTACGGTTATCGTCAGACTTGGACATCTTCTTAAGCGGATCTTGTAGCGACATCACCTTAGCACCGAGCTCAGGAATGAATGGCTCAGGAATGGTGAAAGTCTCACCGTAGGCATTATTGAAACGAGTCGCGATATCACGTGTCAATTCTAGGTGTTGCTTCTGATCTTGACCGACTGGGATCTCGTTGGCTTGATACAGAAGAATATCGGCGGCCATCAGTACTGGGTAGGCAAACAGACCGACATTGATGTTGCTGGCATGCTTCTGCGACTTGTCTTTAAACTGAGTCATGCGATTGAGCTCGCCCATCTGAGTATAGCAATTGAGCGCCCAACCTAACTGAGTATGCTGAGGAACCTGAGACTGAATGAATACCGTACTCTTCTTAGGATCGACTCCACAGGCAAGATATAAAGCCAGGGTATCCAAACAGGCTTCCCTGAGCGCTTGAGGATCTTGCCTCACTGTGATGGCATGCAGATCGACAACGCAATAGAGGCAGTCATGACTGTCTTGCAGAGCAACCCACTGCTTCAATGCACCCATGTAGTTACCTATGGTTAGCTCTCCAGACGGCTGTGCGCCGCTAAGTACTATGGGTTTTGCGGGGGTAGTCATAGGTTTTCTTGCTCCGTTACTTTGAGGCTGCTGTTTACCAGCGCCATGATTTCACTAAATTGCTCACAGACCGCATCCGGGTCACTTAGCCCGATATTTTCACCGTAGTTGTACCCATAGGTCAAGCCTATTGAGGTAATACCCGCAGCTTTGGCGGCGATAATGTCATTCTTCGAATCCCCAACCATCAAGAGCTCATCGGGCTTCAGCTGCCAATGAGATAAAAGGTGAGTCAATGGCATGGGATCCGGCTTCATTCTTTCCAGAGAGTCACCGCCTAGAACATGAGAGAAGTATTGACCTATGTCGAACGCTTCCAGCAGTGGTATGGTAAACCTATATGGCTTATTGGTGACAATAGCCAGAGGAAAACCAAGCGCCGTCAGCTGGGCTAAGATCTCTTTCACATAAGGATAGAGCTGGCTATGCTGCTGCAAGTTCTCTTGATAATGAAGCATAAACTTGGGCATGGCATTGTCTAACTCATCCTGCTGGACCTCTCGTGCCAGAGCATGGGTTAGCGCCCGGCTCATTAACATCTGAGCACCATTCCCCACCCAGCCGCGCACCTGCTCTTGAGTACAAGCAGGTAAATCCAGTTCAGATAGCGTCGCCTGAGTGGCGGCGGCAAGATCCGGAACACTGTCGATGAGTGTACCATCGAGATCGAATGCGATAGCCTTGAGGTTTTTCCAACATGTCATAAATTAACGCTCAAGTTTGGCAAGTTCGCCGCGCATCTCATCGATAACGGTCTTGTAATCCGGCTGGTTGAAAATAGCAGAGCCTGCGACGAACATGTCGGCGCCCGCTGCGGCAATTTCGGCAATATTATCGACCTTGACGCCACCATCCACTTGCAGACGAATATCGAAGCCGCTAGCATCGATAAGCTGCTTCACTTGTCTGAGCTTATCCAGTGTTGAAGGGATAAAAGATTGCCCACCGAAACCTGGATTAACCGACATCAATAGGATGACATCGAGTTTATCCATCACATGATCCAGATAATGCAATGGCGTGCCAGGATTAAATACTAGGCCGGCCTTACAGCCCGCCTCTTTGATCAACTGCAGACTTCTGTCTAAATGCTCTGTCGCTTCGGGATGGAAGGTAATGATCGATGCACCGGCTTTGGCAAAATCGCCAATCATACGATCCACTGGTTTAACCATCAGATGCACGTCAATCTCGGCGGTGACACCATAGTCGCGCAATGCCTTGCATACCATAGGACCTATTGTCAGGTTAGGCACATAATGATTATCCATGACATCAAAATGAACCACATCGGCACCGGCATTGAGAACAGCATCGACATCTTCGCCTAAGCGGGCAAAATCGGCAGATAAAATAGAGGGAGCGATAAGAAAAGGGCGCATAGCAAACTCATACTGTGTCTAAGAAGTACGCTATTCTACCTTCTACGGACATAAGCCTCTAGGGCCGATGTCAAATTAAACAAGATCATCCACAAAAAAGTCATACCTTTATATGATATTATTAATCGGTTAAAAAATATGTTCAAAATACAATCTACCTTGTTATAATTATGCGACCTGCGAGGGCTGTTGAATAAAGGAAATATGATGGGAAAGGAAAAAAAGTTCACGGCAAGTATGAAATCTGCCAGTGTTCTTGCCGTTACTGCATGTGCGATTGCAATCACAGCCATGAGTGTCCAGAACCTATTGCCTTCCGAGTCGGCCTCCGCTTGCGTATGCAGCAGCTCCACAACCCGCTACGTCTCCTCTTTGCCAGCTAGTCATCCTAATAACCGCTGCGCTCGACAGGCAGAAACCTTGAGCTGGAGCACCTGGTTTACGGGCAAGAGTCGCTCTAACCAGTTACACTTTGTCGATCTGTTGGAGCTGCTCTACGGACACACTGAGAGCCCACTCGATAAGGTCAGCCCGCCAAACAACAAGCAAGCTAGCCTCTCTAGCCTAGCCAGTCATGTTAACTAAATTATTTCGGCTTTTTATGAGTACCTTAGCGGCTTTTCTGGGTGTTCAGAGTGAGCAGAATAGACAAAGAGACTTTCAAAGCAGCTCACCCTTGCCTTTCATTATGATGGGAATTGTCTTAGCTATCGGGCTGGTACTGTCACTTATCTTCATCGTTAAGCTAGTACTGAGCTAGTCATTCACAACCAGCTTCAGCAGCAAATATATAGCCCAATCCGGATCACACTAGTCATTCTCACTGTGGTAGCGGTCGTCATACAAGGCCATCAATTCATCAACTTTCTTCCTAGCACTGCCTTTCTGGCTGATGTTTCTCTGCACCTTGATCGTATCGAAACTCGCTCCGTGATACAGCTCTCTGGTAAGGGGCGTATCATGATTGCTGATCAACACGGGAATGCCTCGCTCGATAGCCGTATGCCTCGACTTTCTGGCTAACAAGGCCTGATCATCAAGGGAAAAACCTGCGCCGACATAGGTAGTAAAGCTGACCTTAGACGGTAATGGGGCATATGGGGGATCGCAGTAGACTACGTCCCCTTGAGTCGTGAGTTCGAATGCTTCCTCATAACCTATACACTTAAACTCGGCAGCTTGTGCTTTCTCTGAAAAAGCGCGTAGCTCTTTCTCGGGAAAGTATGGTTTCTTATAGGAACCAAAAGGCACGTTAAAACCGCCCTTGCGATTATAGCGACACAAGCCATTGAAACCGTGACGGTTCATATAGAGGAAGTACACCGAGCGAATAAAAGGATCTTGAGTGAGATTAAACTCGGTCCTCACCTTGTAATAGGCTTCTTTATCATTCATCTCGGGCACAAACATGGCCTTAGCTGCGGCTATATATTTATCAGGTTCGGTCTGAACTAGCTTATAAAGATTAATAAGATCTTGATTAATATCACATAGCAGATAACTAGTATAATCAGTATTAAGAAATACCGAACCGGCGCCCACGAAAGGCTCTACCAGACGATCGCCCTCGGGAAGATGCTTTGAGAGTGCTTCAATCAGTTTAAATTTTCCACCAGCCCATTTAAGAAAGGCTCTCTGTTTTTTACTCATCTAAATTGATTGATTGCTAAGAAAAAAGAAGGTGACGATTGTACTCTGTTTAGTGGGGAATATCATTAGCATCGAGCCCTTCTTCTAGTTCATATTCGACTAAATTTTTCCATTCTCGGGTCCAGGGAGGATTCAAACGATAATTTTGCATCAACTCGCGGGATTTTTCATTAGCTGCAGCTAGTGTTTTAAAGTGCCCAAGCAGTATTACCCAGCGCTCTCCGTGGCGAGCAAGCTGAATATCTTGCTCGCCTTCGATCTCGGCTAAAATATTGTTGAGGGATTTAACCTGCCTTACGCTTGCAAGTTGCAGTGTATAGCCAGTAAACCTGCGTTCTTGCTTGACGGCCTCCATGGGTAAATCTTCATCCGCCGCACCGAGTTCGCTAGCCTCAAGTCCGCTAGCTACAAGCTCACTAGCGTCAAGACCAGTGAGCTCAATATCCTCTAACCCATGAAACGTTGCCACTTCAGTCCCATCCGTGGCACCAATGCGTTTAATATCGGCGCCAGACATAGACAATTGTTTCTCGGTGACTCGAGCTTGAGAAGCTGGCATTTCTCTCTCGTCTGCCAGTCTCTGGTGCAGCACAAAATAACCCGCTAACACTCGCTCCCCGTACAGAGACACGGCTGAAGACTCACTATCAGGTTCGATGACTGTTAAGGCTAGGCTAGATGTGCCATTGACCTCGGATGAGGACAACAAAAAATAACTGCCGAGGGACAAGGCAAAGAGCATGGATACTCCAACTATCACAGGCTTATACCATTTGTTGGACACCACTTTCTCCGTAGGCCCGTTGAGAGAGAGTTCTAATAAATTCACTACCTCTTGAGGCGTGCCCGTCTGTTTCTCCAGCTGGTTTCTGACGATTTCTCGCGGAGTAAAGGGATCTTGTTCGCTACGACTCAGCAAGGTGTAATACAGAGCTTCACGCTCCTGTATCAGGAGTGGATCGATATTGATCGACAGCAGTGACTCTTTCTGGCCTTCGGGTAACTGACTCTCCAACTCATCGAAAAAATCCTGCTCACAGGTCAAGGTCAAGGAGATGGTTTTCCCCGGTAGCCTAAGTTTGCTCAGCACGATGCATTCAGCAACGAGTTCCATCGGCAGGTAATGAGCGTCGTCCAGTACAATAAAAGACGCCTGTGGCATAGCCGATACGAGCCTAAGGATAGTTTCAGACAGGGGGGTTTCATCATCAAAGACAGGCTCTGAGAATAATTGAATTAATATTTTTCGACGAATTTCACTGCTATCACAGTGTTTGGGACAAGTAACCAGCGCTGAGCTAAACTCTTCCAGCTCGTTAACCAGTGAAGTAATTAATCTTGTCTTACCTGAACCCCGCCGACCAGTCACAAGGATCAACTGTTGACCATAGAGGCTAACATGTTGCAACCTCTGTACTAAGGTCTCTTGGCTAGGTAGTAAAATCGAGTCGTTAAAAGTCACTCACACACCTAAAATCTAAGGGCGGCGAAGAACCTGTGCCAGTATCTCATCGGTCACGTCGCTGTATATTCCTGACTTACCGATAGCTTCAGGAAGAATCAGCCTGACTTGACCCTTGAGTACCTTCTTATCACGCCGCATATGCTTGATGAATTGTTCAAAACCCATCGACTCCGGAGGGGTAACCGGCAGATCAAAAGCCTGGAACAATTTAATGATCCGACAAACAATTGACTCATCGATCAATCCCATCCGTCTTGCCGTTTGAGCAGCAAGTACTGTGCCAGCAGAGACCGCTTCACCGTGCAACCAGATACCGTACCCCATCTCGGCTTCGATGGCATGACCAAAGGTATGACCCAAATTAAGCAGTGCACGCACTCCTCTCTCCGTTTCATCCTGGGCAACCACATCTGCTTTTATGTCACAGCATCGACCTATGGCAAACTCGAGGGTCGCTTTATCCAATGACTTTAACAGAGAAACATTATTCTCTAGCCATTGAAAAAACTCACTATCCCAGATAATTCCGTACTTGATGACCTCGGCCATACCGGCAGCAAATTCTCGGGGGGGAAGTGTGTCTAAGCAGTTGGTATCTATCAGCACGAGTTTAGGCTGATGGAAAGCACCTATCATATTCTTGCCTAGAATATGATTCACCGCCGTCTTGCCGCCAACAGATGAATCAACCTGAGCGAGAAGTGAGGTGGGTACTTGAATAAAATCTATGCCTCTTTGATAACTCGCGGCAGCAAAGCCGGTCATATCACCGATCACACCACCACCTAAGGCAACAAGAACAGTGTCTCTGCCTAGGTTTTGCTGCAATAAAGAGGTGAAAATATCATCCATCTGAGTCAATGTCTTGTATTGCTCGCCATCGGGTAAGATGACAGGTTCAACACAGTCAAAATCAGATAAGAGACGCTGTAGCGACTCTAAATAGAGAGGCGCTACAGTGTCATTCGTAACAATTAGAACTTTTCTATCTTGGAGGTAGCGGGCAAGATGCTCGCCACCAGTCAGCAAATTCTGGCCAATAATGATGGGGTAACTTCTTACACCTAGCTCAACCTGAATTCGCTGCATTATTCCGCCTAGAAACCTAACTGTTCGATGATTTGGTTTGCCACAACCTTCGCACTCTGTTCATCGGTCTTAACGATGACATCTGCAATCTCTTCATACAAGGGATTACGAGTGACAGCCAGATTTTCAAGGACTTTTCTTGGGTCGTCAACCTGTAACAGTGGACGACGCTTATCTCGCTGCGTGCGAGCAACTTGTTTATCAATTGTGGTCTCTAGATAGACAACGATTCCACGAGCAGAGAGGTTATTACGTATCTCTTTACTCTGAATAGAACCACCGCCAGTCGCTAAAACAATACCCTGTTTCTCAGTTAAGTCAGCGACGACCTGTGTTTCACGAACGCGAAAACCTTCTTCACCTTCGACATCAAAAACCCACGCGATATCAGCACCAGTACGCTTCTCAATTTCGTGATCTGAATCGTGGAACTCTAAGTGCAGCATCTGTGCTAGATGACGGCCTATTGTGCTTTTACCAGCCCCCATAGGGCCTACTAGAAAAATATTACGTTTCTCAGCCATTGCTATTACGTCTGAATCTTATGTGAAGTTTGCCGACGTCGATTCGAAAAATAAAACCGACCTTAAATGTTACCTTGCTCTAATGAGACTTGACCGCGGATTATCTCAGTTAAACACCACATAAGGCAAGTCAAGTACGCACATATTTGTAAGAATAGTCTTAAACCTATAAAGTAGTCAGCACTGAAGTACTGGCTAACCACTTGTTATGGTTTAAATTATAGATCTTCAGAGATAATCTTTGTCGTGACAAAAATTAACAGTTCTTGTCTCTCATTCTTGTCTAAAGTGCTCCTAAAAAGAAAACCTAGGAATGGGATATCACCCAATATCGGTACTTTACTCACGCGGGTGATCAAATTTTGTTGATAAATTCCACCTAGGACTATGGTTTCACCATGGTTCACCAGCACTTGAGTGCCAATTCTCTGAGTATCGATAGAAACGGCTTCACCCAGAGGCGTTGCAACCACCTCACCTTGGGAATCTTGAGTGATCTCTAAATCCAAAATCACCCTATTATCCGGTGTAATTTGCGGTGTCACCCGCAGTGACAATACAGCCTTCTTAAACTGTACTGTCGCGGCGCCGCTTGAGCTCGCCTCCACGTAGGGGATCTCGACGCCTTGCTCTATGTATGCCGCCTTCTGGTTCGAGGTCATGATTCGCGGACTGGCGATGATTTCCCCCCGATTCTCTTGCTCTAAGGCACTCAATTCCATGTCGAGTATGGTGCCATCAGCGAGCCTGGCGATATGAAACGCGATACTAGCAGCGCCAGCCGGAGCCGGTAAGGCAACGTTTAGTCGGTCAGCTAGAGCGGGTATGATGCCATTTGCTATGCTCTGGGCTCCCTCCAGACTGCCCGAAGTACCTCTGCTACCTTGTTGATCTGTGATGCCCCATTGAATACCAAGATCTTGCGATACATTATCTTTCACCGTCACCATTCGAGCCTCGATAAGGACCTGTCGAATGGGGATATCCAGCACCTCGATTAGCCGATGTACATTCTCTAACGTCTCTTCGGTATCTCTGACTAACAGAGTATTGGTACGTTCATCGACGACAGCACTTCCACGTGCACTCAGTAGGCTCGAATCTGCACTCTTCAACAATTCGGCGATATCTGATGCTTTAGCATAATTTATCTGTAGGTATTCAGAATATAAAGGCGCTAACTCTTTTACTTCCAGCTGATTCTCTAACTGTTGCCTCTCACGAATCGCTATCTCTTCACTAGGCGCGATCATAAGAATATTACCTTCGATGCGCTTATCCAGCCCTTTAGTCTGCAAAATAAGATCCAGAGCCTGATCCCAAGGGACATCATCCAGACGCAGGGTAATATCACCTTCGACGGTATCACTGGTGACTAAGTTAAAATCGTTATAATCCGCGATGATCTGTAACACGGTTCTCACCGAGATACTTTGGA
>NZ_JABSSM010000094.1 GCF_013214165.1 Shewanella sp. | reverse complement strand
GTACGCAGCAATACGTCGTACCGCACGACTATAAGCATCGATGGTTGCGGGTCGCTTGCCTTGTAGTGTTAAGTTGGTAAGATGTTGTTCATAAAGAAAATCAAAGCGTTGTTGTTCGGATGTGTTCGCCTCTTTGTTATATAAAAGTAATACTCCTAGTATTAATGGCCTAACAAGGCCTGCACTAGTAAGTATTTAGGATGGGGAGATAGAGATTGTTTTATCTTTTCTGCCGCATAGCGGCTTCGTTCAACAAGGCCAAGCAATCCGACTCCGTCAGTTGTCGTGTTATTTTCAAAGGTCGCAAAGAATAACGCCAACAACTCCATGGTTGTTGGCGGCGTGAGTAGTATCAGCAAATATCCATTATCAATCAAAAGGAAAGTTAATGAAAAACGATTCATCATCTAAATTTAATAATTATGTAGTTGCATCTTTTATTATGCTTTTAGGTTTAGTTTATAACGTTTTTGAACAAGATTTTATTGGCTCAGGAGTGTTTTTAATTTCAGCTATAGTATTTTTATCCTTGGGGATAATCAAAAACCGTAAATAAAAATAAAATGTGGTTGTACTGCGCCTATATTTAAATCAAGGGTGCGAGCTTAACAAGCTCTTTGCTCGCGCCCTTGATGGGATTCGTACAATATATGGCCTAACTTACATAACTGAAGTTGAGATAATGGCTATAAATAAGATGTATAAATCGCTGAGTTGACGCATCGGCAATACTAATATAGAAATATTAATCAAAGTATATCAATAGGTTGTAGTATGCTACAAACGTTATGCAGACCTCGTAAATACCCGCGCATTTTTTAGCTGATTATTTACGGTATTCCATCGGTGGATTATGGGAAATAACAATTTACAACAACTACTTAGTGGTGATAAATTGACAGGAAATCCACAAGCAGACCGGAACGTTATCGTGCTGCTATTGAATAAGCGTTATAACTTCGTATGAATATTGAACTTTATCGGCAAGAAGTCACAAAAGAAATGATGGATCTTCTTCTTATGGCTGATCCAGACAAAGAAGCGATAGCGGCGTATCTAGATGAGTCAACCATATTTGTTGCCTATAATTTAAATCGTCTGATTGGGGTTGCTGCCATTACCTTTGAGCAAGACCAAGCTGAGCTGAAGAATCTAGCCGTTGATGAATCTCATCAGGGTAGAGGTATAGCAAAAAAACTTATTTTTAAAGCACAAGACTACGCGAAAGAAAGCGGCTCTCTTTCTATAAAGGTAGGAACTGGGAATTCAAGTTTGTCGCAACTGGCTTTGTATCAAAAGTGTGGTTTTAGAATGCAGTATATAAATGAAGACTATTTTTCAGGGTATCCAGAGCCAATATTTGAAAATGGTATTCGGTGCTTAGATATGGTGGTATTGTGTGCAAAGTTATAACAAGCGTATGTTACGGATAAATTTCCGCAAATGAAATCGTAGCTTTTATTCATCAATGAGTATTTAAATGAAAATTATTTCAACAAATATTTCAAAAGTAAAAAAAATCATTCACAATGGCAAAGAAATTAGAACCGGAATATTCAAAGTCCCGACTTGTGATAAAGTGATTATTGAGAAGATGAGTATCATTGGTGATGAGCAAGCTGACCTGATTTATCACGGTGGAGAGCATAAGGCCGTTTATGCTTTTTCGTCTAACCATTATGACTACTGGAAAGATGCCCTTAAAAACAAGGACTTATCAAGTGGTATGTTTGGTGAGAATTTTACCATCTCAAATTTATCTGAAGAGAATATAAATATCGGTGATCAGTTTCGCATTGGAACAGCGTTACTTGAAGTCAGCCAACCAAGAGTGCCATGTTTTAAACTTGGAATAGCTCTTAATAATAAAAATGTATTAAAACTGTTCATACAGAATTACTGTACTGGCGTGTATTTTAGAGTGTTAGAGCCCGGTATGGCAAAAACTGGAGATATAGTCTCTATTGAGAAAAAGTCTACTCATGATATATCCATAAAGAAGCTTTTTCAGGCCTACTTTGATAAAAAGTATGTAGGTTTCGAGAATATACTGTCTGAAGCATTGGCTTTGAATGAACTTGCTCCTGAATGGAAAGACAAGCTGAAAAAAAAGCTGTCTATAAAAACAACCTAGACACCCAGAATTGTCAGTTGAAGCTCCTTGACTAAGCTTAATTCAGCCTTGTTGAGGGAATTCATTGTGCCTACATTAAGAAAACCGGTAGTGAGTGTAGAGTTTTGTATTTAACAAGAAAACTATTTTGTTTGTGTGTATGCCGTTGTAAATGAAAAGTTTTATATATTTCCGGTCACATACTAGTCAATCTTATGTGTATAGGCGGGTTGGGTGACGCTACTGCTTTAATCTAGGTAGCGTTGAACGTGATAACGGGTGTTATTTACTTACCTATGAGTCATGTCAGGCTTTGACTGTTTTATTAATTTATCCTGTTAAATAATAGCCCCTAAATCGCAGGGGCTATTATGTGTTTTTTATGTGGCTAGGGATAAAATATTTTTATTAAGTGCCTACTAGTTCGCTGTCGCTATTTGTGCATTTACCTTTACGACCGATCCCGCTTGCGCACCAGACTGACTCTCAGTGGGTTCAACCACAAAGTTTTTAATAGCACCAGGTTGAAATAACAGACAAAGGGTCGAACCACCATAACTAAAGTGGCCTACTTCTTCACCTTTTGTAACTTGATAACCCGGCTTAATATGATCGCCAAATCTTACCGATGAAATTTCGGTGATCCCTATCGGAATAATACACACAGTGCCGAGGGTTTTATCATTACTGCGAATATACAGTAAACCTCGGGTATTCACCGCGGCTTCATAACCTAATGATTCGGTGCCTGCTCCGGGCTCCTTTTCACTACTACGCTGGCTAAACGTTAAGCCCTGTACGACTTCCACTTTTTCAACAGTGCCATCGATGGGGGAGTGGAAACGATGATAATCATTGCCGCTAAGAAAGGTTTGCACCATATTGCCACCAGTGAAATGGTTCACATAGTCGGCATCATTATTTAAGATGTTTGCCAATGAATAAGTCTGGCCCTTGGCCCAAAAATCTGTTGATTTTTCAATGTTACTGGCAATTTTATAGACAGTGCCATCATTCGGTGAAGCTATCACCTTAGGATCGGCTGGAGAGGCAATAGGACGTAGCTCTTCTTTTATTTTACGATGGAAAAAATCATTGTAGGATGTAAAGCCTAGGTGCGGATGGCCAGGCTCAGTGACAAATTTATATAGCTCGGTATATTCCTGACCTTGAGCGGATAACCAACCATTTTTTTCGTGGTTAAGTACCGACGTTGATGCGTCTGAGTCTAAATAATCACACCAAGCCTGTAATACTTCTGTGAGGGCATTATTAAATGCCGCATTTCTGAAGGCACTTTCACCAGCCTCAGTGGCCATCATTTCAGTAAATAATGACGACAATGGGAATGTATATGCTCCGGTCAGATCAGGGTTTTTTTCATCATAAACAAAATTTGGCGCCCGGGTGACAATATAATTCATCACCAATAGTAAGGTATCTATTGTGGTTATTAACCCTGATTCATCTTCAGTGTCAAAACGCGTGTTTCCATGCGATTGCTCTAGCATTTTAGTAAGGTACATGCGAACAACTGCATCTCTATTAATGAGGTCTGACATTTTTTGTATCGATGCTTGGTATTCTATGGTTTGGTCACTGATTTTTAACTCATTTAGAATATCAGTGAGCCAGGTTTTTACGCCTCTCCGCTGACTCTCTGTATATTCTCTTCTGTAATTGGTAATATTTACACTTTCCTTGTTGCTATTTTTATTAGTCATCTTTTATTCCGTTATAAGAGATTAGTATTACTATGGCGTTGCTATTGATACTTACCATAGAGTAATGGTGGAGCGTAACGACGAACCACTTGGTTAATAATAAGCAAGAAAGTTAATTAAGATCAATAGTACTATTTTATATAAATTAGGGTTAACTAATTTTTTTGTACCATATGATTAAGCAGGTTTTATTTTTATTTAACTGGACTGGATGTCGTTTTACTCGGGTTTAATGAGATAGTGGCCACGACCAAGGGTCTAGGAATAGGCATCTAGAAATTATTCAGGCATTTCCAACGGTCGTGTGGATCTGATGGAGAACGTCATTATGGTGTCGGCAACATCATTTTTTTGGCTGTTGGATATTGGTATCTGATTAATTCGAGCATGACGGGTAGCACTTCTCTATGATAATTTCCTATCTGGCCCACAAGGACGTGGGGGGATGCCTGAGTGATATCTAGTGTATAGTCACCTCATTAGTTCATGCCCATGCTGGGCGTACACAAATAAATCTAGGTGACGCCTACGGCGCACATGATTTAGGCGTTAAAGATCAATATAAATTTTGAGGCTAGGCGCAGTATGATAAACAAGCTTGATAATTCGAATGAAAAAGTTGCAGAGCAAATTTACAAAACTTTTCAAAATTCTTATAAAATTGAAGCTCAACTTATTGGACCCTTGATCTCCCTCCACTAGCGCGAAGCGCTAAAGATATAGAAGGTTCAAAAACACTATTTTATGGCTTTAGTGAAAATGAATGTCTCGCTGCAGTCATAGAGATTGCTATAGAAGATAAGCACTTAGAACTTAATAGTTTAACTGTCGACCCAAAGTATTTTAGCCAAGGTATCGCAGATAAATTGATAAGTTATATTCTAGAGATAATTGATTTTAAAGAAGCTATTGTTGAGACGGCTGTTGTAAATAAGCCAGCGATAAATTTGTATAAGAAACATGGGTTTGTTGAATTTAAAAGATGGACTCCATCACATGGTATTGAAAAGCTAGCCATGTCGCTTGATCATGCCGCCAGTTGTCATTCTTGCGCTAATGCTGATGGCTCACAAACTCATGTTAGGTTCGACTGATAAATCGATGTCGTTAAATACACTAAAAATAAAGGCCATCGAAAAATCTTGATGGCCATCTAGTGCTTAATGAGCTAGAGATTTACTTGAGCTTTTCTTCGCAGCTTTTGCTGCTTTCTTCTCTTTTGCTGTTAAAAGCGGTTGCTTTTTGACATTTTTTTTACTGTCTTGACCTTTACTCATGATACTTTCCTTTTGAGGTAAACTCTTAAACCTAAAGTTAGTTTGAGCCAACCTAAGGCTGAGGTTACGCAGTGACCTTGATTGAAGCTAGAGGTCAATGCATAACGGTTTCAGTATGCCTCTACAGACGCCAAATTGATAGGAATAGCTTACATTAGCTGGTAGGTATGTGCATTGCTGTATCTTATTCGCGCAGATTACGTGTTGCCCTATAGCAGTCGTTTACACGGAACATTAATCAGGCGAGCTAGATATTTTTTTAACCAAAAGGGTAAGCTTCTCCTGTCTCTGAATAGAGCGGAAACTTTTTCATCATTCTGGAAAACAAGGGTCGGTTTAAATGGTCTTTCAACCACTGCCTAAGTAACGGGTAGGGAGATTGCAGATACCAGTGGCGGTCGACTCGGGCAAACTGACGCACGAAGGGCAGTAGTGCAAAATCAAGTAAACTTAGGCTATCGCCCATTAGGTATTGGTGCTGTGACAGGCGTAGCTCTAATGCTTGTATAAATGACTCGCACTGGGTTCTTAAATCGACTTCGGTGTCTTTATGGTAGCGTTTGGCATCTTTATATTGTTCGAGTAACGGTTTGAACACCTTATCGTTATAGCTGATCAATTCGAGCATGACGGCTAGCGCTGCAGGTGTTTGGCTCAACAGCAGATCATCAGGGTCGTTTATATTGAGTGCCCAAAGCATGATATCCACACTCTCATCGATGATCTTTGGCGGTCTGCTTTTGTCTGCGCTCTCGGCCTTAAGTTCAACTTCAACCTCAACCTCGATTTCACTCGCACCGCGACTCTCTTCCTCACCTTCACCGTGATCTTCAAGCACCAGCACTGGGACTGTGCCCTTGGGGGATAAAGCCAGCATCTCTTCGGATTTATTTTTAGTGACAACGGCTTTGAGCATCACCTTTTGCTTGGCCAGTAACAAGCCTAAGCGGGCTCGCATGGCATAGGGGCAGTGCTGCAGTGAATATAGAGTAGGCAATGGGAGCAGGCTCATGGTTAATATCGGCTCATTTTCGATTATAGGCGACTATAAGTGTATAGGCGTAGAGGGGATGATGAAACAGGCGTATAAAAAAGAGCAGTCTATGTTGGAAAACCGATAGGCTGCTCTTTCTACTCTGTTCTTAAATATGCTACGGACCAGTTACAGACCTTGCCTGTATTGAGCATGCGTCGACACCGTCACCATGGCATCTAGCTGTACCTTAGCGTCTTCACTGCCTTGTAGTAGTTTTTCAAAATGTTCAATAAGCTCAACCTTATCCAGCTTGGCTTTAGAGCCTGAGCCGATATCGGTCAAGTCGATAAAGAATTCATCGAATAGTTTTGAGTAGTCATTGATCACATCCAGGTTTAAGAACTGCTCGTCGTTATAGATGCTCGGGTAACCGCCTTTTTGCTTATCGACGGCAAATGAGATCCCTTTGACATTGGTGATGGTGGTGGCCTTCTCACATTTGAGCATGCAACCATCTTCGATACTCGGCTTGTTACAGCCGACAGTCTGTTGGAAAAAACATTGGCGGCTGGTCATCATCAAAATGGGGTGATAGATGCTGTAGAGCAACTTAAATCCTGACGGACGTTTTAGGTTTCTTATCTGCATACGATTAATCTCGTTAGAGATAAAGGCGCCAGCACAGTTCAAGTCTTCCTGAAGGGTACTCAGGGCATAGGAGTTAGTGGTATTTAAAAACGGTCCCGCTATCCATTCAATTCCCATCTCGAATGCCTTATAGGCAACGCCGGTGTTATTGCTGACGATACGTGCAGGGTTAACTTCTTCGAGAATTCTCACGGCTTCGATATAGTCTTTGCCGATTAATACCGCCGGGAACCAGGGGATGAATCTTGGATTACGCTGCAATAGCTCGATATATTTATCGCAGTTTTTCTTAAAGCTCTCGGGTAGCTTAAAGTAGATGTCTGCATCGGTAACATCGCCGAGGTGGGCATCTTTTTCATCACAAATCAGCAAAGAAAGGCTTGGTTGTTCGTTTACTTTGGCATGCTGCTCAAGTTTTGGTAGCTCGACGGGGGGGATCACATCCACCGAGTTATTGAGTAGAAACGCCAGCTTATTCTTCAGCGCAGTCAGCTCTTTAAATGGAATGCTCAGGCCAGCAGATAGTCCACTGAAGTCATAATTGAGTATGACATAATCGGCGTTGTTGAAACTTCTGAAGCGTTTCTCCAGTGCCTCTTCATCCAATGGCGATTTATCCGAGGCTCGCAGCATGGAATCCGATTGGATTGAGAATGTTTGAATTTGATTGTCTTGCTCGAGCCGATTCGAGATGCTCTCGACGCTTGCCTGTATGCAAAACGGCTGTTCTAACTGACCCGTGAAACGTAAGTTGAGTCGCATCTTGTCGATATTAAGATATTTTATTTTATCTTCAAGGCTGGCACCCAGCTCATTTTTATCGGCTTTGAGTGTTTGTTTTACTGTTTGGATCTGTACCACTGAGATGGCGTTTTGTTTCTCTATCGCATGGTTAACACTGTTATCTCGAGGGTTATCGATAAACATATCTTTAGTGAGATCACCCTTCAAGAATGAGTTGGTAAAATCACGGTTAAAGACCTTGTAGAGGTTGGTATCATCTTCCAGCAGCTTGCCGGTATCAACAAACTGGTTTATTTGCTTGCGCCAGCTATCGACTACGGTGTAGACATAGTGTGCGCCCTTGATGCGGCCTTCAATCTTAAGTGAGTCGACCTTGGCATCGACTAACTCGGGTAGGTCAAAGTAAGCTGAATTGTCTTTTAGATTTAAAGGATATTTATTGCCCGCAGCCGTCTCTTCGTACTCATCTCGACAAGCCTGACTACAGCGGCCTCGGTTACCTGAATTTCCCACGCTGACAGAGCTCGAATAACATTGGCCCGAGAAGGCGATACAGAGGGAGCCGTGAACAAAGACCTCGGTCAACATATCATGTTCATGAGCCAGAGCCGTGAGTGACTTTATCTCACCTAGATTCATTTCTCGTGATAGGTTGACGCGTGAAGCACCGACTCTATTGAGAAAATGTATCTGGCCTTCATTATGTGTGGTTAGCTGAGTCGATGCGTGAATGTCTAGAGTCGGGAAGTGCTTCTTAACCAGATTAAACAGGCCGAGATCTTGAACTATGATGCCATCTAAACTGGTGTTGACCAATTGGTTCAATAACTTAAATAGCGCGGGTAGTTCATGCTCCAATATCACCACGTTCAAGGTCAGGAAGACTTCACATTCATACTGGTGAGCCAGCCGTAAGACGCCACAGAGATCATCAAAGGAAAGGTTGGCGGCACGGTTACGGGCATTAAACGTGTCTAAGCCACAATAGACGGCGTTGGCACCGGCAACAATAGCGGCCTTTATGGCTTCAACATCACCGCCAGGCGCTAACAACTCAATTTTTCTACTCATCTCAGACTGACTCACTCAATTATTCGATTATCATTTTTTGAGGGGCGATTTTACCCGCATCCCGTGAGCATTGCCATACATTAGGTTTCGATGGATTACTTAGCCGAACACCAAAGGCGATTTTGAAGTCTTAGCTATTAACTGCATCAGGCTGTTAAGTTTAATTATCGTCATGTTTCTCTTAGTTATTTGATTTTATGATCTTGAATGATTAGGTTAAATTTTAAATGCCTGTGCTACATTTTTTAGTCAGGAATAACCTAGGTGAATGATTAACTGGTGGCTCGGTAAGTGTATTATTCAAGACTTGCTAAGTAATCTTATTAGGCGTCTCACTGTCTTTCCCATCCCATTTTCATTCCTTTCTCAAGATGAGCATATGCTATATCATGTCGTGCTATTTTCAATTCTAATAGAGTGATCAGGTTTGCAAACATTAGCAGCACTTAAAAATGGACAGTTATCATCGATTACACGTTTACAGTTAGCCGAAAACCTAACTGAATTCCCCAAGGAGATCTTTGATTTAGCTGACACTTTGGAAGTGTTGGATCTTTCTAATAATGGCTTATCCAGTTTGCCCGATGATTTTGGGCGGCTGACACAGCTCAAGATCCTGTTTCTCTCAAACAATCAGTTTGAAACCTTGCCTAAAGTATTAGCCAATTGTCTTAAGCTTGAGATGATAGGTTTTAAGGCAAATAAAATTCGCACTTTCGATGAAGATGCGTTGCCACTGCAGACTCGCTGGTTGATCTTAACCGATAATAACATCGAGAGTTTGCCCGATTCCATGGGGCAGCTTCATCGTCTACAGAAACTCTCCCTGGCGGGGAATCGTCTCTCGTCGCTGCCAGAGTCGATGGCCAATTGTAAAAACCTCGAGTTAGCACGTTTATCTGCAAATCAGCTTACTCATTTACCCGATTGGTTACTGCAATTGCCAAGACTCGCTTGGCTTGCATTTGATGGTAATAAGCTTAGCTCCACGAATAAAATATCCCTAGTTGTGCCAGAGATACCTAAGGTCAAGATGATTGATATCGACTTAGCCGAGCAACTTGGCGAGGGAGCATCTGGGGTCATCTATAAGGGCAAGTGGAATCGTCAACCAGTCAGCTTACTTGGCTCGCCAGAATTGATCGCGGTAAAATTGTTTAAGGGCGAGGTCACCAGTGATGGTTATCCTGCCGATGAGCTAGCCTGTTGTTTACAGGCGGGCGAGCATCCTAACCTCATAAGAGTCATCTCTCAGATAAACGAGCAAGATCATCTGGGTCTGGTGATGGAATTGATCCCGCCGACTTTCATTAACTTAGGCTTGCCTCCATCTCTGCTGACCTGTACGCGAGACACCTTCGAGTCCGGGACTCAGTTTAGCGTGTCCCAAATCGCTACCATCGTATTGCAGATGGCGGCGGCTATGACACATCTGCACCGGCAAGCCGTGAGTCATGGGGATCTGTATGCCCATAATATGATGATTAATAGTGATGCCGACATGCTATTTGGTGATTTTGGTGCCTCGTCGGATCTTTCGAGCCTACCTCAAATGCAAAGAGAGGCGATGCAAGCCATAGAGGTCAAAGCTTTTGGCTGCTTACTGGACGACCTCTTGTCAGTTGATGCGAAGCATCTAAGTGATGCCGCCGAGACATCGACTAAGCAAGCGCTCTTATCTGTGTTATTGCAAATGAGAGACAGCTGTTTACAGGATGAATTTAGCCTTCGCCCCAGATTCTTCGAGATTAGCGACACGTTACAATCAGCGGTTTTGCAGCAGGTGAGTGAAGCTTGTGCCTAGATTTTGTGGGTAAGTGAACGATAGCCTAGTAGGATAAGGTGAAGCAGCAACAGCCCTGTGAAGCTGATACAAAAAAATAGCAGGGCAATGGACTCGACGATATAGGGCGTACCCACATACAGGCTCCACCATAGTGGCCAAGCAATGAGAGAAAGTATTGCCAGTTGCCACATGCAGGTCTTGCAGCGCCCCAGTTTTCGCTTGAAAATTGATGATTTACAGTCGTTACAGGCCATTTATCCAATCCTACTTCTCAGCTTAGCGGCGCTTAACGCGCCACTATCGAGCAGACATTCGTCAGCAGCATGCTTAGACAAAGAATAAACCAATACTGAATAAGCCACTGAAAATCATGCTGAGCTTAGCCGTGCGGCCGAGTAACGGGTTTAATGCCTCTCCTGAGGCCACGCTAAAATCACTGTTTAGCTTACGTGCTAAAATCAATGAAAGACCCGCGAGTAGGACTGGGGCGCCGGGCAGAAAACCGAGAAAGAAGCTGCCAATAATCAATGCGAAAGGTAGATAGACAAATGTCTGATAGAGGACGCGAGCCTGCCCCTCACCGACCCGAACGGCCAAGGTTTGCTTACCCGCTTTTGCGTCAGTTTCAATATCCCGGGTGTTATTGACCAGCATTATGGCCGCATTTAAGCAGCCTATTGCACTGCCTAAAATCCAGGCCGCGGTGCTGGTTTCACCCGCTTGTAGAAAATAACTGCCCACCACGGCCACTAGACCGAAAAAGACAAAGGCCGCCACTTCACCTAAACCGTGGGATGCCAGCGGGTATGGCCCTCCGCTATAGCCAAGAGCACCGCAAATGGCGGCGACTGCAAGCAGGGCAATAGGCCAACCTCCATGGTAGATAAGATAAGAGCCAACGATGAGTGCCAGTAACAAGCTGAGCACCATGGCATTGCGGACTTTTTCTGGTGCGATCAGGCCACTCTGGGTCACACGCACCGGTCCTAAACGTGCTTCGGTATCGACACCACTCTTAAAATCGAAGTAGTCGTTGGCTAAGTTAACCGCGATTTGTAACAAGATAGCGCAAAGCATAGATGTACAAGCTATCAAGATGCTGAATTGATCTAATTCGAGGGCTAATATGTTTCCTACCAAGAGAGGCCCAATCGCCGCCGGCAGTGTACGAGGCCTTATGGCCAAAATCCAAGGGTTCATTTATTCGATTCTTAAGGGGAGCATCTATATGCCGATGCTCACTAGCTATTAATGGTCATATCATATCAAGTTTCCAGACCTCGATGAAGGACTCTAAGCGATAGCCTCATTGAAGGTGACTAGGTTTAAATATTAAGTTTAAGGATAAATGTTTAAAAGGGTGCTGATTTTGTTATCGGATTAAACAAAATGATCCGCTAGATATGCTTGTATACGTAAACTTAACAAACTAGCGGGGCAAAGATCCATCAGGCACAGCCAGTAAACTTAAATCGAAGTGGTGAGGAGCAAGTGCTCGCTTGGGCTCGGCGTGGTGAGGGGGAACGCCTATCACTATTGAATGACGAGTGTCGCTGGCTTGAAGACCACTATGTGAGTTAAGCTATGTGGCTATTGATTAGGTGTGTGGAGCAAGCGGTGAGCCAGGTATTAAACGATCTATTATCTCTACTCTCTTTAGAGCGAATCGAAGAGGGACTATTTCGAGGTCAGAGCCAAGATTTAGGCTTCGGTCACGTCTTCGGAGGTCAAGTGATGGGGCAGGCTTTGAGCGCCGCCAAACAGACCGTTTCGGCATCGCGTCAGGTTCATTCTCTGCATTCCTATTTTCTGCGTGCCGGTGATGAAAAATTGCCTATCGTTTATGATGTTGAAGTCATGCGCGACGGGGGGAGTTTCAGTGCAAGAAGAGTGAAAGCGATTCAGAAGGGTCGGCCAATTTTCTATATGACCTGCTCATTTCAAGAGTTTGAACAAGGGCTCGAGCATCAAGATAAAATGCCAAAAGTACCAGGTCCTGAGGGATTACTGAACCAGCAAGAGTTGGCTATGACGCTGCAAGATCAGGTGCCGCCAAAAATGCTGGAAAAATTCATGGCAGATGCTCCCCTGGAGATGCGTCTGGTCGATGCCTGCAATCCCATGGTTCCGACAATCACAGAGCCTAAGCGTTATGTGTGGATCAGAGCCAATGGTAAGGTGCCAAGAGACGTTTCCGTCGACGAATACTTGTTGGCCTATGCGTCAGATTTTAATTTTCTGGTCACGGCAGCGCAACCTCACGAGGTCTCTCTACTGACTCCGGGCATGCGCATGGCGACTATCGATCATTCCATGTGGTTCCATCGTCCAGTGGATTTGAATGACTGGCTGCTTTACAGTGTCGATAGTCCCAGTGCCAGCGGTGGCCGAGGTTTCGTTAGGGGGCAGTTTTTCAACCAGAAAGGTGAGCTGGTGGCATCAGCGACACAAGAAGGGTTAATGCGAATGGTTGCGCCTAAATAGCGCAGTCTAGACAAGGAAATATTGATGGCTCTTTCGGGCCATATGTTGAAATAAGGGTTTATGATGTTGGTTATGTTTAAAAGAGCAGTTATTTTATTAGTTTGTGTTATGTCGCTTTCTGCCTGCGTGACAGTAGAGCCGGAGCCGCCGATTATCATTAACGGTGCCGCAGGATATTTGGAGAAGATTAACCTGCCTCAGGGGAGCAAGATCACCATAGCCATCATAGATCTGGACACTCCAGGCGTGATCATAGCGCAAAAGAATTTCGATATTGCTAGGGCGCCAGTGCCGTTTAAATTCATCCTACCGGCAGACACGATAGATGAAGACATCAACTATGGTGCGGTCGCTATGATCTTGCACGAGGGGCGGGTGATTTTTCAAACCTATGATAGGTTCCCAGTTATTAATAATGGGAAATTCACCACGGAAGTGCTGATGAAGGCGGTTAGACAATAAATGTAGTGTTTTTAATCGAACTTTTAAAAGGGGCGTCGAGCCCCTTTTTTGTGGCTGAAATTTGAGAGACCAGATGGTGAGGCTGACTATTTTGATGAGCTATTTTCAAGCAATGTTACTTGGTTGTGAATGTTGTATGCAATAAGGTGTGTTAACCCTTTCACATGGAGTGTCTTGTGCGATTTATTGGTAGCCATCAAATCATTAAGAACATCGGACTTGCCAACAGCCTTTAGCTAGACAACAGCCCTGAGCTAGACAACAGCCTTGAGCTAGACAACAGCCTTTAGCTAGACAACAGCCTTGAGCTAGACAGCAGCCTTGAGCTAGACAAC
>NZ_JABSSM010000093.1 GCF_013214165.1 Shewanella sp. | reverse complement strand
GGTAAGCCTAATGAAGCGACGACACTCGGTGATAACAATGGCAGAGCTGGGTTAGATCAACGACTCATCTTAGACGCAGGCTTCCTCGAGTTGGTCCGTTTCGGTGTCATCCCGGCAGATGATAGGGTGATCAGGCAGACCCTGGCCCTGATCGATAATACCCAACTGGATGACAACCTTAGGATCAGATACAGCTTCACCGCCAAAGATGGCAGTCAGTTCCCTGGCTTCCGACGCTATGGCAACGATGGTTACGGTGAAGATACCGAGACCGGAGCGAGTTATGCCGAAAACGGCGCGAACACACCCCACCAGAGGGGGCGGGTATGGCCCTTCTTCACCGGTGAGCGTGGCCACTATGAGCTGGCTCTGGCCATCGAAAATAATGCGTTAACCGATAAGCGTCAAAGGGAGCTGGTCGATACTTATGTGCAGGGAATGGAGAGTTTTGCCAACCAAGGACTGATGTTGCCGGAGCAGGTGTGGGACAGCGTAGGCGACCCTAGCCGCTATCGCTATCGACATGGCCAGGGGACCAACTCGGCCACCCCGCTCGCCTGGACTCATGCAGAATACATCAAGCTAGTACGTTCCCTAACGGATAAACGTGTCTGGGATCACTACCCTGTGGTGGATGCTAAGTTGAGAGATTAGCGATTCAATAGTTGACTATAGCGTCTCAATAACCATACCGGCCTTCGACAGGTGCACTCAAAAAGGGGGGACACGTCCCCCTGAGAATGCGCCTAACCCGACAGCACGAAATTCATTCAACAGCAATAACGACAAGCAATCTAGAGGCGGGTTTACTCCACCCCAGTGATGTCATAAACCTTAGGCTGTTCGCCGATATTGAGCCGCACGGTATCATCAAGATACCTGCCCATGAGTGACTGTCCCAAGGGAGATGATGGCGTGATGACGGTGATCATCTGCCGCTGTTTGTCTGAATTTTTATGACACCCTGCCGCTAAATCAATGTCTGTATTATTGTCAGCTTCGAGAGCGATTTTCATGCCCGGTGCGCCGGGACCGATGAGATAGGTGTTCTCTATTCCCAGCTCGTCTTCGAGGGTCACCAAGGCAGATATGTCTATAGCGGAATCATCTAAGAAGCAGGCTAAGTTCAATGATCGATAGGCCAATAACTCAACTTCACATTCTGCGACGCGTTGAGCCTGCCCATGGGCCAAATATGAGGCTTCGAGACCGAAAGTCTCATACTTACTCTTGGCCACGGTTTCAGTGTGTGTGGCGGTTTCGTGGGCCTGTTTCGCCGCAGCCATGGCTGACTGTTTGGCAAGTTCGAGCCCTGAGATGATCCTATCGACGATTAACCGCTTATCAAATGTGGCACTATTATTCATTAATAAGTGATCCTATCGACGATTAACCGCTGATCATTTTTAACACTAGTCGCCATTAATGATGCCGATCAGACGCTTGATGAATCGTTTAACTGCAGCTTCATCTTCAAATTTGAACGCCAAACCATAATGAATACCGTTGAGACTCTTCTGTACCCGCTTAGGAAAACGCGTCATCTCATTATTATGAAAATAACCCTGCTTGTGTTTCACTCCCTCGAGCCCGCTGAGATCCGTAAGAAACACCTCATAAGCCGGCCTGATCACCAGCTGGCAATCTTTGTCCCTACCGTGAAGATAGACAGGCTCTTTGAGCTCCGGCAACATATACTCGGTGATTTTCTTGATGGTAAAGTTAGTGCGGCACTCCAATGAGCTTAAAACTGCCATTATTTCGCTGTGTTCAATCGCCAAAGTTGGCTCTCCTTCGATGAGATATTAAGACATCGTCTTTGTGAGCACACCAAAAGACGAATAATATAAATACTCTAACAAAAATGGAGCCTTATGGCTCCATTTTATACTATTCAACTGCCTAGTTCTCCTGAAAATACCAGAAGCCGGCATTGACCCAGGTGGTGAGCATATCGATAAAGGCTGCATCTTTAAGCCAGGGCTCGAACATAGCGGCACTGAGAAGCTCATGGACGCTGCCAGTGTCACCCCATCGTGAGGAAAACCCGGTGGCAGATAATAAGATATCACCTGGCAATAACTCGACATCTATAATGGGCTCAAATGCTTCCGTGCGCAGCAGTGCTGGATGCACGGCAAACTCCTTATGTTGACCGCGATCGCCACCCTGCCAACGACGACGGCCAGAGCCCTGACAGATAAACACATCATATAGATCAATATGCGGTCCAACACCGCCGCCAGGGGTCGCGTAGCTGACCATCACATCCTCTAAACGCCAACGAGGAATAAAATAGAAATACTGAATCAATTCATCAGCTTTGGGCACCCAATTATTTAACCCTTGAACCACAAGAGTCCAGTCCGACTCGCCCAGATGCTCATAACTTCGAATGGCCCACACTCTGCCTGCCATGGCCGTCGCTCTTTATAGACGCGACGAGACTCGACCATGTCGTCACAGGCAAGACCCGCCATTTCTTCGGGCGTGAGTCAGTCTTAAAAAATTTTGAATCCTTGTCGAATAACCAGAGGTTTCTTCTGCCAATAATCTCTAAGAAATATTGCCGGTGTAAGTTCACCTAAGTGCAGATGCAGAGTAATAAAGCCATCAAAAATTTGCGCGATACTAGCAACAAATATCCCTATAAACGCTCGATAAGATCATAAAAAAGGAGGCTTTAACCTGACAATTGCGACTAAACAGATGAAATTGTACTGAACTAAACTCACATTCAGTAAAAATGATATAAGTGTAAATTGGCTTTTACAATTTTAGTCTGACAGTGACACAACTCAGTCATAGCAGGCCATACAGGCAAGGTGCGCCTAGTTATAATGCGCATTTAATTGGCTTATCTAATCGAAAGTAGCGGATTTTAATAAATATCTATAAAGATATTCTCAAAGTGTTGATATACTTCCCCCCGAATTTTAGAACGTAACTCCAATTAGAGTAGAAAAATGACTGATTTATCAAAGTACAGAAACATTGGTATCTTCGCTCACGTTGACGCGGGTAAGACCACCACAACTGAGCGTATCCTAAAGCTTACCGGTAAAATCCATAAGATCGGTGAAGTTCATGATGGCGAATCAACAACTGACTTCATGGAACAGGAAGCTGAGCGTGGTATTACCATTCAGTCTGCTGCTGTAAGTTGTTTTTGGAAAGATCACCGTTTTAACGTTATCGACACCCCTGGCCACGTTGACTTCACAGTAGAAGTTTATCGTTCTCTTAAGGTCCTTGATGGCGGCATCGGTGTATTCTGTGGTAGCGGCGGTGTTGAGCCTCAGTCTGAGACTAACTGGCGTTATGCGAACGAATCAGAAGTTGCTCGTATCATCTTCGTCAACAAGTTGGACCGTATGGGCGCTGACTTCCTAAATGTCGTCAAGCAAACTAAAGACGTACTGGGTGCTAACCCGATCGTCATGGTACTTCCTATCGGTATCGAAGATGAGTTCTGTGGTCTGGTTGACCTGCTGACTCGTAAGGCTTGGATATGGGACGAGACTGGCGAAGCTGAAAACTATAAGATTGAAGATGTTCCAGCTGACATGGTTGACCTAGTAGAAGAATACCGTGAAATGCTAGTCGAAACTGCCCTAGAGCAGGACGACGATTTGCTAGAAGCCTACATGGAAGGCGAAGAGATTTCTATCGAAGACATCAAGCGTTGTATCCGTTTAGGTACTCGTAACATCGATTTCTTCCCAACATACTGTGGCTCAGCATTTAAGAACAAGGGCATGCAGCTTCTGCTTGACGCCGTTGTTGATTACTTACCAGCGCCACAAGAAGTTGATCCACAGCCGCTTACCGACGAAGAAGGCGAGCCAAATGGTGAATTCGCTATCGTTTCTGCCGATGAGCCATTTAAAGCACTTGCATTCAAGATCATGGATGACCGTTTCGGTGCCCTGACCTTCGTACGTGTCTACTCGGGTCGTCTTAACAAGGGTGACACCATCCTTAACTCGTTCACAGGTAAGACTGAGCGTGTTGGCCGTATGGTTGAGATGCAAGCCGATGAGCGTAACGAGTTATCTTCAGCACAAGCGGGTGACATCATTGCTATCGTGGGTATGAAGAACGTGCAGACTGGTCACACATTATGTGATCCTAAGCACCCTTGTACACTAGAAGCCATGGTATTCCCAGAGCCAGTTATCTCAATCTCTGTTAAACCTAAAGACAAAGGTGGCAGTGAGAAGATGGGTGTCGCTATCGGTAAGATGATTGCTGAAGATCCAACTTTCCGCGTTGAAACTGACGAAGATTCAGGCGAAACCATCCTTAGAGGCATGGGTGAACTTCACCTAGACATTAAGGTTGATATCCTTAAGCGTACTTACGGCGTTGAGCTAATCGTCGGTGAGCCACAAGTGGCATACCGTGAGACTATCACTCAGATGGTTGAAGATAGCTACACCCATAAGAAGCAGTCTGGTGGTTCTGGTCAGTTCGGTAAGATCGACTACGTTATCCGCCCAGGCGAAGCCAACACTGGCTTAACATTTACCTCTAAAGTGGTTGGTGGTAACGTTCCTAAGGAATTCTGGCCTGCTGTTGAGAAAGGCTTCAAGAGCTTGATGGGTACCGGTACTGTTGCTGGTTTCCCTGTACTTGACGTTGAGTTTGAACTTCGTGATGGTGCTTTCCATGCAGTTGATTCGTCAGCTATCGCATTCGAAATCGCTGCTAAAGGCGCATTCCGTCAGTCAATTCCAAAGGCGGATCCTAAGCTTCTTGAGCCAATCATGGCCGTTGACGTGTTCACTCCAGATGACCACGTTGGTGATGTTATTGGTGATCTTAACCGTCGCCGTGGCATGATCAAAGATCAGATGGCTGGCGTTACTGGTGTTCGCATCAAGGCTGACGTCGCGTTATCTGAAATGTTTGGTTACATCAGTACACTACGTACTATGACATCGGGCCGTGGTCAGTTCTCTATGGAGTTCTCTCACTACAGTCAGTGTCCAAACAACATTTCCGAGAAAGTTATCGCTGATGTTAAAGAAAGAAAAGCAGCTGAAGCTAAGAGATAATTTTACTTTTTAGCACGCTTTCTAAGCATGTAAAAGCCCGCGACTCAACTCGCGGGCTTTTTTGTTTAAAACACTGATACCGGTATAATAAGAAGTAGCAATAACTGGGCGTTATTTTCTGTCTTCCTTTGATAAAATTAAACTAAGGTTCTATCCCCATGACCATACCAGCAGCCGACTCAGTCATCATCCTAGATTTCGAGACCACAGGCCTCTCCCCTAACCAAGGCGACAGAGCCATAGAGATTGGCGCAGTCAGAATACAAGATGGCATAGTCGTCGATACATTTCAGGAATTGATGAATCCAGGTTTTCGTGTCAGTGGCTTCATTGCAGGTTACACAGGTATTTCAAACGCTATGCTGGCCAATGCGGCCCCGTGTGAAGAGGTGATGGCGCGCTTCGCCGACTTTATCGGCGATCATAACCTAGTAGCGCATAATGCCTCGTTCGATCAGCGCTTCTTAGATGCCGAACTCGATGCCATTAATGAAAGCTATGGTGGGGAATTTGCCTGTTCCATGTTGATAGCACGTCGTTTATATCAAGATGCCCCCAACCATAAACTCGGTGGCCTGGTTGAATATAAACAGATTGAAAATGATGGTGTATTTCACCGAGCATTGGCCGATTCTGAGATGACAGCTAAGCTCTGGTTGCAGATGCTTGATGATATGCGCAACGAACATAACATCTCAGATCCGAGTTTTACCTTGATGCAGGACTTGTCTCGAAAACCTAAGGCTCAGGTCAATCGCTTCTTAAGCAAGGTCAGTTAAAGCAGAACCTGAACTTACCCCCCAGTGGCCGTCGTCGACTCTCTGACAATTAGCCTGGTTGGGATCAGCTGGGCTTTGACAGCTTCACCTCTGATCAACTTGAGTACACTATCAACCAAGATCTCACCAGCAAGTTTAGTGTTTTGTTTAATGGTCGTCAGCGGAGGATTAGCGAAACTTGCCACAGGTATATCGTCATAGCCAACGATGGATACTTGCTGCGGAACTGAAATCCCCTGCTCTTTTAACGCCCGAATAGCGCCGATGGCAATGAGATCGCTGGCAGCAAAAATCGAATCAAACGCCAATCCCGAATCGAGCAGTTTATTTGCCGCCTCGAAACCTGATGCCTCGGTACTTATCGCACTGAACTGACACTTCTTATTGAGAGGTACTCCAGCTTGTTTCATCGCCCTGCTATGGCCCAAGTACCTGTCTCTAAATTCAGGGCTATGACTGCTCGAGTCGCCTAAGAAGGCGGGCCGAGTACGGCCTTGCGACAATAGATGCTCGGTCGCTATCAGGCCCCCTTGAAAGTTATCACAGCCGATAGACAAGACAGACTGGTTGTTATGCTCCGCTCCCCAAATAACAAAATGGGTATTTTGCTCTAAGAGTTTTTCCAGCTTGGCTTCATAATCCAAATAATCACCGTAGCCGAGCAATATGATGCCATCGGCCTTATTACTGTCTTCATAATCACCATGCCAGTCGCTACTGAGCTGCTGAAATGACACCAGCAGGTCGTAACCCTGCTGAGCCGTGGCTCTGGTTATAGACCCCAACATGGAGAGGAAAAATGGATTGATCAGTGAATCATCATTGGTCGGGTCTTCACACAGAAGTAACGCTAGGGTCTTGCTGTTTTGTGTGCGTAAATTACTGGCATTTTTATCGACTTTATAGTTGAGTTCTTTGGCTATGGCCTGGATCCGCTCACGGGTTTCAAGATTCACCAATGGGCTATTTCTCAATGCCCGAGATACTGTAGATTGAGATACGCCTGCGCGATATGCTATGTCTATCGAAGTTGATTTCAATGCCATTTAACAAAGCACCTTATTATTGTTTTTATGCTAACCCTAAAGTTAACCATTATTGCAGGTGGATGCTAGACCCTGTTAGCCAGTGAGCAGGCCATACTCTTACCTATGGCCTGATTATACTGCAATGAAACAGCCATTAAAGTCCTAGTTCACTAAGCAGGTCATCGGCTTCCTCAGCGATCGACTTATCCATGACCTTAACGGATGGAGAAGCCTGAGGCTTACCCTGATGATTTTGCCCATGCTCGGCCAAAAGATCATCGAGATCAAACTCCTCTTCGGCATCGAAATCTTTAAGCTGGATAAACTCAGTCTTATCCATGGCAAATTCAAGATAAAATATATGATTATTTTGCGTACGAAACGACACTCTTCGCGCCACGGCCTCATCTAAATTGGTATCGATAGAGATGGTAAGCTCTTTATTAATGGTCAGCATTTTAGGCTGGCTCTGGTTAATAGATGTCTGTAGTTGTTTGTTAACCTTATTGATAAAGTCGCCCAATATCTGGTTCATTAACTCACCCATCACATCGGCGACTTCATCGGATGTGTGAGAAAAAGCCAGCTCAGATTCCGGCATGCCCATCTGTTTCATGTAAGCGCGATAGATCTCGATGGCAGCAGGGGCCGAGAAATTAATCACCACTAATCCCGAGAAACCCCCATCAAAAATAGAGAAACAGCCGAGATCGGGTTTGAGACAAGTGCGGGTAATGCTCTGCACCATAGCGGCGTGTGTCACCTGGCTTGCCGTGGTACTGGATAAGACATGGGATACTGAATTACACAGCTTGAGTAAAATGTCATCGGATGTGATGACAAGGGGTGTTGTAGTCATGAGGCCAACCCAAAAAGAATAATCATCAATTTTGCGCCCAATCAACAAAAAAATCAAAGTGAAAACAATAAATTAACAGATATAATCTACAATACCCTGCGAATTTAAGATTAAGCTATTGAATCAATAAATTTTTTGTAAATAGATTATCAATAACGAGAATGATTCAGCATAATTGTATGATGCTTACTTTTGCATAAAAACTGCAGCCAATAACTATGGTAAACTACTGACTCTAATTTCAACAATATTAGGTAACGGATAATCATGGCGCGGATGACGTTAGCAGTTCATTCTCAAGTCTACAGCATACATAGCTTCAGCCCGGATGCGCCTATCGCCCCAGTAATTTTTCAACAAGAGATGTTTTTTGTGGGAAAAACCAAGGATGAGCTATCCGTTGTCGTGCCTACACATGTGACGCTAGACAGCATAGAAGAGGAAAGAGGTTGGCGCTGCTTCGAAGTGATTGGTCCTTTGGGCTTCTCTATGACAGGTATTCTCTCCAGTGTCTCCGGCACTCTGGCTGATGCTGAGATCAGTATATTTGCCATCTCAACCTTCGATACCGATTATATTTTGGTGAAAAAAGACAAACTCGCGAAAGCCATCACGGCATTAAAGAAAAATAACTTTATCATCACCGAATACTAATACCGATTGGTATAACGCCCTCTAGTCCAATTTTAAGAGTCTTTGCTATGTACGAAAAATCAGTCACTATAACGGCTACACATGGTATTCATACCAGACCCGCGGCGCTGCTGGTTAAAGAAGCCAAAACCTATACATGTGATGTCTTAGTCGAGTGTAATGGGAAGCAAGCCAGTGCTAAGAGTTTGTTCAAGCTGCAAACCTTGGGATTATATAATGGCGTCACTGTCAGAGTTTTTGCCGAAGGCGCTGAAGCAGAGCAAGCCGTTGAGCGCGTCTCAGAGCTTTTAGTCACGCTCAGCTAAACAATGCAGCATCAAGTCATTCGTTCATAGGAAAACAGTATGTCCATTGCGGGAATTGTCGTGTCATCGGGTATCGCCTTCGGTCAATCCAGAATACTGAAGCAACACAACACCGAACTGGATTACCGAGTATTGGCCTTAGAGCAAATTCCAGCCGAGCAAGCCAAGCTCACCACAGCGATAGCACAGTTTGTCACCTCATTGGCTATCGGCTTACAAGGTTTAAGCCAGAATTGTGAGAATTATCAGCTGATCGAAGCCGATATCTTACTGTTAGAAGATGATGAGCTTATCGCGCAATTACAGGCATCCATTGCCGAGCAACAATTTACCGCCAGTGTCGCAGTGCAGCGTATTTTCACTCAACATGCGGATCAACTAAGAGCCATGGAAGACATTTATCTTGCAGATAGGGCTCAAGACATAGCGTGTCTGGGCAGTCGCTTGATATCGGTAATCAACGGCAACATCAAACATGATCTGCAAAACCTCCATGGACCGACCATATTATTCGCTTATGATCTCACTCCAGCCGAGTTTGCCACACTGCCCCTGGATAAGATTAACGGCATAGTGCTGAAAACTGGTGGTCTCACCAGCCATACCGCTATTCTGGCCAGAGGCGCCGGGATCCCGGCCTTACTCAGTTGTGATTTTGACCTTATCAAGGGAAATGAGACTCTCAAGGATGATCAAGCGGTGGCCCTCGATGCCCTATCGGGCAATGTGCACATCAAGCCTGACTCAGAAATTCTGGCCCAACTAAGGCAACTCGGTAAAGATGACACCTTACGAAAAGCTCAGCTACTGAAATACAAAAACCGACCTATGGTCACCAAGGACTCACACAGAGTCGCCCTGCTAGCCAATGTGGGATGCTTGAGTGAGATAGGTCATTTATCCGATGCTGGCGCCGATGGCATTGGCCTGTTTCGCACCGAGTTTATGTTGATGAACGCCAGTGAGATGCCAACGGAAGAAGTGCAATACAGATTATATTGTGATGCGCTGCAGCTGTTAGATGGTAAAATTTTCACCATAAGAACCTTAGATATCGGTGCAGATAAAGAGCTTCCCTGCCTGTCCATGCCAGCAGAAGACAATCCAGCACTGGGTGTTCGTGGCGCCAGATATTCACTCGCTCACCCTGAGCTGCTCAAAGTCCAGTTGAAGGCCGTACTCAGGGCCGCCAACCATGGTCAGATCAGATTAATGTTTCCCATGATCAATCAAGTGGAAGAGCTGGACAAGCTTTTCGACATCATAGAAGAATGTAAGACAGAACTGGTAGACGAGGAGCGAGGATATGGCGATCTCAGTTATGGCATAGTGATAGAGACGCCGGCCGCGGTACTTAACCTAGCCTCTATGCTTCCCAGACTCGACTTTATTAGCATAGGAACTAACGATCTCACCCAATATACCATGGCGGCAGACCGAACCAATCCGGCACTAACTAAGGCTTACCCTTCGCTATCACCGGCCATATTGACACTCATCAAGATGACGATTGACACGGCTAAGCCTGCGGGGATCCCTATTTCTCTGTGCGGTGAACTCGCCACCAATCTCAATGTCGCTGCCATTCTGGTCGGCATGGGATTAGATGAACTGAGTGTCAGCCCGTCCTCCTTGCTGGAGCTTAAGTCTTCACTGTGCAATCACACCCTAGCGACTTATCAAAAATGGAGCCAACAAGCATTATCGATACAAAGATTAGATGAATTAAATGATTATGTGTCACACTGTTACTAGCCGATATTATTCAGTATGCTGGTGATGATAAAAGTAATAACAATAAGATAAAAATTGTACTAGGGGACAATAAATGGGTTTTTTAAGCCGTATAAGACGATTAATGTCAGGGCAAACCGACCTAGTTGGAGGCATAGATGTATATGCCCCCGTATCAGGCGAAATAGTCCCAATTGAAGATGTACCCGATGTGGTATTTGCCGAGAAAATTGTTGGCGACGGGTTGGCCATCAATCCTAAAGGCAAACAGATCGTCGCGCCAATCGATGGCACCATAGGAAAAATATTCGAGACCAACCACGCATTCAGCATAGAATCACCTCAAGGACTGGAGCTGTTCGTGCATTTCGGCGTCGGCACGGTGGAGTTACGCGGCAATGGTTTCACACGCCTGGCAGAAGAAGGCCAGGAAGTAAAAATGGGCGACCCCATCTTAGAATTTGATCTCGCTTACCTCAAAGATCAAGTCGAGAGCCTACTGACACCCGTCGTCCTCGCCAACATGGAAGACATTCAAAGCTTGGATAAAAGGCAAGGCTCCATCGAAGCTGGCAAGGATGTCATCTTCACCGTCGTGCTCTAAACGCCCTTCGCTAGCCCTTCACAGATGTCATTCCCCTTCACTGGAGTTAAACCCAGTGAAGGGGCACTGAGGCCGCCTAGGCCGAGAGACTTATAGGACGAACGCTGCGCTCACGGATGACGGCACGCTGTGCTCATAGAAAAAGATACCGGAACGCTGCGCTCACTGATGACGGATGACGGATGACGGATGACGGATGACGGATGACGGGCTAGGAAAAAGAGAACGCTACGCTCACGGGAAAGGCACTAAGATCAAGCAGCAAACGACCAACAGATACAAGCGCATTTATAGTGGCGTCAATCAAAGGCGGCAGCCTAACTCAATCCTAGGTTTGTCAGAGCAAAGCAAGGTGAGAATAACTATGGGTGTCCTAGTTGTTCCCGTACCTAGTTCCTCCCTACTCTTCCACTGTTTTACCTCAAATAATCAGTCTGTCAGATCATTTATCGACCACTGGACCTCAGTAAGGACATCGAAGCGTTTATCTGCCTGACGCTTTGTCTTTTCATACCGATAGCGAATGATTAATTATTGTTCGCCCTATATCTTTAGTTAAGTAATGTTTCTCTCTAGTTCTGTAATGATTAAAAGAAGTAATGTTTAGAGGCCTCACTTTATGAGATCTCACTTTATGAGGTCTCACTTTTAGGTTGAGAGGTCTCGACTTTTAATAAACCATTTATTAAACATATGGTTACCAACAGATAGTGTGTACAAGAGTAGGTTCGTTGGTAGTGGTTATAATTGACCTAAAGTATGGCTAGTCATCCCACTCAAGAGCAGAAGCCAACTCAATTAAATTTTGATAATAGGTAATATCGACATCTTCGAGTTTGTGTAAACTATGGTAGAAATCCAACCACGCATTTGAAGTATCTTCATTTTCATATGAGTCACTGTTAGCTGGATATGTACATACCTTTTGAGCTAACTTCTCTTTAAGTGGTATGTGTGCTGAATGATGACGCCCTATTTGCCCACTGCCGGAAAAACTGGATTCCACAGATTTTAAATATATGCTGAAAATATCTTTCATATAATGCGACAAATTAGCTTTATATACACCATCATGGTACTGAGTTAGGCTCTGTTCACATGGAGAGTCGAAAGGCACATTAGTGTCCACATTAAGCATGATAGTTCTATTTTTAATATCATAGTTCTGAGTTAAATATCTATTTAGCTTAATCTGATTGCCATTTGACCATTCGCTAAGTCCAAACTTATGAGATATAACTGCTTCATATAAACTTTCATGTTTTTCTCTAAGGCACATAAGTGCTGTTAACATCAACAAGTCAACTTTACTACCACTTTTCATATGATCGAAAATAGCAATAATCCTGTCTGTTATCTGAATTACGGTTCTAGCTGGAAGACCAAAACATGAAATTACAGAATTGATATTACTTATATTATGCTCGTAGCTCTCACACTCAGGCCACACAACAATACGTTTTTCTTTTAGGTATTGTCCTGAAAGCTTTTCACAATCACAGTGGGCATAGATCAGACTATCTATAGAAGGCTGCCTTAGAGTAAACCTGCTATTAAAGAAACGACTTAAATATGTTCTAGCATCAAACCCTTCTCCATAGATGGCTTTAACTGCATGCTGTAATTGTGCAGTATCCGTGGCGACAATGAAAACAACACCATCAATATCAAATATATGCTTAATAACTTCCAGCATTTCTACTGCATAACTAGGTCTACAGCGGTCTAATTCATCTATAAATACAAATGCTGGATATTTTCTATTGTAATCATCTCTAGCAGCGTCCAATCCAACGACTGCTTCAACCCAGTCTTCTACATTAACTTTAATGCTCTCAATCGCTTCAGATTTATCTTCATGCTGACGAAGTAGCTCCTTAACCATTTGAGAAGCTGTTACACTCATATCCACTTCTTTCGAATCAGTATCACCAGTAGTTTTTGGTGGCACATCCTCAGCTTCACTATTCTCCCAAAGTTCAATAGGATCAAATCCGCCATACCTTTTTACAAGAGCCCCTGCAATGCTGGGTGCAGCAGCTTTCAATAGGCCCAATAGCTTTTTTGGAGCTTCAAATGTATTTTCATCGACATCAGTTAATCTTGCTTGGCTCTTTAATTGGCTAATCATTGAAGAAACAACTGTCATCAATGGGTCTTCTGAATAGTCTTGCTTCCAAGCATCCAAGCATCCAAGTAAACAACAGGGTGATGTATCTTTAAATCTTCTGATAATCTGCGAAGAAAGTACGTTTTTCCAGAACCCCATTCCGCATTAAGATTCAGTACATAGTTTTTCCGATCTCCAGATACTTCGTCGAATCCTTGCTTTGCAAGAAAGTCAGCAATGAAATCCGCATACTGCTGACGCTGTAGTTTATCGGCTGGCAAGGTTTCAAACTTACCATCACCCAGATCAATCTTCTTCGGCTCTGACCAATCAAGTTTAACTTCCGATGTCATGCAAACCTCTATTCGAATAAAAAAAAGCAATGTTTATGAAAAATACAACCAACTGTTTATTTTAGCACAAAAACAATCACTTAATTATTGTCAGGAATCAAAGTATGTACTTGGCAGTCGAACATTGTAAAGTCATAATCATCGCCAACTACTCTCAATGAAGCTACTCACAGTATTACCTCTAGCCCTCTTCACCCTAGCCTTCCATCGTTAGCAGCTAGTGCAACCAATCCTTCGTGCTGGGTCGTGAGGTCTACCAAGACGACACTGGGTACTGGTTCATTCTTGTCACAATCCTGCACATCAATATTGCCACCCACAGTTATCAAGCTTAAGGAGAGCCCAATATCTCTTAATTATTGTGGCTAACCAGATTTGAGAAACCTTCACCTGCTTTGTGTATTCACGGCTCACCGAGCTGATTTTGATAAAATATTAACCATGTTTAAGCTATTTACGCGTAAGCGCACTAGATGCTTGAGTCCTTTGCATGGCAATGCCACAATGCGTGTAAATAACCATTCATGCCTCTGGTGAGTTAACCTGCTCACTTACATGAGTAGCATTGGCATGAGTAGCATAGGCATGAACACCTGCTTTCTAAATGGAGTAACCACCTTGACCCTCTACGGCATCAAAAACTGCGATACGGTACGTAAAGCCAGAAAATGGCTGCAGGCTAACCAACCTCAAGTG
>NZ_JABSSM010000092.1 GCF_013214165.1 Shewanella sp. | reverse complement strand
TAGAATAGGCGATGAGATCCATACCTTAAGCGGACAGGCCAAAGATATCGCCTCTGCGGCGGTATTTATGAGCCTGGCTCTGTGTGGGATCACTTGGGCGGTGATATTGGGTAGCAGATACCTTTAATTGTCCCTATAGCAAATATCTCAGTAACAAGTTTCACTCCAACATATCTATGACAACATATAGCCTGTTGGAGTGCAGACTTACCTTGAGCATCTGTCAGATCTTCCAAGCTATACTTACACAAGATACCGCCTTTCTCTCACACCAACACTCGCAATCCCCCAAGAATATCGAACCATTAGCTGGATCTAACCTGGGTCTATTCGACCTGAAAAACCGAATCAACACTGTTTTAGACATTTTTTGATACAAACTATTCACAAATGGACTCATTCTGCTACTATAGTATGGATAAATGATTCGAACTCAATGGAATCAAGTGCTTATAACTATAATGATAATTGACGGAGTCGCCTTTGCTCAAAAGATTTGGCATCTCATCTTTATGCCTCTTGGCCGCTTGCCAAACATACGCAGCCGATAATGATCAGGCTTTGCAAAATATTTCATCTATAAATGATGTCGATAACCAAGTTGTGCTCAGGATAGGGGGCTTTTACTCCAACTCAAATTCAAGCATGAATGTCACGAATCCCACATTAGGTCAGGACTTTAAGATCGATTTCGAAAAAGATCTTAAGCTTGAGGAATCTCAGTTTTTACCTTTCTTTGAGATGTACTACCACTACAACGAGCGACACAGCCTGTATATCGACTGGAAACAGTTGCATCGAACAGCTGAAGTTATCGGGATCAGCACACCATTCCAGATCAATCTCGACGATAAGATCTACGATATTCAAGCAGGCACCAAGCTTAAAACCACCTTGAATATTGATATCGCTAGATTAGGCTACGGCTATAATTTTTACCAAGGTAATAACTATAATCTAGGCCTGTCTTTAGGCTTGCATGTCATGTTTATCGAAACTGGATTTGAGGGTGATATCGGAACCTGTATCGAACAAGACCTGATACTAAAATGTGATCAACAGCCGCTCAACAGAGCCATAGATGAGAGTGTCACCGCCCCCCTTCCCGATATTGGCCTGTATGGTGACTATGAATTTAGCCCGGGATTTAGATTCACAGCCCACGCGCAATACTTCTATATTAAGCTCGACGATCTCAAGGGTCGCCTCGTCGACATACGTGCCGGTGTAGAGGCTGAGATCACCGAAAATTGGCACATGACAGCGGCATTTAATTATTATGAGCTTGATGTCGATTACACCCAAAGAACCAGTGCTGATAATATTCATGTGGCCGATTACAACCTCTACTATAGCTTCATCGGCCCCATGCTCTCGGTAAGTTATCGTTTCTAAATAATGCATAGGAGTGAATCGAGACCGACTCACTCCGACTCAAGCTCCCCTCGTCAGTCCTTAACCATAAAACTGATAGCAGACTATAATCGCCGCGATGATCCCCGCCAAATCCGCCGTTAAGCCACAGAATAAGGCATGGCGTCCATTGCGTATGCCCACAGCACCAAAATACACGGCCAACACATAGAAGGTGGTTTCGGTGCTGCCTTGAAATATTGCCGCCAAACGACCGGCAAAGGAGTCGGCCCCATGATGATCCATAGTTTCTAACATCATGGCCCTAGCACCAGAGCCACTAAAAGGCTTCATTATCGCGGTGGGCAAGGCATCGACGAAACGTGTATCTCCGCCGACCACAGACACAATGACTGAGATGAGGTGCAGCAGATAATCCAATGCACCGGAGGCGCGAAGTAAGCCAATCGCCAGCAACATGGCGAGCAGATAAGGAATAAGCTTTATCGATTGAGCGAAACCTTCTTTGGCGCCTTCGATAAATTCATCATAAACCGCCACCTTGCGCATGCCTGCCACCAAGATAAAACTAAATACCAATGTCAGTAAGATACCATTGCCCATGGCCGTGGATAAGCTGCCTATCGCTGTCGTCGTCAAGGTGCCCAAATAGAACACCAAGGCCGTGATCGAGCCAAATATCAGTGCGCCGTAACCCATAACGACGGCATTGAGTAAGGACAGGCGCTGAAACAGTGCCACCACGAGCACCCCAGCAATGGTCGAAGCCGAGGTCGCCAATAAGATGGGCAAGAAGATATCCGCTGGCGCTGCGGCCCCTTGCTGGGCTCGATAGAGAAACACAGTGACGGGTACTAAGGTCACCGATGAGGTATTTAATACCAGAAACAGGATCTGGGCGTTGGTCGCCACGGTTTTATTCGGATTTAAGGTTTGTAGATCTTGCATCGCCTTCAAGCCCAAGGGCGTGGCTGCATTATCTAACCCGAGCACATTGGCGGTGAGGTTCATGGTCACACTGCCATAGGCGGGATGGCCCCTTGGCACTTCCGGCATCAACCGCGACAACAGAGGTTCAAATATCCTAGAAAACACGCTCACGACCCCAGCTTTCTCCCCCACACGCATCAAGCCCATCCATAATGAGAGTACACCTATGAGGCCAAGCGCTATTTCAGCCGCCAGTTTAGCGCTGCTAAATAACGCCGTCACCGACGCCGATAACACCTCGACATTGCCGTTAAACAGCTGTACACAGATGGCAAACAGGGCGGTGACAAAAAAGAAATACCAAATTCGATTTAACACATATTTTCCTTAACAGGGCGAAGGTAAAATAACCACACTCGCATCTGGAATGCTTAATTAACAATCTTTGGTTTCAAATTAACAGATTGACCGTTCTTGCACTTAACCTGGGCTCGAGCCTGTCTGCTCTATGGTATAATCAGGCAAATTTTATCTCGTCACCATGCTTGTTATTAGCATATGGCTCAGTACATGGTTCAAAATGGCCCTTCTCAATCAAGATTTTATCGATAGCATAACCCAAGATATGCCAGTTCACCTCTCTATGGATGACTTTATTCAATACAGTAGCCGCCCATTGAGAACTTCGATCCGCGTCAACACGCTAAAAATATCATCGGCCAATTTTATCGCACTCATGCAACCTAAGGGCTGGACACTCGACCCTATCCCCTGGTGCTCGGATGGCTTCTGGATCTCCCTCGACAGTGACGTCCAATTAGGCAACACCCTAGAACATCTGCAGGGCCTATTTTACATTCAAGAAGCCAGCTCAATGTTGCCACCAAGGGCACTGTTTTCCCAGCTAAATGGCGCAGAAAATGCCACGATTCTCGATATGGCTGCGGCCCCAGGGTCTAAGACGACCCAGATAGCCGCCTTAATGAACAACTCAGGCTTACTTATCGCCAACGAATACTCATCGAGCCGGGTAAAAGTGTTACATGCTAACGTTCAGCGCATGGGAGTCAGTAATACCGCCCTGACCCATTTCGATGCTCGGGTCTTCGGTGAATACCTCTATGACACATTCGACGCTATCTTGCTCGATGCCCCCTGCAGCGGCGAAGGCACCATACGCAAAGACCCTTCGGCGTTGAAAAATTGGAGCACAGAATCGAGTCAGTCGATTGTTGCCACGCAAAAAGCCCTGATAGAATCGGCTTTTCTGGCGTTAAAAACCGGTGGCACTCTGGTGTATTCCACTTGCGCACTGAGTCGAGTTGAAAATCAGGGTGTGTGTCAACATTTAAAGGCTCTGTACCCAGATGCGGTCGAGTTTGAGTCCCTCGCTGAGCTGTTTACCGATGCGGACAAGGCCTGCACAACAGAAGGCTTCTTGCATGTCTGGCCACAGATTTATGACAGTGAAGGTTTCTTCGTCGCCAAGATAAGAAAAACCGCCGACATCGACAGGCAAGTTGCCGAGCCGAGAAAACAAAAAAACTTTCCCTTCACTCAGGCATCCGCTCAGTCAGCTATTGAGTTGAAGGCATATTTTCAAGATACCTTCGCCATTACCCTGCCCGCCCAGAGTCTAATAATGGTCAGAGAACAAGAATTTTGGTTGTTTCCGCAAAAAATACAGGGCTTGATCGGTCGGATGCGTTTTCAGCGCATAGGCATGAAAATAGCCGACGCCCTCAAGCATGGTCTTAAGGCACAACACCAGGCAATACTGGCATTTGGGGCGGGGGCCAGCATGGTTGAGCTCTCATCAGCCCAGGCAACCGAATATCTAATGGGGCGGGATTTACCCCTCGAACCCGGTCAAAAACCACAAGGTGAGGTGATTGTTAGCTACCATAACAGTCCGTTAGGCCTAGCGAAACATCTTGGTAAGCGATTGAAGAACAGCTTACCCAGGGAGCTAGTCAGAGACAAGATAGTCGATTCTGATGCAAGCAAGTCTTAATGAAGTAAACTCTACATACTAAAACGTTTTTTGATCAAATTTACAGTAAATAAAGAGAGCTTAATTAAGATATGGAATTATCCAAAGAAAAATTGGTTGGTGTCTGGTCTCTGGATGAATTTATTGTGCATCGAGAGTCTGGTGAATTGTTCAAGTGGCCAGGCGAGCAAAATGGAACATTAATCTACACAGCCAATGGATTCGTTAGCGTAGCACAAAATCGAGAACCACTTCCTAACCCTACCGAAGAAGATAAAAAAAGAGAATCAAACTTCTATACAGCAAACTATGAGTTAGATTTGGATAATAACCGTGTTTTTCATACCGGGCTTCAATCAAGTGTTGCATCCGTTATTGGAAAACGTATGGCAAGAGACGTAAAGTTATTACCCGACGGAAGGTTATGGCTATCGGGTAAGGGTTTAAAAGAGCGTGTCACGCTAGTGTGGTCAAAAATAAACACCTAACAAATACGCTGTAGTCGAACGCTGCCACATCAGCAGTTTTTTTATAAATGTTGCCACTAAGTGGCGCACTGGGGATCCACTGCTATACTAGTAGCCAGAGAGTCATTCCTGATGAGGATCTCAACAGTAGCGCACGGCTCTTTAGTTAGAGCCATTCCCCTGGACCCAGAACAATCGGAATAGTTTTGGGTCTTTTTTTGGCTGAAATTCGAGATTTATGGAATGGTATTATTAACGCCCGGCGAGCTTAGCCGCATCGGTGAACAAGTTAAAGAAGTTATCAGTCGTATATTGGGCCAGCTCTTCATAGGACTCTCCCCTGAGCTCGGCGATAAACTCGGCCACATCACGTACAAACGCAGGTTGATTCTCCTTGCCTCTATGGGGAACCGGAGCCAGATACGGAGAATCAGTTTCAACCAACAACCTATCCTTAGGTACCTTTCTCATCACAGTGCGTAAATCCCCTGCATTCTTGAAGGTTGCAATGCCCGAGACTGAGATATAGAAGCCCAGATCGATAGCCGCTTTGGCCATTTCCCAGTTTTCGGTGAAACAATGCAACACACCACCGACCTTGTCGGCATGGCCGTTGCGTAAGAAATTTAGCGTGTCTTGCCTGGCATCTCGAGTATGTATGATGAGCGGCTTATTGACTTGCACCGCGAGCTCGATCTGCTGCTCGAAACATTGCTGTTGCAGTACTTTAGTCTCATTGGCATAAAAGTAATCTAGGCCCGTCTCGCCGATAGCGACAACCTTAGGCTCCTTGACAAACACATTGAGCTCTGTGGTATCTAGTCCCTCTTGCACATCCAAGGGATGCACGCCGGCAGAGAGGAACACCTGGTCAAACTCCGCCATCTTATCTCGCATGGCAATAAAACCTTGTTGACGCACATTCACGCACAGGAAATAGTCTACATCCCTGGCTTTGGCATCATTGATGATCTGTTGCAGTGATTGGTGATCGGGCGCGGCTTTTAAACGGTCGAGATGGCAATGAGAATCAATGAGCACGTGAATTTCCAGCAGAGTGATAGATCTAAAAAGGAGTCAAAGAATACAGAGCTATAGGGCGAGGGTCAAATCAAGATGCCGGCTCTTATAACAATCGCGATTAAAGGCTTTACAGGAAAATACACAAGACAGGAAGGTAAAGACAAGATGATCACATGGTGCAGGTCAAGTCTCCGGAGGATAGTTCACGGGCTAAGAGGGTTTCTATATGCTGTTTATGTAATTCTGCATCGGACAAAAACTTGATGCCAATTCCCGCCGGGCGGCCTCCAGATGCACCAAGAGGATTAATCCAAACCACCATGCCCTGAAACTCATGCCTATTAGGCGAGTCAGGAAGTTGGTAGGCTATGCTTAACTCTTGGCCCAAATAGTGGCTTTCACTGGTCGCAATGAAAAGACCCGCGGGCTGAATAAACGGCATATAGGCGCGATAAAGCTGATGTAAAGTATCAAAATTGACCACTAGGTCTATCATAAAACGGCTATCTCGTTAACTTATTATATTCTAAGATAAAACCACTAAAAAGAGCGAGGTAGTTTACATTCGGCATGACACTTAACTTATGATAGGTATCCATCACCTTCATGCCCAATTGCGTTACTCTTACTCTCAACAATGCGTCTAAATCTGTCTGTCTTATCAATTTCTGCCTCAAGATTAAATACAAAACCTTAAGTGCATCAGCTGCTTGCTTTTCATTAACACGGATTAAACTAGCACAGAGGTGACCGGAGGACAAACTTTGAGCCCAGTCCTGCCTAAATTGTAGCAGCTGCGCGTATCGTTCGCTTTCTAGCGCGTGAGCCAACTCCAGTGGGCCTCCCATCACAGGCAGACACCAGATCACATCCCTTGCAGACCCTGTCTCTGCCGATAACCAGTGCTTGATCTCCTCCATGGAAGGCGACTCAAAGTGAACTTGCTGACAGCGGCTCTTGATCGTTGCCATGAGCCTGCTCGGGGTATCAGACTGCAACAGAAGTAAGGTATCTTTGCCAGGTTCTTCCAATGTTTTCAATAGCGCATTGGCCGATGCCTGATTGAGCTGCTCACTATGGTAGATCACAGCGACTCTGCGTCCACCTTGCTGCGATGTCATCGTCAGCTTTTGACACAGCTCGCGGATCTGATCGACCTTAATCTGATTACCGTCGGCAGTGATTCGATAGAGATCCGGATGCGTGTTGCCATCCAATAACTGACAGGCCTTGCAAAGGCCACAGGCTCCCTGCTTACTCGGGCTCTTACACAGGGCAGCTTTCGCTATTTCAAGTGTTAACTCCTCACCGCCATAGCCTTTATGCACCCCGACTAAGTAGGCATGGCCCAACAATCCGGCCTTCATCTGTTGAGTAAAATTATTGATCGGCGCCTCGAGCCAGGAGATATCTAGCATTACCAATCCTGAGTCTGTAACAAGGCAAGAATGTCTTTATGCACTTCGGCCAGGGTTTGACCGGCATCGATGATGGCAATAGTGTCGTCTTCTGCGGCAAAGGACAAGAAGGTCGCCCGCGCTCGTTCGAAGAAATCCAGCGCCTGCTTCTCTATCCTATCGAGCTTGCCCCGTTGAGCCGCACGCTGCAATCCTTGAGCCGGGTCTATATCTAAATAGATGGTTAAATCTGGTTTAAAATCGCCTAGTGTCGCCTTACTTACCACTTGGACTAAGGGCATGAGTCCACGGCCACCACCTTGGTAGGCCAGCGATGAAAGATTATGTCTGTCCCCCAACACCCAGGCACCACGGTTTAATGCTGGCTTAATCACATTAGCAACCAATTGCGCTCTGGCAGCGTAGAGCAATAGGCACTCGGCTTCATCACATAAGGGATCGGTTTCATCGGCAACCTTAATCAGATCTCTCATGCGCTCGGCCAGCGGTGTTCCACCTGGCTCACGGGTACATACGGGCACTTGACCCGTGTGCTTCTCGATAAAATCACCAACCAGAGATATCGCGCTAGATTTACCCGCGCCTTCTAAGCCTTCGATCACAATAAATTTGCTGTTGTTTGCTCTGTTCATCGATTTCTCTGATATTTATTTACGGCACGATTGTGCTCAGATAAGGTTTTTGAAAACACATGACTGCCATCATTTTTAGACACAAAATAGAGATAATTCACGTCGGCAGGCTGCGCCGCGGCAATAAGAGATGCCCCGCTAGGCGCGGCTATGGGAGTCGGCGTCAAACCGTTAATTCTGTAAGTGTTGAAAGGCGTCTGCTCTCGGAGTGCTTTACGGGTGATATTGCCCTGATAACTGTCACCCATGCCATAAATCACGGTAGGATCCGTTTGTAGCCGCATGCCCTTGTTGAGTCGATTGGCAAACACGGCGGAGATCCACGGCCGCTCACTGGCTTTACCCGTTTCTTTCTCTATGATTGACGCCATGATCAAGAGTTCATATGACGATTTGAGTGGCAAGTCTGCGGCCCGCTGAGCCCAGGCTTTCTCCAGCTCCTGCTGCATCTTGTGGTAACTTTGCTGCACAATAGCCTGGATATCATCACCCGCATGATAATGATAGCTATCGGGATAAAATTTACCTTCGGGTAAACCTGACTCATCGCCATTGTCTCTCAAGACCTGGGTGAAAACACCTTCGCCATATTGGCTGTGGGGCAAGGCTTGGAGTATTTTAGTCCACTCCTTGATATTCTGGCCCTCAATCAAGGTCACGCTAAATATCTTCTCGTCGCCTTTGACTAACTTGGACAGCAAGTCAGCCACAGATTCACCCGGGTGAAGCTCATAGAAGCCGGAGCGGATCTTGGCCAATTCAGGCTTTAACTTAACCAGAGCCTTTAATTTCCAACCTTCGTCAATGAGCTCTCTTTGCGCTAATGTTGAGGCCAAGTGTGAGAAGGAGGTCCCCCTCTTCAACACCAGCTCTTGTGATTGCGTCATATTTAACGGGGAAAGACTAAAATCCATGATGGTTTTATAACCCCAAACACCCAGGCCAGCGGCGAGAGTGAGTAAGGCAAAACAACTAATAGTCAGGGTGATTATTATTTTTTTCATAATGTAAGCTGCAGTGTTTGTCTTATCTGGTGAGTAAAGTCGGCATGGGTGAAGTGAACGTCATCGACCCGATTGATATCAAGTATACCAACTAAACTATTAGTCATAAATACATGTTGATAACGACACAAGTGTGAGTAGGCGATAGGAGCAGCTTCAACATCATATCCAGCCTCTATCAGCGCATAGATGATTTGCTCACGCATCACCCCGGCAACACCAGAGCCTGCTATTGAAGGGGTAACAATATGCTTGCCCGTGACAAAAAACAGGTTCGCCATCGAAGACTCGACGATATTATCCTGACAATCGAGCACTAACCAGTCTTGATAACCAGCAGGCAAGGGTTCCGACTTGATCAACACCTGCTCGAGACGATTGAGATGCTTTATGCCCGCGAGCCTAGGTTGTTGAGCCAGTTTAATCGGTGAACGGGTTAAGGATATGCCGCTTTTCTGCCAGCTGGCGTAGTGCGTGGCAATAGCATGGAGCGAGATAACCTCAGTGATCTCACCTGTCTCTGGCGCGGCGTAACCTCTACCTCCGGCGCCGCGACTCAATAACAGCTTCAAGCAGCCTGTCACTTCACTCTTGGCCAGATGTTTAACATGTGTCACTAACGCCTGGGAAGGCGACCAAGAGAAGCCTAGTCGCTTCGCACCTTGAGTGAGCCTGTCGAGGTGCGCCGATAAGAACGCAATCTGACCTTGTACTATTCGCATAGTCGCGAAGAGTCCATCACCATAAGCTAGGCCGCGATCAAGTGGCTCTATATGACCATTTAGCTCGCCATTGACCCAGACTCTTGTCACTCGCTCAGTCATTTTTTTTCATCGGTTAACTATCCAGCCCGCTGCGGTTAATTATCTTGGCTGATAGGGTATGGCCCTCAAATACGCGAAACTGTGTGTCACGTTTAACGTCGACACACACGCCAGTTAGCGCATCGACAGATGGATCAGGAACCATAATAATCGTGCCTTCGCCTACACAAGCTTCAATCTCTGGTTCGGTTAAACGCATTGGGTTCATACTCTTGGATATTGTCAGTTATGCCCGACCTCTGCTGTCTATATATTTAAACTTATCAGAGGAAAACAAGATGTAGGATCACTGTTAAAGCAAGTTATATATCTAAAAGATGCTGAATTCTGGCCTTTAATATATCGGTCGCGATACGGTTTTTACCGCCGCGGGGCACGATAATGTCCGCATGTTGCTTCGATGGCTCGATAAACTGCAGAAACATGGGGCGAACGGTTTCTGTATACTGGGTCATCACCGACTCCATGGTGCGGCCGCGCTCGGCAACGTCACGCTTCAACCTACGCATAAAACAGATGTCCAGGGGGGTATCCATAAACACACTGGCATCCATCAAGGCGCGTAATTTAGGAGAGGTAAGCAATAAGATCCCCTCTAAGATGATCACCTTCTTCGGTGTCATCTTAACCGTCTCGGCCATGCGCGTATGCTCGCTATAGCTGTACTTAGGGATCTCAACTGCCTCACCGGACTTTAATGCCGTGAGATGACGACACAAGTGCTCATGATCTAACGCCTTGGGATGATCGTAATTGGTCAGTATTCGCTCATCCATAGACAGATGACTCTGATCGTTATAATAAGCATCTTCGGCGATGACGCCAATTTGATCTGTGCCAAGGTCTCGGCACAACTCCTCATAGATTGTTTTAGCGATTAAACTCTTACCCGAAGCCGAGGCCCCTGAAATACCTATGATGACACACTGAGAATTCATGCTAAAACCTTATTCGTCTTCTGAAATACTGATTGATACACTAGATGCCACCTTGGTGAGCGCCAGTTGCGCGCCGACTTTACGGGCAATCTCACGATAGATAGCCGACACATCACTGTCGGGATCGGCAACAACAGTCGGAATGCCTTTATCTACATCTTCACGTATGTTGAGCTTAAGTGGCAATTCACCTAACAGGGGCACATGGTAACGCTCGGCCATCTTGCTGCCACCCTGGCTGCCAAATGGATGCTCCTTATGACCACACTCAGTACAGACATGGAAACTCATATTTTCGACGATGCCCAGAACAGGAATATTCACCTTCTGGAACATGTTGATGCCTTTCTTAGCATCGGCTAACGCAATATCTTGAGGAGTGGTCACTATGATGGCGCCAGTGACAGGGACCTTCTGTGATAGGGTGAGCTGAATATCGCCGGTTCCTGGGGGCATATCGATAATCAAATAATCGAGCTCTGGCCATTGCGTCTCATTGAGAAGTTGAGCCAGTGCACCGGCCGCCATAGGACCACGCCACACAGCAGCCTCTTCCTGGCCAAGCATAAACCCAATCGATTGCGCCACGATACCGTGAGCCTTGGCCGCGGTCATCATCTTGCCATCGGGAGACACAGGGTTAAAATCGCTGACCCCTAACATCAGAGGAATAGAAGGACCATAGATGTCGGCATCTAAGATCCCCACCTTGGCCCCTTCGGCGACGAGTGCTAAGGCTAGATTCACCGCTGTGGTCGATTTACCCACACCACCTTTACCCGAGGCAACGGCAATCACTTGCTTCACATTAGCGAGGGGCTCAACGGCGCCGATGGCAGAGATAGCAGCCGGTTGAAAATCGATTTCACATTCGACTTCATCGATAGCCTCTAACACGGCTAACTTCTTGGTGATCGCCATCACAGTGTCGCGGTATTGGGTCATACATGGGTAAGGGTAGACGAGTCCGAGAAGCAGTCGCTTCCCCTCTATATCGAGTTTTTGAACACATCCGGCACTGACTAAGCCTTGTGCTAAATATGGATCTTGATATGCGTCTAAGATGGCCAAAACTGGCCCGAGAAGATCGTCACTGAGACGATAGTGCTGAGAAGCTGAAGACAAAAGTGCCACCCCCTATAAATAATTTGCCCAAGTGTACCAGAATCAGGCTGATTATTCGTGTAGATTTAACCCAGTTAAACGACCTTTTAATGAAACTCTCAAAAGGATCGGTTAGTATCTATCCCATTCTTTATAGGCCCTTAACTGATTTTGAGACGAGATGGTAAATTCACAACGTAAAATTCTAGTCACCAGTGCACTTCCCTACGCCAATGGACCGATCCATTTAGGCCATATGCTCGAATATATCCAGACAGATATCTGGTCACGATTCCAAAAGCTTCGTGGACATGAGTGTCACTATATATGTGCAGATGATGCCCATGGCACGCCTATCATGCTTAAGGCTCAGCAGCTAGGCATAGAGCCGGAAGAGATGATTGCTCAGGTGAATAAAGAGCATCAACAGGATTTTGCCGATTTCAATATTCAGTTCGACAACTTCCACAGTACCCACAGCGTCGAGAACCGTGAATTAGCCAGTGAGATATACCTAAAACTGCGCGATGCTGGTTACATTGAGACGCGCACCATCTCGCAGCTATTCGACCCTGAAAAGTCTATGTTCTTGCCAGACCGTTTCGTCAAGGGCACTTGCCCTAAGTGTAAGAGCGAAGATCAATACGGCGACAACTGCGACAACTGTGGCGCGACCTATAACCCGACAGACATGATTAATCCCAAGTCAGCCGTCTCGGGTGCTACCCCAATCATGAAAGATTCTGAGCACTTCTTCTTCGACCTGCCCGCCTTTGAAGGCATGCTCAAGGAATGGACCCGTTCTGGCGCCTTGCAAGATGAAGTGGCCAACAAGCTCAACGAATGGTTCGAACAAGGCCTGAAACAGTGGGATATTAGCCGCGATGCACCTTATTTCGGTTTCGAAATCCCTGATGCGCCGGGTAAGTATTTTTACGTCTGGTTAGATGCGCCTATCGGCTACATGGGCTCATTTAAGAATCTATGTGATCGACGCGAAGACTTAAACTTCGATGATTTCTGGGCAAAAGACTCAACCGCCGAGATTTATCACTTCATCGGTAAAGATATCATCAACTTCCACAGTCTATTCTGGCCTGCCATGCTTGAAGGCGCAGGCTACCGTAAGCCGACCCATGTTTATGCTCATGGCTACGTGACGGTCAATGGCGCCAAGATGTCAAAGTCTAAAGGCACCTTCATCAAGGCCCGTACTTATCTGGATAACTTAGATCCTGAATATTTACGTTATTACTACGCCGCCAAGCTGAGCCACCGCATCGACGATCTCGATCTTAATCTCGAAGATTTCGCCCAGCGAGTCAACTCAGATCTTGTGGGCAAACTGGTCAACCTAGCCTCACGTACCGCTGGTTTTATCACTAAGCGCTTCGACGGCAAGCTTGCCAAAGTGGCTGATACCACACTAGAACAAGTGTTCCTTGGTAAACAAGAAGTCATAGCCGAGCTTTATGAAGGCCGTGAATTCGGTAAGGCCATGCGTGAGATAATGGCTCTGGCTGATTTAGCCAATGCTTACGTTGCCGATGCAGCGCCTTGGCAGCTGATCAAACAAGAAGATAAGCAAGCACAAGCCCATCAGGTTTGTTCTAATGCACTTAACTTGTTCCGTATTCTAGTGACCTATCTCAAACCTGTACTGCCAAAATTGGCAGACGATGTTGAGGCCTTCCTGCAATTCCCTATCACCTGGGATAACTTGAATGCCGACCTTGCGGGACATGAGATAACCAAGTTTAAGGCCCTGATGCAAAGGGTTGAAATGAAAAGCATCGAAGCCATCATAGAGGCGTCGAAAGAGAACTTGCTGGCGACCATAGATACGCCAACAACTGTAGATACTGCAGCAACAGCAGATGAAGCAGAGTCAAATGATGCGCCGACGAGTGGCAACCACTTAGAAGACGATCCTATCTCGGCAGAGATAAGCTTCGAAGACTTCGCCAAAATCGATCTGCGTATCGTGCGTATTGCCAAAGCCGAGCACGTACCCAAAGCCAACAAGCTGCTTAAACTTCAGCTGGATTTAGGCGGCGAGACTAAACAAGTGTTTGCTGGGATAAAGTCGGCCTACTCTCCTGAAGAGCTTGAAGGCAAGCTCACTGTGATGGTGGCTAACCTAGCACCACGTAAGATGCGTTTTGGCATGTCGGAAGGCATGGTACTTGCGGCGGGTCCAGGTGGTGAAGACTTGTGGATCTTAGAGCCACATGAAGGCGCCCAGCCAGGTATGCGGGTCAAGTAAACCTAGCCCTATATCTAAAAAAAAGGCCGCACTCAGTGCGGCCTTTTTATTAGGACATACTTTGCCGAACTGGCCGTTAAACATGGTCCTTGTTTGATTTGGCTGAGCCCACAGGGATGACTCTTATAAAATCAAGAGCCGGCGCCTCCTAGAACCTTCTCAAAATAAAGAGTGCATAAAAGGTCGTTCATAGGCATCTGACCTATAGGGATATAGGAAATGTGATCAGCCTTCATTTGAAGGCTAGCCAAAGGGGCTGGATTCCCGCCCACAAGCATTGCGGGAAAGACGAGTGTTGAATTGCTATCCCATATTGCGGGAAAGACAAGCCGTTGAGAAACTATCGATAATTAGAAAACCTAAACCGAAGAAACCCACTGCTTACTCATTGCTTGTAAGAACAAGTGTAGATGCGGCTGCGGACGTTGATGGCATGGATGCCATCGTCGAGCTTACAGGGATGTACTTGCAGTGTGCCGCAGAAGTATCTGCACATGCCTCGTCGGCCAGGCGTTAGGTTACAATGAAGGAACGACCTCAAACTCACTGGCCAATACCAAGTCAGCCAAAAGCTAACCAAAAATGTGATCAGCCTTCATTCGAAGGCTAGCCAAAGGGGCTGGATTCCCGCCCACAAGCATTGCGGGAAAGAC
>NZ_JABSSM010000091.1 GCF_013214165.1 Shewanella sp. | reverse complement strand
CAGGTATCAGATCTCATTGAATACGGTCGAGTTACGCCGAAAAGAGCGTGATCTTGCACGTTTACGCAAGGAAAATGGTGTCATTTCCGGCTTGGAGGTGCGTCAGGCCGAAGTCGAGTACCAGAGCACCAGAGTCACACTGCCGGATCTGGATTTTGAACGACAGGCGAAAGGGAATCAGCTTCGCATATTACTCGGCGAGTTTAGCTATCCATTGGTGGTCAAATCGCCAGCGGAAATTCAGTCTAACGGCAATCTATTTCCACCCACCTTCGCCGTCGGCGTGCCGTCACAGATGTTATCTCAGCGTCCGGATGTCAAACTGGCTGAACAGGCCTTGATCGCGGCCAATGCCGACGTGGGCCTAGCTAAAACGGCTTTCTTCCCTTCGTTTACCATCACTGGGACCTATGGCAGGGAAAGCGACAACTTGAGTAGTATATTCGACAGTGAGGGACTCACCTGGTCTCTGCTGGGTGGGATCACGGCGCCAATTTTCAATGCCGGCAGCATAGCAGCCCGCTACGATATTGCTCAAGAGGAGGCCAGGCAGGCATTACTGACTTATCGTGGCACTGTGCTAGCCGCGTATTTTGATGTTAACGATGCCATGAACAGCTTCAGACGTTCAGAGCTCGCCATCGAGGCGCAGCAAGAGTTAGTTGCCGCATCGACTGAATATAACCGTCTTGCCATGCTCAGGTATCGTAACGGGGTCGCTAGCTCCTTGGATCTTATGGATGCACAGCGGAGTCTGTTTAGCGCCCAGCTCAGCTTGAGTCTGGTCAAACGTGACCGGCTGATATCCATGATCACCTTATACCGGGCACTCGGTGGCGGCGTGTTAAGTCAGAAAAATATGAGCCAAGACGAAGGGGATTCGGTGCAAGATCCCTCTGGCTAACATGAGCCAATTTTTTGGGCAAATACAGATATTCACGGAGTGGTAGATGGCCTTTATACCTAGACCAAGATGTAAACGTAAATTGAGTTCAATCAGGGTTTTCACCACGGCTTGGTTAATTGCCTTGATTGTCATCGGGGCATTGTCGAGTGTCACGTCTCAAGCGTTGGATTCTAGAATACAAGAAGCCAATCACGCAGCGCCATCGACTCTTCCCCAAGGTGTGAAACTCAGCTTCAATCGATATCAGGCGGGGTTGGTCTGTCGAGAAAATGGGTGGGAGTTTTGTGCAAAATGGGCCTATCCAAGGGGACTATTGGCGTAGTTTATGGCGACATTTCTTGTCGCCGTGAAAAAATTTTTCAGGTGAAAATGTTATATATTTTCAACGTTATATGGATGATGCAAACTACCGACTATTTCAGCTAGCCCTACACCTGATAAAATATATTGCCAATATAGGAGTTTGCCTACTTACTCTTACTCCTACCCATATCCCCTAGTCATCACTTGAATGTTCCAATTGAATAATTGTTATTGTTACTGTGTGGGTGCAGCCTGTTAATGTGGTCAATAAAGTATGAAGCACTGAGCATTACATGTTAAAAATGTATAAACCCTGTGCAAACAGCTTTGTTAGACGACTCGTTATAAGGTTTTTATATGCATATACATTGACTTGGCTTGTAGGCATTTCAGTTCGATATTCGGATCCAACTTGCCAATGTCCCGAGTATCAAGAATGTTTTACACTCATATGTTATTGAATTTAACAATTAATGAATGTTTGTAAGTTCGGGGTGAAGTATGCTTGATGAACACGTTACAGGACTATATTTTGTTGGCAAACTCCATTGTATGTGGATCATGTACACAGAAATGCACCCAGAACGGATTGATGGCATCAATCAAGATGAATACTCGGACCTTTTAAATAATATCAGCAAAACCAATGGAACACGATATGAACTCTACAGCTTACTGCGACACAAGCGATAAAGACAGTCATGTGTTCTCTATCTTTTTAAGAAATGCTCGACAACATCATGACCTTTCTCAGGAGCAATTCTGTCTGTATTTAAGGGAACAAAGCAGTCTCTTTTATAATTTAGATACGATCACAGTGAGTCGTTGGGAGAGGGAGATCAACATTCCTTCATTAGCAAAACAGGCCGAAATTGTAGAATTGTTCGGTGAAGAGTTGTTTGACCTGTATGGCAATGACCAGCAATTTATCACAGAAAGCTTGAATTTAATCGATTATCCCGCTGATTTAAAAGCAAATCGCTCTGCCCACCCCTACTATTGTGATCAAGAGTACAGCGTCGAACAGATCAGCGTCGATCACCACAACTACCGTTTTTTTATGAATATGATTTTACAATATGAAGGCAACCCCTGCATAGAAGACTGTCTGGACAATATCGGCGCCGACTTGTCGCAACCCTTGCGAATCCAGGTAGCCTATGCCTCCGGCAAGCAGGTCGTTGGTCATTGCCTATATACGTATACCAGTTCTCATGAGTTGCTCAAATTACTCAATTGCGAGTCTGGATTACAGCAAGTGTTACGAACGCGTTCAAAGGATGCCGACGATTGTATGCTTATTTTGTCTTCATTTGGGGCGAGCACCCAGATAGAAAACACCATGATGTCAGTCTGTTTAAATAAGTTTGCCTTCAGCAAGAAGCTCAAATATCTGTGTTTTAGTCTCCGCAATGACCGCTTGATTAAAAAGTTGACAATAGTGAAACTGACCTTATTCAAGAAGAGGTCCTGCCCGAGCTATGATGCCCATGTAACCATAAGCTCATTCTTAATCAGTCGCTCGGAGGTGATGGCTAACCGCTTCTTACTCAAACTGGCGGTGATCTCCAGCTCAAGGCTGAAAACATTACTCAAAACCATAGCGAACAGAGAGCAGAGTCTATGATGCGAATATTAATTGTTGATGATCAGCGCTTCCTTCGTGAATCAATAAAGGCCGATTTCAGTCGCTGTTTAGGCATAGAGTGTGTATTTCTTGAGGCTGAAAGTGGCTATGAAGCCATCTCGATCATCGGACATCAGGCGGGTATTAGCTCATCGAGGCTGGATCTCATCGTAATCGATCTCAAGATGGAGGATGGTGATGGCCTGGCGGTGATCGACTACATAGCGACCAATGTCGATAGCATGGAGATCCCTCTCGCCATCATTAGCTCTTCGGAGCAACGCACCCTAGAGCTGATCGTCAAGATCATTCAAAGGTATAAATTAAATCTAGTGGGTGTCTATCAAAAACCTGTCGACGTGGCGTTGTTATTACAACAGCTGCGCGCGCTCGATGACTCGGTTAAGCCAGACTCTGAGTACACGGCGGATGCATTGCCGGTAGATCAATTAGTCAAATTAATCAACGATGAACATCTTATCTTGTGCTACCAGCCCAAAATAGATATAGCCAGCAATGAGCTAGTGGGCTTCGAGGTGCTTGCCAGGCTCTGTCAAAATGGAGATGGCTTCATCTATCCGGATAAATTTATTCCGCCAGTCATGCAACTTGGTTTAGGCACTGTGTTGGCGAAACTCGTGCTACAGCAGGCAATAACCCATTGGCAATTGTCGCCGCAACTCAAAGGCTATGCATTATCGGTCAATATCACGGTGGAAGACTTGATAGACCCGGACTTTATTGAATTCGTGATCAGTAAGAAGCTCTGCATACCCGGCACAAAATTGATCCTCGAGCTCACAGAGTCCCATGACACTCTCCAACAGGACAGGGTGTTAGCCTCCATTGCCAAGTTAATTATCAATGATATTAGCATCTCTCTCGATGATTTTGGCAAGAGCTACTCTACCTTCGACAGGCTAGATAGCATTCCTTTCGATGAGATAAAGATAGATAAAAGTTTTGTCAGTGATCTCGACAGCAATAATCAACATCTTGCCATCGTGAAGTCGACCATAGCCCTGGCCAACACACTCAAGATCAAGGTGGTGGCTGAGGGCGTGGAAACCTTGACCGTCCTCAACAGGCTGAAGCATCTTGGTTGCAACCTGGCCCAAGGTTATTATTTCAGCCCGCCGATAGAGGGACGTTATGTGAGCTCTTGGGTCGAAGACTACCTCGCGGGAGGCTTGAGTGTCGTCTCTCATTAATGGTGCGCAGATCCGTTATCATATGCGGCTTTTTTTTCAACGTCAGCAGACAAGGAGCCGCAGCAAGTTATATGGCCTCTTACTCGAGGAGGTCGAGGGGTTATTACTGGCAACGCATCAGCTCCCCCTAGAGCTTGGTAAACTCAGGCACAGGCTCAGGGGCCTGTGTTGTTATCTGAATATAGAACAGCTGGTTATTGTCAACCAAACGCAAAATTTGGTTGAGCTACGGCTCACGCTGCAAGCGTTACACGATAATATTCTGGCTATAGCCGATGAAATATAAGCATTACTCTACGTTCTGCCTGGTGCTCGGACTGATGGTTACCCTGACACTGACCTGGCTACACTGGAGTCGAACTCTGCATGGTTTTCACATGGTCAATGAAAGGAGGCACGATGTGGCGTCTATCATGACCCATGAGTCTGTGTTACAACATGCACTCATGTTGAAGTCGATTCAATCCTTCTTCAAAGCCTCAGAACGGGTTACCCAGGAGGAGTTCACTCGTTTCACCAGAGATTTATTCGAGATAAAATCAGGCATAGCCTTTACCTTGGATGATAAGCACAATCTGGGTTATATCTCGGCCCCAAATTTTGCCAAACAAACAGCAGAGGGTACATTCTTCGAAAATCGCGATGGCGGGCCGGACTTCGAGTTGGCCAACTACCTCACCCACACCGTTGCCATCGATTCCTCAGCGATGGCTTATTTGGTTTATCTGGTCCCCCCCGTGACTATCTTGGAATCATTAAATAACTTCGATACATATTGCATCGAGTTGACCGTGCGCAAGCAGGTATTCAACAACCGCTATTGTGAAGAAAATACACCTAGCCTGCTGCAATCCCTGTTTGTCAATCAAAGCCTACTGGATAAGTTGAAATCACCCGTTAGAGACACTGTCTATACCTTGAGCACCTGGTCTTTGGTTTCGTCGGCGGACATTGGCGCGTTTTTTTTCGCCATCTTGCTGCGCTTAACCATAGGTGTCGGATGTTCGGTGTTAATGTACTTCAAGGTAGAGCAAAGTTTGTCCTTGTACAACATGAGAATCGAGATCGAGTCCAAGATGGCGGTGTTATCGACCATCAATCATGAGATCAGGACGCCGATCAATGCGGTCCTGGGCTACAGTAAAATGCTCAAGGAGAGAAGCTGTTGTTCACGGGGAGAGGCGACCATCGACAAGATAATTTGGTCGGCAAACCTACTCCATAGTGTTGCGGAAAATAGCCTAAATTTCAGTAAGGCAAGCATTAAAGAGCTTAGTCTCAACCAGCAGACGACAAATTTAAGGCAAGTGATAGACGATATAACAGACTACTACGCGGCCTTTAGCCGGACCCACGACAGAGAATTACATGTGGTGCTTAACCAGACTCTGCCCGAATGTATCTCTATCGACAGTACTAAGTTATTCCAGGTGATCACCAATATCATCAATAACGCGTTCAAGTACAGCTCCGGTGATCATGTCGACTGTCATGTGAGGGTAAAGCACCATGGCAGTACACGATTCGTTCGAGTCGGTGTTCGCGACTTCGGTGAAGGCATGACAAAAGCCTCCATAGCGGCCATCGCTCGGCCCTTTGCCACCCGGCTCCACAATTCGACCACTAAGCAATCGGGTTTAGGTATTGGCCTCTATATCTGTAAGAAAATGCTCGAAAGCGTGGGCGGCTCAATTCGCATCCGCAGTAGAACAAATCAAGGCACCTTGGTTATTATCCGGTTTCCTTATCAGATCATAGAATCGACTGAGGACCCAATTGAAGAGCTAGCGTCAATTAAAACATCCTCCAGCACTGGACCTATCTGGCTGGGGGATAATGGGACTCAGGTTGCGGATACTCAAGTTATGGATAATGGGGTTATAAATACTCGTGTTCAAGATAGTGGGCTCAATTTCAACAAGCGGTTAAATAAACACAGGAGTAGAAGCATTTTATTGGTCGATGATAACCTGTTTAATTTAGAGGTGGCCAAGGCCAGCCTGGAGCAATATGGTTTCAGTGTATCTTGCGAGAATAACGCTCAATCGTCCCTAGAATACTGTAGTCAGGTTACACCCGAGATAGTGCTGATGGATTATAGGCTCGAAGATACCAATGGGTTAGCCCTCATCGACGACTTGATCGCACAACAAGCCTTGTCGGCAGCGACAGCCAAGCCATCGACACATTACTTCATCTTGTCGGCTAATGATAAGCTGGAAATCCCTCAATATGCGCAATATCAGCACGTTAGCTTTCTGCAGAAACCACTGAATGTGGGGCGCCTACTTAAAGAGTTGGATAGACGCTACCCAGACACTAGGACGACGGGAATGAGTTAGCCTTGTTTAAATGATGACCAAGCTGTTAGCCGTTGTAAACGATAGAGGCTAGCTATTGCAATAACCACTGGCATATTGCAGCACTGGCGTCGCGCCTACTTTGAGGCTAACGATGCCATGAACTCTTCAGTCGTTCAGCACTCACCATCCAGGCTCAACAAGAACAGGGACTGAATCGACTGAATATAACCGGACGCATCCCCAAGGTGTTGGACTCCGCTCAATTGATATCCGGCGGGGGGGCCTGTCGATGAAATAGTTGCGATTGCTGTGCAAAATGGACACATCCAAGGGGCCTGTTGGCTTAGTTTTTGCCGACTCTGCAATCTATTGTTTAATAATCCTGTATTTTTAGTCGTTATTTCATATCATCATCTGGAGTCCAAAATAGAATATCTTTGCGCTACGTTAAGGTGGTAAATAAATGCCCAAATGGTAAGCTGAAGGAGTGTTGAGAAACTCTTGTGATTGTTAACTGGTCGATGCGATAGTTAACAAATGAATCAGTCTTGTTATATGGTGTACTCGACTCATCATCAAAGTACACCATAGACTCGTTATCAAGAAAACTCTCAATCGACACGCTATTGCACAAAAATAACTGATATTAGGATATAACGAGAGGATTTTAGCTGTTAGGTAAGATGTGTAAAAACCCTTTAAAAACAGGGGTGTTTATCTATTTTTTATATATCGTATTAATGATGCATATACTTTTAATTGGCTTGTAGGCATTTCAATTTTAAATTAGCAACCAACTTGCCAATGTCCTGTGTATCTAGAATGTTCTAAACTCATATTTTATTAATTTAACAATTAAGGATGATTGAAAACCTGGGAGAAAATATGGTTGATGAGCAGGTAACAGGACTATATGTTATCGGAAAACTCCATCGTATGTGGATAATTTACACAGAAATGCATCCAGAACGGATTGATGACATCAATAAAGATGAATACTTGGATCTGTTAAAAAATATAAGTACAACCAATGGAACACGATATGAACTCTACAGCTTACTGCTACACAAGCGATAAAGACAGTCATGTGTTCTCTATCTTTTTAAGAAATACTCGACAGCATAATGACCTTTCTCAAGAGCAATTTTGTCTGCATTTAAGGGAGAACAGCAGTCTCTTTTATAATCTGGATACGATCACGGTGAGCCGCTGGGAGAGGGGGGTAAACATACCTTCGCTTGCCAAGCAGGCTGAAATTGTTGAACTGTATAATCATGAATTAGTCGACATATACGGCAAAGACAATGAGTTTCTTAATGAGTGTACTAAGCTATTGGCGCTACCGATCAACAAGCGTAAATCGTGTCATCTTTATTATCGTAGTGATGCGTATCTCATCGAAGAGATAGACAATGAGCACCCTTGTTTTCACTTGATTTTAGGGATGATTCTCCAATATGAGGGCAACCCTTGTCTGAACCTCGACGAGATAGATAGCCAGAGAGAGCAACTCGCTAAGCTTAAAATCAATGTGGCGACCGCCTTTGGCGGCCAGATAATCGGCCATTGTCTCTTTATGGAGACAAGGAATCATATGATCCTCGAGTTGTTAAATTTCAAGATTAATCTACAGGATATTGTGCATCAGGGTGCTCAGGGCCAAGATAATGCGGTCTTAGTCCTGTCCTCTGCGGGGGCTACAACCCAGGTAGAGAACAGCTTGATGTCTATCTATATGTACTTTTTTGCCAGTCAGAAGCATCTTACATACCTGAGTTTCAGTACCTGTGATGACAGCTTCGTTAAAAAGCTAAATGGGGCTAAATTATCGCCTTTTAAAGTTAAATCAGTGTCTAAAGGGAAAAACAAGGTTGACATCACTTCATTTCTGGTCAGTCGTTCTGAAGTGATGGCAAATCGGTTCTTGTTGAAGTTAGCAGTCATCTCTCCTTCGAATCTAAACCAGATAATCGATGTAGGCGTTAAAGGAAAACAAGCAAGATGAATATTCTGATAGTGGATGACCAACGTTTTATTCGAGAATCGATAAAAGTTGATTTCGAGACCTTGGTCAATGAGCATCCCATACAATTTTTCGAGGCGGATAGTGGTAATCAAGCGATAGACTTGCTCAAAAATAGCCCTCTGCCCGCTGCAGAGCAATTTGATCTGGTGATTGCGGATCTTAAGATGGATAACGGCGATGGCCTGTCCATCATCAATCATATGGCCACATGCAGTGACTGCCACGGACTCCCGTTGGCTGTGGTGAGCAGCTCAGATTTTAGAACCTTAGAGCTGATCAGTCATATTACCGAAAACTTTAACCTGAACCTAGTCGGCGTATTTCAAAAGCCAGTGGATATCGGTCACTTGTTTTCCTTACTTACAGCCCTTAAATACAAGGCTCGTAAACAGGAACCTGAATTCGTCTCGGCCATAGATAAAGTCACTAGTAAGGACATTGGGGCCTTACTCAATCAAGATAACCTGATCCTCTGTTATCAACCCAAGGTCGATATCGGCAGTCGCTCGATAGTGGGTTTCGAGGCGCTCTCAAGGTTATGTATCCAGGGCGATGGTTTTCTCTATCCCGACCGCTTCATTCCTTTGATCAACGAGGCTGGATTGAATTGCCAGTTCTCACAGCTAGTGTTAGATCAGGCGATGACTCAATGGGAGTTATGCCCAAATTTGCAACAATACTCTCTCTCGATTAATATCAGTGCAGAAGATCTGCTTTGTGAAACCTTTATTAATTATGTGATAAAAAAGAAACATGAGCAGCCCAATATTCATCTTATATTGGAGTTAACGGAGTCCCAAAAAACCATAGATCAAGATCTGCTACTGAGATCCATTGCTAAGTTGATCATCAACGATATCACCATCTCGTTAGATGATTTCGGTAAAAGTTACTCAACCTTCGACCGTCTCGATAATATTCCATTCGATGAAATTAAGATCGACAAAGATTTCATCTCAGATTTGGACATAAATGCCAAACATTTGGCCATCGTCGAGTCGACAATTGCCTTAGCCAAGAAGCTAAGAGTGAAAGTAGTTGCCGAAGGAGTAGAAACATTGAGTGTGTTGAATTTATTGAGAGGTTTAGGCTGTGAAATAGCCCAAGGCTACTATTTTAGTCCACCGATAGAAGGCCGTTATGTGACGGCTTGGGTAGAAAGTTACAGTCAATAATAGGGAGAGGCTATGGATAGCGGTGATCATTTTATTCATCATAAAATACTCGCATTTTTCAACCAGCAGCATGAAGACAAGAGGCTGTATCTGCTTGGTGTACTCAGCGAAGAGTTAGACCATTTATTTGTTCAGGCTCGGCGGTTAGATGCCTCAGAGCTGACACAGATCTCATCTGTAGCCCACCAGCTAAAGGGGATTTGTAGTTATTTAATGCTTCAAAATGAGGCTTTTATTTACGATGTCCAGAGTAAACCTGAGCTGATGTTTGCTATTTTAATCCTTCAGAATGAAATTAAGGTCGTTAAGTGTGAAATCTAGGTTTTCGGCTATGGTCTGTATCATCATAGGTTTGTTGATCACCATATTGGTCAACTTCACTATAGTGTACTACTCCTATAAAGAATACGAAGATGACTTTCAACGTAAATCCGAGCTGGTGTTCGCCTCGGTTCACGACATGTTGTTGCAACATAAGATCATGATTGGCGCATTAATCTCCTTGTTTAACACCTCCTTGTCGGTTAACAAGCAAGATTTTACCGTCTTCTCCCACAAACTGTTGAAGATAAACTCAGCCGTTGCATTTACCCTAGACGATAATGTCCAGATTAAATACCTGTCTGATGACAAGTTTACGCTCAGTACATTAGCCGGCAAGATGGAGATCGACCCATACGGGCAGCCGGAATACGTGATGCAAGGCTTCACCAGCATCACGGTGAAGATCGATGTACCCAATATGCCGTTTCTGGTGTACGCAATCCCACATGCTATTGTGCAAAATAGGTTAGACATACACCTAGAAATCTGTGCCCGACTGACCTTAATGGACACTCAATTTAACAATGAATATTGTCAGGATGACGCCAATACTGGCATCGCCTCCTTATTTAAGTTTCAAGGGAGCTATGCGAGAGAGTCCCCAGAGTACAATAAAAAATTCAGAATCTTAGCCTGGTCAATCGCTCCGCCTAGGTCAATATACCAATTGCTTCTGCTGGTGTTATTCACCACAGTCATGGGGGGAAGCCTAACCCTACTCATGTGCCATAAGATCCGCAGTCATTTACGATTGACCCTGATGACTATAGAGACCCAGGCTAAACTCGCCCTGCTGTCGACCATAAACCATGAGATCCGTACGCCTATCAATGCAGTCTTAGGCTACAGTCAAATGCTAAAAGATAATGACAGCGGCTCCATGTCGACCCAAGACACCTTAGATAAAATCATCTGGTCGGCCAATCTGCTCAACAGCGTCGCAGAGAATACGCTTAATTTTGCTAAAGCCGAGGTCGGCAAGCTAACTTTAGACTATAGGGATGTTAATCTTGCTCGTGAAATCAATAACATACTTGACTATTATCGCGCCTTCGGTCAAATTCAAGATAAGCATCTAATCGTCAATATGGCAGAAAATGTGGCGGGAAACATAAGCCTAGACAGCACTAAGTTTTTCCAACTCACCACCAACTTTATCAATAACGCCTTTAAGTACAGCGGCGGCAATGAAATCCTACTCGATGTCAGCCTAAAGTCTGTGGCGGGTCAGGACTTTGTGCGCGTGGCCGTGAAAGACTCAGGTAAGGGCATGTCCCGTCAGGCGTTGAGAGCCATAAAGCATCCCTTCACTACCGATCCTACTGGACATGCTAACAGCCAGTCAGGGATCGGCATAGGCCTCTATACCTGCAACAAAGTGTTAGAACAAATCGGCGGCAGCCTCTGCATTCGCAGTCAGAACAACAGAGGCACACTCGTCTTGTTTCGTTTCCCATATCGCCGCGCCTCTTCCGAGTTAACCTCTTATCAGTGCGCCGCCCCTGAGATTCGATATCCAAGCCAGCAAGAGAGTGCAGCGACTCAGCCAGTAAAGGTTCCCGTTCGAGACCGCACTCAGGCGAGCTCATCAGGTTTGTCTCTATTATTGGTCGATGATAATAGATTCAACTTGGAGGTTTGCGGCAGCATACTCGAGTCTGGAGGCTTCAAGGTGAATACATTTCAAGACGAAGATCAGGTGCTCGATGCCTTCAAGGCATCCGAGCCAGACATTGTCGTCATGGATTACAGGCTAGCTAAAATAGATGGTATCAGTTTAATTGGGCAGATGCAGCAGCATCAAACACGCAAGGTTCACTACTTTATCTTATCGGCTAATGACAGGAGTGAGATGCCTAATGCCGATGCTTACCCCGACATTAGCTTCCTGCGAAAACCGCTGTATTTAGAGGTGTTTATGGAGTTGCTGGATCTAAAACTCAAGCTGGTATAATTAATACATTAGGCGATCAGAAAAAGCCCAGCTAAGGTATGCTGGGCTTTGTTTTATCGGCTTGTCATTAAACGGATAATTTAAGTAAACTCATCGAACGCTATCTGGCTGCTGTTAACGCCTCTTGATGTTAATAACTCTATGGTCGAGCTCATCATGGCCGATGGGCCACACAGATAAAACTCGGCCTTATCTAATGACGATGTAAATTCTGTGCTCAGGTCCTCTGCCAGATGCTCCTGTACATATCCTCTCGCCCCATCCCAGTTATTTCCCTCGGTCGATGTGACCCGTGACAGCACAGGAATGTAGCTGAAGTTAGGGAAGGTGGCCGCAAGTTGCATGAAAGCGTCTCGGTAAATAAGATCCGCCTGAGTACGGGCGCCGAAATAGAAATGTATTGGCCGTGAGCTGTTAAATTTTATCAGCTGCTCCTCTATCAAGGCTTTGAGCGGCGCCATACCTGAGCCTGCACCTATTAGCACCATAGGCAAAGTTGAAGCTGTTTTATCAGAGTCTATAGCGAAGAATTCCTCAAATGGACCCACAGCTTCTATGGTTTTTCCTGGCGCTAGATTACAGATGTAGCTCGAGCCAATACCGGGTTTAACCTCCTGGTTTGGCGACGTCTGAATCTTCACGGTAAACACCAGCTCATCGGTCTGACCATCGCCATTAGCCAGGGAGTAGTTACGGCTGCAGGCTAAGTGCTCGTAGTCCATGTGTAACACTTCTTGCCAATGGTGCAGTAATTCTGCGGGTAAATCGACGGGAATAGAGCTAGATTGAGCCGCCGGGATGAAGAAGCGCATAAAGGCGCCGGCCTTAAATTCAAGCCGTTCACCGCTGACAGATTTAAAGCGCAGCTCCTTAATATATGGGCTGATAAACTCACTGCTTATCAAGCGCAATTCATGGCTCGCCGCCTTAGTCACATCGACCAAGGTCAATTGCTTAAGCTCGTCGCTGTTATGCTGACAGGCTAAACGGTAACCCGCCTGCAACTCTTGCTCGCTCAACTGACTCTTATCCGCCGAGGTCATCTTAACCTTAGACTCCACTTTTATCTTACATCGGCCACATGTCCCGCCCCCGCCACACGTCGAGGGTAGGGCGATATCATGATTGATCAGGCTATCGAGTAGATTTTCATGACTGGACATGGCCAGCTTGCCCAAGCTCTTCGAGTGTTTGTCGTAAATTTTTATTTTCTTGGTTTTAGCGAAACGGCCGCCAAATAGAGATGCCAAGGTATATTGGCCATTGAAGCCTAACTCTATGGTCCAGATAAGGCCGGTAAAGGCGAAAAACAGGGTGAAAACGGCGAAAACGATAATTTGAACATTGTTAAAGCTGCGTTCCTCGGCATAATCCATGAAATGCAGCATGAAGGCGATATCGACGATGCGTTTATCATCGTTGGTGTGCGCCGCGAGCCTGCCAGAGCCCGCATCGAGATAGACCCGAGTGTTTATCTCGTCGTCAAAATCGATACGCCAGAGAATATTTTTCTCTTTTAGCCTGTCATCAAAGGGTGGCCCTCGTTTAACGGCACTGACTATTTTTCCAGGCCCCTTATATGACGCGATCGCCAGTGATTTTGCCATGGTCTCATCGACAAACGCTTGTTTACCCGTTAACGCATCGACCAAGGTGTAGTCATTGTTAAAGTATGAATAGAGTGCTTTATCATGGGTGAGCAAATAGTAAGGTTTAGCCAATAATGATATTTGCGACAGTGTGACTGAGCCTTTGAAAGTGTGTAATACCTGTTTTGGCTCCACAAGTTGAGTCAAATCAGCACTGGGTTCGGTGACGCGTACCCGATACTGATTGCCCGAGGCTCCTAGGGGGTCCATAAGATTAAAATACAAGCCTGTACCGAGCCAAATAAGTAGCTGCAAACCAACCAGAAGCGATAACCATTTATGGATTTTCTTAATCAATAGCATTAGCTGGCCTCCTGATTTACAGAGGTCTTGCTTGAGTCAGAACGCTTATCTGAGCCATCGCCGTCATCGGAGTCAACCGAGTCCCCCTCATCCGAGCCTGACTTAAAGACTCTGAAGTAAGTTAAAATAAGACCCAAAATAGCAGCCGTTAGAGAAAACAGTAAAAACCAGAATAACAACCAGTTGCCGGGGTCTTCATCTTCATAATCCATCACATGCAGGCTGAACATAAGATCGAAGGTGCGCCAGAACTCATGACGCTTACTCACTAGCTTGCCTGTCTCGGCCGAGACATAAATAGAGGGACTGCCAAAGTCATCGAAATTTATCCGCCATGCGGGTAACACCCGGCGGCTGAGCTCGAAAGGGGGGTCTTGGGTGATTAACTCAACTTCTGCGACCTCACCGTCACCAGTGTAATAGTGTTGAGCGGCTTTGACTGCCATTGTTTGGTTAAGCGGAGACAATACTTGCCCCGTATGAGCATCGATTAGAAAATCTTGTTCGCCTTGCTTGAAGCGGTACACCTCTTTGTCGAGAAATACGCCCATTTCCAGACGTTTGGCGTCGGGATAAGCCTGGATCAGCTTGGCTAAGGGATATTCTATGTTATCTTGTTTGATCTTAGTCTGATGATTTTCCACCAAGCTGTCGCCGTGAATATAATCAATATCGAAGATCACCATATAGGCCCCAGAAACGGACCAGATCACAAACTGCACACCCACAAATAGCATCAGCCATCTATGGTATTTACGACTTATTTTCAATAAGTTCATTGTTGTTTTCCCTTGTAGACTTTACCGCACCAGTCATAGCCAGTGCCTTTGTTATTATAATATCCAAACTAGCGATTGAGCGAGTAACCCGCACCTAAAAGATGCAGCCAACAATGTAAACTAAATGCCTGCTACGCGCGCAATAAAAATGTAACAGAGTGAATAGATTGAGTATGATTTATTCGATACTCGTCTCAA
>NZ_JABSSM010000090.1 GCF_013214165.1 Shewanella sp. | reverse complement strand
GTAATAGCTCATCGGTCATCCATCCACCGGCACTCTTAGGATCGTAGAGCCAAGCATCACCATTCCAGATGGGCTGAGGCGCCATCTGCTGGTCTGACCAACGTTTGGTATACATGGCCTCGGTGAAGAATGTCAAATTATCGGTTAGATCATAGGTCGCGGCAGCGGTTAAATTCAAACGCTCCATCGGCGTTGAAAGATAACTATCTTTTGCGTAGTTATACTTATCGTTATTATCACCTGAACTGACGAAATCATGGTACGAATCACCACGTCCACTCACATCCGGTACCGAACGGTCTCCCCATGTTGAGTCGACACTGTTGTTATAATAAGGAGAAGTAGGATCTGTAATGGCTCTCCAAGTTTGGAAATATTTATTATTTGCCTTACCCTTGTCATCTGTCCACTCAGTACCATCGCTATTAAGCCTAGTTATATACTGGCCATAATAACTCGCATCACCATTGGCAATAATGGCTTTCCCATCTTCATCAATACCTGATTTGACTAAATCAAAGTTTTTATCGCCCCAAATATGGCCCCCTTGAGAATAAGAACTACCACCACAATAGAGGGTCTTCTCGCCAGTAGCCCCAGTTTCTGACAGTGGGCAATTGGAGAAGTCACGATCGGCTTGTGATGCATCACCGCGCTTAGTGTACTGCAGGTTTAACACCATGTTACCTTTGTCATGGTTTGCACCTAGGGTAAAGTCAATACTCGTCTCTTCACCATCACCATGTTCAGACATACCAGTCTGAACATTCATTTCAAACCCTTCGAAATCACGTTTAGTGATGATGTTTACCACACCAGCAATGGCGTCTGTACCATAAATTGCCGATGCACCATCTTTTAGTACTTCGATGCGCTGGATCATCGACACTGGAATGGTGTTTAGATCGACTGAAGAAGCAGCACCGGTACCCGATGCGATCATGCGGCGACCGTTAACCAATACCAAGGTACGATCTGAACCTAAACCACGCAGGTTCACTCGAGAGTTACCCCGAGATCCATTGTTGATACCTGCGTTGGTCATGGCTCCACCTGACGAAGTCATGCTCTGCAGGATGCCATCGATAGAGGTAGCACCTGAGGCTAAGATAGCCGATGCGTCGATAATCGTGACTGGGCTAGCGGTTTCCATATCTGCACGCTTAATACGCGAACCTGTCACTGAAATTCGTTCTACTTTTGCTTCTTCTTCTGCTGCAAAAGCTGTTGGTGCTGTCATTGCTGCTGTTGCTGCAGCACCACTAATGAGTGCGAAACGCACTGAATTAGCTAATAAGCTATTTTTGTACATGTTGTTTCTCCCTGGACTCTTATTTTTTATATTTTTTAAATGCATCAAAAGAAACTTAAATAGTTACAATTGATACATTCGCAAACAAATAAGACCACAATGGAAACATTTAATCAACAAGCGAGCATCAATTTTTACAGATAATTCAGCGGTTGATTATTTTGCGTACAGTTACACTCGGAAAGCTGATTTGGCTGCTCAGATGAGAGGGAATTAGCTGACCAGGGATAAGAAAAGGGATGCTGCACACAAGGGGGACAGCGTTAAAACTCGATATAACCACTTTAAAAATAGAGCTTTACCATTACGACTCGCCACGAACGTCATTATTTTACTCTTCACTTACCTCGGTAATAAGTTAAATTAATAATGGTTTTACATCATGAAGCTTAGCTATATCGACTCGAGAGCCCTAGCAAAGTTCTCGTTTACGTAAACTTTAATGTACGCTTTGTCCGTTGTTTTGTTTTTAGATCAAAAAAATAGATCTAGGGACGGGTCGCAGCCATATATATTTCGGGAGGGATTAATTACACATAGGCATAGCCAATATTTTTCGCCCATAAAAAAACGCCCGTATAGGGCGTTTCAAACTAGCTAAATAACGGGCTTATTACATGTAGTATCTGATACCGATTGCTACGCCATCGTCTTCAGAAAGTGCCATAGCAGCTTCTTGTGCTCTATCTGTGCTGGTGAAGTCACTGAAATCTTTACGGCCTTCGATGTAAATTACCGTGTTTGAATCCATTATGTAGTGAACACCGGCTACCGCAAACTGACGCTTGAACACATCACCGTTATGAGCGGCTGCATAATCATCACCCGCTTCTAAGATGTTATAAGAAACGAACGTACGTATGTTGTTATCGAACCTGTAAGAGACCAGTGATTCTAAACCAACCGCTTCTTGGATCATGCGACCTAGGTTATCCGTATCATGAAACTCTTGCTTGTTCACGTTAAACGCAGCGTAAACACCTTCGCTATCCCAGTTGCCCCACATGGCGCCGAAACCATAGATAGAGTCAGTTTCACTTATTGACGCACCGCCAACATAGGTACCATCAAACTCACCGACGTTGAAACCTGCGGTCAATGTCAACTTATCATTGACATTGTAGGTGGCCGAACCACCGTAGGTGTTGTTATATTCGATTGTTGCTATGCTTGTTGAAGTTGTAGGCATAACCGTTGTAGCGCCAAATACAGAACCATGAGGAGAGACGACGTTATCCCCGATAAGATCGAAAGAGTCCTGCTTTAACTGAGCCTGCACAGCGAAGCTGAAATCACCGAAGGTATTACGATATTGAACCGTATTATCGCCGCGGCCTGTACCGTTGACAGCGCCATCAGCCTTGTTGTACGTGTAAGTACCAGAAGCATTACCATCCCATACGAAACCATAGTTAGTGTTATAAACCACGTCGTACCATGCGCCCCACTGCTTACCTATGGTCAATGAACCATACGCATCATGTGCAAGACCGACATAACCGAGACGATTAGTTAGGAACTCACTACTATCAGATTCTAAGTTGTTCTCATTGCTATAAACGATGTCGCTGGTGCCGAACGGATTAACGCCCCACTCCAGTTTAGCAAATGATTTCCAGCCATCTTCCATTTGACGAGTGAAGCCAAAGTTGATGCGAGATGCACCGTTAACGACTTCTGTTGCGCCTTGAGAGTTCATGATACGTGCATCAATGAAACCGCCGATCTCTACTGAATTTTTGTCATCTTTATAGACTTCGATTGCCGATACTGACGGGACAAATATGACGGCTGCTAATGCCGATGCTACTAAAGTTTTTTTCATGTGATGTCTAACCTTTATGTTTTCAGTCTGCTGGATTCTATTTTTTGTCATTCCATTGTTCTTCGTCTTCCTAGTTGCAGCTGAGGTTAGCAAGAGATGTGTAATTACTGAAAGACGAAAGTCACAAAAACCCCCTGTTTTTTCATCGATTTAACTAACAAAACCCTTTGGCAGCAGACAATAAACCATCTGTTAACATAAAAGCGGAACAATCTTAAGAAAACACCCACTAAATTAACGACATCTGTTTAGACGCTATGTCCGAAAAACGTTTATCGAGCATCCCCAGAACAGGTTCCGCAATGGGCGCGAGTTGCCTAGTTAAATAATAATGATAATCAATAGCAGACTGACGGTATTGGATAGGTTCGGCGCCATTGAGTGTCATAAGATACTCGACTCTTGTCCCCCTCTTGGAGAAACGCTCAGAGCCTGAACTTTCACACATCATCTTCGCCGCCTTAACATGGGGAGATGACTTAGCCGTATAATCGGCTATGTCTCTACGTAGACGTTTACTGAAAACGAGTTCTTCATCTAGCTTGCCTTGCATCAGGTCATTGACCACCTGTTGCAAGAAGTCCATCACATCTTGTTTAGTAAATAGCCGGTAATAGAGTGCTTCTTGTATGCGCCTGGCAAGCGGACTCCAGTCACTGCGCACTTGCTCCATGCCCTTAAATACGAGCTGCAATTCGCCTTTATCATTGGTCAGTGCCCCTACGTAGCGTTTCTTCGACCCTTGGGTAGAGCCCCTGAGGGTCGGCATAAAAAACTGCTCATAATGACATTCAAACTCCAACTCTAGATGACAGGCTAAATCCATCTCTTTAGCTAACTTAGCTTTCCATCTCGTGTTTATCGTTTCAACTAACCCCTTACCTATCTTGTCGACATCGATATCCGTCGGATCTTGCCCCAGCCAGACAAAGGTCGAATCGGTATCGCCATAGATGACCTGATAGCCCAGTTCCTCAATCCAGGCTCTCGTCTGTTTCATGATCTGATGCCCCCTTAGGGTAATAGAGCTGGCTAGCCTGGCATCATGAAATACACAGCCACGGGAGCCTAATACGCCATAGAGGGAGTTCATGATTATCTTAATGGCCTGTGACAATGGGGCATTCTTGTCGATTTTCGCTTGCTCCCTATGCTCAGAGAGGGTTTTAATCAGTTCGGGTAATATGGGCGAGTCCCGGCTAAATTGAGCGCCCAAGAAACCCTCGACATTATCGGCTTCAGGTTCAGACAATCCCTTGATTAGGCCTTTAGGATCGATAAGGTAGGTTCTGATGATAGAAGGATACAGGCTCTTAAAATCGAGTACTAAGATATGCTTATACAGCCCGGGGAGTGAATCCATCACATAACCACCCGGACTCTCTAGCCCTTGACTCGTCGCCATGGCCGGAGCAACGAAACCCGCCCTGTGCAGATGAGGAAGGTATAAGTTATTAAACGCGGCGACCGAGGCGCCGACTCTGCCAAGCTCCAGGCCGGTCAACCTAGAACGCTCTAAGGCAAATTCAAATAACTGGGTTTTCTTGAAAACATCCCATACCAAGCGGCTATCGGTTAAATTATAGTGGGCCAGCGCCGCTTTATCATGATGAAATAGCGCGGTGATCTCCTCGCCTCGATTGTCGACTCCCGGCTTACCGCTGGGCAATGCCTTGCCCTCTTCGAGTAAGGCACGTGAAACAGACTCTAGTGAGAAACTATCGAAGCGATAAAAGGCTGCCTTGAGCCAATCGATGCCGTCTAACACGACCCTGCCGGGCAAAAACAGCGTCTCCGGACGGTATTTATCCGCAACCTTCCAGCTGAGCTCGCTCCCACCCCTGCCGATCGCGAGCTTGATGCCATGCAATTTTGCTCTTCTATATACCAGTGCCAGATCGAATGTCACCACGGCCCAACCTATGATGATGTCGGGATCATAGTCATCAAACCAATCGATTAAGCTGAGGATCAGGCCTCTCTCATCTTCAACCCACTGGATATAGTTCCCTTGGTCGGCTGACAGTGCCGGTGTTTCACTGTTTTTCCCAACAGCTGAGCCCACCATGATCACCTTGTTATATTCCTCATCTCTGGTCTTACCGTAGAGGCCGACCGAGTAGAGTTCCCCCGACATACTGCATTCGAAATCGAGTGATATCGCCTTAAGCTGGATATCGACTGAGCTTTTTCTAGCCCGTGTGGCAGTAAACCTGGCCAGATTGCCTGCTGTCTTAGGCTCAAATTGACCGATAAACTCCACATCCAGCGCTATGTACCTTTCGATCAAATATCTGTGTTCCGGGCGAATATCGGTTTCAAATAAGGGAATACCGAGATCGACAGCGCCCCTGATCACCTGTCTCAATACCTGTGATGAACTCGCATAAATTGCCGTGACAGGATCGCAATTGAAGTTTTTAAGCGGCAGATCCACCATTCTTACTTTGGCAGACTCTGGTAATGCTTGCAGCCGGGGCAGATCAGATGTTGCACAGAAACACACATATTCAGCTTGAGGCACTTGCACCAATACTGGGCCAGCAGAAGTTTTAATATAATAATGCAGCCAAGCCGTGCCCGAATGCTGCACCGTGTGGCGAGAGAGTATCCGCCCCTTAACCGTTGCGGTTCCACTGGACTCTGAAGGGGGCTTTACTGGCATGATTTGTCTATCCAAAACAAGGACTCGATGAAAATGGCATCACATTTAACTCAAGAATAGAAAATTAGAGTAGTTAAGGCTATGCAATCACTGTTATTATGTACAGCTCTATTTCTCTTCCTTGTGTACCTATGCTATCGGCCGACGTAAAAACACAGATCCGCTCCATATATAGAGGTATCGCAAACTCCTTGCCTGGCTTTCGTCCCAGGCGTGAGCAAAACTATATCGTCGCCGAAATATCTAAGACCTTAGCCGGTGAATACGATAAACACAGGCGCATTATCGTGGTTGAAGCCGGGACCGGTATCGGTAAATCTTTAGCCTACATATTAGGCTCTATTCCATTGGCACTGGCCAGCAAGAAAAAGGTCTGTATCGCCACAGCGACCGTTGCCCTGCAGGAACAGTTGCTACACAAGGATCTGCCCTTCTTTTTACAGCAATCTGAGCTCAACTTTACCTTTGGGTTAGTCAAAGGTCGGCAACGCTATGTCTGTCTGTCTAAATTAGAGATGTTAATCGGAGCCGATAACGGCACTCAGATGGCGATGTGGCAGACCAAACCCGACAACAGCCAGATCAAGCTGCTGCAGACATTATTGAAGCAATACCATGAAGGAAAATGGAATGGCGAACGTGACACCTTAGTCAAACAGCTCCCAGACCACTTATGGCATCAGATAGCATGTGATAAACACAGCTGTCACAGACAAGTCGCCAGCCACAGGAATTGTCCTTTCCATAAGGCACGTGAAGATATCGATACCTGGGATGTGTTGATCGCTAACCACAGCCTCTTGTTTGCCGATCTGGAACTAGGGGGCGGCGTCATTCTGCCCGATCCAGAAGACGTGTATTACATCATAGATGAAGCCCACCATCTGCCTATGGTCGCCAGAGACTTCTCCAGCGCACAAACCACACTCAGGGGCGCAGTCGACTGGCTAGAAAAAATAGAGAAGACCTGTAGCAAGTTACAGAATCAAATAAAAAGTAATAACATCATAGGCCCGGCTCAGGCGATGCAGGACCATATTACCGATCTTACCAGTCAGCTCACCCAGATAGCCCATTTTTGTGATAGCCAAACACCCAGGTTCGACAATCCTGAGAATCGTTTACGCTTCGAGCATGGCAAGTTACCCCCAGCGCTGTTGATACAGGCTGAGAATTTAGCCACGGTATCGACTACGGCTCTCAAGCAGTTCAATAAGATGCTAGTCTTGCTCAGTGAAGCCATAAAAGATGGCGATATTCCCAAGCATCAAGCAGAACAGTTGCTCTCTGAAACTGGCTTCATGTTGCAGAAACTGGAAAACTTACAGAAGCTGTGGAAGATGATGGCCAAGGAAGATCACCCCAAAGGTGCCCCTATGGCACGTTGGATTGAAATATTAACCGGTAAACAGACCGATTACTTGTTCAGCGCCTCCCCCATAGAAGTCGGCTTCATGTTAGAGAAACTACTCTGGGACAAGGCCGCTGGAGTGGTGCTTTGCAGCGCAACATTACGCTCCTTAAATAATTTTAATCATTTCACCCATCAAGTTGGCCTATCTCTCAACGATGGCAGCCGCTTCCTCGCCATGGACTCGCCCTTCGATTTTGAACAGAATGCGACCCTGTTCCTGCCTAAGATGAACCATGAACCCACGGACGAAAAGTTCACCGAAGAGCTCGCTCAGCAGATCTTGGCCCTCATTGAGGGGGAGATGGCCACCTTAGTCTTATTCGCCTCTTATTGGCAGATGGAGAAGGTGGTTGATATGGTCGAGAGTAAGATCAAGACAGGCTTGCTGGTCCAAGGCACTCTTTCCAGACAGGAAATATTATCGGCCCATAAGAAACGTTGCGATAACGATGAACCTAGCATCATTTTCGGCACGGGGAGCTTCTCTGAAGGATTAGACCTACCGGGGGATTACCTGACGAACCTGATCATCACCAAGCTGCCTTTTGCGGTGCCCACCTCTCCCGTCGAGCAGGCTCATGCAGAATATATCAAGATAAAAGGTGGAAATCCCTTCATGCAGCTGACGATCCCCGATGCGTCACGCAAATTGATCCAGAGTTGTGGTAGATTACTACGTAACGAGCAAGACTATGGCCGCATCACGATTTTAGATCGACGTTTAGTCACTAAACGCTATGGAAAGTCACTGCTCGATGCACTGCCCCCTTTTCGACGCGTAATTGAGTAGGATTTTTATTTGGATTTACTGTTTGAACCCAGCACTTGGGCCATTCTAGCCGGGATCGGTTTACTCGCAGGTTTTATCGACGCCATCGCTGGAGGTGGAGGTTTACTCTCTATTCCGGCCCTGCTGACATTGGGTATAAATCCTCATACGGCACTGGGCACCAATAAGCTAGCCGCATGCTTTGGCTCATCTACGGCTGCGTATACCTATTATAAACAAAACCTATTCACGCCTCACGTGTGGTACTACACCTTTATTGCCACTTTTTTCGGCGCGGTAGCCGGCACCTTCTTCGTCTCTCTTATCGATAGCGGTTGGTTGGAAAAACTGCTTCCTCTGATGATCATCATTATTGCTATTTACACACTACTCAAACCCAATGCCATGGGCTGCAGTACCTTCACACCACTAAACAAACCAGCATCTAAGATGAAGCAGTGGCTGCAAGGCTTTCCACTCGGATTCTATGATGGCTTCGCCGGACCAGGTACAGGTGCATTCTGGACCATAACCAGTACCACCTACCATAAGCTGCCTCTGCTTCACAGTTGCGGCTTAGCCAGGGCGATGACATTCACCAGTAACCTCACCTCTTTAGTGATCTTTCTCACACTTGGGCAAGTGAATGCCATTATCGGTCTTTCAATGGGTCTATGTATGATGCTAGGTTCTTTTATCGGTGCAAGAACGGCAATAAAATTCGGCGTCCAGTTTATCAGACCCGCATTTATCACTCTGGTATTGTTGATTGCGGCAAAGTTAGCTTGGGATGCATGGGTGTAACGATGAATACAAATGAACTCCTGAGACAATTATCAATCCAATTGAAGCAGCTAGAGCAAGACGTGCTGCAACACGATGCGAATTTACCCAAGAGAGAGCAGAAACTGCTGCGGGATACCGACAGATTTAACGACCAACTCTTTATGCAATCAGGGGCTCAACTTATGCCCTGTATAGAACAGATAAACAAGAGTATTAAGCAGCTAGGTCAGCTGATAAAAGGTAACATCTCAAACCAGACTATAGCCTTGAGCTGTGAACGTATTCAAGACAGGTTTACCGCCGTCAGAAGAGCGCTAAATACCACCACATTAGGGGCTAACTCGGCATCGCAGCAAAGAGCTTTTCGAGTGGCCCAAGCGAAGAGGCGTAAAAATAAGTCCCATGATGAGAGCGGCTTCAATTGGATCGCCGCCGGCGTCATGCATAATAGCCACCAACTGTATGCAGAGCTCAACAAACATCTCAATTGGGTGAGTAAATTTGAACAGAAAATCCTGATTTTGCAATCACAACTGGATAACTGTCATAGTGACGACAAGATCCAGATGCAAAATGAGATCCTCTTGGTTCATCGACGACTCGGTAAGTGTCGACAAGCCATCAGCTATATAGAAGATCGTATTCAAGCGTTTGAGCGACCATTCTCTCAAACTTATAAGCCTTTTAATCGTTAAGGAGAAACAATGAAGTCACTCATGTCCATCACAGCAATCTTGGCTCTGCTGGGTTCATCTTCGGCCCTGGCAGCTAATTTGAATATCCCAATGTCATTTGAATACCTGGCCATCGACGGTAAGAAAGTCCAGAGCAACTTATTCAAACATAAGGCAGATCTGGAATTAGGCCAAGGGACCCACAAGATTGCGATCCGCTACCATGATATGGTTCAAGATGATTTCAGTGACAGTGAAAGCTTTATCAAGTCATCTCCCTTTATCGTGACCCTTGCAGTTGATGGTGACCATGAGTACACATTGAAGCCCGCCGATGGCAATAGCGTAAAACGACCTAAATCTTTCGCTAAATCTCCCCAGGTGGTGATCACCCGCAGTGACAAGGGAAGGGTCGACTACCAGGTCATTCAAACGGACTTCACCGAAGACTCATTCGTGACTAGCCTGTTTGGTGGCGGAAACAAGCAAGATATTGCGGCGGTAACCACAGCCGCGACTAGTGGAGCATTGATTGCATCCTCAGTTAAATCGCCCCCTACTGCTCCTGTCAGTATCCCGGCCCCCATTGATGCCATGCCTATGGTTCCGGCTTCTGCTAGTAAAGCCGATAAAGGCAAGCACGCCCAACAGATGTTGCAGTACTGGTGGCTGCATGCCGATGATAAGACCCGTAAAGAGTTTATGGGTTGGGCCATCCAGCAGTTATAAATAGCGCGTCATTCTCGCTTAAAGCCAAACGCCAGCATATCTAGCTGGCGTTTTTGTATCCAGATTGAGTCTAAATGAGCTTACCTATGAGGCGTAAATGCCGAATTAGCGCTAAAATCATCTTAGACAATATCGCACCTGCTTGTTGTCGCTAGTTAAACATGTTTGCAAACTGAACTATCTTTTCTTGTTCGTTATAACAGCAATAGACACTAACAGTCACGGAGCATCTGTATGCAATTAGAAATTCGAAACTATTACGAAGTCCTACTGATGGAACTCTTGTCCGATGAAGGATTACTCGATGAATTACCGCAAGATTATCTGGCAGATCTTTGTTGTGTCACCCTAAACCAGCTCCCGGTTCGCTATATACGACATCTGGTCGATACCTATTTCTTCGAGGATCACAGCGAGCTGTCTCAGATGAGATCTGAAATCCAAACCGCTTTGGAAAAATCGAGAGCATTTCTCAAGGCTAACTTACACAAAGAAAATCGCGGATGAAATAGTTCTAGACCACTGAAATCAAGTGATTGAAAGAGGAGGTGTACTTGGATTAGCGAAGACAATAAGGGGGATGGAGCAGACTGAATGTGGTTCCTAGTGTGTACAATCAAGCGTACCACTCGAGATATCTTAGCTAGGAAATTGATGAACTAGGAGATTGGAGGTTCCCCTAGAGCCACACCCCGGCACATGAGTCACTCGCTGCGGTTGCTCCCTTCCAGGCCTGGCCGAATTCACGAGTTATCATTGCGAGGGGACCCTAAGGTCACCATTGCTTTCTGTGAGTAAATCACCTCAGAGAACGGCGAGCATTATCTACTAAGCCCGCCGAGCAATCAAGCCCTAAACAGCAAGTATTGGCTTGTTGACTACTGACTGCTGCTTCTATAAACAAAAAGTCTATAAATCGGCACTATAAGCTTAGAAACTTACTATTTTTCTCAACAATCTTAGGCCCGATCCCCTTCACATTTGAAAGATCGCCTATCACCTTAAACTTGCCGTTAGTCTCTCTATATTCGACAATCGCTTTCGCTTTTGATTCACCTATTCCCTTAAGTAAAACCAATTGCGCTATTGAAGAGGTGTTGATGTTTACATTAAGCTGTTGAACTTGATGTGAGTTTTCTTTTTGATGAGCCATTTTCGATTGGCTCGAAACTTCACCGGCGTAGACGCTGAGTGAAAAAAATGCGGCAATAAGCGTCGCAGATACGAGTGTGTTTTTCATAGTAACTCCATGTTGAGTATTGTTCCTTCAATATGTAGCCGTTAATCCTTTGATCCATGGCCACTCATTAAATGTAGATCAAGCTCCCACTTCCTGCCATTTTTCTATCGAGCCGCGGCCTTGAACCATCAGGGAATAGATAAGCTCATAGCACAAAAGGTGCTAACCGCCTCTAAGGAAAAACTTAGCATTGCTTGCATGTTACTTTTTGGCATAACGGCTTTACTCTCTATGTGGATAAGCAATACTGCAACCGCAGCCATGATGCTGCCCCTGGCTCTGGGAATTCTACAGCAACTTGATTTCAAAGAGCATAAGAGCACTTATCTGTTTATGCTTCTTGGTATTGCCTACTCGGCCAATATAGGCGGTATAGGGACTCTAGTCGGCAGTCCACCTAATGCCATTGCCGCTCAGTGATTGGCTTGAATTTGGCTTGAGCACCGTCGCCTTTATGTTGCCAGTGGCGACGCCTCCCAACGCCATAGTTTACGGCTCAGGTTTTATCAAACAATCTGAGATGATGCGAGCCGGGGTGATCGTCAACTTTATCAGCATGTGTGTTTATACCTAGTGGCGCATATTTTCTGGGGTTTCTAGGTATACACCCAATACGAAAAGCCGCTTCATGGGTGACATGAGGCGGCTTTTTATATAGCAGGCATAATTAAATTGGACTAATCGCGATTGGTATAGCCTTATATCTTAGCTAAGCCTTGTTCCAGATCGATAATAATATCTTCCACTGATTCCAGCCCCACAGAGATGCGCAATAAATTCTCAGCGATACCCGCGGCTTCTCGCTCCTCTTCGTTATAGGTAGCATGGGTCATAGAAGCCGGATGTTGTATGAGTGATTCCGCATCACCTAAGCTCACCGCGATGGAAAATAGTTGCAGGCTATTGATAAATTCGATGGACTTGTCTAAGTCGGCATCGAGTTCGAAGGCAATCACTCCGCCGCCCCTGCGCATCTGCTTACCAAGCAGCTGCTGACCATAACTACCCTCGATTCCTGGGTAATACACCTTAAGTACTTTCGGGTGAGAGACCAGGTATTCCACCACTCTCTGAGCGTTATCACAATGACGTTCCATTCTGACATCTAAGGTTTTTAACCCCCGGAGAATCAACCAGGCATCGTGGGGAGACAAGACTCCTCCGAGGTCTTTGATGGTCTCAAACTTTATCTTGGTGATCTGTTCATCACTGCCACAGATGATTCCGGCGATGACATCGCCATGTCCATTGAGATACTTGGTCGCACTGTGAACCACAAGATCTACCCCGTGATCCAAGGGGCGCTGCAGTAAGGGAGTCATAAAAGTATTGTCTATGATGCTGACCAAACCATGCTTCTTGGCAATTAACACCAATGCATCTAGATCAAAAACATCGAGGTGAGGATTAACAGGAGTCTCACAAAAAAGCACTCTGGTCTTCTCGGTTATCGCTGCTGTAATGGCATCGAGATCCTTGAAATCGACCAGGGACACCTCAATACCAAACTTGCTCAACTGGCTCGTCATCAGTGAGAACGTACAGCCGTATACGGCCTTGGATGCGACCAGATGATCGCCTTGTGATAGGTTAGCCAGTAGCGCCGAAGACACCGCCGCCATGCCCGATGCCGTAGCGGCCGCCGCTGCCGCCCCTTCGAGCTCTGCCATCTTTCGCTCTAACTCCGCGGTGGTCGGATTGCCGAGCCGAGTATAGATATAGCCCGCTTCATCGCCTGCAAATCTGGCGCCCCCCTGCTGTGCACTATCGAATACAAAAGTCGCACTCTGGCACAAGGGGGTCACGAGCGCCCCTGAACTGTCTTTGATATGCCCAGCATGTATGACTTTCGTAGCCAGTTTCCACTTTCCTTGCATAGAATTTCTCCGAGGTTTACTCATGTGTGATACACCGTCGGTTAATATTTTCATATAAATAATCTTATATGAAAGAACCTATGGTTATAGATATCACCATGTACCCAGACACTAGTCGGAGTAAACAACTGATGAAAAAATAATCCAGCTCAAGATGTAAACTCTTTATTACATTTAGCCTTTTCTTTGACCTTAGCATTAAACACAGAAGAGGATAACTCCTTAAGATCTAACAATAACTCTTTATGTATTCCGGAGAGTCTGGGCCTGGAAGACTCTTTAAAGGAGAGAGGCCTACACAGAGACATAGCTTGATAACCTAAACGTGCCGTCAGTAGGCCGCCGCCGAGTCCTTGTCCAAGACGGGCAGACAACTTACCGGACATCTCAACTGAGAGTAATTGAGTGCCAAGATCGGTCGCTATTTCACTGGTGCCTGCATAGATGATGTTAGTGATAACCCCTCTTATCAACTTGATACGGCTCCAGTAACCCAATTCAATACCATAGCAGTGGGCAATCTTGACTATCATGCGTTGATTTCGCCAGAGAATAATGGCCATATCGAGCACCGCCAGCGGGCTGGCAGCTAACAAGAGGGCCGATTCTTGAGCGAAGCGGCGAACGATTTTCTTTGCCACCTTATCTCTATCACTCAATATGGTCTCATCGAATAGGATCAGTTTTTCAGCATCATTATGCCCATCTCGGCTAGCGTCATGATACTGAGTAAAATCAATTCCAGCTGGTAGATTAGTGATGATGTTACCGATAAATTTATCGGCTTCGCCCTGCTGCATACTTTGAGCGAGTCTATCGCCGATTTGTTGCGCCTCTTGCACCGACTTTAGCCTGAGTAAATGCCGCCATTCACCAAAGATGAGTTTCCCCGCCCATAAGGTGATCAGTAGGGTCACACTGGAGTACAAACCGAATAACCAAGGGCTCTCCAACCAGGCATTCCTCAGCCCCAGAGTCGTCTCTGTGATAGCCAGTCCAATGAGCCCTATGATGATAAGCTTGGCGAGCACAGAACGCTTAGGTTTGCTGGTGCGACTACTGCTATTTGCAAACAATCCCGAACGTTCAGATAAGCTAGAGGCGACCTCATTGTCTATGACCTCGTCGCTCAAGGCCTCCTCTTTATCATGAGGGGTCTGAATAAATTGAGCTTGCTGCTCGAATCGCTGAGCTTGACGAAAGTTGGGCGCTGCTTCATCCGCTCTGGATTCAAATACCTGTTTCTGTTTGATGCTATTGGCTATCTTACTTTTAGCGCCTCGCATATCTTGTTGCGAAGGAGCTGCGTCTCTATCTTTCATATGATTCTCTCAACACGGTCAACTATTTGAGCTTGTCACCGAGTAAAAATTGCAACAAGTGGTCTAGTCGTATATGTTCAAATTCGGCTTCATCTGCTTGAGGAGCATAATTAGGTGGCGCGAAGCTGGTAAACTCAAAGCCCTGAGACGCCCAAAAATCGGCCCCTGGCAATGATTTTGGC
>NZ_JABSSM010000009.1 GCF_013214165.1 Shewanella sp. | reverse complement strand
ATAAAGTCTTCAAAGATGAATTGAGCAGCGAAGCCGAATACGTATTATCGGATATCGCCGAGATCCAGGAGATGATAGGCACGAACTCGTTCCCTGCACTGGTCATCACCATCGGTGATCATGCCATTTTTGTCGATCACTCTAAGTACTTAAGCAATCCACAAGGCGTGGTTGCTGCGGTTGAGAAAGAGATCGCCGCGCTTAAATAGCCGCTTTATGATGACCATGCTCTCGAGTCTGGAATCAATCACCTTCTAAGAGAAAACCACGGTGAATACCGTGGTTTTTTTATGGGTGCATCTTGTGCTTTCCCCATCATTTTATGTAAAAAAATATCCAGTTTCACTACCAAATCGTTCATCCTTTCTACGAATAGTCAGGTTCGCTTGCTGTGATCTGTTAGAATGTCGCGCGTAATAATCACTTATTAGGGATCCATGAAAGAATTTATCATTATTGGCGCAGGGCAGTCTGGACTGTCTATGGCGTATAATTTATCTAAAAATAATAAAGATTACCTAATTTTAGACGCCAATGAGCACATAGGTGCCCCTTGGTTAAAACGCTGGGATTCGTTAAAGTTGTTTACCCCCACAGAGTATAACCATCTGCCGGGGATGTTATTTCCGTTTCCTAAAGGGTACTACCCCAATAAATATGAAGTGGCAGACTATTTAAAAAGTTATGTCGAAAAATTTTCTATAGCCATTAAATTTAATCAAAAAATCACCTCAGTAAAAAAAATTAATGGTATTTTTGAAATAACCAGTGCAACGGGTCAGTATCAGGCCAAGCAGATCATTATCGCCACAGGCCCCTTCCATACGCCTTACACCCCTCCTTGCCACACTGATATCGCTGACAATATTATCCAATTACACAGTGAACACTACAAAAACCCCGAACAGCTGCAAGATGGGGACTGTTTAGTCGTCGGTGCCGGAGATTCAGGGGTACAAATTTTATCAGAAATAGCAGAGACTGGACGTACCGTGCATTTCTCTGGAACCGATAAAATCACCGCGATACCACAATCAATTTTAGGTAAAACCTTATGGTGGTGGTTCACCAAAATAGGCTTTTTATCGGTGACACGTTTTAGCAAAATTGGTCAATGGTTGAGTAAAGGTGTGCAACCGATTATTGGTACCGACGTGAAGAAACTGCTGGCCAAAAAGAATGTGATCCACGTGGGGAGAACATTATCGGCAGATCAGGACAGTATCAAGTTTCAAAAAGGCACCATCAGCAGTATCAAGAATATTATCTGGGCGACCGGGTTTAAACCCAACTTTTTCTGGATTGAAAATATCACCTTTGATGAGATGAACTACCCGAGTAATTATCGAGGGGTCAGCGATGATGTCGATGGATTGTACTTTATTGGACTTCCTTGGTTATATACCCGAGGGTCGGCAACCTTAGGTGGTGTGTGGAGAGATGCAGAATATTTGATGATGAGGATCCAGAACAACCACAAAGAAGATCGCGACATTGTCAGCCAAACCTCGCCATATCGATCAAATCCCCCACGTGTTGTTGATGCTGTGCAGAAAGAGATTGCAACGCTGAAATAACGACTATCAAGATGGCTTCAACATCGAGGCAGCGGTTAATAGCCGCTGCTTTTGTATTATCTAGTCATCTAAAATGTGCACATTGTCTATTCCTCAGTCTCTATAGACAGGAAGCCTGATCAGTAACCTGTCTATGGATACTGCATAACTTGAAAGGCTGATGGCTTAGCTTCTACTTATTCATTTCTGTTTAAGAGGCTGGCCAAGTACAAGTACAATCGTCTTAAACATCTGAGTGTCTCGGGTGGAATTGTTGCACATTTAAAAATGGAATTACCATGAGTATCGATACTATTATCTTGTTTGCAGGAATTGTCTTCCTGATCGCCATTATCCCCGGACCCAATGCCTTACTGATACTGTTTACCGCACTGACCAAAAGTCGATTGCAGGCTTTTAGCAACATTGCCGGTGTCAGCCTGGGCTTCATCGTTCACGCGTTTATCTCGGCTCAAGGGATCAGTCTGTTATTGAGCCAGTCTGTATGGGCATTTATGCTGCTTAAATGGTTGGGCGTAGCCTACTTAATCTGGTTAGGGATCAGCAATATCCGCGCCGGCATCAAGTTAAGTACATTGAAGCTAGCAGCTGAGCCCAAAGCCGATCTTGCCGGCGAAAAAGTAGCGAAAAGTGTCGCCGTAAATACTAGATTAAGCAAAGACAGTCGGGCTATGGGCAAGGATTTTATGAAAGGCTTCCTGACTAACATGCTTAACCCTAAGATAGTGATGTTTTACCTGTCTATATTTCCGCAGTTTATCTCGCAGCAAAGCGTACTGGCCGACAGCATGATCTTAGGCTTGACTCAAGCCATCGTGGTTTCGAGCTGGTTCTTGGTGGTCATAATGATGGCTGAGAAGTTTAAATCTCTGCTGACGAATGTTAGAAACGCTCGCTGGATGAATTATGTCTCCGGCAGTATCTTTCTGGGCTTCGGCGCCAAGCTGGCAATCACTAAGCTGTGACATGTCTCATTGGGTTCTCCTCACCGCTTTAGTCTGTCTGAAGTGTAGTTTTAAATGGCGCAAGTATGGTCAAGCATGCTTGCGCTGGTGCCCAGGCTGATAAAAAAGAGTAGGGCGGTTACGTACCCGTCTTTGCGGTTTCGATAGCAAGCTTGTCTCTGCTATCGAGTGTTTAGCGGCCGGCCGTGATGTCTATTCGGGGTAAAGTAACGCTTATTGGTGATGCACTACATGGATGTCCGCCGACTGATCAATAAGGTGTTGCTATGGGCTTAGAAGATGTACATTGTTTGGCCGACTTGCTCAAGACCCATAAAACCACGCAAACCTTATTAGCAGAATTTAAAGCGTAATGTTTAGCTCAGATCTCCTGTGCGCTATAGAGAATCTAATAGAGTGATGCACATGGCCGGAAAAGGACAAGCATTTATCGGGCGTATCATTCGAAACATGGTGATCTGAAAAACCGGCTCGGCTAATCGGCTGGCGTACTTGATTTGAAGCTATCGACACTCATATAGGCTATTTAACATAATATACATTGTGCGCACTCGTGGGTGAGAGCGCCAGGATGGAGATATGGGACCTTAGAACCTGACATCTTTACTGTGTGTGATGGCCAGTAATTGTATTCAGCACTGCTTATGCAGAGCCAAGTATCTGAGCTATTGATTGAGTGTCTGTTCTGTATTGACGGCTTCCAAACTCAGATCAACACTCAGTTCAAAACCAAAACTTGTATCCGGGCCTTATTAAAATTGAAACATATTCGACTAGAATCCTGTAAACCCGATATGAGTTCTGCCATTAAGCCCGACGTTCGTTAAAGTTTACTTTCCACTAGTGAGTTCAAGTATCTGAGTTCTAGCATTCTGACTTGAGCTAAATGACCAAAACAAAATGAACTGAGTTAAATGCTCAATGCTGGCGTACTCAATGTCACATTGGTTTTCATTGATGGTGTTTAGATAAAACCAGCTTAACCGCTTTGGTTTTCGTTCCCATATAACCAATTGATTCAATGCTAGTTTCCTATTGTTTCTCGCACGTCGCTACGTAAAATCTAGCCACCAAGTACTCACAGAGTGTTAAAGTATGCACACAGCGACGCTTGGTTTTTCGAGTGTTCCATGTTTTAACTCTTTAAATCCAGCCATATTTGCTGCATGACTTGTTGACCAGATCCAGCCACTCATTCTAAGAAACCTGCACCAATGCGATCTGTTATTCGAGCCAAGCTCTAGTTTATATACTTCGAGTCTATTGAGCGTAAACGTATCTCCTGTTTGGGCTAATACAGCTAATACTAGGAACTATGAGCTAATTAGAATCACAGATTTATGAGGCGTGTCTGCGGGAATGCCAGTCTTTGAATGACAAACCGATAAGATGTCCAATGCTATATTTCGATTTTTTGCTCAATTGCCGATAATGACACTTATCGGCATTAACTGAGTTGAAATTCTGATTGTATCTGGCTGTAGACTTATCATTTACAACTAAATACTGACCAGTCTTAGACATTGAAACTGGATTTATCCTATCCCTTGCAGATGATCTAATGGCTTGTTCTGCGCGCTCTGATGCCTCTCTATCTGTGATGTATGCAAATATTGGGATGTGGTATCGATACTCTCGTGCCCCGCGTCTGCTTGAACATGAGATAGCGGCCTACCGTTGATATTGATGTCATGGGTGATCCCTGTGTGACGTATGTTGTGCACACTCAGGTTCCTCATCTGCTTGGCGTCCTCGTCAAAACCATCCTTTTCGGCGGTGATGGCCGCATGTTCGATGATTTTATCCACTTCTTCTCTGATTTGGCGTATTCCTAGGTTGGCATTGAGTATGCCAGCTTCCCTTCCCCGTCCAGCGGCTTTACGCCGTATAAACAAGGGATACTGCTCCCCTGAACTTGGATAATCGGGTAACTTTAAGAACTGACGGTACTCGACTAACCCAGCAAGTAAGGCTTTCGATATTGCCACGCTACGGGGTTTGCCCCCTTTACTCAGGGGAATATAAAAACTCCAAATTCCTGTTTGTTTGTCTTGCCTAAATTGGCTCATCACGGGTGAGTAACCTGCCCTAGCCCCGACTTCGGATACTCGCAGGTAGCAAGAGTAGATAAGCTTTATCATAAACAGGCTTCTTTGGTGTATGTCTGGTGCATCGATGGCCAGTTTTTCCACCGTGGCAATCACGAAAGACCACTGTAGTTCGGTGAAAGCCAACATATTACTGTCATCTGGATTTACGCGGTATTTCTTCTTAGAGGAGAAACGGCTGTGATTCATCCAAGCTTGGGCCGGATTGCGATCACAGTAGTCTTCACTCATCAAGTAACTATAAAAGGAAGAGAGAATGGCTATCTTGGTCTTCAAGGCATTTTCACTGAGCAGATAAGGTAGCTCTTTACCCATGGCCTTCTTACCCACGAATGGACGCCATGCAAAATTGGGGACTCTCTGCCCTTCTGCCTTATCGAGTTTAAATTGGGCGACATTAAAGTAGCCTATTAGCTCTTGGGGAGGATTCTGACAATAGGCGAGATAGCGGGCAATCTCTCTGCGCGTCAGCGATGCCGGTGACTGTTTCACTACATCGAAACACCAATGAAAGAAGGTGGTTAATTCACTGCGATAAGCCTTATAGCTGTTTTCGTTATGCTGCTGTTCATAGAGTAGTTCTGATGCGTGTTCGAAGATTAAGCCTGCATCACTCACCTCCTCGAGGCTGATCTGCGTGATGTATTGGTTGACGACACTATTACCTTCCTCGATGAATTTGGCCGATTCAAACAGTGGTAATACTGGGGGCATTTGCATAGTTAACTCTCATTGCAAGTCCTGATGCTTTTTGAGCAGAGGATCAAAATATCGCTAAGATATGATCTTAACGTGTGCTTGCCATGTGGACAATATTTATAGCTAAGAATGTGCCGATACACCACAAACCTAAGAAAATTTCTCATCTAAGTCTAGTGCTTACTTGTAGTGAACAGCTTACAGCAGCCGTTCATACCTAGTCCTGGTGTTTGTATTTGTGCTTGACTGACTTGTTATTTGGTTAACTTGTTCAATACTTGTATTGGATTGATATTGCGTTGGGGAAGCACATCCGGCAGAGCAACTCAAGGCACAGGCTTTTGTGCAACTGATTTTCTTGCTACAGCACCAAAGGCACATCTGCCACACTTTTTGCTTAGATTCTTGGTCCAGGCAACGAAAGTCAGCGGCGCACAAGACGCCGTCTTGGATCAGCTGAGTTAGTTTTTCTGTTGATATAGACAGGTTTACCTTTTGGTTATTCATCAGCGTGGACCTCTTGTTGTCATAAATAGCAAGTTTACACTCAAATGAGAATTATTATCAACTGGTAATATGCTAAATGAGACAAGTAACAGTAGGCTTGTTTCGAACGTTCTCTATAAATAAGCCATGAACAATTTGAGTTTCTTGTCACCAAGTATCCACTGTTCTACACATTGATCTACACTCAAGGTATAGGGATAAACGATTTTTTAACATTATTGAGGTTGTCTAATGCTGATCGATATGGCAAAGAAGAGCCCCCTCTTTTCAGGTAAGAAGAAAATACAGGAAGTTGCGTCGGGTCCGGCGTGGAAGATCCTAGTTGTCGATGATGAACCCGATGTGCACACGGTGACAAAGCTAGCGCTTTCAAGGTTTAAGCTCGACGGTCGTTCACTCGAGTTTATCAATGCATACAGTGGCGAAGAGGCAAAACAGATACTCTCTAATGAGACCAATGTGGCCATAGCATTTGTCGACGTGGTGATGGAAAGTGATCATGCGGGTTTAGAGTTAGTAAAATGGATACGGGAGGATCTTAAAAATACCGCTATTCGATTAATCTTGAGGACAGGACAACCCGGTCAGGCGCCTGAAGAAGATGTCATCGTCAATTACGACATTAATGACTATAAGGCCAAAGCTGAGCTCGATTCCCGTAAACTGGTCACCAGTGTCTATTCTGCCCTGCGCTCATATCGTGACATCATAGAAATTGAAGCTGCGAGAGCGAATCAAGTTAAACATCGGCAAGGATTAGAGCGTGTCCTCCAGGCGACATCGGGATTATTTGAGCTGCGCACCTTACACAATTTTGCCGATGGCTTGTTGACTCAAGTCGCTAACTTACTAAATTTAGATGCGCAAACCTTGCTGCTATCTTGTAATGCCATGGATGCGATGAGTGAAGACGTTAATACCGACAGTATGCATATTCTGGCTGGCACGGGGCAATTTTCCAGTCATCACGACAAGCCTGTTCCTGGACATATCAAGTCTTTACTGGAAGAAGCATTAAAAAAGAAACGCTGTCTATATAAGGAAGATTGTTTCGTCGGTTATTTCCCGGCTAAGAGTGGTTGGATAAATCTGCTCTATATGGACGGGATCAATAAGATAGACGACATGGATAAGAAGCTGGTCGACATTTTCGCGATTAATGTCGGTGTAGCATTCGAGAATCTATTGTTGAATAAAGAGCTGGAAGACACCCAGTCAGAGCTTATCTTACGCTTGGGCGATGTGGTCGAGAGTCGCTCGAAAGAAGCGGCATATCATGTCAAAAGAATGGCTGAGTATTGCTACAAGTTGGCACTTCTTTCGGGCATGCAGGTGCACGAAGCAGATTTGCTCAAACACGCCTCCCCCATGCATGACATAGGTAAGATTGCGACCCCAGATGCCGTGTTACTCAAACCCGGTAAACTCAATGCAGAGGAGTGGCTGATCATGCGTCAGCACCCCGAGATAGGCTATCAAATATTGGCCAATTCGGAGCGGCCCATTCTTAAATCAGCCAGTACCATAGCGTTACAACACCACGAGAAATACGATGGCTCGGGATACCCTTCGGGTTTGAAAGGCACAGAAATTCATGTATTTGCACGTATTGTGGCTATTGCCGATGTGTTCGATGCCCTCTCTCACGCCCGCTGTTATAAGCCTGCCTGGCCGGTGGAAGAGGTGATGAAGGTGATGAAAGAAGGCGCCGGCAAGCATTTTGATCCTGATTTACTCAAGGTCTTTATCGACAACATAGATGTATTCACCCAAGTTAAAGAGGAATTTAGCGATCAAAATTGCGAATTAGACATCACGGCGAGCTAAACTTTTATCTGCTAGTCAGCCGCTATCGGCGAGAAAGTCAAAAATGGCGACCTGAGGTTCGCCGTTTTTTGTGAAATTCACAAATGCACGCCAAACCATATAGTTACTGCTACAAGAGCCGAATATCAACTGACCATTATATTGCTTTTCATTAAGTTTAGACAATTTTACAGGGATAAGCCCCATAAACATGTCTCTTCCTTCAATTCTCATGCTGACGTCATTTATAGCCTCAGAGCTAGCCAGTTCAATGGTTAGCGGCTTTTCACTGGGGGTGTTAAAGGGAGTGATTAAAAGTGATAAATTGATTCCGGCAACTTGTTTATTGCAAGATGTCTGACTAAAGTCACATAAGCTGGTATCTTCGACAAATACAGGGGTATTTAAGCCTGTTTTGGCTGGCTGTTGAGGCGAGCAAGCCGAGCATAAGAATGCCAAGACTAGTGGTGTGTAGAGGCCTAATTTAACCGAGAAGTTAACACGTAGCACAAAAATTAACCTTTATATAAAAAGTAGTTACATTCTATTGCCTAGGTTGATCTAGATCAACATTTCACCACGCACAAATCCTATCTTTTTTGACATGCCTCAAGTATCATTGTTTTACCTTGTTAATAATACAATTATCGCAAGGATACACGTTGACGCATCTACCGCGATTCCGTAGGAAACACGGCATTTGTGTCTTTTTAACGGGTAAATCACAATTTACTCAAACTATAAGTATAAGTAATAAGCAGTGGAAGCAAAATGATGAACCATTCCCAGCCTCAAGGCGCTGATTACAATTACACCGTAGTCCGCCAATTTGCCCTCACGACTGTGTTTTGGGGAATATTTGGTATGTCTGTCGGTGTATTGATCGCGGCACAGCTAATTTGGCCACAACTAAACTTCGATACTCCATGGTTAACATACAGTCGTCTTCGACCACTGCATACTAATATGGTGATATTCGCGTTTGGTACTTCAGCACTTTTCGCAACATCCTATTATATCGTCCAACGAACCTGTCAAACCAAACTATTTGCGCCTAGGTTAGCCGCATTTACGTTCTGGGGTTGGCAAGCTGTCCTTCTATCGGCTGTGATCACACTCCCTCTGGGGATCACCAGTGGTAAAGAGTACGCTGAGATGGAATGGCCGATTAGTATCCTACTCACCATAGTCTGGGTATCATACGGCACGGTTTTCTTTGGTACCATAATCAAACGAACCACCTCACATATCTATGTGGCCAACTGGTTCTTCGGCGCATTTATCATCACGGTCGCGGTATTGCATATAGTTAACTCTATGGCGGTTCCAGTGAGTATGTGGAAGTCATATTCCATCTATTCTGGTGCTGTGGATGCCATGGTCCAGTGGTGGTATGGTCATAACGCCGTTGGCTTCCTGCTGACAGCTGGCTTCCTGGGTATGATGTACTATTTCGTTCCTAAGCAAGCGGGTCGTCCTGTCTACTCATACCGTCTGTCAATTGTTCACTTCTGGGCACTAATTGCACTGTACATCTGGGCTGGCCCTCACCACCTACATTACACGGCACTGCCTGATTGGACACAATCTCTGGGTATGGCGATGTCATTAATCCTATTCGCACCTTCATGGGGCGGAATGATTAACGGTATCATGACACTATCCGGTGCTTGGCATAAATTGAGAACCGATCCTGTTTTACGTTTCCTTGTTGTTTCATTGTCTTTCTACGGTATGTCTACCTTCGAAGGCCCAATGATGGCAATCAAAACCGTTAACGCACTCTCTCATTATACTGACTGGACCATTGGTCACGTTCATTCTGGTGCGCTAGGTTGGGTTGCTATGGTGTCAATTGGTTCGCTTTACCATCTGATCCCTGTCCTATTCGGACACGGTCGCATGTATAGCACTAACCTAGTCAACGTGCATTTCTGGTTAGCAACGATTGGTACTGTGTTGTATATCGTATCTATGTGGATATCGGGTGTGATGCAAGGTCTGATGTGGCGTGCAGTTAATGCTGACGGTACCTTGACCTATAGCTTCGTCGAGAGTGTTGAAGCCTCTTATCCATTCTACTTTGTCCGCTTCCTCGGTGGCTGTTTCTTCTTAACTGGTATGTTTATCATGGCATTTAACGTGATTAAGACAGTGAGAGCGCCTAAAGAGTCTTTGCCAGCATTAGCTGAAGCATAAGGGGTAGATTTGATGAAATTTAATCATGAGTTAGTCGAAAAAAACATCGGCCTGTTGGGTATCTTAACCGTTATCGCCATTAGCTTTGGTGGTTTGGTGCAGATCGTCCCCTTGCTATTTCAGAAAGACACTACCGAGCCTGTCGATGGTTTGATCCCCTATACAGCCTTGCAGATCGAAGGTCGTGATATCTATGTCCGTGAAGGTTGCTATAACTGTCACAGTCAGATGATCCGTCCACTGCGCGCCGAGACCGAGCGTTATGGTCACTATTCGGTAGCGGGCGAATCTGTCTGGGATCATCCTTTCCAGTGGGGCTCTAAGCGTACTGGACCGGATCTTGCCCGTGTTGGTGGTCGTTACAGCGATAAATGGCATGAGGTTCATTTATTGGACCCTCGCGCCGTGGTGCCTCAGTCAAATATGCCTGGTTACCCTTGGTTAGCCGAGAATACGCTCGATGGCGAATTAACCCGCAATAAGATGCAAATTCTACTTAACTTCCACAAAGGTGGGTATAAGGGTAATGACCTTTATACCGACGAGGAGTTAGCTGGAGCAAAAGCGGCCGTCGAAGGTAAGACTGAGATGCAAGCACTGATCGCCTATCTGCAGTCCCTTGGACATGCACTGAAATAATAGGAGGTATGATATGGATTACGGAATTATACAAGGCATAATCACGATCGTTGTGATGTTTACCTTCCTGGGTATATTTTCATGGGCTTATAGCTCGCGTCGTAAGGATCAATTCGACGAAGCGGCTAATCTTGTCTTTGAAGATGAGGCGAGCACCAAGTCAGGAGATCATAAGTGATGAGTACTTTCTGGAGTATTTGGATCACGGTAATTACCTTATTTGTGATCGCAGCTTGTTTCTTTTTGTTGAGAGCCGTCTCTAAAAACAACACAGGTGTTGAAGAAGGCGAATCAATGGGCCACAGCTTCGATGGTATTGAAGAGCTGAATAACCCACTGCCAAAATGGTGGAGTTATATGTTCTATATCTCTATCGTCTTTGCTCTTATTTACTTGGCTCTTTATCCGGGTCTGGGTAACTATAAAGGCTTGCTTGGCTGGACCAGTTCTAACCAAAGCATTGGCCGAGAGAACGGCATCAAGGCCGACTCTGAAGCCGCCATTGTCTTGGCTAAAGAAGAAGGTCGTTGGGTTCAGTATGATCAAGAAGTAATGCGTGCCGATGAAAAATATGGCCCCATCTTCAAGGCATACGCAGAGACGCCTCTGGATGAGCTAGTTAACAACGAAGAAGCACTGAAAGTTGGTGGTCGTTTGTTCTTACACAACTGTTCACAGTGTCACGGTAGTGATGCTCGCGGCAGTAAAGGCTTCCCTAACCTGACTGACGGTGATTGGCTATATGGTGGTGACTTAGCCACGATTAAGACCACCATCATGAACGGTCGTCACGGCATGATGCCACCCAAGGGTGGTTTACCTATCGAAGACAGCGAAATTAAAGGTTTAGCTGAATACATAGTTAAGTTATCGGGTCGTGATCACGATGAAGCGCTTGCGGCTCAGGGTCAAGGTTCATTCATGAAGGGCTGTTTTGCCTGTCATGGTATGGATGCTACTGGTAACAAGATGATGGGTGCACCTAACCTCACCAACAACATGTGGCTCTACGGCGGAAGTCGTGGCGCAATCGAAGAGACCATTCTTAATGGTCGAAGCGGTGTGATGCCGGCTTGGAAAGATGTGTTGGGTGAAGAGAAAGTTCACGTTATCACAGCTTATGTTTATAGTTTATCTAACAAATAGTTACACATAAGTAACATCAAGGCCTCGATCTCATCGGGGCCTTTTTTTTAGAGTGCTATATCACATTTTTCACGGTAAAATATTATTAATTATTTTAATAGGTATAACAGATGAACAAGCAACAACCCTGGTATAAGCAGTTCTGGCCTTGGTTCTTAATTATTTTACCCCTCTGTGCCGTCGTGGCGAGCATCAACTTGCTCTACCTTGCCGTCGTCAACAAGGATTCCTTGGTGTCTGAAGATTATTATAAAGATGGTAAACGCATCAATAGAGATCTAAAGAAAATCAAGTATGCTAAGCAACTCGGACTGCAGTTCGAGATGATAGTGGATGAGAACACCTTAGCCATCACCCAGCATGGTGGTGAGCCTTATCTGGCCGCGATGAATGTCGAGTTTTTTCACCCTACCATAGAAGCTCGTGACTTTACCCAAGTCGTGACCGCCGATGGCAATCAGGTATATCGGATCGCACTCGACAAACCTATCACCGGCAGCTGGGAAGTGAGACTGGATGGTTATGACCGTAAATGGCGTATTCAGAAGCGCCTCGAAATAAGCGATGATGGTCAGTACTGGTTAAACTAGCACTGAGTCACGCGTGATAAAATGGATCGGCGAGCGTCGGTTCATTTGTAACAGAAGTATCAATTTTTAAGGTCCAAGTCGATACTGTACAAGCTTGTATAGGACTCGATGATTTTACATTGAAGCAGGTTAATGACACCGATGATGAAGCCCCTCGATTGTTTCCATTGTGGAGAGCCGGTATTAACCGATACACAGTTCACTACCTGCATTAATGATAAACAACAAGCCATGTGTTGTCCCGGATGCCAGGCCGTCTCTAAGGCGATCATAGATGCGGGATTAATCAATTATTATAAATTCCGTACCGAACCCGGTAGCAGACAAAATGCCATAGTGCCTGAAGAACTCGGCACTTTCTCCGCATTTGACCTTGTCGAAGTACAGGAGGATTTCGTTCATAAGGACAGCGATACCGCGACGGTGTCTTTGTCGATAGACGGCATCACCTGCGCCGCCTGTGCCTGGCTTATTGAGCATAAGCTTAAGCATGTGGAGGGGATCATCAAGATCCAAGTAAACAGCACCACCGAACGTGCCCTAGTTACCTGGTTACCAGAGCAGATAAAGCTCAGCGCCATTCTCAATCAAATCAGCGCCATCGGCTATCAAGCCGCTCCCTATCAGGTGGACGAGCAAGAATTACTCAGCAAGAAAAATAGCCGACAATACCTGTTAAGACTCGGCCTGGCCGGTTTTGCGACCATGCAGGTGATGATGTTCGCCCTCGCCCTCTATGCCGGTTACTTCACCGATCTCGACGTCGAGTTTCGTGATTATTTCCGTTGGGTTAGCCTTATTTTTGCCGCTCCCGTGGTCTTCTATTCGGCTCAGCCCTTCTATTTCAGTGCCATCCGCTCCATATTTAGCGGCAGACTCAATATGGATGTCTCGGTTTCAATCGCCATCTTAGGGGCTTATATTGCCAGCTGCATCGCGACCATTAACGCGAATGGCGAGGTGTATTTCGAATCCGTGAGCATGTTTACCTTCTTCTTGCTGCTGGGGCGCTATTTTGAACAAAATGCGCGCCAAAAAGCCTCGATAAGCTCGAGTAACTTACATAAGCTAGTGCCATTAACCGCGCATTTGATCACAGATAGTGGTGCTAAGGATATCCCAGCCAAGGGACTCAAGGTCGGCGATATTATCTTAGTCAAACCCGGTGAAGTGATCGCTGCCGATGGTGTTATTGTCGATGGCTACTCTAGTATCAATGAGGCCATGCTCACCGGTGAGCAGTTACCGGTAAGCAAAACCTTAAGCGGCGAAGTCTATGCTGGCACAATCAACGTCGAACAACCGATCAGAGTCGAGGTGACTGCGGTTGGCCAGGACCAACTGGTCGCCGAAATCATTCGCCTGCAGGAATCGGCATCCAACAATAAACCTAAGGTCGCACGTTATGTGGACAGCATCTCAAATTATTTTACCTGGACTATCTTAGTCGTAGCCGCTTTGACCTATGTGGTGTGGAAAATCTATTGGCCAGAAGATGCCTTCTGGGTCACCTTGTCGGTGCTGGTTGCCACTTGCCCTTGCGCGCTGGCACTTGCGACCCCCACAGCAGTCACCTGTGCGACGGGGATCTTTACCCGCATCGGCGTGATAGCAAGAACCCCAGGGGTATTTGAAAAACTGACTCTGATCCAGCATGTGGTATTTGATAAAACCGGTACCCTCACCTGCGGCAATCTAAAGATAGAATCTACTGAGCTTATCACCAGTACGGATGAGGAGCAGGTCCTCGCCATTGCCGCAAGTCTGGAAGCGAGCTCACTGCATCCCATAGCCAAAGCATTCGAGTCGTACCGTGATCCGAACTTGAGTGTTAAGCAGAGCAAAAACCATATCGGACAAGGACTCAGCGGCGAAATTAATGGGCAGAAATACCGAATTGGCAGCGCCGCATTTGTGGGGGCTACCGAGATCACTGATAGCACTAAGCAAGTCATCTATCTGGTCAATGAGTCACAAGTATTGGCGAAATTTTTGCTCGTCGATGCCATTCGCAGCGATGCCGCCGAAACCGTTAAGCTGCTAAAAGAGAGTGGCTGCCTCGTCTCTATCGCCAGTGGCGATGCGTCGAATCATGTGGAAGAGGTGGCGAATAAGATTGGCATTGACGATGTCAATAAGGGCCTGAGCCCGGAAGGCAAGCTGCAATTGATTCGTCAGTATCAGACCCATTCGAATGTGGCCATGTTCGGCGATGGTATCAATGATGCGCCCGTGCTCGCCGGAGCTAATCTCTCCATTGCCATGGGCAGTGGCGCTGCGGTAACCAAGAGCTCGGCCGATCTTATCCTATTAGGTGATAAACTCTCCCGTTACACGGATGCCGTCAAGGTCGCTAAGCTAGCTGATAGGATCATCAAACAAAATTTATTCTGGGCGCTGGCTTATAACCTGTTTATAATTCCCCTCGCCGTAACAGGACATGTCTTACCTTATGTTGCCGCCCTTGGTATGTCCGCCAGTTCTCTTATCGTTGTGGGCAACAGTCTCAGATTATTGAAGGTTCGTTTATGAGTATTATCTATGTATTAATCCCAATCGCTATGTTGTTTGTCTTGATCGCCATCGGCATTTTTTTCTGGGCGGTTAAATCTGAACAATTTGATGATCTCGATAGACAGAGCGTATCGATACTGTTCGATGATGATAAGCCTGTAATTCCCGAGACTAAAAACAGTGAGTCTACGGATTCGACTCCCTCTTGATCGACTACAACGTTACCGGCGCCTTCCTCGTTGGCCTGATGGGAGCGGGTCATTGTATTGGCATGTGCGGCGGTTTAATCGGCGCGTTTTCATCTCAGTTACCTAAATCCAGGCACCAAAACCAGTTCGTTAGCCAGTTACGCTTCCTACTCAGTTATAATTTTGGTCGTATATTGAGTTACGCCTTGGCTGGCGCCTTGGTCGGTGGCTCTGCCAGTGCATTAGCCCTACTGTTCGATATTGACCTCTACCTGATCACCCTCAGAGTGATCGCTGGCTTGATGATGATCGCCACCGGTCTCTACATCGCGAAAATTTGGTCCGGTGTGGTGCAAATAGAGCGAGTAGGCAAGTACCTTTGGCGCTTCCTATCTCCCTTGGCTAAGCGTATTCTACCCATTCAAACCATGCCTCAGGCGTTTGTCGGTGGTATGTTGTGGGGCTGGCTTCCCTGTGGCCTAGTCTACAGCACGTTAACTTGGGCTGTTGCCGCTAATTCTGCTCAGCAAGGCGCCATGATTATGGCGGCGTTCGGGCTTGGTACCTTGCCCGCACTCTTGAGCGCGGGCATGGCGGCGAATCTGTTTGGTCGCTGGGTACAGAACCGAGCCGTCAGATTGATCAGTGGCTTGATCTTAGTGTCGTTTGGTTTACAAACTTTATACATTGCAATTGCCCAGCTCCGCTAGCTGAGTTTATTAAATTAGTTTAATATAGAGCTACTTGTGACATTTGAGAAACACCATGACAGTTAATAATAAGAGTCGTCGTTCGTCAGTGCCTGGAGGTTCCATCCATTGCCATGACTGTAGTATGGCAGACTTGTGTATTCCTTTTACTCTCAATAGCCACGAACTCGATCAGCTCGATGAAGTTATCGAAAGAAAGAAGCCTATTCAAAAAGGTGAACAAATTTTTAAGTCAGGTGACCCTTTAAAGTCGCTATTCGCAATTCGCTCGGGTACGGTCAAAAGTTTTACCATCACAGAGCAAGGTGATGAACAGATCACGGGTTTTCATCTGGCTGGTGATGTCATAGGTTTTGACGGCATCCACTCGCAAATGCATCAAAGTTTCGCTCAAGCCTTAGAAACATCTATGGTGTGTGAGATCCCTTATGGCACCTTGGATGAACTCACAGGTACCATGCCTAAGCTGAGGCAACAAGTGATGCGTTTGATGAGCCATGAGATCCAGAGTGATCAGGAGATGATACTCTTACTGAGTAAGAAAAATGCCGAGGAGCGTCTCGCCGCCTTTATCAGCAATCTCGCCAATCGTTTCGGCAGTCGCGGTTTCTCACCCAAGGAGTTTAGATTAACCATGACTCGTGGTGATATCGGCAACTATTTAGGTCTGACCGTTGAGACCATCAGCCGTTTACTGGGGCGCTTTCAGAAAGCTGAGCTAATAGAAGTTAAAGGTAAGTACATCACCATCATCAATTTCGACGCCCTTGCTGAGCTAGCTGGCAATCACGCCATCGCAAGATAAATGATATCGGGTAACCCGGAGTCGCTTTCAGGTTACCCATCCTCTCGGCTACATTTAAGATTCAACTATTCAACTATTCAACTATTCACCTTCACTGCAACAATTTAGTTAACTTGTGATCAAAATCATTGCATTTCTTGCTCTTTAGCTCATTATTAATTCATTGTCTGAATTAAGGAGTGACTATGAAGGATTTAAAGAAACTCTTAGTTGTAATCGATCCAACCAGTGATGTACAACCGGCTCTCGCCAGAGCCATCGAGCTAGCCTCTCCCAATGGTGCCGATATTACGGTGTTTCTGTCTATCTTTGATTTTTCCTATGAGATGACCTCGATTCTTTCGGGTCACGAGCGAGAAGCGATGCGCCAAGGCGTCATATCTCAACGTCAGGCTTGGTTAGAAGACTTGCTAATAGGTTATACCAACGAAAAGGTGCAGATAGACAGTGAAGTGATCTGGCATAATCGCCCCTTCGAGAGCATTATTCAATTTGCTATCTCGGGCAGTTTCGACATCATAGTGAAAGGCACCCATCTTCACGACAAGCTTAAATCTGTTATTTTCACACCTACCGACTGGCATTTGATGCGCAAAGCACCGGTACCTGTGCTATTAGTCAAAGATCATGCTTGGCCGGTTGCCGGTAAAATACTCTGCGCCATTAACGTGGGCTCTGAAGATGATGATCATCAGACACTCAACGGCAAGATCATCGAGTATGCCAAAGTTCTTGCGGCGCAATTTGATGCACAAGTCCATCTGGTTAACGCTTATCCAGGCACGCCGGTTAATCTTGCCATAGAGCTGCCCGATTTCGATGCCCATACCTATGGCGAAACGATTCGGATGCAGCATGAGCAAAGAATCAGTTACCTGGCAAACAGCTTCGATATCTCCAGTGACTTTTGCCATGTTCAAGAAGGCCTTCCTGAAGATGTTATTCCTGAAATCGCCCGCAAGATAGATGCTGAGTTGGTGATTCTAGGCACTGTAGGCCGCACCGGATTTTCAGCGGCTCTCATCGGCAATACGGCCGAACACGTTATCGACAGCATTAACTGCGATCTGTTGGCAATTAAACCCGATGGTTACCGTTCCCCATTAGAGAAAGACTAGTTTGAGTCGTGCTATCGGAGCAAGAAGTCAGCCTGTTCGGTTCTAAATCTGCTCATTTTGCTATATAATACGCGCCCAGAATTCAAGTGTAATTAGGCGCGTTTTTTATGTCCGAGATACTCTCAAAAACACAGCTCACCCGCATGAGTAAGCTACAAAGAAAGTTACGTAGTGAAGTGGGTAAGGCGATAGCTGATTACCAGATGATCGAAGAAGGTGATCGTGTGATGTGTTGTCTCTCTGGGGGCAAAGACAGCTACGCTATGCTGGATATCTTACTCAATCTGCAGCAAAGAGCCCCAATCAAGTTCGAAATCGTGGCGGTTAACTTAGATCAGAAGCAGCCAGGGTTTCCTGAAGAGGTGCTGCCAAATTACCTTGATACGCTCAATGTCCCTTACTATATCCTCGAGAAAGACACTTACTCTATCGTCAGATCTAAGATCCCTGAGGGGCAAAAGACCTGCTCTTTATGTTCACGACTGCGTCGAGGCACCCTCTATGGCTTCGCTCAGAAAATCGGTGCGACTAAAATAGCCTTAGGGCACCACAGAGATGACATCATAGAAACCCTGTTCCTCAACATGTTTTATGCCGGCAAACAGAAAGCCATGCCGCCTAAGCTATTGTCTGATGATGGTGCTAACATGGTCATAAGGCCATTGGCTTATTCGCGCGAGAAAGATATCGCCGAATATGCAGAACTTAAATCATTTCCCATCATTCCGTGTAATCTGTGCGGCTCTCAGGAAAACCTGAAACGTGCATCGGTTAAAGCCATGCTAGAGCAATGGGATACAGAGCATCCTGGCCGAATAGAATCAATCTTTACCGCGATGCAGAATACTTCGCCTTCCCAGGGGGTCGACCGTGAGCAGTTTGATTTCCTGGCACTGCAAAGAGATGCCGATGCCCCCTTGAAAGGAGATGTGGCCGAGTCTGACTTGCCCGCTTTCGATTTTCTCGATGTCGCCAATAATGGCCATATCGATCTGGATGCGGCGAACAGAGTCACTAAAGCGCAGAAGATCGACGTCGTGAGTACCTATACTCCCTGATCCAATGGATGTTTAAAATAGTGGCGCTAAAACTAAAAAATCCCGGCCTAGACCGGGATTTTTATTAGCTGTTAATCTGAACTAGGGAGTTTTACCTATGGGCATTAACCATTTGTCCATGGACTGATGACCAATGGCTTAGCGTTGAACTCTAAAATGGATAACGCTTCTATCTGCTCGCTAGATAGCCTGAGCTTGTCGGTGACTATTTGCTCTTTGCCATCGATATACACGGATATCTTGCTATCGGGCTCAAACTCAAAGTTAATCCCGGCAATATCTTGGCTAAAATAACGCATAGGGAACCCCTGCATGTCGCTGAGCATAGTGTTCATCTCAGCCTCAAGTTCCTGTACCTCTTGCTGGCTATAGCTCTGCTTAGTGTTCTTTGCCCTGACTTGCATTGAGATACTGCAACTATCCGCTGAGCCTTCAATATCTAAATTCACTAACGCCCTATCTGACTTGAGCCTGGCATCATAGGGCAAGAATATTCTCTGCTCCTCTGTGATGGTCAGCGGGAAAGATTCTTTTTCCGTGGTGATGGTGCCACTTTTAATCAGGCACCGAGACTTATTAGGCACCCAAAAAGCGATCTCAATTAATGGATAGTTTCCTTTATTAACTTGATTAAGCCTTTGATAAAAACCTTGGTACGGTAACGATATTGGTGCTGCTTGTACCGAAGTAACAGCAACGAGTAAACAGCTAAACAGAAGGCTTTTCTTCATGATTCTCCACCAAATACTGCTTGTTTTGACGTAACATCTCCAGGAGTTCATCTATATATGCCTCCTGTCGCTCGGAATAATTAACTAGGCCGTATACTAACTGATCTGCAACGGGAAGTTTGTCTTGTGCACGTAAATCTGCACGAATAGATCTCAATAATGAATATGCAGCATTGGAATTGAGGTTCCTCATATAAGATGCCACCGAGTCTGCCACGGAATCGAATACCGCAACTTCATGGCTCTTACCGATTGTTCGTGCTTGAGGCACTAGCCCACAACCTTTCCTGAAACACCACTGGCCGAAAAAGTTGAGTCCTTGTTTGGCAAATCGAGAGCTGCCCCATCCGGTTTCATTAGCGGCTTGTATGAGTACCAACGACTCAGGGATGATGTCGGCTCGGATCAGCAGCTCACCTAAGGTCTTTTGATTGATATTTCTGGGCGAGTACTGATATTTATTGGCGATCTCTTCAATTCTGTAATGCTCGGCTGCGGTGAGCGTCAGTCCATCTTCAAGGTGCTGTGAGCTGCGTAAAAGAAAATGTCGCTCATCTGAAATGATGGCGTTTTGATGTCTAATAGCCGGGCGCAGATAATTGAAGAAGGCTTGCTTCTTTTGAGCCACGCTGGCAATAGACTCAAAGTCCGGGATCAGGCTCATGGCCTGTTCATTTTCAATTAACTTTCCATGAGTACTCTCATCAGCATCGTCAATTTTAATAAAGATAAGCCTTAAAAAAATCAAGATGACAATCACTAGACTCAGGGATACGGTAAATTTTCCGACTCTACCTGTTTTCATTTTTCTCTCTTATTGTCGAAAACTGACGGCAATTATATGTCATATATCATAATTGACAAAACCCGACACAAAACTCAAGTTGTAAGTTATAATCCGCAGCCTATGAAGCGGATATTCGTTGGGTATTCAGGAAGGATAAACCCGAGTGCAAAATAATAAATTAAATCAATTTGAAAACATAGTCGCCGTTGGTGGAGGCCATGGATTGGGTCGGGTGTTATCGTCGCTCTCATTTTTAGGTGCTAAGCTTACCGGTGTTGTAGCCACCACGGACAACGGTGGATCCACGGGGCGATTACGTCAACAGCAAGATTGTATTGCCTGGGGAGATCTCAGAAACTGCTTATCTCAACTTTCAACCCAGCCTTCTACCGGCTCTCTGCTATTTGAGTACCGATTTTCAGGGGAAAATGAATTAAGTGGACACAATCTTGGCAATCTTATTCTGCTTGCCTTAGACCAACTCTGTGTCAGGCCATTAGAAGCCGTCAATCTCGTCAGGCAGTTACTTAATATAGAGACTAAGGTTATCCCCATGTCTGAAGAGCCTACGCACTTAGTGGCAATCGAAGCATGTGGTAATCGAGTCTTTGGCGAAACTTGTGTCGATGGCATGGACACTCATCCCATGGCGTTATCTTTAGAGCCAATGGTGACGGCTACCCATGAGGCATGCGAGGCCGTAAGAAAGGCGGATTTAGTGATATTAGGACCTGGCAGTTTCCTCACCAGTATCATGCCGCCCTTATTATTACCCAAATTTGCATCGGCCCTTAACCAATCTAAGGCTAAAGTCATCTTAGTCGATAACTTGACCCGTGAGCCCTCACCCTCTGCGGACTTTTCTTTACAGCAGAGAATAGACTGGTGTCACCAGATCTTAGGTCTTAAAGTCGTGGATCAGATCTTATGTCACTCAGAGGAAAGCTATCAGGATGGTATCATCTCTTACCGGCCCCTAGTGAGTAAACACCATCCGGGGTTGCATGACAAAAGGGCCCTGGCCGATGCTATAGCGGGCATGGTGGAGCTGGACACAGAGAAGCATGCTATTTTAGCGGCTGTTTAGTCATACTAAAAAGATGAGCAGCAAAAAAGGACAGCATTCGCTGTCCTTTTTGATGACATTAAAGAGAATGTATTTTCGTTAGTGTTAAAGCACGGCAGCTATGGCTTTGCAGATCACCGGCATATTTTCAATGGTCATGCCCGCGACACTGATGCGGCCGGAACCCACTATGTACACCGCGTGATCATCTTTAAGTTTAGCCACCTGCTCCTTGGTTAAACCAGAGAAGCTGAACATACCATTCTGTGTAGAGATAAAGCTAAAGTCTTGTTTGACCCCCGCAGATTTAAGCGTCTCGACAAATAAGCCGCGCATTTTCGCGATACGCTCACGCATCTCTTTAAGCTCGCTTTGCCACAGTGTCTTTAATTCACTATCACCGAGTATGGTGCTGACGATCAATGCGCCGTGAGCCGGTGGGTTAGAGTAGTTACCACGGATAGTGCTTTTTACCTGGCTAAAGGCTTTAGTGACATCGGCTTGGTTCTCGGCGACTAACGTCACGGCACCAATTCTTTCGTTATACAGGCCAAAGTTTTTCGAGAAAGAGTTCGCTACGATGAGTTCTGGTACCTTGTCGGCAACAATTCTCAATCCCTGTGCATCTTCCTCTACGCCTGTGCCGAAGCCTTGGTAGGCGAAATCGAATAACGGCACTAAACCTTGCTGAACGCAGAGTTCGGCTATGGTGTGCCATTCAGCTTGGGTGAGATCGATGCCAGTTGGGTTATGGCAGCAGCCATGTAATAAGACCAGATCACCCTGCTTTGCCGTTTTGAGATCGGCTACCATGGCATCAAAATCTTTTCCGTGAGTCTCAGCCTTATAATAACGATACTGTTTAATCTTGAGTGCTGCAGATGTAAAAATATTCTGATGGTTTGCCCAAGTCGGGTTACTCACCCAGATGGTTTTAGATTCTGTGTTACGGACTAAAAACTCAGCGGCAACTCTTAATGAGCCTGTGCCGCCTGGTGCTTGAGCCGTTAATGCTCGCTTATTTTTAACCACGTCATGATCTTCACCAAACAGCAGTTCTTGTACTACACGGTTATATGCCTCTACGCCTTCGATGCCCAGATAACTTTTGCTTTTTTCTGTGGCAAGTATTCTTTCTTCGGCAAGTTTGACCGACTTAAGTATTGGAGTCGAACCAGACTCGTCCTTATAAATGCCTACCCCAAGATTTACTTTCTCTGTTCTGGTATCTGCTTTAAAAGCATCGGTGAGGCCTAAAATGGGATCGGCAGGAGCAAGTTCAACCTGAGTAAATATCATGACGTCTTTCCTAAAAAGATGATGTAGGGGGGATAGGCTCTCTTTATACCACTGTGAGTCAGGCATCGAAAGAGAGTTTTTATATTACTAGAAAAAATAGTTATAGTTTGGGATAACAAGCAATAAATCAACAATTATATGAATAAAATTGATTATTTAAGTCATTTTTTTAAGGATTGTGATATCTATGAAAGTATACCAAGCTCATCATATATCTGCTCAATTCAAGGTGGATTTTCGTTGAGGCCCTTGCCAGTTCTCAAAAGAGCAATGATGTTACCCGAGGCCCATTTTTGAAATCGAGAGATGAATCGGCACGTGCCCGCTCAGCTGCTTATGAAGGAAGAGAAGAGTAGCGAGGGATTTTAAATCCACTTTCTGGATATTCAGATACAAAAAAGCCCCGACAAATTAATGTCGAGGCTTAAATGATGGTACCCGAGGCCGGACTTGAACCGGCACGCCTATTAAGCGAGGGATTTTAAATCCCTTGTGTCTACCGATTCCACCACTCGGGCAAACTCGTTGATCTTGATGATACGTATTATCGGTAGTTAATACTGCTTTTCACCTGTTTAAGAGAAAAACTCATCACAATCTAAATATGGAGGCGCGACCCGGAGTCGAACCGAGATCGACGGATTTGCAATCCGTAGCATAGCCATTCTGCCATCGCGCCAATTTTTTATCGTCTTGCAAGATACGCAGTTGATTTAAATAAAGCGTCAACTGAGCTAATGTCGCACATCTTGCCTAGGTAATGAGTATGATTGGAGCAACCTTCTCTTATAAAGAGAGGTTCGAACCTGTGACCTATACCTTGATAATCTCGCACATCTTGCCTAGGTAATGAGTATGATTGGAGCGACCTTCTCTTATAAAGAGAGGTTCGAACCGATGACCTATACCTTGATAATCTCGCACATCTTGTTAGATGATTGGAGCGACATATCGGGTTCGAACCGATGACCTATACCTTGGCAAGGTATCGCTCTACCAACTGAGCTAATGTCGCAATCAATTTTACGTTTCAACACTCACTATTATCATCATCAAAAGTATCGCACTTCAACCTTTAACAACTGAGCTAATGTCGCAATCAATTTTACGTTTCAACACTCACTATTATCATCAAAAGTATCGCACTTCAACCTTTAACAACTGAGCTAATGTCGCTTACATCAATTATCAATCATACATGCAGCAAGTTTTCCTTAAGAAGCTTTCCCTTGACTGCGGAATGGCATTCTACCGATTTACAGCCGATAGTCAATCATCAAAATAGCGATAAATGCCCTTTTTCATCTGACTGTTGCTTAAACGGGCATTGTGGTCGAAAATTCACAAACTTCTGTTTAATCAATGTTCAAAAATCAAAAAGCCTCGTATTAAGGAGGCTTTTATCATTAAGCGTTAATCACTCGCTAGGTGTTTTATTATATTAGTTTGGCAATGATTGATAGTTAAGCTCAAGCATCTTCTGCATAACACCAACAACCTGACAGCTGTAGCCAAACTCATTGTCATACCATACATAAAGAATGGCACGGTTACCGTCAGCTATGGTGGCGTGTGAATCGATCACTCCTGCATAACGTGAACCAACAAGATCTGATGAGACTATCTCAGTTGACTCGGTAAAATCGATTTGATTTTGAAGTTCTGAATGCAGTGACATGTCACGCAGGTATTCATTTACCTGCTCTTTATCTGTCTCGCTTTCAAGGTTCAAAGAGATGATGGCCATAGACACGTTTGGTGTAGGAACGCGGATAGCGTTGCCCGTCAGCTTACCTGCTAGTTCGGGTAAGGCTTTAGCAACCGCTTTAGCAGCCCCCGTTTCTGTGATAACCATGTTTAATGGTGCACTACGTCCACGACGATCGGCACTATGATAGTTATCAATTAAGTTCTGGTCATTGGTATAAGAGTGAATGGTTTCTACATGGCCATTGGTGATGCCATACTTATCATTCATCGCTTTTAATATCGGCGTGATCGCATTAGTGGTACAGCTAGCCGCCGAGACTATCTTATCTTCACTGAGGATATCTGACTCATTCACACCAAAAACGATGTTTTTGATCTGGCCTTTAGCCGGCGCGGTAAGCAGAACTTTAGCGACGCCTTTAGACTTAAGGTGCAGGCCGAGTCCATCTTCGTCTTTCCAGATACCTGTGTTATCTACCACTAACGCATTGCTGATGCCGTACTTGGTATAATCCACTTCATCTGGAGAGTTGGCATATATCACCTGGATATAAGTGCCGTTCGCTATGAGGGCATTATTCTCTTCGTCGACTTCAACAGAACCATTGAATGGTCCATGAACCGAATCTCGTCTAAGTAAACTGGCGCGTTTCTCTAAATCGCCCTTACGACCGCCACGCAGTACGATGGCGCGAAGACGAAGTTTATTACTGACACCGGTTCTTTCTATTAATAGGCGAGCGAGTAGACGACCGATGCGACCAAAGCCGTAAAGTACAACGTCTCTGGCTTCTTGCGTATCTTCATGATCGATAGCCGATGCCAGCTCGCGGCTCATATAGGCTTCAATCTCACTGGCATCGTCATGATCACGCCAATAGTTGATAGCCAGTTTACCGATATCCACTTTACACTGTTTAACGGCGAGTTTGCTTAGTGCTTCTACGAAAGGAAAGCTTTCACGCAATCTCAATTTATAGCCCACAAAACGGCGTACCAGACGGTGTGACTTGATGATATCAATGGTAGAGGCATTGAGTAGCGGCTTACCGTATAAAACGACTTCGACGCCTTGATTACGATATAACTTACCAAGCAAGGGCTGCATAGCCTCTGCCATTTCGAAACGTTCTTGCCAGCTTTGTAGGTGTTTATCAGCGCTCATTTACAGATCCTTTATCTCACTTTCCTGATTTATTTTCAGAAATGATTGAGTAACAAAAAGAAAAGACCAATACTCTAATTCATAATAGGGGTAAATCCCCTGTTGGTCGGCGCTATTGTAATGAAAACTAGCCTTTCAGGCTAGCAAGATATTTTTTGTAACGCTGTAATTTTATTAGCAAAAACTTGGCTTGGAGCCTATTTTGACTGGAAATTTTGTAATAATTACATCATTTATTGGCTTTATTGCATTTTTAGGCGTATCTGGCTGTGAAAAACAACCAGATACGAGTACCACTTGTAAAAATAATCCTGAACTTTGTAGCGATCTTCATGCCGATAGTTGGTGCAGATATGAAAAAGGCGACTTAATTCGTAAAAGATATAAACTAAAATTCACCGAATCGCCTTCAGGTAAACAGATTTACCAGCAACTGCTCAACCTAGAGAAGTACAATCAATGCATCGAACTGGCCGCAGGAGTACAACATATTTTGCATCCAGAGAGAACCAACGATCGAGTTCGCGCTTTCGGTTTGAGTGCACAAAGCCTTTCTCAGCTTCAAGACACCACCAAGAATAGTCAGGACCTCTACTTAGCGTTTTACCACTGGACGCGCTTCAATGATATGGACGCTCAGAAAATCGTGTTAGCAGCCTATAAGGCTCACCAGATAGATGACATTTTATTGCTGTCTCAAGTGGCCTCCTATTTTCAGAAATTTGATGCCTATCAATCTAATTTAATCTATCTCGAGGTGCTCGATATCAGTGACGAGGATGACTTTAATCCTGACTGGCTATTGGGTCTGTCCAATAATTACCAGAAACTCAATGACCTCGAGTTAACATATCTATTGTCCAGAGCAAATATATTGATGACCAAGCAGGACGTATCGGAAGAAAAAATGCTGGCATTAATCTATGGAGATAAAACTCTGCAACGTTTTTTAGATCGACAGGCCGAAGAACTTGTTGAGGTATTAGAGGACGGTGCATTCTCATCCAGTACGATTAAGACATTACTGCTCCGATCCCCTCCGACTCGATAAGCAAGAATTGCCTAGCTTTCCCCCACTTTATTATTGGCGCTTTGCCGTAGAAAAATGTATGCCATATTGGAAGATATTTACAGTTGGTAAACGACTATTTGTTAAAAACATGACCAATGTAAAAATAAAAGCGAAAATGTTATGCATAAATGGCTTTTATAGGGGATATTACTTGACGCTAGCTGTCAGTTTGGTAATTTTACAACCAGAAAATAATTTTACAAATCACCAGAGGGATATCGAATGACTATCCGCGTAGCAATTAACGGTTATGGCCGTATCGGACGAAATATTTTACGTGCACTTTATGAAAGCGAAAAGGACTATCCAATCCAGATCGTTGCACTCAATGACCTTGGCGATTCATCTATCAACGCTCACCTGACCAAGTATGACTCTGTTCATGGTCGTTTCAACGCTAAAGTCGATCATGACGGTGAAGCCATCTATGTTAACCAAGACAAGATACTGACCTTTTCTGAGAGAGACCCGTCTAAACTGCCTTGGGCCGAATTAAACATAGATGTGGTATTTGAATGTACCGGTATCTTCACATCTAAAGCAGCCGTACAAGCGCATCTTGATGCGGGTGCTAAGAAAGTTCTTATCTCTGCACCGGGTAAAAACGTAGACGCCACCGTCGTATATGGTGTTAACAACAATGTCATCACCTCTGACATGACTGTGGTCTCGAACGCTTCTTGTACCACAAACTGTTTAGCACCTATGGTTAAGCCGTTAAACGATGAGATCGGTATCGAGTCAGGCCTGATGACAACGATTCACGCCTACACTAACGACCAACGTTTGTCAGATGTTTATCACACTGACCTACGTCGTGCTCGTGCAGCTGCAATGTCAATGATCCCGACTAAGACTGGTGCTGCTGCAGCCGTTGGACTCGTGCTTCCTGAGCTTGCCGGCAAGTTCGATGGATTAGCTGTACGTGTTCCGACTGTTAACGTGTCCTTGGTCGACTTAACATTCATCTCGACTCGTGATACTACGGTAGAAGAGATCAATGCCATTATCGACAGTGCAGCATCGCTATCTCCTATGAGTGAAGTGTTAGCCGTCAACAAGGAGCCTTTGGTTTCTATTGACTTCAACCACAACCCATTCTCCTGTAACTTCGATGCGACTCAAACTCGCGTCAACGGCCGTCTTGTGAAAGTCATGGCCTGGTATGACAACGAGTGGGGCTTCAGTAACCGTATGCTAGATAATGCCGTCGCCTTGATGACTGCCAAGTAATCTCAGCAGACTCTAGAAAAAGCCAACCTCTAAGGTTGGCTTTTTTATGCCCAGAAAACATGCCGGCGCGGTACGCTTTACTTGTCGATACCTGTGTTAGATATGCCAGAATTTTCATATACCAATACTGGCGATAGGGGTTGCAGGGATATCGGGTTTACCCATCAGGCATCACTCGAGCCTCCTAAGCTTTGAGGTCCAGAGCATATTGACTCCGGTCAGTAAAATAACCCGCAGAGCCATTTACTTTGATCTAAGTTCGGGTAAAAATATGTCACCGTTTACCCTCTTCAGTCTGCCATTATATGTCTCTTGTTTTCGTGCTCGTAGAACCTAGTCGTCCAGCCAATGTCGGCGCCGCCGCCAGGGCAATAAAAACCATGGGCTTTGAACAGCTTATTTTAGTCAATTCAAACCTACATCTGGATAAAGAAGCACATTGGCTCGCCCACGGTGCCACAGATATATTGGAACGTACCTTAGTCGTTGACTCAGTTGTAGACATTCGAGCGCAATATGATCACTTGATAGCAACCACTGCGAGAGAGAGGGGAACTCCCAGGCAGTACTTGACGCCTGACGAGCTTAAAGACACAGTATTACGGCAATCAGGATCGGTACAGAAGATTGCCTTGATCTTCGGCCGGGAGTCCAGTGGCTTGTCCAACAGTGAGCTGGAGTTATGTGATCTTTTTTCCTATGTGCCCCTGATAAACGACTACCCTTCCCTCAATCTGGCTCAAGCTGTCATGGTATACAGCTACGCCCTAAGTGAAGTCAATAATCGGCTCAAACATAAGCAAGTCGATGCACAAGAGGGTCAACTACAGGCCCTGAAAAACAGAACCAAGACCTTGTTACAGCAGCTGAACACTCAAGATGATGTAAAACTGTCCCGCTGGTTACTCGATGGCATGAGTTTACTCGGTGACAGGGACTGTAAGATGGCGCACCAATTACTCAATGATATTACCAGGCAGCTAAATGCTAACGAGAAACAAGGCTGACTAAACTCATACCAATCTATCTGTTTTTATAGGTGAAAAAAATAGTATTCAGTCCCTTGCTAGTCATCTATACCTCATTAATCAATGAGGTATTTTTTTGTCTTTTATACTGCATATGTTGAATGATAATCACTCTCCTTACTGTTACAAATTGCTTATCTTTCACCTACCTATAATATTTTCAAGCATAATAAATTGGTCTAGCGTATAAGGTGAAATTACCTATTATTAAAGTAGTAGGGACCAAGTTTCACTAGGGTGGTGGCAATTTGCTTAAATGATGTCAAGCCCCATAGCTAACCGTTGGTCGACAGGGCCAACAAGATTAACGAGCTTTTGGAGAGTACTGATGAAAGGTAAGAGTAAAGTCACCCAAGTACTGAATCAGATGTTGCTGTTAGAACTCACTTCAATCAACCAATATTTCTTACATGCCCGCATTTATAAAAATTGGGGATTAGCACAACTGAACGAGAAAGAATATAAAAAATCAATTCTAGACATGAAACAAGCCGATGATCTGATTGAACGGATTTTGTTTCTAGAGGCCCTGCCTAACCTGCAGCAACTGAATAGACTGCGGATAGGTGAGCATACAGAAGAGATGATTCAGTGCGATAAAGATCTGCAAGAAGAACAAATTGCAGCATTGCGTGCGGCTATCGCCTTGTGTGAAACCGAAGAAGATTACGTCAGTCGAGAGTTACTCGAAAAGATCTTAGAGGGTGAAGAAGACCAGCTGGATTGGATCGAGTCGCAACAGTTCCTCATCGTTGCCACAGGCATTGAAAATTACCAGCAAACCATGATGGAGGATTAACATGAAAGGTGTTCAGAGCGTCATCAACCACTTAAACAAACAACTCACCCTCGAGTTAACCTCAATGGATCAGTATCTGGCTCATTCTAAGATGTATGAAGATTGGGGGATCAACAAACTCCATGAGAAGTTGGCTCACGAATATGGAGAGGAATTGGAGCATGCAAAGCGCTTGACTCAACGCATATTGTTTCTGGAAGGCAAGCCTGATACTGCTTCGAGACAAGCGGTTAATATCGGCGATAACGTCAAACAGATGTTGGAAAACGATCTTGCCGCAGAAAGAACCGTGGCGGATAGCCTCAGAAAAATCATCGGGATCTGTGAAACAGAACAAGATTATATCAGCCGAGAAATACTCGAAGACTTACTCGATGATACCGAAATGGATCATATCTACTGGCTAGAACAACATCTTGGCCTGATAGATAAGATGGGGATCCACAACTATGTGCAATCCCAGATGGGCAACCAAGATAGCTAATCGGTTTTGAAGACAGCCTTGGTGGCTCTGGCCTGTGCATTAATAGCATCAAAATAGTTAAGGAATGTGCCCCATGATACCAAGCTCGAGGAATAGGATAACTCTGAATATCATGCAAAAAACTAGCTCAACCTTGGCTTAAGCGTACGCTGCATCCAACTTTTGCATCAGCACCTCACCTACTCGCTTAGCGCATAAGAAATTTATGCTATAAAAAAGCCCGCTTGCTCGCGGGCTTTTTTATAGCCATTGGAGTGTTTTTTGAATGAGTACCTTGAATGAGTACCTTGAATGAGTCCTAGTCAGAACTCATTGCTTGCCTGGATCAGTTGAGTACTATGTAGCCTCGATTAATCATGCAGTTTCTCACCACCATCTGTTTCTCTGCTTCATGGCTGGCTTCATTTTGTCTCTTAGAGCGATTTCTGCCCAGGCTGCCGCCTACTACACCCACGGCCGCCCCCGTCTTGGCCGCAGAACTCCCCGAGCCTCCGGAAATGGCTCCCGCGGCTGCACCTAGGGCAGCACCTTTAGCTGCACCCGATACCAAACCACCTTCTGTTTGTTTCATCTGGGCCTGCTGTGATAATTCAGTACACTGATGCATATCATAAATGTAATCTTTTTCATCGACACCGGATTTATCGATAATGATATTCGAAGCCGAGGCAGTTGTGTGGAACAGAAACAAACCCGCCATTAGTAGTACTTTATTCATCAGGACACCTTTTGTAATCACAATGCTAATAGACTACTACGTTGTGTATTAGCCGTAAACAGGAAGATAGTAACGTAAAGTTACTGAATGTAGACTTAATGAGGTATGAGTTTTTAAGTTACAGCACCTGAATTGTAGACACAGGGTCACTGAGTTTTTCAGAGGAATCGAGTCATATTGTTATCACAAGGTTGCAACTGAATTCAGTTTTTAGTTGACCAAAATGAGATGAAATCGTTAAAACCGTTTAATTCGGACTACCTTCATGACCTCTATTTCAAATCCCGCCACTTTTTCAGTTTCTGGATAATAGGTCATATTGACACGGTTTCCCTTAAGGCATTTGAACTTCTTAGGCCGTCTAAACTTAAATGGCGCATCACAGCCCTCTATCATCACAGTGTGTTGTACCCACTCTTCAACATCTCTTTGAGTATGAGAAATAATCTTCACCCCTTCAGAGTGGACTAGCTTGTCGTGTGTAGTGAGCATCTTATCTAATTGCGATTTCATTTTGTTCCCCTGTTGAGCAGTCATTAATAATAGCAAGTACGGCGCTAATTCGCACTAAAGAGATCCAATATCAAACAGATAAATGCTGAACTAGACTTAATTGTTAAAAGTAAAAAGTAAAAACGGCTAAATTAATTCGAGCCACAGATATCCACCCAGCGTTTAACCCCATTGCTTTAGTGACAAGGCTTAACCATATCTGTCTCTTAACCAAGCATAATTATAGTAGCCCCATTGACCTAATCGCCTCAGCCCCTGCATAGGAAAGGCGGGGAGTGCCTGCCTGTAGAGTGGCAAGTCGGGGGTTTTCTCACCTGCAATACTCTGGGCGAGACGAAAGGCGGCTTGGGCGCTGAAGGACACTCCTGAGCCACAATAGCCTAAGCTATAACCCACTCCATCCTCTTGATAAACATGGGGCATATCATCCATGGTGGCCGCAATCCACCCAGTCCAATTGTATGACACCCCGACTTTGGCTAAAGCGGGGAAACATTGATTGAGTGAATATTTAAGTCTTTGCGCATACACGGGATCCGCAGCATCTTTGCCAAATATGGCTCCACGGCCACCAAACAAGAGACGATTGTCGGGTAACAATCGATAGTAATACTTCAGAATACGGGTATCCATGGTCACCTGGTGGGTTTTGAGACCGGACTCAGTCAATTGCTCAGCCGTCAGGGGCTCGGTGACTATGATGTTACTCAATATGGGTAAGAACTTCCCATCGACTCGTGGACTAAACTGCTTAGGTGTATAGGCATTGCCCGCGGTCACGACACGCTTGGCCAGCAGCTCACCTTGCGCGGTGATCAATCTATGCTTACCCTGCTCCTCGATCCATTGCTCGACACAAGAGTTTTCATAGATCTTAATCCCTCGCGCTTCTACTAGCTGTTTATATCCCAATAGCAACTTCAGTGGGTTGAGCCCAAAACCATCTTCCAACCTAAGTGCCCCATAAGCTTGCTTATGGGCCATGTACTCATGGGTGAGTTGCTTTAAGGGGATCAACTCAGCCTGACCACCTAGCTCTCGGGTAATAAATCTAGCGGCTTGTTCGAGTTGCTTGAGGGCCTTGGCATTATGGGCGATTTTTAGATAGCCAGGCTGTTGGGGCTCACATAATATCTTATTATCCTTGATCAGATCACCGACGCGCTCGACGGCCTGACTAAATTCGCTATAAATGCCTTTCGCCGTATCCAGTCCCCAACGGTTGGCCATCTGCCCATAACCTAGTCGCCCAGAGCCCTTGAGCACGAATCCTGCATTACGGCCACTGGCACCGAATCCTATCTGATTCGCTTCTAATACAGTGGCATCAATATTAAATTCAGTAGCCAAATAATAGGCCGTCAGTAGTCCTGTGTAGCCTCCACCTATGATGGCGACATCGGTTTGACAGGTGCCTGTGAGTGCAGGATTTATTTGAGGCGGCGACGTTATGGTACTCGCCCAGTAGGAGTCCGGCCAGCTAAGGCCTCCTGGCCCCGAGGCTAGAAGTGGGTCGAAATGCTGAGAGTTAATTGGGTTCTGGGCCATAATGTTTACTTTAGATCAGTTATTGAGGGTTTATGAGGTGATACTGAGGCCGTTAATCTGAACCAAAACTGACTCAGGCCTGAAGTTGTTATTTGAAGTTGTTATTTGAAAATGAGCAACATTTCACAGGCAGTGCAGTGGCAATCGGCGCCACATATGACACAAATATAGTCCGGGTGTTCCTTGGGGTCATTCCATTTGTCTGGGTGTTCCTTTATCAGCACTGCGCCCGCCTTGGTAAAGTATTTCACCGCCGAGTTATTCGGGCTCTGCTTCCATAGATGGCTTACTCCAGCTATCGCACCTTGCCGTTTGGTTGCTGCGATGGAGGCGCTCAGCAGTTTCCCGCCTATACCCACGCCGCGATTTGGCTCGGCTACGGTATTACACTTGAAGTAACAGACTCTTCGGGGTTCGATTCCCCACGCATGGGGTGTACACCATTTATCGGTTTGCCAATTTCCCGGTGCGTAAGTGAGACGAAATCCAATCAGTTTTCCATCTTGATGGGCGACAAAATTGGCGTTTATCTCATCCTTGATCCCTTTTTGATATAGAGTGGCTAACGTTGCCTCATCTAGGTAGCCGTCACCATGAACCTGATTACCCAGTGAGATAACCGCTGTAAAATGTTCCGGGCTTAACGTTTGAATCATAGTGAACTCCTGCGAACCAGTTGGTTTCGGTGAATATTTGAGGATAAGCTAAACAAAAATACGTCATAAGTACATAGACAGCCTACTATCGAGTCTGATTTCCCTGTGTTTTTTGCTTCGATTATCGAATCCGCTAACACAAGATGCGTAAAAAATTAGTATGGCAATTGCTTATTCAGGGTTTATCAAACCTGGATTTACCTGTAACGTAAGCGCCAATAAAAACAAAAGATGGGGAAATCTTTAAATGAAAAAATCATTATTATCGTTAGCCTTGCTAACCGCGTTGTCGGCATGTTCGCCGGATGTCGAGATGAGCCACAACAAACCACAAGCCAGCCAAGATAGTCAGACACTCGAAGCCACTGAAGTTGTCGCGGCTACTGATAAATATCAAGCCATGCTCGATAAATTTCTTATTGTGGATATGCAAGCCGATCTGTCTAGCTTAAGTGATATCGATAAACAGGTGCTGCGAAAACTCATCTCAGTTGCCGATGTACTGGATAAGGTGTATCTGGAGCAGACCTATGAAAATAATGCCGAGATAAGAAAACAGATCCAAGACTCGAAATTGGCCAACACTGAACAACTACTCTCCCTCTATGATCTTCACTACGGTCCCTGGGATACATTAGAAGGTGATAAAACATTCTTCGGTGACATCACTCGCCCAGAAGGCGCTGGGGTATACCCCACCGACATGACTAAGGCTGAGTTTAATCAATGGATCCAAGACCATCCTCAAGATGAAGTCGCATTCAAGAGTGGTTATACCGTGATTAAGCGTCAGGGCGATAAACTGATCGCTATCCCCTACAGTCAGGCTTATGCAACACAGATGCAGCAGGCGGCTAAATTGATGCGCGAGGCCGCCGCCTTAACACAAGATGCTAGCCTAAAGACCTTCTTGTCTAAGCGAGCCGATGCCTTCCTCAATGATGAATACCGTGATTCTGAGATGGCCTGGATGGATCTCGATGGCACACTCGAAGTGGCCATTGGCCCCTATGAGACATATACCGACAAGCTGTTTGGCTACAAGACCTTTTTTGAAGCCTTTATTACCGTGCGTAATCCAGAAGACAGTGCCAAGCTCGACGTGTACAAGCAGTACCTTAAGGGGATGGAGCTAAACTTGCCGATCCCCGATGAACATAAGAATTTTCAGCGTGGTTCTGAGTCACCGATTTCTGTTGTGGATCAAGTCGCAGGCGGCGGTGATAACAAGCCTGCGGTGCAAACCACGGCCTTTAACTTACCCAACGATGAATATGTGCGTGAGGTGAAAGGCAGTAAAAAAGTCATGCTGAAAAACGTACTGAATGCTAAATACAAGGCGGTAATGCAGCCGATCTCAGCCTTGATCATCGCCAAGCCACAGCAGTCACTACTCATGGAGCAATACTTCTTCAACGAGACCCTTTTTCATGAATTATCCCATGGCTTAGGTCCGGGAACTATCATTAAGGATGGTAAAACCACCACAGTTTCCGAGCAGCTACAGGAGACTTACTCTAAGATTGAAGAGGGCAAAGCCGATGTGATGGGCGCATACAACATGTTGTTCTTGATGGATAAAGGTGTATTGCCTAAAGCTGAGAAAAACAATATGTTAGTCACCTATTTCGCCGGTTTGTTCCGTTCCATGCGTTTTGGTGTGCATGAAGCCCATGGCGCCGGCGCCGCGTTTCAATACAACTACTTCAAAGAGAAGCAGGCATTCAGTTTCGATTCCAGTACACAAAGATATAGCGTTAATTTCGATAAGATGACCCAGGCAATCACAGATCTTGTCCGTGATGTGTGTATGATCCAAGCCTTAGGTGATTATCAACAATCTAAGGACTTCTTAGCTAAATATGCCGTCATGGCCGACGAAGTCGCCGCTTTGAACGAAAAAATGGCACAGATCCCGACCGATATCAGGCCTAACTACCCTAAGATCTAATTTGTAAGCTTGGTGCTAAGCAGTATTCACGCCCCATGGTTTCTGATAGCCATGGGGCGTTTTATTTAGTAATACTTGTGGATGACTTGTTAATCAAGGGTTATCATCTGATCCATATGGAATAGTTTAGGATCAGAAATTAATGGAAAAGTTACCCCAAGAAGAGGCGGGTGTACGCTTTAAGCGGGGCATCGATAAGCCCAAGAAAATCATCATTATCATCTATCAATTTATTGCTCAAATATTAGCGACAATGAGTGGCCTGCTTGGCAGGCTAACGTTAGCCCAAAAATTATATCTGCTAGCCCTCTGCTTACTCACTTTTTCTGATAACTTGGGCATGGTCGCCATAGTGACAGTGGTTGCCCTGACTCTGGAGTTTTGGCCCCTGTTTGAACGAGTCTGGCACAGTTTATCGGGTAAGGCGGCGTTGCTGCTCTTTTATGCCGTGATCGCCAATTTCGCCATCGCCGGGGCGGCTTCTGTGGTCAATGAAGTCGTCGGCGTATCCACCGAGCATTTCTCATACACACATAACTTTGCCATCTTGCTGTATCTACCCGCTTGGATAATCGTCATGACAGCATTGGCAATATTGATGTTACAAGTGGCTGTCCCCTTCTACCTGTTCTGTCTCTTGTTGCTAAAACCTTTCGGTGTAATTGGCTTTAAACTCATCAATCACAATCATTTCAGACTCACCACCATGTTCATCCGCCTGATATTATCCACGGTGGTACTTTATCACCTGGTGTTGATCACGAGTCTGGACAATGAGTTAAGCCTAGACCTTAACGATCCGGATGGTCTGCTGATGAATGAACTGTCCTCTAAAGATAAAGAAGAGCTATCTAATGAGCTAGCCAACATGCGAAAAAATGATCCAAGCGACGCTGGATCAACCACCTTAGGCATATCTTTCAATGATGATACGGCTCAAAAAGATAAGTATGAACATGTCCGTAAGGATTATGAGAACATGGTCAGAAGCATGATAGCCACATTCGCTTATCGACTCGAGTCCGACAGTCGTTCACGTTGTGCTATCGCGCCTGGTAGTAATATAGTAGAGCTCAACGATTATGAAATTGTAGAAATACGCCCTGATAAATCTGCCGATTATGGCTATAGCTTCGAAGTGAAGATGTGCATTTCACCCGCATTTGGAGTCGATAAATCGATGCCAAGAGCAAGCTAGGTCATCTAAAAACCAGTAAACTGCGACTTGGACGTAAAATCAGGTACTCATGTGGCGTGAATACCTGATGTTTTTGTTATTTACCTATGATCCTGCACCCAGACATCAGGTTAAACCTGGTATTACCAAGGGATTTCTTGTCCACGAAAGTCTAAAAACGCGCCTGTTTGACTCATGTCTACCTCATCTAATACCCGCTTTAACCCAGTCACGGACTCTTGAGTATCGATAAGACCATTGGGGCCGCCCATATCGGTTCTCACCCAGCCAGGATGCAAGGCAAAGACTGCTATGTGATCGTCTCTTAAGTCAACCGATAGACTCTTAACCACCGAGTTAATCGCGGCTTTCGATGAGCGATATAGGTAGGCTCCGCCGCTGGTATTATCAGCCATGCTGCCCATTTTAGATGACAAGATCGCAAAGATACTCGAAGATGCCAGTTTGAGGTTGGCTCGGAAGGCTTCTAAAACTTTTAAAGGGGCGATTGTATTTATCTCAAAAACCTTGCGCCATTCTTCCGCGTCGATATCTCCAAGAGTGCTGCCCTTAGGACCATAATAGCCTGCATTATTGATCAATAGATCTATGGGCTCACCCTGCAAATTATTCGCAAGCTGGCGTAACGCCTGATAATCGGTGACATCCAGCTGAAAAACAGACAGAGATTCATGGGCTTCGAGCAGTGATTTTAACTCGCCAGCTTGTTCAGGCTCGCGGCAACATGCAGTCACGTTCCAGCCTGCTTGCAGATACTGTTTGACCATAGTCAGGCCCAGGCCTCGATTGGCACCTGTGATGAAGAGATGTTTAGCCATTAAGTATTCCTTGGATTGGAGTAATGAGGGGATCAGACGTAATTTTAGTTATAACGAAACTAATGTACACACAAATCGTAAAATACCAATTAACTCATAGCGCTGGCTCGATAATTAGACCTTAATCTTTGCCAGAAACTCGTCTATGAGTACCGATAATTTATCATGCAAATATTCTTCAAAATCATCTAAATCACTTTTGAAATGCTCCAGATATTGACCGACCTTATCATGACTCAATTGTTTCTGATTAACAGAATACTGCATCTCGGGCAAGGATTTATCATAGCGTGGCAGTGGCTGCCAGATAACGAAATTGGCATCAAGCCGTTTCAGTTCCTGATTAGCGAAGCGACAGAAATCGGCAATATGATCTAAGCCATCCGGGCCCAAGCAGCCAGGTTCAATTCTGCATATTACCGTGAGTTTCTTGTCTTTAGGCAAGGGGAGTGTTTTAGGCATCGATGTAAACCAAATGGATCTGTCGGATTATTATAACGCTAATCCACTTAAGTGTAATTCAAATCCCCATAGTTATTTATCTCTAGTCTGGCCTCAATCCTTTGGCTAAAAATAAGGTGGGTTTATGCTCTCGAAATTATGCATACAATTTGCCGTAGTCGCCGATCAAGGCTATAAAACCCTGGGATAGCTAGCTTGATATAGGCTCTCTGCCTATCTGTACCCAAGTTCAAAGATATAAGTTATCATCGGCGTTAAATCTAACTTAAGTGATTAGCCTTGGACATTGAAAATTTTATATCACAAACTATCAGTTGTGATTCTATTATTGCTGTTGAAACCATTCAAACACTCTGGAGTGGTTATGGTGCCATAGTCCGTTATCGACTCGAAGGCCAAACCTGTCCTGCCAGTATTGTCGTCAAATCTATTCGTCCTCCCAAGCAGACTCAGCACCCTAGAGGTTGGAACACCTCGGCTTCTCATCAAAGAAAATTACTCTCATACCGCGTGGAAGCAAATTGGTATCATATCTGGTCCAAGATGTGTGCTGAAGACTTCCGAGTTCCCATCTGCTATGGCTTAACATCCCATGACCGAGTCTATGCAGCAGTTGGTGCCTATGATGTTCACTCTCCACGCATCGACAGTGATAGTGCGGCGATCATCTTGCTTAGCGATCTCGATGCGGAAGGTTTTCCCATGCGGCATCAAAGGTTAACACTAGAGCAAACTAAGGTGTGCATAGAATGGCTTGCGAATTTTCATGGGCATTTTATGCAGGATTCGCCGCAAGAAAATTGGCCTCAAGGGCTATGGAAACAAGGTTGTTACTGGCACCTAGATACCCGAGAAGATGAGTATCTAGCCATGCCAGATTCTAGCCTTAAGCAGTCGGCTCACCGGCTCGATGCATTATTAAGCCAAACACGCTTCAAAACACTGATCCATGGTGATGCCAAGGTGGCTAATTTTTGCTTCAGCGAAGACAGTTCACGGGTCGCCGCGGTCGATTTTCAATACGTTGGCGGAGGTTGTGGCATAAGAGATCTAGTATATTTCATCGGCAGTTGCTTATCTGAACAGGAATGTAGGCAACACCATGCTCCCCTCACCAGCTTCTACTTCACGAAACTTAAGCAGGCCATGATTAACAATAATGTCTCAATATCTGCCGCGGCTGTTGAGCAAGAATGGCGGCCACTTTTTGGTGTTGCCTGGGCCGATTTTCAACGATTCTTGTTAGGCTGGGCGCCCGATCACCACAAGAATAATGATTTTAGCCGCCATATGACCAATCAGGCATTAAACCGTTTACCTCAGGATACGGCTTAGCTCTTTAGTCAAAAATCATGATGTATAAAGGGGTCTAGCCAAGTTCCGTCTCAATTTATTAGCAGCTTAAATTACCTATTCTCGCCAAATTCGACTAAACTTTGATACAAGAGAGCTATCGGATGAACGTGAACAGGCATAGCGCCAATCGTGTCAAAGGACACCTAGCTTACGATATCAGGGCTCTCTGCTTTAAGGATAAACTCGTCCTATAAACATCACACTTTTTACTCTGTCATGATTTTATCGATAGCTTCAATCCTAAGGTTTGTCGACAAGCACAAACCTTAGCTGCTTGTCCTTGCCGAAGATACAGCATTGAATTAATCGGACCTGCATTTTTCAGCGGAGGTGCCAGTGTGGGCAAGCTTGATATTCAATTCAAATGATTAAAGCACTGTTGGAGATCACTCGCTTTAAAGGATTCGACTTCGGTCAGCAAATTATCTATGGCTTGATCCAAGCTGTCTAAACGTTCTTGCTCCATATAAGCTTTCAGTTTTACGATCAGATCTTTACTGAGTTCAATATGAGATTTTTTCTGTCGCTTCTTAATCTGAGACAATTCTTTGCGTACCATTCGCCAACCGTAATCACTAAAATATTGATTCATGCTGTGGTTCAATCGAGTTAAGGGATCGATTAAATTTTGCAGATTTTTTCGCTCTCGTGTGACTCCTTGTAATAATTCCACCAGCGAAATATATTCTCTGTTTTGTTTTTCATCTGCAGTCACAACCTGGGAACTAAACCAATCTGACTTCTGAGCTATCTTTGCCGGGTGAATAAGACGATAGATCAGGGGTAAGGCGAGTGTGAGTTCATCGACTCCAAGTAACAATAATTTCCTTCCCGCTTTAGGCGACTCACCGTGATAAACCCATGGATGTTTGTAGCTCATCTTATTCCCTTTTCGTCTTTTCTTTTTTTAGTCTTGTTATCGATTACTCTTTTAAAAGAGGTTATATCTAGTTCACTGCTCAGCACACATTGACTTGGTAAGTATACCAAACAATAGTATGGTGCAACCATTATTATGCCACTGGAGTCAGATAATTGCCGTGTTTATTAGTTTGATTAATACTCTCCACAGCCAATAAAATGGTTGCACCACGATTTAGATTTACTATTTATTGCCTGTACTGCACCTCATCTATCGAGATAGAGCCGCTCGTTTTTACGGCTGATTTCGCTGTTTAAGTCTTCATTAGCCGGTATGTCATTAAGAAAGTGTCTATATTGGCCAGCTGAATATGTATATATAGGGTTTATCGAATGGCTTAAAAATATGTATTAGCTTATAACAGACATTTTCAGTATCAAGTCCTGTTATAACCCCTCGCCACTTGCTCACCCCAATGCAGGCCAGAGCAGCTTGCATTAATAATATTTACGATGACCGGTCTCATGTTGTATCTCACTTAGTTAATAACCAAGCACAGTTAAATAACGCGTCACTCATTGTGGCTAATCGTGACAATAACCATCACATAACCAGTACGTTTTTGATACTTTTTAACTATTCGCTGGCGTATTTGTTCAAATTTATACTAATACCGCCCCTACCAGTGATAATGACGATTATCACTGGTAGAGTTGGACAGCAAAAGCTATAATTTTGGCTCTGCTTCCAGGGATAACATGCGTTTTTATCATGAATAAGCTCAGCATCAATCAGCATCAACAACGCCAAGTCACTAGCGATAAGAGTTTCTTCGAGGAGACGGAACTGCCGATCTCAATCTTGGATGATTTCAAGAGTGCAGCCAGTGAGACTGAATATGAAGTTGCGCCCAACACTCGCCGTGTCTATCGTTCTAGCTTTAACATTTTTACTCAATATTGCCAGCATCATGGTTTGAGTCATCTGCCTGCGGACCCACGATCGGTGATCTCATTTATTGGTCATCAGAAAGAACAAGTGCAGCCAAAGACAGGCACACAATTTTCTAAGCAGACCATCACCACCCGGCTAGCGGCGATCCGTTTTTATCATATACAGGCCGGATTTCATTCACCAACCGAGCACCCACTGGTGATCCGGGTCATGCGAGGTTTAAGTCGAAATAAACATAGGCTGACTTCGGATTATGATCAGCAGCCCATCATGTATGATGAACTCGAGTTACTGTTACAGACCATAGATAAGCAGGGGCAAGAATTAACCCGGGCTCGAGATAAGGCCATTATTCAATTGGGTTTTCAAGGCGGTTTTCGTCGCTCGGAACTCGCGGATATCCAGGTGAACCATGTCAATTTTATGCGCAACAAATTGAAAGTGAGACTGGCCTACTCTAAGAGTAATCAGCAGGGACACAAGGAGTGGAAAGACTTGCCCGAGTCGGAATTATTCTCGGCGTTCGCAGCCGTTAAACATTGGCTGCAAGTTTCACAATTAACTCAAGGTCATCTGTTTCGTTCCCTGTCTCGAGATGGTCAACGGCTCAGGCCTTACTCGGTGGCCAATCGTAACCATTTAGACAAGAATGATAATCCCCCTTCCGTCAATCGTGGTTTTTTGCGTGGCGATGATATCTATCAGATGATAAAGAAGTATTGTGCTAAATCTGGATTAAGCCCGGAATTTTATGGAGCCCACAGTTTACGCAGTGGCTGCGTGACTCAGCTGCATGAAAACGACAAAGACCATCTGTATATTATGGCGCGTACTGGGCATACGGATCCTCGTTCCCTGAGACATTATCTTAAACCTAAAGATTAGCCGTACTCGTACAACATATTGCATGCTGACTAGAATCGGTAAAAAATGGTTACACCATTAAATACTTCTATGGCTGACATAAAAAAGCGGAACCCTGGGCTCCGCTTTTTATGCGCTGTTTTTTACTTAGCACTTAAGATTTAGTACTAGAAAAATCTAGCTGTCATTAAAACGTAGCAGATAACTGTCTACGCTAGCCTGCTCGCGAGTCTTAAGCTTGACACAGTTTTTCACTTTCTCGTTAAGCTTAGCCAGAGTACGCTTAAATTCAGGTGACGCTTCAAGCTTAGGCTCGAAGAAACTATTGGTCTGCTGCAGTGCTTTGAGATCGCAACCCATACCAGTGTAGTTAGGCAGATTGGCCACAGAAAATGGTGGCAATTTTTCCTTAACGACCTCGTAATTATTGTATACCCAGTCTCTAAATAGGGCTTCTCGAACCTGAGTATAACTCTGTCCAGCCATGATATATTTAAGATCTGGAGCGTTTAGCTTGTCGGTTAAGCTATAATCTAATATGGCTTTTTGCTGTTTTGGCTCGGCAACATAGCCTAAGGCATACATGAGTTTAGTGCGTTTTTGTGGGTTCTTAGTTGTCTCAAATTCATTCTTAACTCTTTGAATTAATGCGTCATTACCAAAGTATGTTGCAATTTGAAGTTGAGTGCCTATCAGGTAAGCATCGACAGATTCATCACCTGTTATGTAGGCCTGACTCGCCAATTTAGCATCGCGAATAACCGCTTTATCTTTTCCTTCAAATGCCAGAATAGCGATAAGGCTAGGACGCAGTTTACTTATCTCTATGCTCTCACCCGGCGTCGCCACCAGGCCATATTTGTCGATAGCGATTTTCGCCTTGGCACTGATAAATTTAGCCCACTCGACCTCATTACTTGCGTCGATAAAGGTCCTCTTCTGGATCTGCAGATAACTCAGCGCCGAAGAGACGATTTGAGGATGATCATCATCGATAAACTCTGCCAATATTGCCAATAGATCACCGGCCGAGATAAAGCCGCCGTCGAGCAGCGCATCGGCAGATGAAATAAGCGCCTTACGTTCTCTCGCCGTCAGCTTAGTTTTCGCATTGGCGAGTAAATTAGCCAACTGCTTATCATCTAATAACCAACGGTAATAACCCATGGCATCGGCATCTGGATAGATCCAATCCGGGGTAAATTCTAGATCTAAGGTTTTGGTATCACTGTCGAGCAATATGCTGGTCGATATTATTTTATCGCCCTTGCCATACTTGATAGACACAGGCACCACCCAAGATTGAGCCGGCGCCTTACTGCCAGCAAATACAAACCTTTGCTGAGAAAGCGTCAAGGTTTGACCCTTTACATCCACAGTGATCAAGGGGTATGAGGATTGCTCGATAAACGTACTCAATACTTTGCCCACATCTTTACCCGACGCCTTAGATAAGGCATTCCAAAGGTCATCGGCCTGAGTATTCTTAAAGGCATGATCCTTGATGTATTGGCGAATGCCTTGTTTAAAGCTCTCTTCACCAATCCAGTTTTCTACCATGGACAAGACGGCAGACCCCTTACTATAAGCCAGTCCTAAGCCATCCATGATATCGGCTTCTGTCTTAATTGGCTTACGAATAGGCTTAGTCGACAGACGTGCATCCATGCTCATGACACGGTTCTTCGATAAACGCAGATCCGATTCAAATTCAGGATGTAGCTGATGAGTCACCTTAGCGGCCATCCAGCTAGCAAATGCTTCGTTGAGCCATAAATCGTTCCACCACTCCATGGTCACTAGGTTACCGTACCACTGATGAGCGAGTTCATGGGCGACGACAGAAACAGATGATTGTTTAGTATTTTGATTGGCGCTCTGTTCATCCAGAAGTAAGATATCTTCTCTATAAGTCACCAGGCCGGCATTCTCCATGGCGCCGAAGGGAAACTCGGGCACGGCAATCGAGTCGAGTTTTTTATAGGGATAATCGACACCAAAATACGCTTCTAACGCTGCGAGAATCGCCGGCATCTCTTTAACGGCATATTCTGCCAGTGCTATTTTTCCCTTGGTGGTGATCACTCGAGCCGGGATCTTCATCCCTTCTATGGTCACTTCTTCAAATTGACCCACAGCGTAAGCCACCAAATAGGAAGGTAATGGCTTGGTCTGAGCAAACACGTGCGTGGTCAACTCGCCTTCCACCTTAGTGCTTTGAACTGGTGTATTACTGTAGACCTTCTCATTAGACGGCGCGGTAATGGTGATTTGGAATGGGATCTTATATTCAGGCTCATCGAATACCGGGAAGCTGCGACGTGCATCACTCATCTCAAATTGAGTGAATAGATAAGGCACGCCGGCATCGACCGTCTTATATAAGCCCACTGATTGACGATTAAAAGGCGCGCTAAAATCCAGGTGCAAGTTATAACTGCCTGGCTTAATCTCTTGTTCACAAACAAGGTTTACGATACCCGTATCGAGTATCTTGGCGGTCATGTCACAGGCTTGGTTGCCTGTGAGTTGAATGTTGCTTGCGGTATAATCGACGCCGTTAAGCTGAATGACCTTTGTTTTTTCAAGTACTTGTATCTTGATGTCGGTACTACCGGAAAACTCATCTTTAGTAGGGTCTAAAGCCAAGCTCACAGCTTGGGAGACTGGCTTAGTCTGTTTACTCAAGACAAATTCATCCGCCTGAATGACTCCACTGCCAAATAGAGACACTGTCACCAATCCGGTGGCCATAACTCGGTACATATCCATTCCCTTTTATCATTTTACTGTGCTGAAATCGTCGAGTGGTTAAATACCATGGTGACAAATAAACTAGCAAGATGTGGGACTGATCCCCACACAAACGTCACACCACTTAACATAAGTGGCGTGATTTTAACAAAATACACGCAGAAAAAGCTATAGCTGAAACTTAGACTTACATAATGGTATAACAACTTGGTGAGATTAGAATGGACTCTTAGATTCCATTATCATTGGCACACCCGTAACTGGGTGTTCAAAACACAAGCGAGAAGCATGTAACATCAAACGGCTAGACATAAAGTACGCTTCATCCGTCGCATACAGATCGCAGCCCAGTATTGGATGGCCCAGATGTTGACTGTGTAATCTCAGTTGATGAGTGCGGCCCGTTACCGGTTCAAATTCAACCCGGGTCACGTGTCTTTGCCCTGCCCTGGGATCATCGAGAAAAAAGTTATCGTTATCAGTCTGAATAAAACGTGATATCACCCGAAATTGTGATTGCGCCGGCTTACCCGTATCTTGGCATAGCTTCATCAGGGGAAAATTATCAACATCCTTGGCGATGCCACAATCTACCAAGCCTGAGTCTGGTCTAAGATCACCATGCAGTAAGGCTGTATAACGTTTACTGACTCGTCTCTCACTGAACTGCTTGCATAACAATGCATTAATCTGTTTGTTCATGGCCAGTAGCATGATACCGGAAGTGCCAAAGTCGAGGCGATGGATCAAGGTACACCTTGGGTAGTCCTCAACTAACCGGTAATGAACCGAGTCAATATTCAGTGGGTGCTTACCCGACAGGCTCAGTAAGCCGCTAGGTTTATCGATCACTAAGATATGTTCATCCCGGAAGAGGACATTAATGTCATCGAGACATTTGGGCACGATAAAAGGGTCTGCTTGTGGCTGCATAATGGCTATTGGTTACTGCTGTAAGTAAAGAGTATATTAACAGGGTGCGAATATTACCTAATATCGTCCCAAGACTAAAGCTTACAACTAACAGACATTGTCTAATTCCAGCGAATGCCTGTTTAATGTCCTCCTTTAACTTAAACCATAGAAATCGCTCAGCACTAAGCTGTATATAAGCTGAATAAATTATGCAAACTCGTTCTTTAGATGAAAATCTGGCTTGGCCGAGCTCATAAAGATGTTAATATCGTTATCAAATGCCAAGCTCTATGGATTCTGTATGTTAAAACCTGCACTCATCATATTAAGTTTATTATCACTATTATTCATCTTCATGTTGACAGGCTTCACATCCAAAGGTTACATACTGAAAACACAGTTAACCTTAAATGACGTGAGCGCGGGACCCAGTGAAATTTTCCTCGGTAACGGTGAGACTAGCGAGTTTCCAGTAACATCTCAGGAATTCAATTATATACGTTATACCTTATCGGAGAATCAACAACAGGTCGATGTTACCGCTCAGCTTATTTTTCGCCAAGGTGACTTTCGCAATACCAGCACCTTACCCAGTTTCTCTGTGCTCCCCGATGGACAAGAGGCTTCCATGGAATATAGGGCCGAAGAAAATGGGCCAAACATACACTGGACAGTCTCTGTCGCGCCCTCTGAGTAATACCAATAGATATAAGACACTCGATTAGAGTAAAAAAGCCCTGACATCATCAGGGCTTTTTGTTTGCTATATATTGGTTAACTCAAGCAGTAAATCAATGGCTGGCGGTTAAAGACAAGCCACTAAAGCTGCTGTAGCCCCTTAACATGATGTGATACATACCCGACTGATTGACACTGAAGGAACAGGTTTCTGTGTTGCCATTCTTATAGGGGCGACAATCATAAGAGCTCGTCGTTGGCGCACTGCCTGCCTTCACGTAGAGATCGGCATCACCATTGCCACCAACTGTGCTCACGGTTAATTGTGAACCCGCCTCGACATAGACCTTGTAAGTTTGCTCAGATCCTTTTCCCCCACTAATGTCTGTCACAGCAACGCCGTTTGTTAAACAATTTGCATCTGGGCAAGTGCCACCGCCTCCACCCGTTGCATAGCTGGCATTAAGACTCGCATTGGAATACGTACTGTAACCATGCACCATCACATACCATTTACCGGCTGCTGGATTGTTGAAGCTACAAGACTCGTTATTTCCAGTCTTATATGGACGACACTGATAACTGCTTAATGTCGGCTTGCTACCCTGCTGCACATAGATATCCGCATCGCCACTGCCACCCGTCAGATCCACCGATAATGAGGTCGTGCCTGCTGGCACATCGATAAAGTAGTTATTTTCTGAGCCAGTAGCGCCGCTGGTGCTAATGCTCTGATCATTGGTCAGCTCAGTCTCATCCACCGGGCAATCGTTACCACAACCGCCACCAGCACCTTCGAGGGCAAACAATAACTCGTTTGGTGAGCCAGACTTGGCATCGGTTACCTTGCCTGAGGTTGCTCTGGATGAGAGTAAGGCGTCAATTTGTGAGGGAGAAAGTGACGGGGTTTGATCCAAATACAGTGCGGCTACACCAGCCACATGAGGCGCGGCCATCGAAGTGCCACTGATGGTGTTAGTCGCAGAATTGGAATTATACCAGGCTGATGTGATGCTCGAACCCGGCGCATAGATATCTAAACAGCTACCGTAATTTGAGAAGCTAGAACGACTGTCGCTACTGGTTGTTGAGCCGACGGTAATCGCATCCACGGCTCTAGCGGGTGAATAGTTACAGGCATTGCTGTTATCATTACCCGCTGCCACCACGAAGGTGATGCCCGCAGCGACGGCCGCATTCACCGCATCGTCAGTGGCCTGAGAAACACCGCCACCTAGACTCATGTTGGCAACCGATGGGCCCTGAGCATTGTTCTTCACCCAGTTAATACCCGATATCACCCCAGAGTTACTACCCGAGCCACTACAGCTGAGAACGCGAACGCCCACTAGGCTGACATTTTTAGCCACGCCGTAGGTAGAACCGCCTATGGTACCGGCCACATGGGTGCCATGACCGTTACAGTCGGTGGCATCGTTGTCGTTGTCGATAAAGTCATAACCACTGCTGGCACGGCCGCCAAATTCGTTATGGGTGGTCAATACGCCAGTATCGATAATATAGGCCGTGACACTGCTGCCATCGAAATCGTAGTGATAGTTAGCATCTAAGGGCAAGTCCCTTTGATCTAGTCTATCGAGTCCCCAGGTCGGACTGCCTTGATCACCCGCAGCGCTAACCATAGGGCTGATAGACATCATCTGATCTTGCTCGATGTATTTAACATTGGGATCACTGCGCAGGGCCATGATCTCTCGCTGACTACCACTGATCAGCACGCCATTAAGCGCACTACCGAAGTTTTTCTTTACGTTTATGTTGAAACGATTGGCTAACTGCTGGCCTTGTTGAATAGCATAACTCTGAATCGACAGCTGATCTGAAAAGTTGAGCACACTGGGTGTGTTAAACACCACAATATAAGTATCTTTAATAGCACGTGATTGTTCGACCTCAATCATCTGTGCTTGATACTCTTGTGCTTGAATAGAGACCGATGTTAATCCTGCTGTGACCGCTATTGCTATCAGTTGTTTCTTATACATGGTTTAACTCCATTTTTATTAATTGTGCCTCAGGGGCAGAATTAACCTAGTTCATTTATTGAACCGGCGTAATGAGAGTATAAAAAACAAGCGATAGGTAAGGAGTCAGCATTGTAACAATCCCTTTACATAAGTAAAGATTACTAAAACCACACATTATTAATGACTTATAACCGTGAAACCCGCAGAATGAAATTAATTGGCATTTTTTATAAAATAACTTAAGAATATGGCCGATAAGTATTTGTTTTATTTCGGCGCTCATAATTTCATCATTTTATCATCACAATGATGATAACAAATTGACTGAATGAAGATATTACTTCGTTTTTACTAGAGCAGTTCAATCCTGTAAGTAAGAAGTATTAATCACGGTTTCGATGATGTTTTTCTTTAATTAAATCCCTTGAGTTGAGATTTGTGGCATCGTCTTAAAAATACTCAAGGTGATCTCGCCACAATAAACTGAACATAAGCATACTATATTCAGTTTATTGGTTTATGACAGTGTGCCAATGAGAGCTGATAATTGCATTTATGACGACCTCTTATAGAAAGTCGTCTCTAGCACCTCGTCTTTTAGAAGACCTTTTCGTAATAGACTAATTCCAGATCGCCCAATGGGTCCTTGTGAATATCTTTCTTAAGAAAGCTCATGCCAAGTTTCTTCATGATGTTAATCGAACCTAGGTTCTCTTCGAAGGCGATGGCAGACGCCTTATTGATCTTATCCGGCGCGGTAACCACATCCATCACCGCCCTTGCCGCCTCAGTGGCATACCCTTTACCCCAGGCAATTTGTTTGAAGCGCCAACCCAATTCGAGATTGTCCCATTTGGGATCATCATTGAAAAAATCCATGGGTCTCACCAATATCCAGCCCAAATAGAGATGAGCCTTTAAGGTATCAGAAGGTTTGGCAGTCACCTTCCATATTCCCCAACCTTCATCCTCATTGGCATAGGTTTCGAGCCTGGGGATCGAGACCTGACGAATGTCTTCCATGGTCGTCTTACGGCCACCATTGATGTAGCGCATCACGTCTTCATCTTGATCGAGTTCAAACAAGGCTGCAGCATCCTTACGGGTCATAAAATGAAACTCGAGTCTGTCAGTATCCGGAATTCTCATACATTACTCCTCAGCAGGATTACTCTATTCACTAAGCATATAACCCAAGCTTGGCGTTAGCGAGTCGATAACTCAATGTTTTCACCAGAGTAGCCGTCTGCGCCGAAGAGGCTGCCTACTGCAGAGAATGATAAAATCTTGCCTGCCAAACTCTATAATCTTTTGTGCACGAATTAGGCAACAAACATACAAACATGCTGGAGCTATATGTTGGGTATGCATTAGTTATGCGCCAATTATGCAAATCATAAACTATAACCCCGAGATATTTTCAACCTTCATGCAAAAACTCGCATATAAATTCACGCCAACAAGCATGCCGGAAAGACGAAATGGGATATGTCTTCGACCTACACGGGTCTGTGATATTCCCGATATCATTCAGACATTTCCCATATCCCTATGGGTCAGGTAGGAAATGTCCTTCATGCCAGGCGCAATTATCGACCCGGACTCGTTCCTGTTGCTGTCATCCCGGACTCGTTCCTGTTGCTGTCATCCCGGACTCGTTCCTGTTGCTGTCATCCCGGACTCGTTCCGGGATCCAGCTGTTGTCTTTACGTTCTAAGAAGTGGATTCCGGCCAACAAGCATGCCGGAAAGACAGTAAGTGAGAGTGCTGAAAGACGAGGGGAAAGCATGCCGGAAAGACTGGGAGGAGTAGACCTCTTAGCCTGGCTAACTATTGATTTAGATCTTTATGCAAGTCGGCATACACTTCTTTATACATGAGGTCGCGCATCTTATATTTCTGGATCTTACCGGTCACTGTCATCGGGTACTCGGTGACAAACTTGATGTAACGCGGCACCTTAAAATAAGCGATCTTCTCGGTGAGGAAGTGGCGAATTTCATCTTCTATTTCCAGGCAGCCCGGGCGTAACTTGATCCAGGCGCACACCTCTTCGCCATATTTGTCACTCTGCACGCCAAATACCGCCGCATCTAACACATCGGCGTGGCTGTAGAGTTTCTCCTCTATCTCCCTGGGATAGATATTTTCGCCGCCGCGAATGATCATGTCTTTGATGCGGCCGACGATTTTAACGTAACCTTCATCATCCATCTCACCGATATCACCCGAGTGCAGCCAGCCATGGCTGTCGATTGTCGCCTGTGTCTTTTCGGCGTCGTTCCAGTAGCCTTGCATCACGCAATAACCTTTTGAGCACACCTCACCCGCCTGGTTAATTGCCACTGTGTTACCCGACTCATCGATAATTTTTACTTGGGTGTGAGCCATAGCGCGGCCAACGGTCGTGACACGCTTAATCAGGGGCGAATCGATTTCGGTAATATGATTGATAGGACTGGTTTCTGTCTGACCATAGCCAATCAAGACCTGCTTCATGTACATCAAATCCTGCACCCGGCGCATCACCTCTTCGGGACATGTGGCCCCAGCCATGATGCCAGTCCGCAGTGAGCTTAAATCGAACTGGTTAAAGCTGCCTAACTCCAGCATGGCAATGAACATGGTCGGCACACCGTGCAGTCCGGTGCAGCGCTCGTTTTCAACCGCGGTTAATGTCGCCAAGGGCTCGAATGATTCACCAGGAAAAACAGCAGCCGCGCCTTTGGCGATACACACTAGATTGCCAAGCACCATGCCAAAGCAGTGATACAGAGGCACTGGGATGCACAACTTATCGTCACTGGTGAGCTGCATGGCATCGGCGACCAGCAAGCCATTATTGAGAATGTTATGATGGCTAAGCGTGGCCCCTTTAGGGCTGCCAGTCGTGCCTGAAGTGAATTGAATATTGATGGCATGGCTAGGCGACAGGGTCGCGGCCAGCAGATCTAGCCTAGCGCGTTCATTAGCGATTAACGGGCGCTTTATCCGATTAAAATTAAACATCCCCGCCGACACGCCATCACCCATACGGATCACCGACTTGAGTGCAGGCAATGCAGCAGACATTAACTTGCCCGGCTCACAGGTCAATAACTCAGGGGCCAGCTGATAAAGCATGTCCAGATAGTGACTGGTTTTAAAACGCTCGGCGCAGATGATGGCGCAGCAGCCCACATTCGTCAGCGCATATTGTAGCTCCTCGGGCCGATAAGCGGGATTGATGCACACCATGATGGCGCCAATCTTGGCGGTAGCAAATTGCGTCAGACACCACTCGATATTATTGGGCGACCAGATCCCGACTCTATCGCCAGGCTTAATGCCGAGCTCGAGCAGGCCAATGGCAAGTTCATCGATATGCTGTTGATACTGCTTATAGGTCCAACGTACCTTTTGATGCCGTACCACCACAGCCAGATTATCTGGATAACGTTTAACGATATCATCAAAGTAACTGCCTATGGTTTGAGATGCCAAGGGCGACGCCATAGAACCTGAAAACTCACTCATGGATAAAGGAAATACAAGACTCTGTGATGGGGCATCACTTGGAATGGTATCGATAAAATCTAACATAGGGCCTCCTTGCACTGGTTATGATTGTTATATATTGCTAATTTATTAGTTACTCGCTGCTGTGATATCGCCAGTTTAATAAGCTGTACAGCAGCAATAATACTAGGCTAACACTGATTGAATCAATAAGTGTATTACCCAATAATGCATTAAATGCTAAATCACCTTGAAGGTGAGCACCCGCGATGATAATAGGGATGGCCATAAAACTCCCCATTATGCTAAATAAGGTAATAGGCCTATAACGCTTTATATCTGTCGTCTTCTCTGGCGCTAAGCGGATTATTATCACGAATGAGTAAAGCGCCAACATTGGCAGTCCAATCAGGCTGCTGGCATACTGCATCACTTTATACCAAGGCAGCTCTACACCGAGAAGTGTGACGGTTTGCAGTAATGAAGGTATAAGCTCAAGCCCCCACCCTTCCCTATGAGTGAATGAGTCCCAGATCACATGTGTGAACGCCCCTAAGATAATGGAGCACGAAATTAGTAGCACATTAGTGAGGGTATAAGGCAAATAGCCATGGCGAAATCTCAGCAGTCGGGAATATAGCCAAGCGGGTGATGCATCGATGATAAATGGTTTACCGAGATGAACGAATAGACAATACAAGATCATTCCTACGGGTAAGCAATAAAATAGCACTCCCAGTACCGAGTGAGAAAAATCATAGCCAGATAGCGGAAAGAACAGCGTAAAATCTGGCACCATAGCGCCGACGGCCAGTGCGACTAGGGGAATGTTACGATTTAAGATAAATAAGGGTAATATCGCCATGATGTGAGTCACAGTAAAAGGCATTAACATCAACTTTTAAGGAAGGGTTTTAATTAAATTTAACACATTAATTAGCTCACATCTTTTATTACCCACTATTTATTACACACTGGAGGTTTAGGCCTGAACCGAGAGCCATTATCGAACCAGACTCGTACCATCTTGTCATCCCGGACTCGTTCCGGGATCCAGCTCTGGTCCCAGTCATCCCGGACTCGTTCCGGGATCCAGCTCTTGTCTTTACGTTCTCAGAAATGGATTCCGGCCTAAAATAATGCCGGAAAGACGGTAGTGAGTGGATTACCGCCAATGAGCGTGCCGGAAAGACACTAGTTAAGCATGCCGGCAAGACGCTAGATCAACACACCAGAATTATCTACTACGCGTTGCCTCTTTTGTCATCCCAGACTCGTTCCTTTTGGTCTTCCCGGGCTTGTTCCGGGATCCAGCTCTGGCTCTAAGTTCTCAGAAATGGATTCCGGCCAACAGAATGCCGGAAAGACGGTAGTGAGTGGATTCCGGCCAATGAGCGTGCCGGAAAGACACTATTGAGAGTGCGGAAAGACACTAGTTAAGCATGCCGGAAGACGCTATTGAGAGTGCTGACAGACAGTACTTGATAGGGCTGAAAGACACTAGATAAGGGTGTCGGAAACAGAATGCTGAATGCCTCCCTTACCGCTTATCGCTGCTTTTTGGCGTCTTTCACCATGTGCTTTGCGATGGGATGCGATCTTCACTAGCCCAATGCGCTCAAACTCTGTATAATCCGCGACCTAATTTACTCATTATTATTGCACGTTGTTATTTTGGCCTGAGTTTTAAAAAGCGAGTCAATTCAAAACCTGCCTGTACACCTAGGAACATTTCTTTGATATCCACCGCGAACATCACCATGCAGTTTGGCGCTGAGCCTTTGTTTGAAAACATTTCAGCTAAATTTGGACACGGCAATCGTTATGGCCTCATCGGCGCTAACGGTTGTGGTAAATCCACATTCATGAAAATCCTCAGTGGCACTTTAGCACCAAGCTCAGGCAACGTGTCTATCACACCTGGTCTTAAAGTGGGTACCTTGAGCCAAGATCAGTTTGCGTTCGAGCAATACAGTGTGGTCGATACTGTGATCATGGGTGATGCAAAGCTTTGGCAAGTGAAGCAAGAACGTGACCGCATCTACTCGCTACCAGAAATGAGCGAAGATGACGGCATGAAGGTCGCCGAACTCGAGAGTGAGTTTGCCGAGATGGACGGCTATAGCGCCGAGTCTCGTGCCGGTGAGATCTTACTCGAAGCGGGCATCGAAGAATCGTTTCACTTTGGTTTAATGCAGCAAGTTGCCCCGGGTTGGAAGTTACGCGTACTGCTGGCCCAGGCTTTATTTGCTAATCCAGACATCTTGCTCCTCGATGAGCCAACCAACAACTTGGATATTCATACCATCTCCTGGTTAGCGGGCGAGCTAAATAAACGTAAATGCACCATGATCATCATCTCCCACGACAGACACTTCCTTAACTCTGTCTGTACCCATATGGCGGATATCGATTACGGCGAGCTACGTATCTATCCCGGTAACTACGAGTACTTCCTCGAAGCATCTGGCCTTATCCAGGAGCAGCTATTATCCGGTAACGCTAAGAAGAGCGCCGAGATGGCCGAATTACAGGACTTCGTCAACCGCTTCGGTGCCAACGCATCTAAAGCCAAGCAAGCCAGTTCTCGTGCTAAAAAGTTGGATAAGATCAGCTTAGATGAAGTCAAATCGTCGAGCCGTATGACACCGTCATTGCGTTTCGATGAGTGCAAGAAGATGCATCGCCAGGCGCTGGTTATTGAAGATTTGGGCCATGGTTTTGACGCTGAAACCTTATTCGAAGGCGGCGAGCTTATCCTAGAAGCGGGCGCTAAATTGGCCGTTATCGGTGAGAACGGTGTGGGTAAGACCACCCTACTTCGCTGCCTAGTTAACGAGCTGTCACACAATCAAGGCGTGATCAAGTGGTCAGAAAATGCCGCTATCGGTTACTGCCCACAAGACAGCACGGCTGATTTCGAGAATGAACTGTCGTTATTTGACTGGATGTCACAGTGGCGCACGCCTAAGCATAACGACCTTTCGGTCCGTGGCATGTTAGGTCGTCTATTGTTTACCGAAGACGATGCCAACAAGAAAGCCAAGAACTGCTCCGGTGGAGAGAAGAACCGCCTCTTGTTCGGCAAGTTGATGATGCAAGACATCAATGTGCTCATCATGGATGAGCCAACCAACCACATGGACATGGAAGCCATCGAAGCCTTGAACAATGCGCTCAAGGTTTTCGAAGGCACGCTAATCTTCGTCAGCCATGACCGTGAGTTTGTCTCATCACTGGCCACCCACATCATAGACGTGAAAGACAAGAAGCTGGTCAACTTCCACGGCAGCTTCGATGAATACCTAGCCAGCACGGCTGAAGCCGCTGCCAGAAAAGTTGCTTAAGGCGACGCAATAGCTGAATCAAATCCTAGCTTCAATTAAAAACGCCGCCAGACTAGAGTCTGGCGGCGTTTTTGTTTATGGGTATTTAACTTATTGAGTCGCTTAAACTAGCGCTATACAATTTATACCCATAGATATAATACCGGCTGCAGTAACAATAAAACCGAGTTAATCACCAAGCCTAATTAACTGGCTCAGTGATTACCTGAAAACGGCTATTGCCTATTGTCTAAACGCTTCTTAAGATTGAGTGCCGCATCGGCAGCCAGTAAACGCATAAACTCAGAGCCATTATTTTGCACTCCCTGTCCACCGCCGATCACTATCTCAGGTACCAGACGGCTGTTACCTAGGCTGTTAAACAGCGCCGTTTGGATTTTTACTTCCGCTTTTAATGTTTCATCGAACACATATTTAGGATCCAGCGCCGCAGACTTAGCCCTTTGACGCGCTTCGGCTAATACATCCATACCTTGGGCCTCGAGGCGTTGCTGCTTCAAGATTTCATGTTGCTCTTTAGCCAACTCGGCTTTAACGGCCACACGTTGCTGCGCGGAGATAATCGCATTGGCTTTAACCCGCTCGGCGTCAATCTGCTCCTTAATTTTGAGCTTTTCCGATTCGGCTCTCTGCTTGGCGATGGCTTGTTCACCTAAAGCCACTTCGGTACGCGCTTGTTGTTCAGCCTTCTTCAGGTTTTGTCTCGCCAGAGCCTCATCGGCAGCCGCCTGCTTCTGTGCCTCGAGCCTGGCATTCACTTTGCTTTCGTAATCAATATCGATAATGCTCGCATCGACGACCGTGATCCCATAGGCACCTAAGATAGCCGAATTACGCAATGCATTGCCTTCTTCATCTTGTTTTATATTGATGGTGACCCGCTGCTGTTTATTTAAATTATTAAACTCGCCCGTTTTAGGACGGCTGCCAGAACCGAAAATTTGTTCGGTAACGAAAATACCATAGACGAGTTGGTCAGAAAAATCTTGGCTCAGTTGTCCATTACCACCTGAATAATGTTGCTCTACAGACATCATTCTGGCGGACGCCTTCACATTTTCAGTCGTGGCACGCATCAAAAGGTTTGAGATTAAGGTATCTTGCGAGCCAAATTCTTCGTGGATTTTAAGTAATCCCCGTAATGAACCTGACTCTCCGGCTGGCACATTACCTGGTAACCTAAAACGAGCCACACCGCGGGCGTCACCTGTTGTAGTATCGAGGAAACGGATCGGGATTAATGGAACCAAGGCACTCGCCGTTGCACCGTCATCACCGGTAAAATTAATCGAAATCACTTTTTTATAGGCTGACACAGTGCCAAAGGCTTTGAAATAAGGCCCGGCTTGATTGATAACCGTGAGATCGCCGGTAAATGCCGATTGATGAACCAGACGTTCGTCCGCTTCATTCCAGGCGATCATCTGGGAAATAAACGTCGCTATGACCACCAAAACTGTGATACAAGCTGCAATTAAAATGAGGTTACGATTACTCTTTTGCGGGGCAAGAGAACCACGAGTGAATTGCTGATCTGATTGAACCTTACTATCCATGTTTATTGGACTCCATATTTAACTTCTTTTTGACAAAATAGACGATCTCTTGCTCAGTTAATTGAGCGCAAAAACTGCCAGACCTATGCAAGTCGACAAAAGTCGCCAAGATGTCTTGTTTACTTCGTGTGGTTTTTTGTTGGTTTTCTTGGTTTTGATTCTTTTCGATAAGCTGAGTGATTAACTCATCCACTATCGTATCTTCATCAAATAACACATTATATTCTTTAGATTTGCTGATCCGCCCTCTATGTATATTGCGATAAATCACATAGAGAGCCGCGCACAAGATCATAATGAGCACACTTAACCCTGTAATATATAAAAACATAATATCTACTCATTTTGTTTTGAGTGTTCATTGTGGCGTATCAAAATAGGCACAACCTACACTTGTTACGCTAAATCATCTTACAGGATTAAGGTGTATATATCAGGTTAAAATAGATCCAAGACATTGAATGGATTTGTAAATTAAAGTTTAAAAATAAACCGATGACATGTTGTGAATGATTTTTACTCATTACCAGTCATCCCGGCCTTGTTCCAGTCATCCCGGCCTTGTTCCAGTCATCCCGGCCTCGTTCCAGTCATCCCGGACTCGTTCCGGGATCCAGCTTTTGTCTTTAGGTGCGAAACCGTGGATTCCGGCCAACAAGAGTGCCGGAATGACAGTAAGTAAGCGTACCGGAAAGACACTAGTAAAGTCGCGCCAGAATTATCTACTACGCGTTGCCTCTTTTGTCATACCGGACTCGTTCCGAGATCCATTGTTAGCTTTTTTACGGTCTTCCCGGGCTTGTTCCTTTTGGTCATCCCGGGCTTGTTCCGGGATCCAGCTCTTGTCTTTAAGTTCTCAGAAGTGGATTCCGGCCAACAGGCATGCCGGAAAGACGATAAGTCATTGGCTCTACCTATTCTGCAATCGGATGATCTCTTCATCGACCCATCTTAATAACTGTTTGATGGCTTTCGACAGTATCTGGTTTTGTCGCACAATATAACCAAGGCTGGTGGTGGGAAACTCGGGTAGCGGCGTCACCTTGGTCTTTAGATGTCGCTTAGTATAAATTGAAAACTCGGGCACTATCGCCACACCAAAACCCGCTTCTGCCCAGTCTATTTGTGCATCGACACTGCCGACTTCCATGATTCGATACTGAGGTAAATTCAAAGATGGCAGCGCTGAATCGAGTAGGTCTCGGGTACGAGTATCGTGGCCCAATAAGATCAAGGTGGGTTCACTCTCTAACGCCAATTCAGGCTGTCGTTTCGCCTGTTGCCATAGCGCTAGGTTATCTCCTAGTGCGCACCAGTGTATCTGTTGTAACTCGGTGAAATGTAACGGCTGACTCTCTTTTTGGGCGATCACAAAGCCTAAATCCGCTTGGGCATTTTTAACCAGTTCTGATGCTTGTGATGAGGTGGTATTTAACAGCGAAAAATCGATCCCCGGGAACTGGGCCTTAAACAGCTGAAATGGTGAGATCAAGAGTAACCGTGAAATGATATCACTGGCCGCAATGGTAAGCGTTCCTTGGCTAAGGTCGTTGATCGCATTGAGATCCGCCTGACAGACCTGCAACTCCATTAAGGTTTTTTGGCTCGATAGCAGTAACCTAACTCCAGCCTGAGTCAAGTGAAATGGGGTACGCTCAATCAGCTTAACTCGGGTGGTACTTTCTAACTGCTTGATATGCAGGCTGACATTAGGCTGAGTCATATGCAGCGCCGCCGCTGCCTTACCAAAATGTTGCTGCTGCGCTAAGGTGACAAACGTTCTAAGCCAATTGAGGTCAAGCATACTTTTACCTGGTTATTTAAGTCGTTTCTCTACTCATAATATATGAGTTACTTATCAAATCGATAATAATTATTAATTTTCCATATCTCACTCGTTGAATTAGCATAGCCTCTTAATTATTCAGGAGTGTGAGTTATGCCGTCTATTGTTGTTGTGGGTGCCAATTGGGGCGATGAAGGTAAAGGCCGTATCGTTGATTTTCTTGCGGCAGATGCCTCTGCAAGCATTCGTTTTCAAGGTGGCAATAATGCGGGTCATACCGTGGTCAATGATTTTGGCACCTTTAAATTACACCAGCTTCCCAGCGGCATATTTAATCCAGACTGTATTGCGGTACTCGGCCCTGGCATGGTCATCAGCCCTGCAGCATTAAGCGAAGAGATTGCCGAGGTGAAAGCGGCTGGCGTGAGTGTTAAGTTACACATCTCAGATCGTGCCACCTTATGTCTGCCTCTACACGCACTCGAAGATACCCTGGAAGAAGAGCGCTTGGGCGATGCAGCCTACGGTTCAACTCGTCAAGGTATAGCCCCCGCCTATGGCGACCGTGTCATGAAAAAAGGCATTCTTGTCGGCTGGTTAATGCAACCTGAAGTGCTACTTGAGCGTATTCAATTTATGCTCGATTGGAAAATGCCCCAATTAAACGCCCTATACCCAAGCTGTGACTTCAGCCAAAGCGCCGAAGAGATGACAGCATGGTTATTAGAAGTCACAGCCCCTTGGCGTGAATTTATCTGTAACGTGACTGAACCACTAAAAGTCATGCAAAGCAACCAGGCTAACTTGTTGTTTGAAGCACAACTCGGTGCAGGCCGCGACTTGGTTTATGGCGAATACCCATGGACAACCTCTTCAAACGTAACGGCGGCCTATGCCGGCATTGGCAGTGGTTTACCGGCGCTACGCCCGGAGCGGATCATTGCCGTGGCAAAATCATTCAGCTCATCTGTGGGTACGGGTACATTAGTCACCGCAATGGAAGAGCAAGATAACTTCCGTGAAGCATCTAATGAATACGGCGCAGTAACGGGTCGTCCTCGTGATATGGGATATTTCGATGCCGTCGCAACCCGTAACGGTGTCGAGCTACAAGCCGCCACCGAAATCGCACTGACTAAGATTGACTGCTTAACTGGCATGAAAGATCTGAAAATCTGTGTATCCTACGCCGGTGAACACACACAAAACCCAATCTGGCCTCAAACCGCAGCCCTAACGCCTATTTATGAAGAGATGCAAGGTTGGAGCGAAGACATCACAGGTTGCCGAACATTTGCCAGCCTACCCCCAGCCGCCCAAGCTTATGTGCTTCGCATAGAAGCCTTGATGGGTGTACCAATTAAAATGGTATCAGTCGGCCCAGAACGTGAGCAAATGATCCTTAGATAATGACCAGTAATTATCGATTCAGATTTGCTCGTTCCGGGATCAAACTCACGGCTTTAAGTGCTAAGAAGTGGATTCCGGCCTAAAAAAATGCCGGAAAGACAGTGGAAAAAATGCCAGAAAGACAGGAAGTGAGAATGCCGGAAAGACGAGGGAAAGTACGGCTAAGATACCGTCTTGTTCTAACGGCTCATACTGTGAGTCGCATATGAGTACTTACAGCGCAAGCAGTTTCCCCCGAGTCATCTGCTTGCACTGTCTATTAAATGAGCACAGCACGTGCTTGACTAGCATCTCAACTTCTACAGCTCAGTATCATTTTTTTACCTCAATTAAGGGATGAATAAGATAAGGCTGCGATAATACTATAAAGTCGTTAGGCGTTGTTTCGTTGGGTTAGCTGGATAACTTTCAGTCCTAAAGAACTGGCAACAAGTAGCAATAAGTACAAGCACCAACTCAGGAAAAGCATGAATCAAATTACCCTTATCGCATTACTCACCTTTGCCATATTACTCATGGCAACGTTTATCATCATTCCGGTGACTAAGTTTATGTTCAACGTTGCAGTCATCGTCGTCCCCTTCATCATAGTCACGGTCGCGGCTTACTTTATCTATCAAGGTGTCGTAAAAAGATTTAGACGTTAATTAAAGCCTTTGCATAGAGTATTGTCACAATCATTTTACTCTGATCATGAAAAGTAAAATGACTTGCGGGGTTTTTCAAGGTCGTTGGCACTCTTCATCGACTCATAGAACCATGATGTGTCATCCCGGGCTTGTTCCTTTTGCTGTCATACCGGGCTTGTTCCTTTTGCTGTCATACCGGACTTGTTCCTTTTGGTCTTCCCGGGCTTGTTCCGGGATCCAGCTCTTGTCTTTAGGTTCTCAGAAGTGGATTCCGGCCAACAGGCATGCCGGAAAGACCATATTGAATGGATTCCGACCAATAAGCGTGCCGGAAATACACTAGCAAAGTCGCGCCAGAATTATCTACAACGCGTTGCCTCTTTTGTCATACCGGACTCGTTCCTTTTGCTGTCATACCGGACTTGTTCCTTTTGGTCTTCCCGGGCTTGTTCCTTTTGCTGTCATACCGGACTCGTTCCGGTATCCAGCTCTGGCTTTAAGTTCTCAGAAGTGGATTCCGGCTAACAAGAGTGCCGGAATGACAATGGTAATAAAGCCGGAATGACAATGGTAATAAAGCCAGAATGACAATGGTAATAAAGCCAGAATGACAATGGTAATAAAGCCAGAATGACAATGGTAATAAAGCCAGAATGACAGTGGTAAGCACGCGGAAAGACAGGAAGTGAGAATGCCAGAATGACAGTGATAAGCACGCCGGAGAGACGGCAAGGTGCGTCATACTGATCTCGAACACGCTTAAGCTTTATCCATGGTTCTAGGGATGGATAAATGACTACAGCCCCCCAGCTGGCGCTCAGCTGTAGAGCTGGCATCTGGCTGATAGTCGTTGCCTTTTTATTTTCATTTTTAGCCTAAATCACGTAAACTGCGCGCCATAGATTATGAACCATATTCCCTGTTAGGTAACCACCCGATGATACGTCTAAACGAAGTCAAATTACCGTTAGATCATGACGATGATGCATTGCGCAATTTTGTGTTTGATAAACTGTCGATCACGGCAGAGCAGCTTGTCGACATCCATATCTTTAAACGGGGTTATGATGCGCGTAAACGTAATAAAATCACTTTGATTTACACCTTGGATTTGACATTAAACAATGTTGATGAAGACCAGCTGTTATCCCGTTTTGAACAGGATCAACTGGTAAGACAATCACCAGACACGAATTATAAGTATGTCGCTCAAGCGCCTGTCGATTTACAAGAGCGCCCCGTCGTTATTGGTATGGGGCCGTGTGGTCTTTTTGCCGGCTTAATTCTGGCTCAAATGGGTTTCAAACCTATCATTTTAGAGCGCGGTAAATCTGTACATGAACGCGCAAAAGATACCTTCCGTTTCTGGCGTAAAGGTGAATTAAATACCGAATCAAACGTGCAGTTTGGTGAAGGCGGTGCCGGGACATTTTCTGACGGTAAATTATACAGTCAGGTGAAAGATCCCAATTTTCTCGGCTTAAAAGTGAAACAAGAATTCGTTGCCGCCGGTGCTCCAGCTGAAATTATTTATGTCAGCAAGCCTCATATAGGCACGTTCAAGCTAGTTACTATGGTCGAACGTATGCGCAGCAAGATCATCGAGCTTGGTGGTGATATTCGTTTCGAAACCCGGGTTGAAGAACTCAATATCGTCGACAACCAGGTGACTGGTGTGACGCTCAAGGGCGGCGAAGTCATCAATTCCAAGCATGTCACCTTGGCGATTGGCCACAGTGCACGTGACACTGTACAGATGTTGCATGATAAAGGTGTTTACCTTGAAGCCCAGTCTTTCTCGGTGGGTTTTCGCATCGAACATAAGCAACAACTGATTGACCAAGCGCGCTTTGGTAGTAATGCGGGTCACCCGATCTTAGGTGCTGCGGATTACAAATTGGTGCACCATTGCAAGAGTGGTCGTTCGGTTTATAGCTTCTGTATGTGCCCTGGCGGCGTTGTCGTGGCGGCCACATCAGAAACTGAAGCCGTGGTCACTAATGGCATGAGCCAATATTCTCGCAGTGAGCGTAATGCCAACAGTGCCATCGTAGTCGGCGTTGCACCGAGCGATTTCGATAACGATCCGCTGCAAGGCATCGCACTCCAGCGCAAGCTAGAACGTCATGCCTACATCTTGGGGGGTAGCACTTATCAAGCCCCGGCGCAACGAGTGGGTGATTTCTTGAAAGGGGCTCAAGCCCAGCCATACGGTGATGTAGAGCCGTCCTATAAGCCAGACGTCACCATGACAGATCTCAGTACTAGCCTGCCTGATTTTGCCATTGAGGCTATTCGTGAAGCCTTACCCGCGTTTAATAACAAGATCCCCGGATTTGCCCATGATGATGCCCTGCTCACCGGCGTAGAAACACGCACCTCATCACCGGTTCAAATCAAACGTAACGCAGATTATCAGAGCATCAATACCAAAGGATTATACCCAGCCGG
>NZ_JABSSM010000089.1 GCF_013214165.1 Shewanella sp. | reverse complement strand
AATAACTTTTTAAGGATCGCTTCTTTACGTTCTTGTGAATATCGGGTCATCTCGCTCTCTGTTTACCGCCCCCTATATTGATTTAATGGATTATTTTAAGGGGTGACAACTATCCTGACACAGGGGGGCAATGTCTCATTGGAGGTACTCTGGCCTTAATTTTTTTCCCGAAACTGCTATTGCTGCTGACACCACTAAACAGAATTACGCGATATATCCTCGTTCCACATATGTAGATATAGAAGAGGAATGTGAGGTGTGCGGTCGCCCATTTATCTTCTTTGCTCAAGAGCAGAAACATTGGTTTGAGGAACTTGGTTTTTGGATAGATGCACATTGTACTCGGTGTGTTGAATGTCGAAAGAAAGACCAAGAGATACGATTGATGCAGAAGCGATACCAAGTACTTGTAGAGACTGAAAATAGAGCAGTACCAGAAAGTCGAGAACTTAAAAAGATAGCAATGGAGTTGTACCAACTGGGTTATTTACGTGATGAAAAAAAACTAAATATTGACATCCGTAGCTAACAAGCAAATAAATCAGGACTAAAAACAGTTGGTTTTTCTCCTGCGTAGCTAATTTTAACCAACTATTTTTAGTCCATTATTTGGGCGTTAGTTTGCAAATCAGGCATTGGTGTAATAAATGAGTCAAGTGAAAGTTATAGCTATAAGTGGTGCTTCTGGTTGCGGAAAAACTACACTAGTTAAGAAATTATCTGATGAATTTAAATGCCCTAATTTGCACTTTGATGACTTTGTCGTAAACCACACATATCCAGCCAATATGAAAGAGTGGTATGAAAATGGGGCAAACGTATCAGAGATTAAAACTCCTGAATTGGCTAGTGCTCTTGGCAAACTGATTAGGAGTAACGATAGCAAGTATATTTTTCTAGAAGAGCCCTTTGGAAGGGAGCGTGATTCAATTTCTTCATTAATAGATTATGTGGTTTTGTTAGATCAACCTATGGAAATATGCCTATCTCGGGTGATCCAAAGAAATACGGATAACCCACCGCCAGATTCATTAAATTCAATTTCTAGGTACTTGGCAAATTACGATGATCACTTTAGGGATATTTATATTGAGGCTGCAAATCAAGTCCGTGACAATTGTAACCTATCAATTAGGGATGTCATTTCTGTTGAGGCATGCACAAGTTTAATTGGTAACTGGTTGAGAACTTATACAAACTAATCGGGTAACCGGAGGTGTCTAGCCTCCAGCCCCCACACCACCCTGCATGCGGCTCCGCACACGACTGAATGGATTCAGGAGGTAGAGCAGGGCAAGACAGCCATATCTTTCTATCTCTCGCTCGAAGAGTTTCACCTTGTAAAACCTCGCCATGTCATCGAAGCGAGCAGCCGTATCTACATCAGAATTTTTTACAAGCAAGGTATGTCTTCGATTAACTAGTCGCCAGAAAGCTGTTGTACAAGCGCCTCTATAGCTGCGAGGGCATCTTTAAGAGACTTTTCATGCCTTGCATCGTCAAATTCTTGATACTCTGATTGAATTTCATAGAAAGCCTCAACACCTAGATATTTTCCTAACACTTCAATATGTGGCCCTAAGTGGTTCATCTTTTCTCTAATACCGCCAATTTCAAAGCCAAACTCACCGCTTGATGAAATGAGCACGAGTGTTTTTCCCGACATCATGGGTTCCAAAGGAAAGTCCCCCCTCGCCAAATCAAAAGAGAAAGTCTTATTCACTCTAATCACCTGGTCGAACCATGCTTTCAGCACCGCTGGCATGCCATAGTTGTACATTGGCGAAGAAATCAGAACTGTCGCTCTAGCAGCACCAATAAGCCTAGCCTTCATACTCGCTAGAGAATTATTCAACATTTATCCGCAGCTGAAAACTCGACGCTGTTGCATTATGGGGTCGATTATCCCTAGGTCCTGATGCGTGGCCGGTGTGTTGTGATTCTTTAATGAATATCTCTATTGATATAAATGATGGGGCAGTGAAATAACCTGCCCCCTTGCTACTTAGTACTCTTATCTACCAGTGCAGTTAGCGTAGTACGTCACGGTTGACGGCCAATCAGAAAACACGCCCATCACGCCGATATCTTTAGCCAACACATCCAGTAGCTCGAACACATCGCCTTCGTTGTCTATGGCATCCGTGATGCTTTTATAGTACCAACCACCGCCGTCGATCAGCAGGCCAGAGCGTTCCAGTGACCAGGCGATGATCTTAAGCCCGGCCTCGCTGGCGGCATTGGCATAGTCAGAAGGGATCAGCGCGCCTTCGTTATCCAGAGTGACCAACACCCACAGAGGCGGGGCGATAATTTCCACGCCCTGATCCTTCAAATCCGTCATCGAGGGCACCCAGCTGGTCTCACTCTGTGGGTCGAAGCCAGCATCATCGTATCGATCATCGAGAAACACAGCTTGAGCCGCAAACTCGGGGGCGTTAGCTAACCAATAGGTGATATCTTCGAGATGGAAAGACTGAGGGTAAACACGAGCAGGGTCGATACCCGCAGCCGTGTATTCGTCGAGCATCTTCTGAGCGTAGTCATGCTGGCTAAAACCATCGAAGGGCATCTGCACGCTGGCCTCTTTGAGCTCCGGCGTCATCTTAATGCCTGCCTTGTCGAACAGCTGGATACTCTCGGCGTGGGTCATCAGGGTGCCGTTGCCGGCGTAGAGATCCGTTCGCCAATTGACAGTGCCAGCCATATACTCTGCTACGTTGCTGGCATTAGGATTAGCCCCCTCCATCTTGCCTCTTAAGGTCTTAAATTCGGCTAAGGTGATATCACTGGTGCAGCACGTTGCGCTAGCCGTTACACCATTGAGAGGGTCCTGGTGCACTGGCTGGCAAGTTCAGGGATGGCCAATATATTGGTGGTATCAGCCAAATCACACTGGGAGTGGCGACAAACCAAGGCCTTGTCTGAAGTGAAAGTGACGTCGCACTCTACGATACCTGCGCCCGAGTCGATGGCCGCCTGATAAGACTCTCTGGTGTGCTCGGGGAACTGCATCGGCGCGCCTCTATGACCTATGGAGAAGTCGCTGCGGTAAAAATTGTCGCTGGCGCATTGCGCCAGTTGTGTCTTGAGCTGGCTGTCTTGCATCTGGCGTACCAGAAACAGGGGTCTGAGCCCGACTTGGGCGGCAACTTTAGCCTGAGGATCCTTGCTGTCGTTAACATTACAAGCTGTCAGCACTAGGCTAGTGGCGAGCGTCAGTAGTAACGCACAGGGCGTAAGGTTTTTCTGGTTCATCTGTACATCCGTGATTATGAAAGAAGCCAATCCGTGCGAGAGTGATTAGCGATATCACTCCCTTATATTTCCCGCCAACATGGCGCTAGGGGAGAATATGAAATTATGACTAACAAGTAAACATGGGCAGTTAACGTTAACCTGCTGAGTCCGTTTAAGGTATTCAGAGCCAAAAACCAGAGGAGACTCCTAGCTATCTTGAAAAACACCGAAGGCAGCCATCCCATTTACTGCCAGCTCTAGGCTCACTTATTAGCTGGGCGTTATGCGTCTTTGTAATTTATAGTGTGATCTAATTTAATCTTAAAGGAATAAGTAATAATTTATGAAATGTAAACTAGTGGACGTATTTGCTAAAGAGAAGCTTTCAGGCAATGGACTAACAATATTTTATGATTACGATTCTTTAGATGCGAATGAAATGTTATCGCTTACGCAAAAAATGCGTCAATTTGAATCGATTTTCGTTAAAGTAAATGATCACGAGTCATCTGTTAGGGCAAAAATCTTTACTGTAGAGGAAGAGCTCGATTTTGCTGGCCATCCCATCATTGGTTTAGCCGCTCACCTCCATGAAGAATCTGGAGATCTCAAGCCAAGAGAGTGGAAAATAGATTTAAACCAAAAATCTGTTACTGTGAAAACTAAAAAAACAGATACATATTTTTATGCATCGATGGCGCAAGGGACACCAGAGTATATTCGTACTCTGACTTTCAACGAAGCAGAAGAAGCGCTATCAGCATTAAATTTAAGCTCAAAAAATTTGGCTAATTATCCGTTAGAAGTAATTTCAACAGGTTTGCCTTATCTAATTGTTCCGATAACTAGTGGAATAGAGAATGCCAATATTGGTATCGGATACTTCGAAAAGTTATTAGAAAGATTTGGTGCAAAATTTGTGTATATTATCGACATATTAAACTTTGAAGGTAGAACGTGGGATAACCATGGTTCTGTAGAAGATATTGCCACAGGAAGTGCAGCGGGTCCTACTGCCGCCTTTCTTGTTAAACATGAATTAGCCCTTTGTGATTCACCTATAATCATCTCACAAGGTAGGTTATTAGGCAGGCCAAGTGAAATCGAAGCTTACGTTGAAACAAAAGAATCGACAGTATCCAATATTTGGGTATCAGGTGATGTTGTGAAAGTTGCAAACATCTGTTTTGTTTAATTTAATAGTTTTAAGGCATAATCGGGTAGCCGGAGGTATCTAGCCTCCGGCCCCCACACTACCCTGCATGCCATTTTCATGAAGCAGCTAGACCCACGGCAGGTGATAGATAACCATGAAGTAATGGCATTCGCAACATTGCCAAATTCCAAACTAGCCCAATGAACCCAATCCAATTCCACTTGGCCTAATTTGAGGCCAATACAAATCCCCTCCTAGTACATCCTGTACTCCGGGGATAACTCATACTTACAAGAGGCCCTGTACAAATACCAGTACTTGCCCATCCCTGGGTACTGGTAAATGTTCCCGACATAAAAAAGCCCTGAGCATTTGCATGCTCAGGGCTTTTCTTACGCAACTCGAAACCTTACGTTTCGATTAACGTAACCAATCAAAAAGATTACTTACGGTTATGACGCTTACGCTCGTTCTCGCTCAAGTAACGCTTACGAACACGAATGTTCAGCGGCGTAACTTCTACCAATTCGTCATCATCGATGAACTCAAGCGCCTGCTCGAGTGTCATGTTGATAGGCGGAGTCAGTACTTGCGCCTCATCGGTACCCGATGCACGCATGTTAGTCAGCTGCTTACCTTTCAAACAGTTAACCGTTAAGTCATTTGCGCGAGCATGCAGACCGACAACCTGACCTTCATACACTTCTGCGGCGTGTCCGATAAATAGACGACCACGAGCTTGAAGGTTAAACAGGGCGAAAGTCAGTGCTTTACCAGTACCGTTAGAGATCAATACGCCACGAGCACGCTGACCGATATCACCGCCTTTCACTGGACCGTAATGGTCGAATGAATGGTAGATAAGGCCAGAACCTGAAGTGGCTGTCATGAAGTCAGTTTGGAAACCAATTAGGCCACGACTTGGGATAACGAAATCGATACGTACACGACCCTTACCGTCTAACTGCATGTCACGCATGTCAGCTTTACGGATACCCAGCTTCTCGATAACAGAACCTTGATGCTGCTCTTCAATGTCAACAGTCAAGTTTTCGAATGGCTCACACATCACGCCATCGATCTCTTTAACGATAACTTCTGGACGAGACACGGCTAGCTCGTAACCTTCACGACGCATGTTTTCGATCAGAATTGACAGGTGAAGTTCACCACGACCAGAAACACGGAAACGATCCGGGCTCTCGGTCTCTTCAACACGTAGCGCTACGTTGTGTATCAGCTCCTGCTGCAGACGCTCAAGGATGTTACGTGAAGTCACGTACTTACCTTCTTTACCCGCGAATGGAGAGGTGTTGACCTGGAAGGTCATAGTCAGAGTAGGCTCATCGACAGACAAGGGCTCCAATGCCTCTACGTTAGTAGTAGCACAGACAGTATCCGAGATAAGGAGTTGACCCAGACCCGTGACAGCCACGATGTCACCGGCAGTACCGACTTCAACTTCGGTACGATCAAGACCCATGTAACCTAGTACCTGACCAACTTTACCGTTACGCTTCGTACCATCGGCACTGATGATGGTCACTTGCTGGTTAGTCTTGATGCTGCCGCGCTTGATGCGACCGATACCGATAACGCCCACGTAGTTGTTGTAATCGATCTGGGAGATCTGCATCTGTAGATCACCTTCTGCATCAGCATCGGGTGAAGAAACTTTCTCGACAATCGTCTCGAACAGTGGCGTCATGTCGCCTTCAGTGATGTCAGGGTCCAGACCGGCGAAACCGTTCAATGCAGAAGCATAAACGATTGGGAAGTCTAACTGCTCATCGGTAGCACCTAAGTTGTCGAACAGATCGAAAACTTGGTCGATAACCCAATCAGGACGCGCACCAGGACGGTCAATCTTGTTGATAACAACAATAGGCTTAAGACCTAGGGCGAACGCTTTCTTTGTGACGAAGCGAGTCTGTGGCATTGGACCGTCAACTGCGTCGACAAGTAGCAATACTGAATCAACCATAGAAAGAACGCGCTCAACTTCACCACCGAAATCGGCGTGACCTGGAGTATCCACGATGTTGATACGGTAATCATTCCACTTGATGGCAGTGTTCTTTGCAAGAATCGTGATTCCACGTTCCTTTTCAAGATCGTTTGAATCCATCACCCGCTCAGTGGCTTCTCCTCGGGACTCAAGGGTTCCAGACTGCGCCAGCAACTTGTCTACCAGGGTAGTTTTACCATGGTCAACGTGTGCAATAATGGCGATGTTACGTAAATTCTCTAACACTAATAAACCTCTTACCATCTATATTATTGTGGGATATTTGAAACAGCCTTAATAATAGCTGTTGCAATAAAAAACGTGTCATTCTACTCTAGCCGAGTGCTCTCGCACAGGATTATTTTTTAGTCAGCTATGAATAGTATGTTTGTCTGCCTTCGCACCATCATGGTGATCGCACCAAGATAGACCACTTAACGCACCACCATAGTGCATACTTTCATATCTGCGTGCAGCATGCCGCTTCAGTTTTCTTAAAAATCATAATCTTACGCTTTTGGCACGAGTCTAGCTTATTAAAAGTCAGAATCGCATAAAAGCGCTAATAGAAATTTAGAAATAAATAAGGGCTTAGCCTTTACCCTACTCGGAGACTTAGAATGTCAGCTGAATCAGTGTTACAACAACTCGAAGAATTAGAAGTTAAGTTTGTTGATCTACGCTTTACCGATACCCGCGGTAAAGAACAGCATGTTTCAATTCCTTCGCATCAGGTCGATGCAGATTTTTTTGAAGACGGCAAGATGTTCGATGGTTCATCTATTTCAGGTTGGAAGGGCATCAACGAATCCGACATGGTATTAATGCCAGATCCCGACAGCTTCGTATTGGATCCTTTCACCGCAGATACCACGGCTAACATACGTTGCGATATTCTCAATCCTGGCACCATGACAGGTTATAACCGTGACCCACGCTCTATCGCCAAGAAAGCCGAAGAGTATCTTCGCTCTACTGGCTTGGCAGATACCGTATTGATCGGTCCAGAACCAGAATTTTTCCTGTTCGACGACGTTAAGTATGGCGCCGATATGTCAGGCTGCTTCTATAAGCTAGACGCCGAAGAAGCCAGCTGGAACTCAGGAACCAGCTACGAAGGTGGTAACACGGGCCACAGACCTGGCGTTAAGGGCGGATACTTCCCTGTGCCTCCGGTCGATTCTTCACAAGATATCCGTAGCGCCATGTGTCTTATTCTCGAGGAGATGGGTCAAGTTGTCGAGGCTCATCACCATGAAGTGGCTACCGCCGGTCAGAACGAGATCGCCACACGTTACAACACGCTAACGCTCAAGGCCGATGAAGTTCAGGTATTAAAATACGTGGTGCATAACGTTGCCCATGTTTACGGCAAGACAGCCACCTTTATGCCTAAGCCTATCGTTGGCGACAATGGTAGCGGCATGCACGTGCATATCTCGCTAGCCAAAGATGGCACTAACCTATTTGCCGGCGACAAGTACGGCGGATTGAGCGAGATGGCAATTTTCTTTATCGGCGGTGTGATCAAGCATGCTCGTGCGATTAACGCCTTCTCTAACCCAGCCACCAACTCATACAAGCGTCTGATCCCACACTTCGAAGCACCTGTAATGCTGGCATATTCTGCGGCTAACCGCTCGGCTTCGATCCGTATTCCTTTGGTTCCAAGCCCTAAGGGACGTCGTATCGAACTCAGATTCGGTGATCCTATGGCTAACCCATATTTGGCATTCTCGGCTATGCTGATGGCGGGCCTAGACGGTATTCAGAACAAGACCCACCCAGGTGAAGCCATGGACAAGGATCTTTATGATCTGCCTCCGGAAGAAGCAGCAGAAATTCCAACCGTTGCAACGTCATTAGAAAATGCACTCGAGTGTCTGGATGCGGATCGTGAATTCTTGACTCGCGGCGAAGTCTTCAGCGACGATTTCATCGATTCATATATCAAGCTTAAGACTGAAGATGTTGAGCGCGTTAACCAGACGACTCACCCTGTCGAATTTGAACTTTACTACAGCTTATAATCTCTGAGCTAGCTGTTAGTTCATAAGTGACTAGATACCAGCCCTGAACATCTTGTTTAGGGCTTTTTTTTGGCTCCATCTTTTTGGCTCTGTATGCCATCATCTTCTATATCCGATCGCGAGCGCCAACATTAACAACTATGCTTTAACATTGGCCTCTAAATAAGGCGCTGTTATGTCCTCTAAAATTACAGCTTGGCTAGGCTTCATCTTCACCGCGATTACTCTTATGCTAATAGGGACACTCGATGTCAACGCCATGCAATGGCCACAGGAAGTCACGCATAAGCAAGGGACTATTGTTGTTTATCAACCTCAGCCCGAGTCTCTTTCCGGTAATATTCTTCAGGGCCGAGCGGCAATGTCGCTCGAGTTTATCGACAACAAGCCGCCTATATTTGGTGTATTTTGGTTTAGTGCACGCCTGGATACCGACAGTGACAATGCCAGGGTCAGAAACTTGGCAGTCACACGCGTCAAATGGCCAGATTCGACGGCAACTGCCGAGCAAAAGTTTACCAATGTGGTGGAGAACGCACTCGCTAATAGCACCTTCGAGATATCGATGGCGCGACTCTCCGCCAGCCTAGCCAATGCAGAACAAGAAAAGCACAGCCTGGAGGCCATTAAAAATGATGCCCCCAATATTATCTTTCGCCAGCAGCTCAGCGTCTTACTGTCATATGATGGCTCGGCTCAATTCAGAGACATAGAAAACAGCCCCTATGAACGTGCATTAAATACACCTTTCGCCGTTGCTCGCCATACTAAGACAAACAAGGTTTACCTCAGCAGTGGCACATTCTGGTATGTCGCGGATCACCCGATGGGGCCATGGCGCGTCACGGATTATCCACCCGAAGATTTGGTGCAGATGCTCCCCGCATCCGACCAAGAAAGGGCTAATGCCAGCGTCGCTCCTGCTGTGATCGCAGTCGAGGAACCCAGCGAGCTAGTGGCAACCCAGGGTAAACCTCAGTGGAAGAGCCTATCCCAAGGCAAGTTACTTTATGTGAGTAACACCGAGACGGCTTGGATAAGAGACACATCCACTAGTGACATGTACCTGCTCCTCTCCGGACGTTGGTTTAAAGCAAACAAGGAGACTGGCCCCTGGACATTTGTTCGCGCCGATAAGCTGCCCGCCAGTTTTAATGATATTCCGCCGGGATCAGATATTGGTGGCTTGAGAGTCTCCGTCGCGGGTACACAAGAAGCCGACGAGGCCATGCTCGATGCACAGATCCCCCAAACTGCAGCCATCAAGCGTAGCGAGGCTACACTTGACGTTACCTATGATGGTGACCCTAAATTTGAATCAATTCCCGGCACTCAGGTCGCCTATGCCGTTAACACCAGCACTCAGGTGCTGAATATTAATGAGCAATATTATGCGGTCGACAACGGAGTTTGGTTCACCGCCAGCTCGGCAACAGGCCCCTGGATTGTCGCGGATAATATTCCCACTGAAGAGTTGGCCAAAATTCCTCCCAGCTCGCCAGTTTACAACACCACCTATGTCGCAATATATGACTCCACACCAGAAATTGTGTACGTTGGATACACTCCTGGCTATATGTGGTCCTACCCCTACTATGGCGTGCCTGTCTACGGCACGGGCTGGTATTACCCACCTTATTGGGGTCGATACTACTACCCGCGCCCGCCGACATGGGGCCTACATGTTGGCTACAACCCATGGACGGGATGGAATGTCGGCGTAAGCTGGAGTAATGGCTTCTTCCGCGTTGGTGTAGGCTGGAATGCAGGCTGGGGTCGACACTACTCCCCGGCTCGGTGTTGTGGTGGTTACTATGGTGGCGGTTATCGTCGACCCGTGGTGATTAACACAGGCAACATCAATATTGGCAATAGCATCAGCATAGGCAACCGAAACGACATCTCCACTAAGTTAGCAAAAAATAACAATATCCCAGCTAACATCACGGCTGGCAGCAACCTCTATAACCGCGAGAATAATCGAGTCCGCAATGCCGACCCGGCTAAGCTTAATAACAAGTCTAGGCAAGCGACTCATAATTCCAGCCGCGCCAATGATGTGTTTGCCGACAAGAATGGCAACCTGGCTCGAGATAACAATGGCCAATGGCAGAGTCGTGACCGAGACAGTTGGACTCCTACACCTGAGATGCGTCAGAACACAGATAACAGTTTACATAATCGGAACATCAGCAAGCCAACGACGACGCCAACTAGACCGAGTACTTCCAGCCAACAGATGAATAATAGTAATTTAGATCGTGCAGGGCTAAATCGTTCTCGCAATGCCCGTCAGAGTGGTAAGATCAGAGAAGGCAAGAGAGGCCGTTAGCATCGTGCTGACGATGAATTAGACTAAAGCTGGTCTGCGCTGCTCTTGCAGGCCTGCTTTAGTACCTACGCCACTTCTCAGGTGAGTTGACACTCAGATATAGTTTGGAGCCTCTAGCTGTCGGTAAGTCTGTGATCTGACTTAATTAATAGATCTATTGTATGTGGCTAAAACTGGGTCCCTATCGCTCGTCCTTCATTTTACTTTCAGCTCTGCTTATCTGTGCTGGTGTCGGAGTCTTCGCCATCAATGTCCTCATCAATTGCGCACATGACAGATTAAAAAATATCGGCATCATCAAGATAGTTACAATTCTGATGCTAACAGCCCCGAGGGTTTAGACGCCTACTTTTCCTCGACGATGGCGAGTCAGTATGGGGACAGTTCTGGCAACATGCTACGAGCCTTAGGTAAGCGCATTGGGCTGCAGAGATCTTGAACCATGACCTCAATGCGACCCAGATCATCGAACCAATTAAAGGTGAACGATAGGATGACATATCAGGGGGGGAAATTTTAATCTCTTGGTACTAAGACAATTTACTCATGATTTTTGGCTAAAAAGAAGCTAATCTTGAAGAGCATAAAGATATGTAACAAAGGAACTCCTATGCGCTTCTCCCTTACTCTCTCCCTGTTATTTTTTGCCCTTTGCGCTCAAGCCACGGTTTATAAGTGGACCGATAAAGACGGTAAGATACATTATTCGGATAAACCCATCGAAAACGCTGAAGCTGTCGAATTTAACAGTAATACTCAGAACCAGATAAAATTGCAGACATTTAAGGCTAACTCTTCGACTAGCAATGACGGTCAGGATTCATCAACTCAGTATAACTTGAGTATCGCCTCTCCCGACGAAGAGGCAACCATTCGCAATAACGAAGGCAAGATAACGATTATGGTTCGGATTTTCCCTGATTTAGAGGCCAGGCATGTATTGGTGCTTCTAATGGATGGAGTTGTGATCGGCCCCGCACAAATCAGCCCTATATTTAGCCTCAAGGATATCGACAGAGGCGAGCATAGCTTTGTTATCAAGGCTGTTGCACAAAACGGCAAACAACTTGCATCAACCCCTCCAAGAAAGATATTCCTTCACAGAGCTATCATTAATCGCCAGGCAACACCTACACCTTTTAACGGTGCAAACTAAAAAAATCATTTATTTTATATGGTTAGGCAACTTCTAGATATAGAGCACTCGGTGAAGGGTATTGCGCAGCGCACCAAAATGGTGCACTGTGATGGTGCATAGTATTTGCTGGGAGCTCTAATGGATCTAAAACACCTGTTCAATAACCTCGTTACCGCAGTCATGGTCATAGATGTGGATCTTAGATTATGTTACGCCAATGCTGCAGCCGAGCAATTAATAGGCGTAAGCAGCCATCGTTTAACTGAGCATTCTCTGGCAGATAACTTTCAAGTATTAGGCGTAAGTACACACATACTCAGTAATGCAATCAGGAATAATCAGGGGTTAACCGTCAATACAGTGCCTCTAGTGACACTGGATAATCAACATCATACAGTGGATATAACCTTAACCCCATTAGAAGATGAGCAAGGGCTAGGCCTGCTCGAATTGAGACAGGTAGATCAGCAACGTCGGATTCATCAGCAATTGACCCTAGACGCACAGCAACAGGCGGCTCAATATCTAGTGCGTAATTTGGCACACGAAATCAAAAATCCTTTAGGTGGACTTAGGGGGGCGGCACAACTGCTTTCTCGTGAGCTAGATGACCCCGAATTAACTGAGTTCACCGACATGATTATCGAGCAAGCCGATAGATTAAGAAACCTTGTCGACCGCTTGCTTGGACCACAGAAGCCCACCCAGCATACACAGCAAAATATTCATCAAGTGATTCAAAAAGTGCTTAAGCTTGTCACCATGGCGCTGCCGGAAAACATCCAATTTAAGCAAGACTATGACCCTTCTATTCCAGACATTAATATGGATCCGGAACAGCTACAGCAGGCAGTGCTTAATATTGTGCAAAATGCGGTTCAGGCATTGGAAGGTATTGGTGGCAATATAACCATAAAGACACGCACCCAACACCAAGTCACTATAGGCACCCAGAGGCATAAAATCGTGATTGCCTTGTCTATTATCGATAATGGCCCAGGCATCAAACCTGAGCTCATGGATACCTTGTTTTACCCTATGGTGACAGGAAGGGCTCAAGGCTCAGGCTTAGGTTTGTCCATTTCTCATAACTTTGCCAGATTACATGGCGGGAGAATCGACTGTGATTCTAAGCCTGGAGAAACCGAGTTTACAATTTTACTGCCAATAAAAACCACATAGACGACAGTTGTAAAAAGATGACAACCAGCACGACACCGATAAAATTTGAATAGCATCACGGGAGAGCAGTATGACGGAGCAAGTTTGGGTACTCGATGACGACAGCTCTATTCGTTGGGTCGTAGAAAGAGCATTGAAGGGGGCTAAAATCTCCTCAGCAAGCTTTGCCGCTGCAGAGTCTCTATGGGAAGCACTGGAATTGTCACAGCCTAAGGTGATCATCTCCGATATTCGCATGCCAGGTACGGATGGACTCTCTTTACTAGAGAGGCTTCAAACTCACTACCCTAATATTCCAGTCATCATAATAACCGCTCATTCGGATCTGGATAGTGCGGTGAGCGCATATCAGGCGGGGGCTTTCGAATATCTGCCTAAACCATTCGATATCGATGAAGCCATCACCTTAGTCGAACGAGCATTAACTCACTCTACAGACCAAACTATCAATACGGTAGAGGAGATAGAAGTCAAAGCCCCTGAAATTATTGGTGAAGCACCGGCGATGCAGGAGGTCTTTCGTGCCATAGGACGTTTATCACGATCATCTATTAGCGTTCTCATCAATGGACAGTCTGGCACAGGTAAAGAGCTGGTCGCCAGCGCTCTGCACAAACACAGTCCACGAAAAAATAAACCCTTTATTGCCATCAATATGGCCGCCATCCCCAAAGATTTGATCGAATCTGAACTCTTTGGCCATGAGAAGGGCGCCTTTACTGGTGCAGCTGGAGTCAGACAGGGCAGATTCGAACAGGCTAATGGTGGCACACTGTTTCTCGATGAAATTGGTGACATGCCTCTGGATGTTCAAACTCGATTACTCAGAGTCTTAGCCGATGGTCAGTTCTATCGTGTTGGTGGCCACTCTCCGGTACAAGTCGATGTGAGAATCATAGCCGCAACCCATCAAGATTTAGAGCTATTAGTACAAAATGGAGGCTTCAGAGAAGATCTGTATCATAGGCTAAATGTCATTAAGGTCCACCTGCCGCCATTGTCACAACGAAGAGAGGACATACCACAACTCGCCAGACATTTTCTTTCATCGGCCGCAAAAGAGATAGCGGTCGAACCTAAAGTCCTTACAGCAGAGACGGCCCAAAAACTCTCGGAACTGCCTTGGCCGGGCAATGTCCGCCAACTTGAAAATACATGTCGCTGGCTCATGGTTATGGCATCGGGACAAGAAATACTACCTCAAGATCTTCCTCCCGAACTGCTAAAGGAGCAAAGCCAGCCCAGAAATCAAACATCGGGAGAACCATCGAATTGGCAAGAGTCATTAAAAATTTGGATCGATGAACGACTCAGTGCAGGTGAAAATAATATAATCACCGAATTACAGCCAGCATTCGAGCGCATACTACTTGAAACGGCGCTGGCCCACACCAATGGGCATAAACAGGAAGCCGCCAAGCGACTAGGCTGGGGGCGTAACACCCTCACCAGAAAGCTCAAAGAACTCTCGATGGATTAACGACTTCCTTACCAAAAACCAAGCCTACTGATTAAAGTAGGCTTTTTTATGCCTACCGCATAGGATCCTCATGGATGTGAGAAGTGTCGAGATTGCACGACTATATGGATATAGGAGGTACGAGACCAAGGATGGACGAAGGTATAATAATGCAGGAGCAATTATCGAGAGCGAAGCAGGGCGAGAATCATGAAATGATGGCTTTTGAGCGAGAGACATTGAGGTCGAACTGGCCTTTTAACAAGGATGTTATTGCTAGAGCCGAGGAGCAAATCTCTACCTATCACATGAAAGGATGCATGCTTCGCATGCGCTATCTATATTCCCCATGTTCGTTCGGTCACTTCTTGCAACAAAGAGTCAGGCCTAAACGAAAAAAGCCCGTTGCGTT
>NZ_JABSSM010000088.1 GCF_013214165.1 Shewanella sp. | reverse complement strand
GGAAGTGTCTTCAATACTGATTTGAGTTCTTCTGGGACGCGGCATAACGGCTCTCCTACTATAACCAATAATTAAAGCTTAGTAGGAGAACAAATTTTTAGCCTTTTACTATGGCTGGCACCATTAACTAATTTAATCTAAGCATATGCTAACAAACTTAGGTCATGCATGTAATTAAAATACGTGATTTAATGACCTGCATCAGATTCGTCATCGGTTTATTGCGCAGGCAAAGAAACTTTACAACAAAGCTGTCAATAGGTGCAAATATCAACAATTGCGTGATTGATAACACTTTTCTTTTTAAGAATCCCTTATATACTGGCCTTATCTCGTCAAATTGTGCACGACTCAGCACAATATCGATCTACAGGAGTATGACTATGGAATACAACACCTCAGAACTTTGTGACACTTACATCGATGTCGTCGATGTTGTCGAGCCCATGTTCAGTAACTATGGTGGTTGTAACTCATTCGGTGGCTCAATCAGCACGATTAAATGTTTCGAAGATAACGGCCTTATCGCTGAAGCGCTTCAACAAGATGGTGAAGGTAGGGTTTTACTTGTAGATGGTGGCGGCTCTTTGAGACGCGCGCTGCTCGATTCCTCTATTGCCCAGATCGCGGTAGAGAATAAATGGGAAGGCATCATCATCTACGGCTCGGTGAGAGATGTCGATGCGCTGGAAGATCTCGATATTGGCATTCAGGCACTCGCCTCTATTCCGGTCGGTGCAGATGTCCATTCAGTAGGGGAACTGGAGATCCCGGTAAACTTCGGTGGCGTCACTTTCTTGCCATTGGATCATGTCTATGCCGACAACACAGGTATCATACTCTCGCCAGAGCCTTTAGATATCGATTAAGCAGCTCGAGATAAGACAAAAAAAGGATGATTGCGTGCAATCATCCTTTTTAGTTTAAGCCAGACTGACAGGCCCAGATTTACAATTTAGTGTCCGTTTGCAAATGTTTACTCAGGAATTCATCGAAGGCAAAACTAGCGGCACAGCGAAACACGTCTTGCTGCTTAACAGCAGCCATCATTGCCGCATAACCCCCATAGCTGGCACCTAGAATACAGATACGCTGCTTATCCACCGGGTAGTTCTCCGTTAGCCAACGAGCCCCATCGGCAAGATCATCTTGCATCGCGCCGCCCCACTTCTGCATCGACGCCATTTCGAATTCGAATCCGTATCCCGATGAACCGCGAAAATTGGGCTCGAGTATGATGTAACCACGGCTAGCGAAAAACTGTGAAAACCAATCGAATCCACCGTAGTTACGAGCCATGGGACCACCATGGGGTATGATTAAGGCGGCATTTTTAGGCTCAACATCATCATAAGGTAGAGTGATATACCCCTCTATCTTGAGTCCGTCACGAGCCTGATAAGTGATTTTAGTTTTCTCTGGTAGCGACTTCTGAAACAGAAGTGGATATTCATCGAGAATAAAGTCTAATCGCTGCTCTTTTCGGTCGCCTAAGTAATATGCCCCAGGGTTCTTGGGGTTACTGGTAAAAAGGATGTATTTATTTTCATCATCACTCATGCTGACAATATTGTTATAGGCATCGGGAATCGCATTATTTAAGGCTCGCTGAAAATTAGCGTGATCAGGGGCGAAAAAGTGTTTCGCATCACTGGCTTCACCATGATAAACGCCTATAACATCCTTGCTCTTCTTCGAATATATTAACGATCCTTCGATATCATAATTTTCATCGGCATAAACTAAGGTTTGGGCTAACTGTTTACTCGATACATCGACCATAAAGATGGCGTATCTATCATTGTGTATGGCACGGATATAGAGATGAGATGGATTCAAGCCAAAGCCTAATGGCGTGATATCTGGGGCATCGAAAATCTCATACTCCCAGATATTACGCCACTCATCTGTCTTGAGATCATGGAGACGATAGAAAATTTTAGTCTCATCGCGTCCATAACCCAGTCGCACCCTATGCTGACGATCTGTAAGCCAATGAGAGATATGACTCTTGCTTCTATAAACAAGTTCTCGTTTGAATTTTGAGCTTAAATTAACTTTATATACATCGGGTCTGTTTGCTATCTTAAGATCGAGCGCCATCAGTATATAGTTAGGCTCATCGGGAAGAAGATCGATAATATTATTCTGCAATTGCGGACTCCTCTCTCCCCGTTTAAACCGCAGAACCTTCTCGGCCTTCCCCGTGCCATCGGCTCGGATCTTGAGCAGCCTGGCTTCGGTATACTTCACGCCTCCGCGCTTAACAGGGTAATCGGCGCTCACAAGCAGAAGGTCATTATTAGCCCATTTATACCAAGATATTTTAAACTTCACATTATCTGTCTTTACGATGAAATGATTCTTTCCCGTCTCTATGTTAGTGACACCAATTAATGTTTTACCTTGATAATTAAAGAGGTAAGAGAACTTATTCCCATCGGGAGAGAGCTTAACTTGCTCCGATTGCGGCAATAAACCAAAAGCTTCTGTGGGTAGTAGCTCGGCTTGGGCTACCAAACTCGACAAAAGTAAAAAGAGAGAGAAAATGATTCGGGTCATCCGTGCCTCGATTAGAAATAACAACAATATTAACAGGGTCGCACAGCTTAGTGCCTCTGCATCATAAACTCAACAATCACCGAACCATATTTACACGGGTAACACTTTATATTTCAATCATCTAATCGATTAAGCTATGGATGTTTCTAAACCAGATTTTCGCATATATTTAGCGATAAACGATGAACGTTGAATCTCATCGATGTGATTCTTTGATTGCCTTCGAATCATAGATTAAGTCACAATATATCCATAAGCATCACAATAAGCACTAAACAGACATGCAATATCTTATTCCTTTTACAACACAAATGTGTCGGCAACTCGTTTCAATTCGTGACGGTGAAACCAAACTTGCCCAAACGGTTCACTGTTGCGATAGCGCGAATCCTTTCACCGACACACTCAATGACGCTAAAGCCAGTGGCGTACGTTTCGTCATCCTGGGCATAGGCGAAGACATAGGTCCACGCGCCAACTTAGGCCGCGGCGGCGCAACCGATGCCTTCGAATCGGCCATGGCTCAATTTCTCAACTTACAATCTAATCGCTTCTTCAGTGGCAACGAGTGCCTGATCCTGGGCCAGATACAGACAGACGACCTACAACTCGCCGCTGGTGCCGCTGCGGATTCACTGAGAAAAAATGTTGAGTTGCTTGATGAGCGTGTAATTTCGGTAGCCAGCCAGATAATAGCGGCGGGCCTAGAGCCTATCGTTATCGGCGGCGGCCATAACAATGCTTATGGCTTATTGATGGCGGTTAAAAACACTCATAACAAAAAAGTCGCGGCGGTAAACTTAGATCCCCATTCCGATTTTCGCCCACGTGAAGGTCGTCATAGCGGCAATGGTTTTAGCTATGCGGCGGCCAGTGGCGCATTGGGTTACTACCATGTACTGGGTATGCATGAACTCAAGAACAGTGAAGCAACCCTAGAGCAGCTCAGCACCTTCGGTGGCCACTGGCACACCTTGCAGTCTATCTGGGTACGCCGAGAAATCACCCTGGAGTCGGCATTAGATGAGATAGTCACGCGCCTCAACGACAGCCAGCTACCAGTCGCGCTTGAGCTGGATCTCGATGCCATCATCAATATGCCCAGCAGTGCCTCGACGGCTGCGGGAATACCACTGCTGGACGCCCTACATTATGTCAGCACCATAGCCAGGAATACTCCCTGTACCTATCTGCACTTAGCGGAGGCTGCACCCAGCTGTCATGTCGCCGGCATAGCGGCCGGTTATCGCGAAACAGGCCAGAGTATCAGCGAGCTCATTTATGCCTACATCCAAGGCAGGCGAGAATCACAACAGATAGGGTAGAGCCACCTAGGTTTAGCCTATATTTCTCTCACCCTATTCACCATTGAGGCATAGTATGCTGTAATGCGCAGTCAAATTTACGAAAGCCTGCGCCAACGCGCATTTTCAACAATTTCGAGTCCGGATAACTAGCATCGATCACAATGTGCTTGATGAGACATTCTGCGACATGAATGAATGGCTTACACTCGCTTATAACAATTGCACCAACAGGAACAAGCAGATGTCACAGGGCACAGACAAAAGTACCCATTTCGGTTATAAAACGGTTGAGGCGGATCAGAAGGCCGACATGGTCGCTGGCGTATTTCATTCTGTTGCAGCCAAATATGACATCATGAATGATGTCATGTCTTTCGGTATCCACCGCATGTGGAAACGTTTTACCATCGAAAGCTCAGGCGCTCGACCAGGCATGAAGGTGTTAGATCTTGCCGGTGGTACTGGCGACTTAACCGCAAAGTTCTCTCACCTCGTCGGCGAAAGAGGCCAGGTAACACTTGCCGATATCAACGATTCCATGCTCAAGGTCGGTCGTGAGAAGCTCAGAGACAAGGGCATTGTTGGCAATGTTAACTATGTTCAGGCTAACGCCGAAGCCCTGCCATTCCCCGATAATCATTTCGATATCATCACCATCGCCTTTGGCTTGAGGAATGTCACCGATAAAGATGCGGCTATCCGCTCCATGCTGCGCGTGCTTAAGCCAGGTGGGAAGCTATTAATTCTTGAATTCTCCAAGCCAAAGCATGACTTGATGCGCAAGATTTATGATCTTTACAGCTTCAAAATAATGCCAAAAATGGGCGCACTCATTACCCAAGATGCCGACAGTTATGAATATCTGGCTGAATCGATTCGCATGCACCCAGATCAAGAAACCTTAAAAGGTATGATGGTCGAGGCTGGTTTTGAGCAGGTTGACTACACCAACATGACAGATGGCATAGTTGCTCTCCATAAAGGCTACAAGTTTTAACTCTCGCATTTGAGCCATTATACTCAACAACAATAGTCCGAATACGAGCCTGAATTCAGTCATTGGATAATTTATGAAACGTGAAATGGCATTGCTACTCAGCGCCGGGCTTGAGACGGCTTTCAAGCAAGTCCTCGCTCAGTCTCCCGAGGAGTATGCCAAATTGCGTACTCTACATGGCAAGGTCCTTTGTATTCAATTGAGCCAGCTCAGCTGGCCAATCTATCTAGTTTTTGCCGGTGAAATTCAGGTGTTAAGCAAATATGAAGGTGAAATCACCACTAAGGTCAATGCCGATATAACCACCCTATATCAATTAACCGAAGGGGCTAACCTCACCGAGCTGATAAAGCAAGACAAGCTCAGTATCGAAGGCGATCTCAGCTTGCTGCAGACCTTCAGTCATTATATGCATCAGGTGGAGTTCGATTTCGCCGAGCCTATATCCCGCTATATTGGCGATGCTCCGACTCACTTTTTAACGAGAGGGGTTAAGCAAATCAAATCCGATCTCACTAACGTCTTACACAAGAGTCGCTCCCATATAGGTCAATTAACCACCGAAGAATATAAGTTAGCCCCCCATAAAATCGAATTTATTCATTTCGGTGATAGAATCGATGATCTGGTGGCAGATGTTGACGCCATAGAAAAACGAATCAAACACCTACAAGGCCACTCTCCTAAATAAGGCGAACGTTAAGACATGACGCTAAAAAGTATCAGACGAGCTTATCAAGTTATCAAGATATCCCTTCACCATGGGCTCGATGAGTTAATTCCTGCTAAAATGACTCCCTGGTACTTCAGATTCCTTCGTTGCGGTCTATTCTGGATTAGAAACCAGCACAAGGACAAGATAGGCGGTGAGCGTCTAAAGCTTGCCATGCAAGAGCTGGGGCCCGTTTATATCAAGTTTGGCCAGATGCTTTCTACCAGACGAGACCTACTCAGTGACGAATGGGCCGAAGAACTTGCCATGTTGCAAGACAGAGTGCCCCCCTTCGACTCAGCCATCGCCAGAGAGATGATCGAAACCGAGCTAGGCAAACCAATCGACACCTATTTCGAAGATTTCGATGACATTCCATTGGCATCGGCTTCTATTTCACAAGTCCACACGGCGACGCTAAAATCCAACGGCAAGGCTGTGGTACTCAAGGTGCTGCGGCCAAATGTAGAAGCCCAGGTCCAAGCCGATCTTCTACTCATGTCTCAGACCGCTAACTTTCTTGAGGCATTACTGGGTCAGGGTAACCGTTTGCGCCCAGCCGAAGTGATCGAAGACTATCGTACGACCATAGAGGGAGAGCTGAATCTCAAGTTAGAAGCCCTCAATGCCATCAGACTCAGAAACAACTTCCTCGACTCAGGGTCGCTTTACGTTCCCTATATGTATGAAGATCTCTGTTTCAGACGTCTAATCGTGATGGAGCGGGTCTACGGCATCCCGGTCTCAGATATGGCGGCATTGAAAGCCCAAGGCACTAACCTGAAAAGATTGGCCGAGCGCGGTGTAGAACTATTTTTCACTCAGGTATTTCGAGATAACTTCTTCCACGCCGATATGCACCCGGGCAACATATTTGTCAGCCGAGAGCATCCGGATGATCCTTACTATATCGGACTAGATTGCGGCATCATGGGCACCTTGACCGATGAGGATAAACGCTATCTGGCAGAAAACTTCCTCGCCTTCTTCAATCGCGACTACCGCAGAATTGCCCAACTCTATATCGAGTCTGGTTGGGTCTCCGCCGATACCGATATCGGCGCGTTCGAGCAGGCCGTCAAGGTCGTGTGTGAGCCCATGTTCAACAAGCCATTGGATGAAATTTCTTTTGGTCATGTCTTACTTGAGCTATTTCGCACCGCGAGACGCTTCGATATAGTGGTTCAGCCTCAGCTGGTGCTACTGGAAAAGACACTGCTCTATATCGAAGGATTAGGGCGTCAGCTCTATCCTCAGCTGGATCTTTGGCAAACTGCCAAACCTTTCCTAGAAGATTGGATGTCGGAACAAGTCGGCCCCAAGGCGATGGCAAAGAAGATCAAGCAAGAGATGCCATACTGGGCGGATAAACTCCCCGAGCTCCCAGAGCTGGTGTACGACAACCTCAAGGTGGGCAAGAATTTTGTCAAATCACAGAACAAGATGCTGGATCGCTACCTTAAACAGCAACAAAAGGCTCATAAGAGTAACTATCTTTTACTCACATCCGCAGTTTTAGTGATCTGTGGCACTCTTTTGTTTAATCAAGACGCTACACTATGGGCCTCTTATACCTGTTTCACCATGGGCGCCCTATTATGGTTGCTCGGTTGGCGATCTAGGCCAAAGAATCACAAATTTTAGCTAGCACTAATTAACGATAAGTTCATAATAGAACTATACACATTTTTACGAGGTAAACGTCATGGGTAACATGGGTATTTGGCAACTTCTGATCATAGCTGTGATCGTAATTTTATTATTTGGTACCAAGAAGTTACGTTCACTTGGTGGCGACTTAGGCGGCGCGATCAAAGGATTTAAGAACGCCATGTCTAGCGAAGACGACAAGAAATCGTTAGAAGAGAATGGCTCAGACTTAACCAAAACTTCTGCAGCGGCTCCTGAAAAGAAGCCGGAGTCTAAGGATAAAGAACAGGCGTAATTCCTTATGTTCGACGGTATAGGCTTTATGGAGCTATTGTTGATCGGTATTTTAGGGCTTGTCGTACTCGGCCCTGAAAGATTACCGTTAGCAATCCGCTCAATTACAGGTTGGATCCGCGCCATGAAAAGTATGGCGAATTCGGTGAAAGATGAACTCGAGCAGGAGCTTAAAATTGAGCAACTGCATTCAGATCTGAAAAAGGCTGAAAGTCAGGGTTTAAAGAATCTTTCTCCCGAGTTACAGGAATCAATCGATCAATTAAAAGACGCAGCTCAATCAGTTAATCGTCCCTATAAGGTAGAAGATACACCTTCGGCTAACGCCGATGTGGCCGCAGATCCTACACCTTCGACGACAAATACCACTGAGACTAACTCAACTAGCTCAACTGAAAAACCTAACGGGTAGTCCATGTCTCAACAGCAGCCTCTTATCACTCATCTACTCGAGCTACGCACCCGCCTGCTTCACGCAACTGGCAGCGTGCTCGTGATTTTTGCTTGTCTGGCCTATTGGTCCAATGATATTTACCACTATATGGCAACGCCTCTGATGCAGGCTCTGCCTGAATCCAGTAGCATGATTGCAACCGATGTAGCGGCGCCATTCTTCGCGCCCTTCAAGCTAACTCTGGTGTTATCTTTCTTTATCGCCATCCCTTATGTCTTATATCAAATCTGGTCGTTTATTGCACCCGGCCTATATAAGCATGAGAAGCGTTTGATGATGCCTCTGCTCGCCAGTAGCACGCTGCTGTTTTATCTGGGCATAGCCTTCTCTTATTATGTTGTTTTTCCTGTGGTATTTGGTTTTTTTGCCAGCGCTGCACCAGAAGGCGTTCAGGTGGCAACGGACATCAGCAGCTATCTGAACTTCGTGCTTAAGCTCTTCTTTGCCTTCGGTTTGGCCTTCGAGATCCCCATCGCTGTGGTCTTACTCTGCTGGGCAGGTGTCACCACGCCGGATGAGCTCAAGTCCAAGCGGCCTTATATTGTTGTCGGCGCCTTCGTTTTAGGCATGCTACTGACGCCACCAGACATCATTTCTCAGACTATGTTGGCAGTGCCTATGCTGATATTATTCGAAGGGGGATTGATTGCTGCGCGTTTCTACAGTAAAAAGGATGAAGAAGACGACGACGAGCAAGAAAAACAGGATTAACCTGGCCAGAAAACTAAATAAGCAAAAGCCGATTAGTTAAACATGGCGCGCTCAAATATCATAAGGGAAAATATTAATGCGCATAAGTTGGATCACCGCAGCAGCGATACTCGTATCGACACAAGCAACAGCAGGCCTTGAACAAGACCTGCTGTCCTGTAGTGCCGAGGCGGATAAGTTAGAACGCTTGATCTGTTATGACCAGATAGCGGCAAGCGTAAACAGCGCGCCAAACGCCACCAGTAGCATATCGACGAGTACTGCAACAGTCACAACAGCTGTTACTGCGACGAGTGTGGCCGCAGCGTCCCAGGCCCAATCTGTAACGGCTATCCCTAGCACGCTTGCCACCAAAATCGAAGCTGAGTTTGGCAATCAAAATCTTAAGCAAACCAAAGAGGAAGCCAAACAAGAAATCACTAAGATCTATATGGAGATAACCTCAATCTCTAAAGATGTTTATGGCGCCCTTAAGATCAGCTTTAGCAATGGCCAGGTCTGGAAACAGAGTGAAAGCCGCCACTATAAGGTTAAAGAGGGACAAACTGTGTTTATTGAAAAAGCGGCACTCGGCTCTTTCATCTTAGGCACTGATGATCGCAACTCTACCATCAGAATTAAACGCCTCAAGTAATGTCTAAATATATAGATATCGCTGTCAACCTCATTGGCAGCGCCCTCGAAAAAAATATTGATGAGGTTATTCAAGATGCGGCGGCCCAAGGGGTATCGCCGCTTATTGTTATTGGTAGCGATCTCGATAAGAGCGACCAAGCGATAAGGTGTTGCCAGCAATACCCTCAACACCTCTTCTGCACCGCAGGTGTACACCCACATAATGCCAGCGAATGGCAGGCCGACAGCAGTGAGCGGCTCCAGCGACTCGCCGCACAGCCTCAGGTCGTTGCCATCGGCGAATGTGGCCTAGACTACAATCGCGACTTTTCCCCCAGACCCATGCAAAGAAAAGCCTTCGAAGCACAGCTCGCACTGGCGGCTGAACTGCAAATGCCGGTACTCATGCATGAGCGCGATGCCCATGAAGACTTCTTGGCTATTTTAACAGACTATCGCTCCTCCCTGCCCGGAGCCTTACTACACTGCTTCACCGGCAACAGACAAAGTATGCAAGCCTATTTGGAGTTAGATCTTCACCTGGGGATCACTGGCTGGGTGTGCGATGAACGCCGAGGTCAGGAACTTGCCGAATTAGTCACAGACATCCCGGGCAATCGAATACTCATCGAGACCGACAGCCCATATTTACTTCCCCGCAGCATGCGACCTAAGCCTAAGTCGAGTAAGAATAAGCCGCAATACCTGCCCTATATCTCTGCATATATCGCCGATCTCAGAGGCCAAGATCACCAAGAATTTGCCCAGCGAGTCTATGAAAATAGTGTCGACTTCTTTGGTCTCAATCAACGACAAAATTTCAGCCTAGAGAGATGTGAACCCCATGAAGCATCTTAGCGTTATTCTCTTCTGCTTCACTCTCATCTTCAGTGCTCAGTCTCGCGCTGAGACCATACTCGCCGTAGGAGATGATGATGGAGTCCTGCAACTGGCACATTGGCTGTACTACACTCAGGCAAAAAATGCTGACGACATAGACTCAGTGAGAGATCTAGACTCCAGATCTTGGCGGCGTTTAACCCCGGCCTATCACAATCGTATCGGCATAGATGCATTCTGGGTTAAGTTCAGTTTTTATAACGACAACAAGATACCGATAAAGCGTATCCTGTCATTGGCCAACCCCCATATCGATCTCGCTTCCCTCTATCATGTGGTGAACGGCGAAGTGATCGATCGGGCGCTCATGGGAAACAGCCTGCCATTTGCACAAAGACCCATCATAAGTAACCATTTTATCTATCCCTTTAATCTTGAACCGAATGTTACACATACTTTTTATTTCAGAATAGAGACCGAAGGCAGTGCATATCTCCCCCTGAGCCTATCGTCACCTAAATCATTTGCCAAACATGTCGAATTTAGCTCACTCACCAAGGGCTTTCAGCTAGGGGCGCTCACCGCAATCGGACTATTTAGCCTGTTTATTGCCATCAGTTCCCATTCGTTTAGCTATCGTTATTATACGGGTTACGTATTGTCAGTGACCCTGTTGGTGGCGACGCTGGAGGGGTTTGCATTTCGTTTCATCTGGCCACAATGGCCCTTGTTACAAAAGTACATGATCCCATTCCTTATCCCTACCACGATATTTTTTGCCCTGCTGTTTACCGAGAAAGTATTACAGCTTAAATACCATAACCTGCGTATGCTCAGGATCTGCCGCTATGGCGCCAGTTTTGCTGTCATGCTGGCGTTAGTGACTCCCTGGTTAAATTACTCATTAGGCCTGTACATCAATATCATCAGCGTGCTTATCGTGAGTGCCGTCTTGATGGGCATGGCCATCATACAGGCACTCAAGGGCCATAAACTCGCTAAGCTGTACACCTTAGCCTGGAGCGGCATGTTAGTTGGCTCTTTTGTGACCTGTGCCATGTATCTAGGGTTAATCGAGCTACCGGTCTCCCATTTAACCCCTTTAATGCTGGGCCTATTATTCGAAATCATCCTCATGGCTGCCGTGCTGGCCATCAGATATAATGATGAGCGCAAATCAAAGCTAAAGATTGAGCAAGAAGCCACTATCCAGGCGCAACGTATCCGTGAGGCCCGCGAAGATGCCCTGAGAGTCGAAGCCCAGAGTAATGAGAAACTAGAGCAGAAAGTGCAGGAGAGAACTCTCGAACTGGAGGTTGCCCTACGCGAACTCAATGAGGCCAACCAAAAACTTACCGAGAAGGCCACCATAGACAGCCTAACCGGCGTAAAGAATCGAGCGGCATTCGATAAACGCCTACTCGCAGAGGGACGCCTAAGCCGAAGACAACAAACACCTATGGCACTATTGATGTTAGATATCGATCGCTTCAAGTCCATCAATGATAATCACGGCCATCTTGCCGGGGATCAGACCCTAAGGTTAATCGCAAAGACATTGAAAGAACAATTAAAACGTCCAGGCGATTTGTTATCACGTTTTGGCGGAGAAGAATTTGCTATCATACTGCCCAACACAGATGAGGAGGGGGCCATGCAGGTCGCTGAGCTGATCCGACAAACGATTTCTGAACTGCCCATCCGTTGGAAAGAACGCTCAATACCACTGACGATAAGTATCGGTGTCAGCGCCGAAATCGTCGACGGGGAGCAAGATCCAACTAAGCTACTCGAGCAAGCCGATAAGGCCCTCTATCGCGCTAAGAACGAGGGAAGAAACCGAGTCATGGTTTATACCGAATCTCTTTAAGTCATATAATCAACAACACTCAGAAAACCCCATTAGTGGCTATTCCACACAGAAGATTATCTGAGTATTAGTTAGGAGTCGAAAGTGAATATAATTACCAGTGCTTTTCCTCAGCGCAGAATGCGCCGCATGCGTAAACACGATTTCAGCCGCCGCTTGATGGCCGAAAATACCCTCTCGGTAAATGATTTAATCTACCCCATGTTTGTGATCGAAGGCAATAATCGCACCGAAACCATCGCCTCTATGCCAGGTATCGAGCGCTACTCCATAGATCTCTTGCTTAAAGAGGCAGCAGAGCTAGTCGAGTTGGGCATTCCCTTGATTGCCCTCTTTCCGGTAACGCCCTCGGAGAAGAAGACACTGCTAGCGGAAGAAGCTTACAGTGCAGATGCCTTGGCCCAGCGCGCCGTACGTGCGCTAAAAGAAGCCTTCCCCGATCTTGGTGTGATGACAGATGTAGCACTGGATCCATTTACCACCCATGGCCAAGACGGCATCATAGATGAAGACGGTTATATTGTTAACGACATCACCACAGAGATCTTAGTCAAGCAAGCCCTGTCCCATGCCGAAGCCGGAGCCGATATTGTGGCGCCATCGGACATGATGGATGGCCGCATCGGGGCCATACGTCAGGCATTGGAAGCGGCGGGTCACGTTAACACGCAGATCATGGCTTACTCGGCTAAATACTCTTCTAACTACTATGGCCCTTTCCGCGACGCTGTCGGCTCTGCCAGTAACCTCAAGGGAGGCAACAAGCATAGTTACCAGATGGATCCTGCCAACAGTGATGAGGCGCTGCATGAAGTCGCGCTGGATATTCAGGAAGGTGCCGACATGGTCATGGTCAAACCAGGCATGCCTTACCTAGACATAGTCACCCGGGTAAAACGTGAGTTGGCCGTACCAACGTTCGCCTACCAAGTCAGTGGTGAATATGCCATGCACATGGCGGCCATCGAGAATGGTTGGCTAGCCGAGAAAGCCATAGTGATGGAGTCACTACTTTGCTTCAAACGTGCTGGCGCCAACGGCGTACTGACCTACTTTGCTAAGCGCGCGGCTCAGTGGTTAAAAGAAGATAAAATCAAGTAATTTCGTCTTGATGTTATTCAATTTTAGCCGCATTTATTGCGGCTTTTTATTTATCGGCTATGACCTTCTGGAATTGGTATTACCCTCTCGGCTGCCACTACTTCCAGCTTAGCCGGAACCAATGGTCGTCTTGATGAAAATTGTGATCGACACAACTAAATTCAACATTGCAACGTGATCGAACCAAGCTTTAGCTAACCTAGCGCTTCTCCTCACTAGAGCTAAATGCTTAAATATGTTTGTCGCTCAACCCAAGCAGCACTAGTCATTCCCCCCGAGCCTAAGGTATTATCATGAACCATAACGTCAAGGCATTACTTGCCACTACAGCCCTCTTTTTTAGCTGCCAAACTCTTGCAAACAGTGGCTGTGCATTCGAAGATAAGCAAGATGGCTTTATCGCCACATGCAGCGAGGAGAAACAAGAAGTGATATTAACCGGATTAGTAGAAGCACAAACCTTAGTCAGCGAACTCGACGAGTTTACTGAAGACTATAAAGAATACCAGGTAGATACTGCGGCGATAGCTCCACTCAAGTCGCTCGATGAGACCACTGAAATCATTGTAATTATTGGCACCTGGTGCCCAGATTGTCATCGTGAGACACCGCGTTTCATCCGCATCATGGAAGAGCTGAATAACCCGAATATTAAGGTGACTTATATCGGCATAGATCGCACTAAAACCGACCCTGAAGGTTTAGCCGCCCAATATGAGTTTAGCCGAATCCCTACTTTCATCGTGATGCAAAAGGGCGAAGAGATTGGCCGAATAGTAGAGCGTCCTGAAGTGTCATTAGAAATTGATTTAGCAAAAATTCTAAACTAATCAAATTTAGAATCAAAAAAAGGCACTCGATGAGTGCCTTTTCTGTAGCGGTTATTTCAATTAACTCAGTTTAGAAAGCTTGAGTGAAAGACACCCAGTAAGAACGACCAATAATGTCATAAGTACCGCGATCATACTCACCGGAGATATCAAATCTTGGGTCTTCATCAGTTAAGTTATTAACACCCGCCGAAACACTGTTGTTCCAAGGCATATTATAGGTGTAGCTCAACGTATGGTAGACCACAGAATCAATCTGGTAACTGCTACCATCTTCATTCTCATCAGTAGTAGACTGGTGATCGATATAATCCGCTTGATAGAACAAGCTATGATCGCCCACTAGGTAGTTAGCGGTAAAGTTTACCCGATCATCCGGGTAATCTTCGGTACCACTCCAGTTACGTGAAATAGTCTGTACGCCACCTTCAGGGCTTGAATCTGTGTACTTAATATAGTGAGACCAGGCAAGGCCTAGCTTAAAGTCACCCATTTCAGTTTCAAATGTAGACGCAAATTTAGTATCAACACCTTGGCGCTCACTCAGACCAATATTCTGTAGCACGTTATCCATCGCGGTTAATTTGCCCGCACCATTCTGGCTAATTGATGTGCCTGGATAGATTACACTGACATCGGGACGAGGTTGCCCTGCAGCGTCGGTCATTTGCCAAAGTTCAGCTTGAGTTTGCGTGATTTCACTATTATTCAGTGAACCAATTAGCCCTTCAGTCTCCAGTGACCAGTAATCCACTGACATGTTGAAATTATCGGTAATATCCCAAACTATACCTAGGTTATAGCTTTCAGACTCTTCTGGGCCTAAGTTTTCATTACGACCGATAGAAACGGGTATATTATCTTTAATATCACAGCCATCTATGCCCAAGCCATCTTGATAGCACTTAAGATAGTTAGTCACATTGCTATAGCCAACACTGGTAGATTGATTCAGATCTTCCAAGGTGGGTGCTCTGAAGCCTGTGCCCCATGATGCACGAATTAACAAGGGCTCCAGCACGTTATAACGCACCGAAACCTGTGGGTTAAACGTGCCGCCAAAGTCAGAGTATTCATCATAACGAGCCGCAATATTTAGCTCTAGGTTATCCAGAACAGGGAAAGCCATCTCCATAAATACCGCTTTCACATCACGCTCACCACTACCACCGGCTCCACCACTACCACCATCAATCAAGCCAGCTTCATCAAGAGCATCAACTTGTGAGTCGAGTTTCTCTTCACGGTAAGATGCACCTACATACAAGCCTGTTGAGCCTCCAGCGAGTTCGAACAATTCGAAGCTAAGACCACCATCAATCTCTAATGCGCTACTGGTTAGGCGTGCATCTGAGTTTGCCGTCGCACCCGCTGGAGTTTCTGAATTAGGATCGCGTGGGTCCCAACCTTCAAATGAATTAGTATCCTCATTCCAAGCGCCTACAAGATCGGTAGTTGCACCAATCAATTGATAACCCGTTCCCCACTTAAATACGTCATACTTGTTATATGAAACAGATGTATTCCAATCGAAGCTATCTGTGATGCCATCGAGAGCAAGGAGGAAGTCATAGATATTATCGGTGGTTTCACGAACGCGGTTACCAGCGGTATCGAAACGATACTTCATAGAGCCACCTTCTGGGACAGCGCGTAGATCTAGCCCTTCTGCGGTAGTATATGCTGGCATAGCATCAGTGAATTTAATTTTACCGGGAATGGGTGCTGAGATATCAGTGGTCTTATTCGATGCCCAGTAGGCGCGTGCAGTTAATTCAATATCATCACTGAGGTTATATGTGTAATTTATTAGGGTAGATGTACGCTCTTGGTCGACATCAAGATAGGCTGCTTTGGTATAATCATAGGCGCAAGATGTCTCACCAGCATACTTACTGTCACCCAGTGGACCAATGAAATTGTCACCATAAACATCGGCACAATCCAAACCTGCGTTAGTGAATGGCGTCTGATATTCCCAGCCGCCATTGGGGCCCATATCTAGTGTACGGCCCGTCTGGCTCAAACCAATCCAACTTCTATAATCACTTGGATCTTGTCCATCTTTCACATGTGCAGCAGTATAAGGACGATCAGCTTGTAGTATGGCTGGAGTAATACAATAAGTGCAACAGATTAAGGTTGAAAAGTGAGAGAGCTGAAGGCAGAATTTTAGTTCTCACACACAAATTCAGAGTCTGTCATGAACAAACAGTACCATCAGCTCACTCA
>NZ_JABSSM010000087.1 GCF_013214165.1 Shewanella sp. | reverse complement strand
TTCACCGAGGCCATGTATACCAAACGTTGGTCAGACCAGCAGATGGCGCCTCAGCCCATCTGGAATGGTGATGCTTGGCTCTACGATCCTAAGAGTGCCGGTGGATGGATGACCGATGAGCTATTACCATTTGCTCAAGTAGGAGAAAAACTCGATTATGGTCGCCGCATGGTTGAGTCTGGTACGCGTGATTTTAATCAAGTAGTGGATACTATTCGTATCGTTATCGGACTTGAAGGCGAATTTAGCAATGGTTGGACTTGGGATGCTTCTTATACTAAAGGTAAGAATGATTCCGTTGACACCTTAGCCAACCTACATAACATAGGCTCGATCAATGATGCAGTACTTGCAGAAGAGTTCGATCCATTCCTACAGACCTCTTGGCAGGGCGAGAGTATCGCGCCATTTATCTATACCGAAGTCAATAGTGGTGGTAGCGAGATGGATATCGTTTCCGCAACTCTTTCCGGTGAAGTTCTCGAAATGCCTGCAGGTTACCTTGGTTTCGCTGCCGGTGTTGAACACCGTACGGAATCAGCTTACTTTACTCCTGATTCGTTAACCGCTCAGGGGTTAGCAAACGATCCACGTGTAGAGTCAACTTCAGGTTCTTTTTATGTGAACGAAGCATTTGTTGAATTTGCAGTGCCACTTTTAAATGACTTACCTATGGCCGAGCAGGTCGATCTTAGTGCCGCATTGCGATATTTCGACTACAACACATTTGGTGATGATCTCACATGGAAACTTGGTTTAACATGGAGACTCAATGACCAGGTCATGATACGTGCTGGTAGCTCTACAGCCTTTAGAGCGCCGACAGTCGATGAGCTTTATGGCGGTAAGTCGCCATCATTTGAACAGGTTCAACATCCTGCATCAGAACAAGACCAAGCTGAAGTTACTGTTGGAGGTAATCCACTGCTAACACCTGAGGAAGCCGATATCACCACAGTGGGCGTTGTTCTCGAACCTAGCTTTATTGACGGTCTATCGTTAACCTTAGATTATTATGATATTGAAATAACCAATGCGATCAATACTGTCGATGACTCCTATGTAGCCAATCAGTGTCTGGGTACCGATGGTAGCCTGATTAATACTGGTACGGCTCTATGTCAGTCTTCCAATATCGCTATAGATGGTACTGGTCGTATTACATTCGACAATGGTCTGCAAAACTTAGGTGGTCAAAAAACTTCTGGTTATGACATCAACATTGCTTATGTATTCGAAGGCCTAGGACTAGATTGGCGTGCATCATTAGATACTTCAATAATCGACACATTTGAAGAAACTGACCAAGATGGCAATATTGTAGATTTTAAAGGCTTCATAACTGCGGGTGCCGGTGCTTATGCAGACTTTAAGTCCAACCTGAACATCACAGCGAGGGCTTCTGATTGGAGTGTTACCTATGAGATGCGTTATATCGATGGTATGACCTCATTCCTGGGCAAGTGTACAGCAAACCCTGCAGATTGTTATGCGCCTACTGTAGATAGCATCATGTATCACGATCTGTCTGGTACATATGACTTCTCAGAAACATTATCATTCTCAGCGGGTGTGAATAACCTGCTTGATGAACAACCACCATACTTCACTGGTAACAATGATTCTAATACAGATCCGTACACTTATGATGTCATGGGTCGCTATTACTTCGTTAGAGCGAGTGTAAGATTCTAAATTAATAGCAGTTAATTGCCAGCCGCACATAGTGATATGTGCGGCTTTTTGTTTCTCTAAAATCGGCATATGATTTTCTTGGTAGTTACTACCTAAATTTTAGCGAATCAGCTGTTTTTATTTACCTTGAACAAAAAAAATAGCGTGATCTGGTTCATCCTTTTGCCATAAGTGATGAGTTCGACGTGCCTTAGTTTAGTTTCTTAAAACTACAGGCCCCAACGTTATAAATTCCCTAGTTAATTTGAATGAAATCGGTAGAAACAGATCCATATGATTACTGCTATTACCCTAGGCTGTTAACGCAATGTAAAAAATGTAGGGCCTTATGTTAAATTCAACATCCGTTTTTAATCAGTACCTTATAATGATAATTGGTCATACTTTGTCGTCTACTTGTTAACTTGCCATAGCTGACTTTGTTCAAAAAGCTACCTTTTGCTGCTTTCCCCCTCTCTAATGCCTTTTTCCACTAGTTTTAGCTCGTTTCAATTGTTGACACAGGTCAACATTTTGTGAAATGATGCCAGCGGTGCTACACCTTTATCGGTGTAGAAAAATAAGATAATAATTAACAATCACAAGAGAAAGACATACTTATGAGCTGGAAATTCTCGCAAATATAAGCGGAATTCCGTGTTGTTAATAAGTTAAACCTTTTTAATTTTACTTCAAATTGGTTGGGAACTATGTCCAAGGTAAGCAATAAAACAAAAATCGCTACAGCGCTCGTAGGCGCACTAGCCTTAGCAGGCTCAAACTTAGTGGTTGCAGATCCTCTTTCTGACGTTCAGAAGGCTGACAGCAAAATTCACGCTGAAGCAGCAACATCGCAAAACAAAGTAGATAAATACTTTGACCAGGCTCAGGACATGGTGTTTGAGTATGGTTCAGTTGCAGATGAGCGCGAATCACTAAAATCTTACAACGATTACGTAGCAGTTCTGGTCGCAGACCAAGAAGCTAGCATGAAATTAATTCAAGAAGACATCAATGGCGTAGATACACTCCGTCAAGGTGTTGTTCCGCTAATGTTTAAGATGGTTGACGCACTAGAGCAGTTTATTGCTCTGGATCTGCCTTTCAACCAAGAAACTCGTGTCGAGCGCGTAAATAATCTTAAGTCGCTATTGAATAGTGCTGAAGTGACACTTGCCGAAAAGTTTCGTCTGATCCTCGATGCATACAGCATAGAGCGTGAATACGGCAGTTTCGTTGCCGTTAAAACAGGTCAGCTCGAACTCGGTGGTAAAGATGTCTTGGTTGATTTCTTCAACCTAGGCCGAGTTGCCCTTTATGCACAGAGCTTAGACCAGAAGTCAGCTTGGATGTTTAACGATGAAACTAAGGCATGGGATCAGCTCGATGACAGCTATCTTCGTGAACTGACTAAAGGTATCCGCATTGCACGTAAACAGGGTGCTCCGGATCTATTCTCGTTACCAATTCCTGCTGCGGAGGCTGCACAATAATGAAGAAGTTAATTACTACAGCAATCGTTGCTGCAACCCTGATTTTATCTTCAGGTATTGCGAGTGCAGCAGATGCGCCTAAGACGATCGACCAGCTGCTTAAGCAGGTTCAGACAGATCGTGCCAACGCTTCGAACACCAATAAGAAGCGTGAGCAAGAGTTCAGAAATGAGCGTGGCGATAAGGCCTCACTGCTTAAGCGTGAAAAGAATGCTTTGGCTGCCGAGCGTCAACGCGGTAAAGATTTAAACCAAGCTTTCTTGGATAATGAGCGCAAAATTGGCGAGTTGGAAGAGAACCTAAAAACGGCTCAAGGTGACTTGGGTGAGATGTTCGGTGTCGTTAAAGGTGATGCCGGTGATTTCTCCGGTAAACTGGTAGCGTCTAACATCAGTGCTCAATATCCTGGGCGTGATGTTTTCATCGCAGAACTTGGTGCGCGTAAGCAGCTGCCAAAGATTGACGAGCTGGAGCGTTTCTGGGAAGAACAGTTATTTGAGATGGCGCAGTCTGGCAAGGTCGTGACCTTCGAAGGTACTGTTACCGATATCGACGGTAGTATTCGTAATACCACCATCACTCGTGTGGGTGCCTTCAACTTACTTTCCGATGGCAAATATGTTGTTTATAACGCCGACCTAGGTCTGATTCAGGAACTATCGCAGCAACCATCCGGTTATCAAGTCAAAACTGTGTCTAAGTTCCAGGATATCACTTCGGGTATAGCACCTCTCTATATAGATCCTATTAAGGGTGTGTTGTTGAGCATCTTCACGCAGAAGCCGACTATCGAAGATCGTATCGAAGCGGGTGGAACCATAGGTTACATCATCATTGGCCTGCTTATTATCGGTGCCATCATCTCGATAGAGCGTATCGTCACGCTTACTCTTGTCGGCGCGAAAGTTAACGCCCAACGCAAGAATCTGGATAACCCAGGTGACAATGCCTTAGGTCGTATTCTTAAGGCTTTCCACGACAACAAAGATGTCGATGTTGAAACGCTGGAACTTAAGCTTGATGAAGCCATTCTGAAAGAGACACCGGCACTAGAAGCGCGTATCTCGATCATTAAGGTACTCGCCGCAATCGCACCTATGATGGGCCTACTCGGTACAGTAACGGGTATGATTGCCACCTTCCAAAGCATCCAGTTGTTCGGTACTAGTGATCCTAAGCTTATGGCTGGCGGTATCTCGATGGCATTGATGACTACGGTACAAGGTCTGGTCGCTGCTCTACCTCTGATGCTTATGCACGCAATTGTTATTGCTCGCAGTAAGTCAATCGTACAGGTACTTGAAGAACAGAGTGCTGGTATGGTTGCTAGTCACGCTGAGAAGAGGAACGCCTAATGTTATTCCTGATGGATATCTGGGATTCCGTCAGGGGCTTTATGGTCGCCGGAGGCGATGTCCTCTGGTTGGTCGCGGCAGTGTTGTTTGTCATGTGGGTATTGATGCTTGAACGTTACTGGTATCTCAATTGGATATCACCAAACGAACATAAGGCAATCATAACCTCATGGGATGCCCGAGAGGATTCTACCTCTTGGTATGCACACCGTATCCGTGAAGCCTGGCTTTCCCAAGCGAAACAAAATTTGAATGCACGTATGCTGTTTATTAAAACCTTAGTCGCCATCTGCCCTATGATAGGTCTGTTAGGCACAGTGACAGGTATGATTTCAGTATTCGATGTGATGGCAGTTCATGGGACGAGTAATGCTCGTATGATGGCAGCTGGTATTTCAATGGCGACCATGCCGACAATGGCGGGAATGGTAGCGGCGTTATCGGGAGTATTCTTTAGTACTCGTCTGGACGCTAAGATGAAAATCAGTTTAGAAAAGCTAAAAGACAGCATGCGTCACCACTAGAGAGAGATTGAACATGGCACGTAGAAAGCATTCCAGCGTGGAAGAGGAAGCTCAAATTGATATGACACCGATGCTAGACATCGTGTTTATCATGTTGATCTTCTTCATTGTAACAACTTCGTTTGTTAAACCTTCTGGCCTTGATTATACCAAGCCCGAAGCGTCTACAGCGACTAAGAAGCCTTCTGCTAACATCTTCATCGGTGTGAGCAAGACAGGAACGATAATGATGGAGAACCGTCTAGTCGATATCGAGCGTGTAACTGCAAACGTAGAACGTATGCTTGCAGAGGCTCCTGAAGCGGCCGTGCTAATCCAAGCCGATAAAGATGCCAAACATGGCCTAGTTATCAAGGTAATGGATAGTGTTAAGAAGGCGGGCGTAGATAAGATTTCTGTATCGGCGGGGAAAGACTAATATGCTTAGAGGAATAGTATCATTACTACTTGGTGGTGCTGTGACTTATGCCTTATTTGTCTTCATGGCATTTTTGATAGGTGGCGGTCCAACCCGCAACGCAGGTTCGACTGAATCACCTATCATAGAAGTAACCATGAGCAAAGAGGATGCATCAGCACAGAAGAAACCTAGGGTTAAACCTAAGCCTCCTGCGCCACCTGAGCAGCCACCTAAGCCGGATATCACTCCGCCTGACAGTTCATCTGACATAGATACCAACATGTCATTTAACATGGGTGGTGTGGTAGCCGGTGGTGCCAATACAGGCTTCAAACTGGGTAACATGATGACACGTGACGGTGATGCTACACCTATCGTTCGTATCCAGCCCCAGTATCCAATTGCTGCAGCACGTGATGGCAAAGAAGGCTGGGTACAGCTTAGCTTCACCATTAACGAACTCGGTGGTGTTGAAGACGTCAAAATTATCAAGGCAGAACCTAAGCGTTTGTTTAACAAAGAAGCAAAACGCGCACTTAAAAAGTGGAAGTATAAGCCTAAGATTGTTGACGGTAAGGCACTTAAGCAACCAGGTATGACAGTTCAGCTGGACTTCACCTTAGAAAAAGGAGGTAGATAACGATGCGTAAACTTAGTTTAAGAACGACGAGTATAGCTGCCGCCCTAATCCTTTCTTTTGGTGGTAGTTTAGCACTCGTTCCAGCAGTATCTGCTGTCGAGAAATGTCCTATCGAGAAGCGCAAGTCTAAGGCCGTTGGCCAGAGTGCAGCCAAGAAAGTGCAAAAATCTTTCAAAGCTTACACCGAAGGCAGCCTCGATGAAGCTATCGCAATCTTACTCGAGTCCAACCCAAAGAGTAAATTCGATACAGCATATGTTGACCGTATGTTGGGTAATTTCTACGCCGAAAAAGCGCAGATGGATACGGCTATCAAGTATCTTAAGACTGCGGTCGATGCGGATATCTTAGGTGGAACGGATCATGCCGCGACGCTGAAGCTTTATGCTGATCTCTTGATCCAAGAGAAGATGTTTAAAGAATCGATCACCTATTACTACAAGTGGATGGCGTTTACCTGTAAAGAGGATGCCCAAGTCTACCGTCGTATAGGTATTGGTTACTCGGAGCAGAAGAACTGGAACAAGGTTCTTGAGGTTGCTGACAAGGGGCTAGCACTGTCTGATAAGCCTGATAAGGGCCTGTATCAGATGAAGCTAACGGCTTACTTCAATCAGAAGAAGTATCCAGAAGCGGTAAAAGTGCTTGAGACCATGGTGCCACTATTCTCAGACGATAAACGTCTTTGGGTTCAGTTAGCTCAGTTTTATCTGATGACTGAAAAGTACACTAAGTCACTCGCAACCTACGATCTTGCTTATAAGAATGGTTTTCTTGAGACTGCGGGTAACATCACGCGTTTAGCTCAGCTACTAGCACAGAATGGTTCGCCATACCGTGCAGCCAAGATATATGAGAAGCACATGAAGGCAGGCACGATCAAAGAGGATGAGAAAACTCTTGGGATCTTGGCTGGTTTCTATCACAACGCGAAAGAGTTGAGAGAAGCTGCTTCATATTATGGTAAGGCTGCAGATGCGGGTAACAATGGCAAATATTATCTAAGACAGGGTCGAATCCTGTCTCTGGATGGTAAGTCTAAAGCCGCTGTTCGTGCGTTGAAAAAGTCACTCGACGCAGGCATTGAATATCCTGGTGAGGCTCAATTTGAGCTAGCACTTGCTTATCTAAACCTTAAGCAATATAAGTCGGCTTATTCACGTGCTAAGTTAGCGGCGAAGGATAAGAAGACGGCTCGTGCAGCGAAGAGTTACCTCTCTTATATCAAAGAAAAGGCACGTGTTCATAACGTAGCATTGTAACTTTACTTGATTAAATGAGCCTTTTAAAAGCCCCGCAAGGGGCTTTTTTATTGCTGTGAATCCCTAGGAAATTATAATCTTACTTAGCACTTATCACCTTCATTTACTGCATCTGTCTCAACTCAACATGTCGATTTCTTTCCATCTCTAACTCATGAGTTAAATCCTCTACGTCTTTGAAAATTAATTCTATGCTCAGGTTACGCGCCGGTGTGCAAGTATAACCAGCGAGCTCATAATCAATGTGACTGGTGTGTTTTTTGGCATATTCTAAATTGAAGATCTCGATCTTCTGTTCAATTCTATGTAGCACTATCTGAGTGCCAGCTGCATCAATGTTGAATAAGCCTAACGCAAAGCTGTTATTGTTGAGCCGTGCTACCAGATCTGTTGTTCTTAAGATGGCTTCTTGTACCTGTTTCATAAAAAGTTCAAGCAGATGAGGTTGCTTAACTGTTTCATGTATGTGCGGGCATAGATATAATAGCGCTAGACTTTGGTGATCTCTGATGTGGCGATGCCATTCGCGGTTAAATACCTCCATAAAGTAGGTTCGATTATAGACGCCAGTTTCTGGATCTCTGAAACCTGAGTTGCGAAATGAATAGATCATTGACTGACTCCTTTTCGGTCCTATAAAGAAGATTGAGATAGCTGCATCAATATAGCAGTACGAAGAAAGTCGCACCTTGGTATTAAGTATAGAAAATAACAAGCAATTGCACCGATTATAGGGAAAGAAACAGATGAGAAGAGCTTTTTTAGCCGTAACAATAGGATTAGTACTGGGGATCACAGGCTGTTCAGACAATGAGAATCCAGCGAGTAAGGATACAAGTTCAGCAGCCATCGGCGCATCTTCTGAGGTATCGCAGACCAGCCTGAATGAGCTGGCATCAGCCGAGCAGGCTTATCTGCTATTGGTGGACGATTTTTTTAAGGACTACCTTAAACTTGAGCCTGTCTATGCCACATTTGTAGGAGTGAATGACTATAACGATCAGTTTGGCGGCGCGCTTACCAATGAGTATCTGAAGTCGCGTCATGATCTCAATACCAGCTATAAGGCAAGAGTTGAAAAAATAGACCGGAGCCGCTTATCTCCCAAGTTACAACTCAGTTATGACATGTTTTACTATGATAGAAATGTGGCTCTGGTAGATGAAACATTCCCAGCCCGTTTCATGCCAATGAACCAGTTTTACAGCACAGTTATTAGCATGGTGCAGCTGGGCAGTGGTGAGAGTGCTCAACCATTTAACACCGTCGAAGACTATCATAACTGGGCAGCTCGTTTAACGGGCTTCATCACCTGGACTCAGCTCGCACAAGAGCGTATGGATGAGGGGGCAAGAAGTAAGGTGGTTCTGCCTCGGGTGTTAGTCGAGCGCATCATTCCTCAGCTTAAGGCCCAACTTGTCGATGATGCCAGCCAGAGTTTGTTCTACGCGCCAATAAATAATCTGCCTATGAGCTTCTCAGATACGGAGAAGGCCGAGCTGACCGCCAGTTACACTCAGCTTATCAATCAAGAGCTAATCCCGGCATTAGCCTCGTTAACTGAGTATTTCGAGACTAAATATCTGCCAGTTGCGCGAGCGAGTGACGGTTGGTGGGGCTTACCTAACGGTAAAGTCTGGTATCAGCATCTGGCAAATTCCCACACCACGACCCTGATGCCTGTAGACGAAATTCATCAGATTGGTCTTAGTGAAGTGGCCCGCATCCTGTCTGAGATGGATAAGGTACGTGAGCAGGTGAATTTTAAGGGAGGTCTGAAGGCCTTCTTCGCCTCTTTGTCATCTGAATCACAATATTACTTCACCGATCGCCAGGATCTTATCGATGGTTATATGACCCTTAAAAAGCAGATAAATGCTGAGCTAGCTCAGTATTTTAATATCATGCCCAAGGCCGATTATGTGGTTAAACCGGTGGAAAGCTTCCGTGAGCAGTCAGCCGCAGGTGCATCATATGAATCGCCAGCCGTCGATGGCTCTCGTCCTGGTGTGTTCTATATCAACACCTATAACTTAAAAGCTCAGCCTAGATGGGGGATGACGACACTGTCTCTGCATGAAGCGGCCCCTGGACATCACTTCCAGATCGCCATTAAGCAAGAGTTAACCGGAGTACCTGAGTTCCAACGTTTTGGTAACTACACGGCGTTCGAAGAAGGTTGGGCCTTGTACGCCGAAAACTTAGGGATTGAGATGGGATTGTTTAACGATCCTTATCAGTATTTTGGCAAGCTGTCTGATGAGATGCTACGCGCCATGCGACTCGTGGTCGATACCGGCCTTCACGCTAAAGGTTGGACCCGTGAACAAGCGATTCAATACATGAAAGATAACTCGCCCATGGCTGAGTCAGACATCATCGCCGAAGTTGAGCGCTATATGGCAATACCTGGCCAGGCTTTGTCCTACAAAGTGGGTCAACTCAAAATCTTGTCGCTTAGAGCCGAAGCGGAAGCTGCATTAGGCGATAAATTCGACTTAAAAGCCTTCCATGATCAAATCTTAACCTCAGGTTCTCTGCCTATGGCGGTGATGGAGTCGAAGATCCATCATTGGATAGAAACGCAGAAGTAATCTATTGCGATATTAGTTAAACACAGTTTCATCAGCTAAAACCTTTTTAATCCCAGCTTTTATCAATATACTAGGGCTGAATTTAATTATTTTATTGTCATTTTCTATACCCTGTATAGATTTGGTGGCCAATTTCAAAATTTAGGAGTTACAACATGGTACAAGCCACAGCAAGACATCTATTAGTGAGCAGCGAAGACAAATGTGAAGCGCTTAAGCAAGAGATCTTAGGCGGAGCAGATTTTGCTGATGTGGCAAAGGCTAACTCGTCTTGTCCATCGAGCGCTCAAGGTGGTGATCTTGGCTCTTTTGGTCCTGGCATGATGGTTAAAGAGTTTGATGAAGTCGTGTTCCATGCGCCTTTGAATGAAGTTCAAGGCCCAGTTAAGACACAATTTGGCTATCACCTGCTTGAAGTGACAAGCCGCGGATAATTAGTAAAGGCCCTCTCTATGCTTGAACTTTATACCGATAGACTCAGACTTCGCAGTCTTAGAGCCGATGATTGGGATAATTTTTTGATGCTTCATCAAGATCCTATTATCAATCAATTTGTTAGGCGCCCAGTTGAGGAGTCTGTGATACGGGAAAAGTTCGAGCATAGACTCGCACCTTGGCAATATAGATCCGGTGACTGGTTGACTCTGGTTATCGAGGAGCTGGGAACCGATAAATTTATCGGCTATAGCGGATTATATTGTGCCAGTCATGAGTTTGACCACGCCGAAGTGGGTTACATGTTAGCCAACGAAGGCCAAGGTCAGGGCTATGCGACAGAGGGTCTTAAGGCGGTCATTGACTGGGCTTGCTTAAGCTTTAAGGTACACAAGTTTATCGGCCTGTGTGCGAAACAGAATATCGCATCGACAAGAGTGTTAGAGAAAAATGGCTTCCAACTGGAAGGTGTGCTCAGAGACAACGTTAAAATCGATGATATCTGGTTTGATGATTGCACTTATGGCCTATTGAGTCATGAAAGAGGCGAATAGGTATTATCCTTGTCTAAGCTCGGTGCTATAATCTCATAAGAATTTTGATTAAAGGTAATACGTGTGACAGCACAAATAGAAACCTTGGCCCTATTGCCAGGTGAAGACTACATAGAGCTATATAAGATTTTGAAAGTCCAAGCCATGATTGGCGGGGGCGGTGAAGCTAAATTCGTGATTAGTGAAGGCAAGGTAACCGTTGACGGTGAAGTTGAGACCCGTAAGCGCAAAAAAGTCAGGGCTGGTGAAGTCGTTTGTTTCAATGGCGAGTCAGTACAGATAGTCACCGCACCTTAATGGGTGATTGACTTGCACTTAAGTGGAGTAATAAATGCAATTTCCAGATGATGATAATGGCAAGATGCTCGCTGCGATGGCCGATGCGGGTATCGATCTGACCAAGCAACTCGATGTCGACTTCTTCCTTGTTTTTGATGATCAAAGAGATGCCGAGTATGCGTCTGAAGAGCTGGCGAAATCAGAGCTTGAAGGTGAGATGGAGCTTCATCTTAATGACGATCTTGGCCAGTGGGAGCTGATAGTGTGTATTCCCATGGTTCCTGAGTATCAAGCTATAGTCGTTCAAGAAGTAGAGCTCAATACATTTGCTCAAGAATTCGGCGGCGTGACCGATGGTTGGGGCGTGATGCAGCATCAAGATGGCGACGATGAATTTGCCGATGATGAGCATGAATGCAGTGACGAGTGTAAGCACTAGTCGATCTGTTGCGCATTTCGATTGATGCCACTTGCTGGCGTTTTTATTGGGTTTACATCGCTAAGCCATAAGATGACAGATATCTTGTATTAAGCCGCTACTTGATGGCGTTTTTATTGGGTTTACATCGCTAAGCTATAAGATGACAGATATCTTGTATTAAGCCACCATTTGAGTGGCTTTTTTTATGCTGGTTACTCGGTGACGCTGCGGCTTACGAGCACCAGGTTAGGGGCTAGTTACGATAAGGGGCAAATATCTCCAGTAACCAGTCAATAAAAACTTGGGCCTTGAGGGGCAGCTTACTGGATTTTGGCGTCAGTACGTAGTAGATGTAAGGACTGGTGAAACCTGTATCGAAGGGGATAACCAGGCTGCCATTACTCAGCTGCTCTTCGATAAAAAATCTTGGGATTAGCGCCACCCCCATGCCTCCGGCTGCAGCTTGGCTAAGCATATAGAAATGTTCCATGCCAAACTTCTTATCTGTGGTCAGGGTCAGTCCAACTTGCTGCGACCAATAAGGCCAGAGTTCGGGCCTGGTCGTGTGTTTAAGCAAGGTCATCTTGTTGATGTCTTCGACAGTTTTTAGCTGCTCGGCTACCCGAGGAGAGCAGACCAAACACAGGTCTTCATCCATTAACTTGATAAAATTAGCATCGTTAGGTTCGTGTTTAGCACTCCTGATGGCGATATCACAGCGGCGGTTATTGAAATCGACCGCAAAGTCGCCGATGGACAGATCGACATACAGGTGAGGATGTCGTCTTTTAAACTCCTCCATCCGAGGGATAAGCCAATTGATGGTGAGGCTAGGCAAGACGTTGATAGACAGTGTCTGTGCTCGCATCTGTTGGGATTTTATCTCAGCGGTCGCATTATTGATGGTCTGCAACGCCGATTGCACTTGAATGAGGTATCGCTGGGCATCATCGGTGAGCAATACATTTTTATGCTGGCGAATGAATAAGGGGACGCCTATAAATGATTCCAATCCCTTGATTTGTTTACTGATAGCGCCATGAGTGACAAAGAGTTCGTTGGCTGCCTTGCTAAAACTCAAGTGTCTCGCGGCAGATTCAAAAGCCAAGAGTGAATTGAGTGGTGGAAGAGGTGAATGCATCATGTCCCCGTTGACTGTCTGCGTGAGAAAACCTCACTCTATGTGGACGATAACTCCTTTGCGTATATTGTGCAAATATCGTCTAATACGCCATCGTTAATAGCTTATATATTCTGAGAACCATCTATGCCATTGGAACTATCCTATGAACTTATCGCACTCCTGTTTGGCGTGGCCATGCTCGCAGGCTTTATCGATGCGATTGCCGGCGGCGGAGGGTTAATCACTATTCCAGCGCTCATGTGGGCAGGTCTTCCGCCTACCGCGGCATTGGCGACCAATAAACTGCAGGCCTGTGGTGGCAGTTTCTTTGCCAGCCTCTATTTTGTGCGTAAGGGCATGGTGAAAATTGCTGAGATGAAGTTAGCCATCGCTTGTGCCTTTGTCGGTGCAGCCATCGGCGCCATAGCCGTACAGATGATTGATACCGCTTTCTTAGAGACATTGTTGCCATTTTTAATTTTAGGCATTGGTGGCTACTTCCTGTTTTCAAAGAAGATCAGCGAAGAGGACAAGCATCAAGTATTTACCCCTGTCATGTTTGGTTTTACGGCCGCATTCGGTGTTGGGCTATATGATGGATTCTTTGGCCCTGGAACCGGCAGTTTCTTCGCATTAGCCTTCGTGTCTCTTGCAGGTTTTGGCCTAGCCAAGGCCACCGCTCATGCGAAAGTGCTCAACTTCGCGACCAATATCGCCGCACTCATCTTTTTTGCCATCGGTGGCAAGGTCTTCTGGATGCTCGGCGGCATCATGCTCGTTGGGCAGGCAATTGGCGCCACTCTAGGCTCACGTATGGTAGTGACACGGGGGGCAAAAATTATCAAACCTCTGGTAGTGACCATGTCTATCGCCATGAGCGTTAAGTTACTGTCGACTCAGTATGATCTGTTTGCTTGGGTTTAAGCAGGTCTTGGCATCCAGGCCGATTTACATTTTCGTTTTGCTTCATCTGGTTTCACTGCTTCGATATCAGTGATCATCGACATTAAGGTACTCCTCAACCATTGATGTGCTGCGCTCTGGTTGGTGCGTTTATGCCATATCATATAATGCTCAATGGGATGAGTATCGAACGGCAGGGGAAACGTTTGCAGGTTAAAAATGTCAGCGTAATTGTCACTGATACTTTGCGGCGTTATACAAAGCACTTGGCTGCTCGAAGCGAGTGCTAAGCCAGATATGATCGAGTCACAGTTAGCCGCAATTTTTCGGTCTTGTAAGGGGACCTTGCTAAGTTCTCGAATTGCATGGTGACCATAGCGGCGCATTTTTATGCCAATATGCGTAGATTGATAAAATTGTTCTAGACTGATCTTACCTTGAATTGTTTTATGTTTCTTTGAGCAACAAATTAACACTCTCTCTTGATGGAATGGCGTGCATTCAAAAGAATTATGCACAGAAGCCCCAATGTCGATAGCGAGATCAACTTGCTGAAGACTCAATTGTTCTAATAAGGTTTCTTGTGTGGCCGGTGCGATGATGAGTTCAATATTACAGTTACCTAATCTTGAGCTGTCATCAATTAATGGCAGTAAAAGCAATAGCATAGGCTCGGCCGCGAAGATTTTAAACGTACGAGGATGGCTTGCATCAAATTGCTTTAAGTTGACTATCGAGCTGGCAATGGCGGCTAAATGGGGATCTATCTCTTGCGCCAATTGAATTGCAACATTTGATGGGCTAATGCCACGGCCTTCCCGTAGAAATAACTGTTCACCCAGTTGCAATGATAATCGCTTCAACATGCCACTCACCGCCGGTTGTGTGGTACCTAATGACTCGGCCGCTAAGGTAATTGAATTTAAGCGGTAAACCTCAGAAAACACCCTCAGCAAGTTTAGATCTAGCTTATCTTTCATCTGACTCATCTTATTTAGTGATGTTTAATATATAAAAACCATTATATATTTGTATGTGAGTTTTGGCCACAATATCAACAACAAAAGCTTAGAAATGATTGATTCTTCAACTGAACAAGGCGGGAACTATGACAATGTTTGCAAAGCTTTCAACAATCACTGTGGCTATATTCATGGCTTCATCGGCGTTCGCGGCAGATCCTATGACGCAATATGAGATGAAAGAAGTCGATAGTAAAATAAAAAACACTCAAAAATATGTGTTCCAAGATTCCCAATCCTTAGAAGATTTTAAGAAGAGTCAACCCAAGGGTAAGCTCTACTCGAGCCAAGAAGAGGTGATGGCGGTATTAGCCGGTGGGGTAAATACACACCCAAGCCACGGTGATAAAGCCTGGAAAGAAGGACTCATGTTTGAAGGTATTGCCCCCTACGGCGATCACATGATATCCGGTTCTAACTGGTATCCACGTACTGAAGAAGTGCAACCTGATGAGATGCGAGTCACCTTCATGGGCACATCGCCTCTGATCCGTCCCGGACAGATGAATACCTCTATCTACGTAGAGCTGGGTAACGGCTCAAATTTCGTTTTTGACATCGGCGAAGGTTCGGTAGCTAACTATATTGCAGCGGGTGTAGCGCTCAATGAGCTCGACCATATTTTTATTACCCATCTACACGTAGATCACTACAACGCACTGCCTTACATCTATCAATTTGGTGGCTGGAATGGGCGCTGGGAAAAACCTCTCAATGTTTATGGTCCCAGCGGTGCCACACCTGAGTATGGCACCCGTCATATGATCGAAGGCATGAAGATGATGACTAACTGGCATACCGATGCATTCGATGTATTCCCAGCCGGTAACGACATTGTGGTGCATGAGTTTGATTTCCGTGACGATGGTGGGGTGATTTACGATCAAGACAACGTGCAAGTCATTCACTGGCGTCGCAGCCATGCCAAAGATGGCGCCTCAGGCTATCGTCTAAACTGGACTCAAAAAGATGGTCGCGTATTGTCAATGGTGTGGACAGGTGATGGTCGCCCGACTGAACTCGATCTTAAATACGCCAAGGGTGCGGACTTGTTTATTACTGAGCTGCAAACTGAATTGTTTGGTATTTCCTCTATCATTCAAGGTATACCCCCATTTTTAGCTCGTTATACCGTGGATACGCATCACACACCAGCTTATGCGGCCGGTTATGTTGCCAATCAAGTACAACCACGCTTGTTTATGACGACGCATATGACATATGACGCTTACTTGAATGAAGAAACCGTTGCTGAGGTACGTGAACACTGGAAAGGACCGTACCACTTTGGTGCTCCCGATGGCATCGTGGTTAACATGACCAAGGATAATGCCTGGGTTCGTGAAGGCATACTGCCGGACTTCCCGAATGCCCGAGCGCCACAATTCGATTTAGCCGATGGCACTGAGTTTCGTATTCCAATGCCAAAGAACACTCGAGCCGATATTCAACAGCAAGAGATGCGTGACTTAGAGATAGATCCTAAATTGTACTATCCTGAAGGTTACATGCCTGAGCTGCTGACCGAATGGCCCGCCGATCGCGATATTGTGCTTCCGGCCGAGCAACTTCCAGACTCGCTCAGGAAGGGGATGAACACTAAACAGGAAT
>NZ_JABSSM010000086.1 GCF_013214165.1 Shewanella sp. | reverse complement strand
GTGTCCACACAGATTTCTTGTTTCGTATTGTTAAAGAGCTGGTGCTTGGTAGCACCGCCGTTAGACGCTAGGTCGTTGGCTTGAGGAGGCGTATTCTACACTCCTCGTGGTTGGCGTCAAGGGCTTTCGAAAACTAATTTTCTAAGTGCTTACTTGTTGCCCTGACTGCGTTTCAGCTTGGTTTAACAAGACTGGTTTGCCGTGTCAGTGGATGCGCATTATAGGGAGTTTAGATGTGAGCGCAAGGGCTATTTAGGAGAATATTACGATTAACTTAATGACCGCATATTTATCAATCGAAACGCTGATTAATAGCACTCAGCCCGGCTACTTAACCGCCACTACTGGATTTAAAATACAAAAAGGGACCTTAGGTCCCTTTTAAAAGAAGTGATAATTCTATATTGGGTGCTCTATAAAGGTTTATCTATAAAGCTCTGGATCAATTCAACCGCTTTCTCGTCATCCCAGTCCACAAAGGTGCGGACAAAAGCAATTAGGTCACCTTCTTTATTTAAGATAAAGGTAGCAGGAATAGTATCGAGCGGGAACACCTGCCCTAGCTGCTGCTTCTCATCATAATAAGATGTGAAATCTTCCATTCCAAGTTCTTTTAAAAATGGCTCTACTTGTGTTTTTCCATCAAGATCGATAGAAATTGGTAAAATTTCAAATTGAGCCTTATCAAACTTAGATGCTAGACGCTTTATTGCTGGCAACTCTCGAACACAAGGTGGGCACCAAGTTGCCCACATGTTTACCATAATCACCTTGCCTCTATACTGACTGAAGTCTACAGCTTTACCATCGGCATCACTGAAATGCACTGCATCGATTGGATAGGTTTCTGGCAATACGCTGATAAGGTCTATACTCGACTGAGCTGTCCCGTCGTCCTGCTTCTGCATCCCCGGATACGCCAAAGCCGTATTGATAGATAACGAAGTGAGTGCTAACAGCGTAACTGTTAGCACCTTAGTCAGACACTTACTCATTGATCATCTCGATTAAGCAGCCTGTCTAACTCTTTCTGCTCTTCGGCGCTGATCTCTTGATCATCGACTTGAGAGATACGCTGTTTACGCACAAAGTAAAAACCGATAAGAAAGCCAACGATTAACAACCCGAAAGGTCCTAACCACAATATATATGTTTTAGGCTCCATTCTCGGCTTATAGAGGACGAAATCACCATAGCGACTCGTCATAAACTCTATCACTTCGTCATAGTCTTTCCCTGCATCAACCATCTGGTAGACTTCGAGACGAAGGTCCTGCGCTACCGGTGAATTAGAATCGATTAGATTTTGATTCTGACACTGGGGACAACGAAGTGAGTGCGCCAGCTCCAGCGCGCGCTTCTGGTTTTCTGCCGACTTGAACTCATAGGTATCAACTGGGGTTGCATATACTGACATCACAGTTAACGACAGGAGTATTGCCCCCATGAGTTTGAATACTGACTTCATCATGATGCTCCCTCCTGCTTTGCAACGGCTTGCAGCTCTTTAATCATTGGCAGCAATGTCTCATTCCATACACGCTGATCAATTGGACCCGCATATCTGAACCTGATGATACCGTTATGATCCACTAAGAAGCTTTCCGGCGCACCATAAACACCAAGATCCAGACCGAGGCGGCCGTCATGATCGAAGATGTTTTTTATATAGGGATCACCTTGCCTATTCAACTCTCGAATCGCCAATGCCCGATCATCACGGTAGTTAATACCATAGATAGGCAAAATATTCTGTCTTGCGAAACGCATCAGATAAGGATGTTCGTATTTGCACGATGGGCACCATGTCGCCCATACGTTTAATAGTGCGACCTTACCTTTCAAGGTTTCATTTGTGATTGTCTCGCTACTATCTTCCAAACGCTCCAGCTGGAAAGCCGGAATAGGTTTTCCTTCAAGAGCCGAATCTAGTTGTTGTGGGTTGAGGAAGAGTCCCTTATACAGGAACGCCCCCATACCCATCACTATGATTAGTGGAATAAATAATACCAGCTTCTTCATACTTGCCCCAATTCAAGTTAGGCCGTAGCCAATTTCGCTTTTTCCGCGTCAAGCTTAGATATTTGCGTTGTTTTCTTAGTACGGTAACGCTTATCCGATGCAGCAAAGAAGCCACCTACCATCATAAAGATGCTGCCGAACCATAACCAACGAACAAATGGCTTATAGTTGATACGTACCGCAAACTCGGTACGACTAATTGGATCACCCATGGTGACATATAAATCACGGAAGAGCCCCCAGTCGATACCGGCTTCTGTCATATCCATAGTACGAACATTATACTGGCGACGATCCGGTTTCAGCAAGGTGATGAACTCACCATCTTTAGACACTTCGATCTGTCCTTGTAGAGCCGTATAGTTGGGTCCAACCACATTTTTAGTCTCGATGTAGTGGAAAGTATAGCCTGCCACCTCATGGCTGATACCAGGCCCCATGCGGACGCTCTTTTCGACCGAGTAGTTTGAAACAATAGTGCCGCCCACAACCGATACTGCTATGCCTAAGTGGGCGATGATCATACCCAGTTGGCTGCGACCCAGTCGAGCCAAACTAAGAGAGCCATCTTTCGACTTAATCAGGTCGTATCCCGCTCTAAGTGTCATTAGCGTAACCCAGGTAGCCGTACCTATGCCAAACATGACCCAGATATTGAACTTACCATCGGCCAGGAATGGCGCAGCGACACCAAGAGTAATGGCAACGATTGCAGGCACCAGCACTTTCGCTTTCATCGCGCCAGGCTTAGCTTTCTTCCAGCGTATATTCGGGCCTATGCCCATAAATACGAATAGCACTAAGATAATGGGTACGAACACGGTATTAAAATATGGAGGTCCTACCGAAATTTTACCCATATTCAAAGAATCAATCAGTAGCGGATAAAGCGTGCCTAGTAGTACGGTGCCACATGCCACTGTGAGTAGAATATTACAAATAAGCAGCATGGTTTCTTTAGACCATAGGTCGAAACGTGCTGGGCTCTTCATTTGGCTTGCTCTGAACGCAAATAGTGTCAATGAGCCACCAACAGCCAATCCCAATAACAGCAGAATAAACATGCCTCGACTAGGATCTGCAGCAAAAGAGTGCACCGAAGTAAGCACGCCGGAACGCACAATGAAAGTACCTAACAGACTGAGTGAGAATGCAGTGATAGAAAGCAGTACGGTCCAGTTACGGAAAGCGGCGCGTTTCTCGGTCACGATAACCGAATGAAGCAGTGCAGTGCCGACGAGCCAAGGCATGAATGAAGCATTCTCGACTGGATCCCAGAACCACCAACCGCCCCAACCTAATTCATAATATGCCCACCAAGAACCGAGAGAGATACCGCCGGTTAGGAATACCCAAGCCGCCAAAGTCCACGGTCGGCTCCAGCGTGCCCATGCAGAATCAAGACTGCCGCCCATTAAAGCTGAAATCGCGAAGGCAAAACTCACCGAGAAACCGACATAACCAAGATATAACATGGGAGGATGGAAAATCAGACCAACATCTTGCAACATTGGGTTTAGATCACGACCTTCCATAGGGATCGGGAATAAGCGTTCGAAAGGGTTGGACGTCAAGATCATGAATAATGCAAAACCAATCACGATGAGAGCCAGTACGGATAACACCCTGGCGGTAAACACTTCTTCTAAGCTTTTACTAAAATATGCAACAGCCGCTGTCCAGCCGGAAAGTGCAAACACCCAGAAGAGTAAAGATCCTTCATGTCCACCCCATACTGCTGCTATCTTAAAGAAGATTGGCAACTCGGAGTTAGAGTGATGTGCTACGTAGGCAACAGAGAAGTCATCAACCGCAAAGCTGTACCCTAGTACAACAACGGATAGGAAGATAAAGAAGAACATACCGTAAGTGAGTGGCCAAGCATAGCGCACTAGGTATTGGTCTTTGCGTGCAACACCAATTAAAGGAACGCTAGCTAAAAGGAAGGCAAAAGCCAAACCGATTATCAGCGCAAGGTGTCCTAATTCTGGGATCATGAGTTTTCCTCAGTACTTTAGATTATTTGTTAAGCTTACGCCCAATTCAACCACTCAACATCCTTAAGCAAGTAATAGTTTAACTGCCTAAGGTTTAAATTTGAGTCATTTTAGTATTTGCTGTTGTATCTGTCTGCTTCTTTCGCACAAATATGGGTGGCTAGTCGCATTTATTGGCTAATCATCAAGTCAGTGACAGATGTACAGTGGACCTGATTCTATGATCAGACCCTGATGTTAAACTTAAGTTTCAGCCACTTTTAAAAAATAGAATCGAATTGTGAACCAGTGCCCAACTATCACTATTTAGCTGACTCATCTCCTTATATTACTGTTCAATGAATAATCTTTACGTATAATCCTATCCCTAGCCAGCGGTTGATCCGCTTTTTTATAACTAATGTGAAAAAGAAATAATGACCACTCTCTGGATTTTTATTGGGCTTTTTGTGTTAGTCAGCCTAGCGCTGATTTGGTTTCCTCATTTTCGTCAGCATAAGATGTTGCAGGCGGAAGAAGCAGGTGTTCGCAAACAAACTAACCTTGAGCTGTTTAACAATCGCCTCATCATTCTAGAAAACGAGCTAGAAGAAGAGCTGCTCGATCAACAGGAATTCAACGTACTTAAGAAAGAGTTAGAGATAAGTCTGCTTCAGGATATGAAGCAAGGTGAAGATGAATCTCTGGTCAACAAAATCAAACCAAAAGGTTTGCTGTGGCCGACCTTAATGTCTGTGGTTATTATAGGTCTTTCTGGGTATTTCTATGCGACACTTGGAGCCTACGCAAAATTAGACCAGCCAGTCCCATCGAGTCTGCATGCAGGAATGGATGCCGAGCAAATAATGCAGCAGCGTCTACAGATGATGGAAGTTCAAGTTAAATCTGAGCCTGAAAATAGTCAGCTTCTCTTTAGTCTTGGCCACATATATATATCTGCGAGTCGTTATAATGACGCCATAACAACCTTTGATAAAGCTATGGAGCTCGTTGGAACCCATGCCGAGTTATTGGGTCCAAAAGCAACCGCCATGTATTATAGGGCGAATCAACAGATGACACCTGCAATCCAGGCTATTATCGATCAATCTTTAGCACTCGACCCCGAAGACCCTTCGACTCTGCTGCTTAAAGGTATGGACGCTTTCTTTAATGCTCACTATCGAGAAGCAATAAATGCTTGGCAAGCCATACTCGATAGCGAGAGAAAGGATGTAGATCGAGGTGCAATCATCAATGCTATCGATAGTGCCAAGATGAGAATTCAGGTCGAGACGGGTGAAATGCCTGATGACGCAGCACATTCAAGTGTAAAAGCTACGGCTAAAAGCGTTAGCGTCGAAGTATCTATATCTGCAGAGCTAGCCGATCAAGTGGCGAGTTCAGATATGTTGTTCATCTTCGCTCGTAATACAGAAGGGCCAAAAGTCCCCCTAGCGGCAGTTAAGGTCTCGGCGAAAACATTACCAGCAACGATCACCTTAGATGACAGCACTTCTATGGGTGGTGATGTCAAGCTGAGTGGTGCTAAGAATGTCGAGATAATCGCGGTTCTCTCTAAACATGGCAGCGTCAAACCTCAGACAGGTGATCTTCAAGGTCGGCTTGCTATGGTGAAAGTGGGTGACACAGTCAAGCTTGTCATAGATACGCAAGTGAAATAGCAACATTCGCTTACGAAGGACCTGCAATAGCAGGCCCTTTTTATTGCCTGATGTTGCATTACACTAGAAAGACAGGCATAAAAAAACCGGCTCATTGCCGGCTTTTTTATGCTCAACACTCGAGCCTGATCAAGATTACTTAGACATGAACTCGATAGCGTTCTTGTAATCTTCATCGGTACAATCCATGCACATCCCACCCGGTGGCATTGCGCCTTTACCAGTCTTGACTGTAGATACTAATGTATCGACACCTTGAGCAAGACGAGACTCCCAAGCAGCAGCATCGTGTGCTTTTGGAGCACCAGCAATACCCATGCTATGGCACACTTGACATGCCTTGTCGTATACAGCCTTACCTTCTTGTGCAAATGCGCTTGCAGACAAAGTCAAAGCGGCGACCGCAGTCATAGCTAACAGTTTTTTCATGTTCGATGTTCCTAATGCAAGTTCTAACAAAGCTCTACGCTACCCTTATTACTCTCATCAATGAGTAAGGCAGACTATTTTTATAGCAGCACTAGAATACATTAAACCGCAATAAATCTCACCTTTTTGTGATTCCCATCAAAGCTTGCACACTATAAACACCAATGATGGCACAAATTAGATATTATATTAGCAAGGGTTAAAAAATGTTTATTGAGAAAGGAAAAGTTCAAAAAACATGTTAAAAAGTTTCAATTATTGAAAGCTCGTCAAATTGTGATACATAGCATGAAGCAGTACTAAACCCCTTATTGTGATTGTGTTAAGATCCCTTGTAATTACTTAAGCCTTGATATAGAGGACTCAGTGGTAGAACAGATGACAAAGACCTTAATTTCGGCCAAAGAGTTGACCTGTATTCGTCAAGAACGCATCTTATTTGATGAACTTAGCTTTGATATTAGTCAAGGCGAGATAGTTCAAATTGAAGGTCCAAACGGCTCGGGTAAAACCAGTCTTCTTAGGATACTCGCAGGTCTATCACGTCCCTATGCCGGTGATGTTCATTATAAGAATCAAGAGATAAACCGATTTAGAGACGAATACAATGAAGACCTACTCTACATAGGTCATCTCGCAGGAGTTAAGAGTGAGTTAACCGCAGAGGAAAATCTTAACTTCAATTTAAGCATCAGTGGTTATAATGACTTCAATACTCAAGAAATTCTCGCCAAAGTAAATCTAACAGGCTTCGAAGAGGCACTTGCTGGGCATCTTTCTGCCGGGCAGCATAGACGTACAGCCCTGGCTCGACTCTGGCATACCAGTTGTAAAATTTGGTTGTTAGACGAACCTTTTACCGCTATCGACAAGAAAGGCGTTATAGAGCTTGAACATCTGTTCCTTGAGCACGCCAAACGTGGTGGATGTGTCATCTTGACGACACATCAAGATATGGGAATTATCGGTGACGATATTCTACGCAAGATCAGCCTTGACTATCGCTTTGTATAAGGTCCAGAAATGAAAAAAGGCATCAGCTTCAGACAAGCATTTTATACACTACTGAAACGCGATCTACAGATAGCAATTCGTCATAAAGGCGACATTTTCAATCCATTGCTGTTTTTTATCTTAATCGTCACCTTGTTTCCATTAGCCATAGGACCCGAACCAAAAATATTATCTAGAGTCGCCCCTGGAATTATATGGGTGGCGGCCTTACTCGCCTCAATGCTGTCCTTAGAGAGATTGTTTAAGGCCGATTATGTCGACGGTAGTCTCGAACAGATGCTACTCAGCCCGCAACCTTTACCCTTGATGGTATTGGCAAAAGTGCTGGCTCATTGGATATTAACAGGAGTACCACTAATTCTGGTTGCACCACTTTTAGCGGTATTACTTCACCTAGACAGTAATAGCTATGGTGCGCTAATGGCAACCTTAGCCCTAGGAACGCCGGTGTTAAGTTTACTCGGGGCTATTGGAGTCGCATTAACCGTAGGCCTGCATAAAGGAGGAGTGCTGCTTAGCTTGCTTATCTTACCTTTATATATACCGGTATTAATCTTTGCCACGACAGCCATAGACGCTGCCGGGTTAAATCTACCTTATGATGGCCATCTCGCAATAATTGCCGCGATGTTGGTCGGTTCATTAACGTTAGCACCTTTTGCTATTGGTGCATCTTTAAGAGTGAGTACTAACTAATATGTGGAAATGGCTACATAGTTACGCAGATCCAGAACGAGCGTATAACCTTTCTGGAAAACTCCTTCCCTGGTTCGCTATGCTAGCGATTGCCCTGATCGGTATAGGATCAGTGTGGGGCTTAGCTTTTGCACCGAGTGATTATCAACAAGGTGATAGTTACCGAATCATCTTCATTCATGTACCAGCAGCCTCTATGTCTATGGCCGCCTATATGGGTATGGCAACCTCTGCATTTATCGGCCTGGTATGGCAGATAAAGTCGGCAGATTGGGCCGCGGCAGCCATTGCACCAATAGGAGCCGTGATCACCTTTATCGCCTTGCTCACTGGCGCCACCTGGGGTAAGCCTATGTGGGGCACTTGGTGGGTATGGGATGCACGTTTGACAGCCGAACTGGTCCTCTTGTTTCTTTATCTGGGCGTTATTGCACTCTACGCTTCTTTTGAAGACAAGGTATTAGCAGCACGCGCCGCCGGTATCTTGGCTATAGTCGGTGTGATTAACATCCCGATCATCAAATACTCAGTCGAATGGTGGAGTTCGCTGCATCAACCGTCGACGATTAGAATTACAGAAAAGTCGACTATGCCCACTGAGATGCTGTATCCATTACTGATCAACATCTTAGGTTTCGGCTTAATGATAGGCGCTATAACTTTAATCCGCTTCCGATCTGAGGTTTTGGCACGTAACAGTATGCGACCTTGGGTTCGTACTATCGCTAAAGCCCAAGGAGTTAAGTAATGCAGTTTGATTCATTGAGTGATTTTTTAAATATGGGTGGCTATGCCTTCTATGTCTGGCTAGCTTACGGTGTGACATTTGGGTCTTTAGGGATACTTGTCATGCAGAGCATGGGACAGAAGCGTAAAGTATTGACTGAAATAGCAAAGCAGATTCAGCGAGAAGAACGCCTAAAAGAAAACCGGAGTAATAAATAGTGAACACAAGACGTAAAAAAAGACTCGTTCTAGCAGTAGCCTTAATTGGTGGTGTAGCCGCAATAGCATCACTATTACTGTATGCATTGAACTCGAACTTAAACCTGTTCTACACTCCTACAGAAATTGTACAAGGTAAGAAAGACACCGGAGTTCTACCCGAAATTGGCCAGCGCATACGCATCGGCGGCATGGTGACTATGGGCTCTATGGTAAGAGACCCTGAAAGCTTACATGTTGAATTTGCCGTCCATGATTCCTTAGGCGGTGAAATCATAGTGACTTATGACGATCTACTGCCCGATCTTTTCCGTGAAGGCCAAGGCATTGTCGCCCAGGGTATATTGATAGAAAGTGGCAAGTTACAGGCAACTGAAGTTCTGGCTAAGCATGATGAGAACTACATGCCGCCAGAAGTAGCCGCAGCTATGGGACAGACCCATGAGAAGCTAGATTACAACACAGAGCAAAAAAGCGGTTACTAAGACTTGCTGATTGAAAAGGCCTCTAACGAGGCCTTTTTTATGCCTCTAAAACGCCCCCTGAGATTAAATGACTCCAACTTTGCATCTAACCTAGGAAATATTCGAGATACGCCAGGAGGTGTGTTAAAGCTGGTGATATATAGACTGGCAACAGGAGAGCAACTGCGGCATCGATTTGGAATATTGAGGGCTAGCATAAAGAGTTTACTTGGGGTAAAAGCAATAATCGTGACATGAAATCACAGCGTGTAACATTTCTACATGGATACCAAACCAGCCCCTATTGAGCAGTTTCCCAACCCAACCAGCTTGCCTATCTGCAACTCTATGCAAGCCAAAAAATATAGTCATGTTTGATAACAGTGAAAACCTTAATACCGACTGGTATTAGCCCCTATAGAGCCGTTGAGCCCCAAATTAAGCCGCCATACGCATGGGCCTAGACAGAGGCAGAGGCAGAGGCATAGGCATAGGCAAGCGTGATGAGGATTTGAGACAATTAACTAAATTTGTCACAAGGCAGGAAATGATCGGTAACGCGAAATAATAGGCTATATGGGTGAACTCTAATGAGTCACAGAAGTAGATAACCTGAGTCATGGGACAAAAAACACACATAAAAAAAGCCGGGCAAGCCCGGCTTTTTTACAATGAAACCCTTAATTACTCAGCGTCGTCAGCTTCAACAGCTTCTGCAGCTTCAGGGCGACCTACTAGTTCAATATACGCCATAGGCGCTTTATCACCAGTACGTAGACCGCACTTAAGGATGCGGGTATAACCACCAGGACGTTCCTGATAGCGTGGACCCAATTCATTAAATAACTTACCAACGACTTCAGCGTCGCGAGTACGAGCAAATGCCAAACGGCGATTTGCAACGCTATCACTCTTAGCAAGTGTTATTAGAGGTTCAACTACGCGACGCAGTTCTTTCGCTTTAGCTACAGTAGTCTTGATCACTTCGTGACGGACTAAAGAGCTTGCCATGTTGCGAAACATAGCTTGACGATGACTGCTGTTACGATTTAGTTGACGACCACTCTTACGATGGCGCATGACCTAATCCTTATTACCTTATCTGTACAAAATCTGGGTTAAAGGTCGTCGACTAGGCTGGCTGGAGGCCAGTTTTCTAGACGCATACCCAACGACAGTCCGCGAGAAGCCAAAACATCCTTAATTTCAGTAAGAGATTTCTTACCTAGGTTAGGTGTCTTAAGCAGCTCAACTTCAGTGCGCTGTACCAGATCTCCGATATAATGAATCGCCTCAGCCTTCAAACAGTTGGCTGAACGTACAGTTAGCTCTAAATCGTCCACAGGACGCAACAGAATCGGATCGAATTCCGGCTTCTCTTCTTTCTGCTCTGGCTCAGTGACATCACGAAGCTCTACAAACGCATCTAGCTGTTCAGCCAAGATGGTTGCAGCACGACGGATAGCTTCCTCAGGATCGAGAGTACCATTTGTGGTCATATCGATAACGAGTTTATCTAAGTCAGTGCGCTGTTCAACACGTGCAGCTTCTACATTGTAGGCTATACGAGCGACAGGCGAGAAAGAAGCATCAACCAACAAGCGACCGATAGGACGATCATCGTCTTCGGTTTGTGCACGGGCAGAAGCCGGTACATAACCGCGACCACGTTCTACACGGATACGCATGCTGATTTCATTGTTACCTGTCAAATGACAGACAACATGCTCAGGATTCATGATTGTAACATCACCATCATGGGTGATGTCTGCTGCAGTAACAGGGCCTGCGCCTGACTTACTTAAAGTAAGCATAGCTTCGTCTTTCCCTTCGATCACTACCGCTAAACCCTTAAGGTTTAGTAGGATCTCAAGGATATCCTCTTGCACGCCTTCCTTGCTACTGTATTCATGCAGTACACCATCAATCTCTACTTCGGTTACCGCGCAGCCTGGCATAGACGACAATAGGATACGACGCAACGCGTTACCTAAAGTGTGACCGAAACCACGTTCAAGCGGCTCAAGGGTAACTTTGGCACGTGTTGGATTAACCTGCTCGATATCAACGAGACGCGGTCTAAGAAATTCTGTAACAGAACCCTGCATTGTGTCCTCTCTTTTGTGTTAACTTTACTTAGAGTAAAGTTCGACGATAAGCTGTTCGTTAATTTCCGCAGATAAATCACTACGCTCAGGTAGACGCTTGAAAGCACCTTCCATCTTAGTGTTATCAACTTCAACCCATGTTGGCTTTTCGCGTTGAGAAGCAACTTCCAAAGCAGCCACGATACGCGCTTGCTTCTTAGACTTCTCACGAATGCTAATTACATCACTCGCAGACACTTTGAATGATGGAATGTTAACAACGCTGCCATTAACCATAATTGACTTATGACTAACTAACTGACGAGATTCAGCGCGTGTAGCACCAAAGCCCATACGGTAAACAACGTTATCAAGACGGGTTTCTAAAAGAGTAAGCAGGTTCTCACCTGTGTTACCTTTTTGACGTGCAGCGTCTTTGTAGTAGTTACGGAATTGCTTTTCTAGCACACCATAAGTACGACGAACTTTTTGTTTCTCGCGTAGCTGTACACCATACTCAGACAGACGGGTCTTACGAGCGCCGTGTTGTCCAGGTGCAGTATCAAGCTTACACTTCGAATCGATTGCTCTCACGCCGCTTTTTAGGAAAAGGTCTGTACCTTCTCTGCGGCTGAGCTTGAGCTTTGGACCCAAGTATCTTGCCATGTTCTTTCTCCAACTATCCTATTTAAAAACGACGAATTAAACGCGACGTTTCTTAGGAGGACGACAACCATTATGAGGGATAGGCGTCACATCGGTAATATTGGTTATTTTGTAACCAACCGAATTCAGTGCACGAATCGCAGATTCGCGTCCTGGACCTGGACCCTTTACAAATACTTCAAGGTTTTTAACACCGTAATCCTGAGCAGCAACACCTGCACGCTCAGCAGCAACCTGTGCAGCAAAAGGAGTAGATTTACGTGAACCACGGAAACCTGAACCACCTGAAGTTGCCCAAGATAGTGCATTACCTTGACGATCAGTAATGGTAATAATTGTGTTGTTGAAAGACGCATGGATATGAGCCATACCATCAGCAACCTGTTTACGTACACGCTTACGCGGAGAACGTGACGGACTTTTAGCCATATTGGATTACCCCGTTACTTTCTGATTGGTTTACGTGGACCTTTACGCGTACGCGCATTAGTCTTAGTACGTTGCCCACGAAGGGGCAGGCTACGACGGTGACGTATTCCACGGTAACAACCAAGGTCCATAAGACGCTTGATGTTCATAGAAACTTCACGACGCAAATCACCTTCAACTGTGTATTCGGCAACTGCTTCACGTAGTATATCAATTTGAGCTTCGCTCAATTCCTTGATCTTAGCTTCTTCAGCAATAGAAGTAGCCGCGCAGATTGCTCTAGCGCGAGTACGGCCGATGCCGAAGATTCCAGTCAATGCAATGACTGTGTGCTTCTGATCAGGAATGTTAATGCCAGCGATACGGGCCACTATGCACTCCTCAATAGTTAATGGTCATCTGTGAAAAGCCCGGTAGGATACTCGACAGACGACAGTTTTGCAAATAATATTTTGCTCAGCCCGGACAGGGCTGAGCAAATGTTTTAGCCTTGACGCTGTTTGTGTTTAGGTTCAACACAAAGTACGCGTACAACGCCCTTACGCTTGACGATCTTACAATTACGACAGATCCTCTTAACGGAAGCTCGAACTTTCATTTCAACACTCCGTAAAAGCTAGCTTAGCGTCCAAAGCGATCTAAATTCGCCTTGTTAACCAGATTAGCTTTCTTCATAACAGACTCATATTGATGAGACATCATATGGGTCTGAACTTGAGCCATGAAGTCCATGATTACTACTACCATAATAAGTAGTGAAGTACCGCCAAAATAGAACTGTACTTGCCAAGTAATTAACATGAACTCCGGAATTAAACAGATAAAAGTAATGTACAAGGCGCCAGCTAATGTCAGGCGAGTCATTACTTTATCAATGTAACGCGAAGTCTGTTCTCCAGGACGGATCCCGGGAATAAACGCACCACTTTTCTTCAGGTTATCAGCTGTCTCGCGAGGGTTAAACACCAACGCGGTATAGAAGAAACAGAAGAAAATAATTGCCGTTGCATACAATAATGAGTAAAGCGGCTGTCCCGGTGACACGGCCAGAGCAAAATCACTCAACCATGAAAGGGACTCATTTTGACCAAACCACTGAGCCAGTGTGCCTGGAAACAAGATGATGCTTGACGCAAAAATTGGTGGTATCACACCGGCCATATTAACCTTAAGTGGTAAATGTGTGCTTTGTGCAGCAAAAACCTTACGGCCCTGCTGACGCTTAGCATAGTTAACGACGATACGACGTTGACCACGTTCCACAAATACTACGAAAAAGGTTACAGCAAATACGATAACTACAATCAACAATAATACCAGTACGCTCAAGTCACCTTGACGCGCCTGCTCAGCCGTTGAGCCGATAGCAGATGGTAGACCGGCGACAATACCTGCGAAAATTAATATCGAGATACCGTTACCTATGCCTCGCTCGGTAATCTGCTCACCTAACCACATCAGGAACATAGTTCCCGTGACTAGACTCACAACTGCAACGAAGTAGAAACTCATTCCTAGATTTACAACTAAACCTGGGATCAAGTTAGGTAGACCCGTTGCGATACCGATAGCCTGGAATGTACCCAGGACCAATGTGCCGTATCGTGTATATTGACTGATCTTCTTACGTCCCGATTCGCCTTCCTTCTTGAGTTCAGCGAGTGCAGGATGTACCACAGTCAATAGCTGCATTATGATTGATGCCGAGATGTACGGCATAATACCTAATGCAAAGATAGAAGCACGTTCAAGAGCACCACCAGAGAACATGTTAAACATGCCTAAGATGGTACCCTTCTGCTGATTGAACAGCTCTGCTAATACAGCAGCGTCAATACCAGGAATTGGTACAAACGAACCGGCTCTAAAGACGATAATCGCACCAATCACGAACAGGAGGCGAGTCTTCAGTTCAGAAAATCCACCTTTCGCGCTTTTTAAATTAAGTCCTGGTTTTGCCATCGACGTATTATTCCTCGATCTTTCCGCCGGCAGCTTCTATAGCTGCACGAGCACCTTTGGTTGCCTTTAGACCTTTAACGGTCACTGGGCGCTCAATGGTACCTGAAAGAACGATTTTAGCAAACTGTATGTTGCGTGTGACAAGATTTGCATCTTTCAGCGCATTCAAGTCGACAACATCACCGTTAACTTTTGCAAGTTCGCTGATACGAACTTCCGCAGTTACCAAAGCCTTACGCGAGGTAAAACCAAATTTAGGCAGACGGATCTTAAGTGGCATTTGACCACCTTCGAAACCGATGCGTACGCCGCCACCTGAACGAGACTTCTGTCCCTTGTGGCCACGACCACAAGTTTTACCAGTGCCTGAACCGATACCGCGACCTACACGCTTAGCTGCTGATTTAGCACCTGCAGCAGGTGATAGAGTATTTAGACGCATCTTATACTTCCTCCACCGAAACCATGTAGTAAACCTTGTTAACCATACCGCGAACTGAAGGAGTATCTTCAAGTTCAACAGTGTGGTTAATACGGCGTAAACCTAGACCTGTCAAAGTGGCACGATGCTTAGGCAAACGTCCAATTGAACTCTTAGTCTGAGTAACTTTTAATGTTTTCTTAGCCATGGTGCATTAACCTCGAATTTCATTAACATTGAGGCCGCGCTTTGCTGCAATTTGTGCTGGTGACTTCATCAGCACCAACGCATTTACAGTTGCACGAACAACGTTAATCGGGTTAGTTGAACCGTATGCTTTCGACAGAACGTTATGCACGCCTGCTACTTCCAATACGGCACGCATTGCGCCACCGGCAATAATACCGGTACCGTCAGAGGCTGGTTGCATGTAAACACGCGAACCAGTATGACGTCCCTTCACAGGGTGGTGCAGAGTACCATTGATCAATTCAACAGAAACGATGTTACGACGAGCTTTTTCCATCGCTTTCTGAATTGCAGCAGGCACTTCACGCGCTTTACCATAACCAAAACCGACCTTACCATTACCATCACCGACTACAGTTAGTGCAGTGAAGCTAAAGATACGTCCGCCTTTAACTACTTTAGAAACACGATTTACTGCAACTAATTTCTCTTGCAGATCGTCTTTTTGCTGAGCTTCAAATTTAGCCATTTTTCATCATTCCTTAGAACTTGAGGCCAGCTTCACGAGCGGCGTCTGCTAATGCAGCTACACGTCCGTGATACTTGAAACCGGAACGATCGAATGCAACTACAGTCACGCCTTTTTCGATAGCACGCTCAGCAAGGGTTTTACCCACTACTTTTGCGGCTTCAACGTTGCCTGTGTACTTTAGCTGCTCTGATACTGCTTTCTCAGCAGTAGAAGCTGACGCCAAAACCTGTGAATCAGGGCTGATTACCTGAGCATAGGTGTGACGTGGTGTACGATGTACAACCAGACGGTTGACGCCCAGCTCTTGGATCTTCTTACGGGCGCGTAGTGCGCGGCGTAAGCGAGATGTTTTCTTATCCATATCGCGTTACCTACTTCTTTTTAGCCTCTTTACGACGTACTTGCTCATCGGTATAACGTACACCCTTGCCCTTATAAGGCTCTGGTGGACGATATCCGCGAATCTCAGCTGCCACTTGACCCACTAACTGCTTATCAGAACCCGTAAGTACGATTTCAGTTTGTGAAGGACAGGCTGCTGTTACGCCGTCAGGGAGTTTGTGTAAAACAGGGTGTGAGAAACCTAGCGTCAGGTCAATATCTTTACCGACAAGCTTAGCTCGGTAACCGACACCAACTAGAGTTAGTTTTTTCTCAAAACCAGCTGTTACACCAACAACCATATTATTGATTAAAGCTCGAGCTGTACCTGCTTGAGCGTTATTTTTAACGCCTTCAACAGAACTACACTTGATTTCGTTGTCTTCAACAACAACAGAAACATCTGTGTTTATTACTCGAGTCAAACTACCTTTAGTACCTTTTACGGTGATAGTTTGTTCGTTTAAAGTCACTTCTACGCCTGCAGGAATAGCGACTGGTGCTTTTGCGACACGAGACATTGCTAGCTCCTTATGCTACGTAGCAGATAACTTCCCCACCCATGCCATTTTGGCGGGCGGTACGATCAGTCATCAAACCTTTAGAAGTGGATACGATTGCGACACCCAGTCCGCCCATAACCCTTGGAAGTTCGTCTTTACCTTTGTAAATACGAAGACCAGGACGGCTGACGCGCTGGATAGTCTCAACGACTGGTTGACCTTGGAAATACTTAAGAGTGATTTCTAGAGTCGGTTTAGCTTCATCTGCTACGGCGTAGTCAGTGATATAACCTTCTTCTTTAAGCGTTTGCGCGATGGCAACTTTTAGCTTAGCAGAAGGCATAATTACTGATACGTGGTTAGCAGCTTGGCCATTACGAATACGTGTTAACATATCCGCTATAGGATCTTGCATGCTCATATTAGCTTACTCCGTGACACGTGCTTACCAGCTGGCCTTGCGTAGACCAGGAA
>NZ_JABSSM010000085.1 GCF_013214165.1 Shewanella sp. | reverse complement strand
TCCTACATTACCTTAGCTAGATCCACTATTGACTAATACTTTGTAATTATAGGTTGAAGTTTGTCGCTGATTTTTATAGTTTAAGCGTTAGATTAGAATATGTTGAATGAGATAACCTTGTTTGATGTATAGGTGGAGAAGGTAATGTTTGAGTTTATGAGACTATGATCGATATTCCTATTTCATCGAAGCATTGGCTAAATTGGCAAGATTCTGTCGATCTACTCTCCAGCCTTGCTCAATGTGATGTCGTACTCAGGGTCGTCAACGCTTCGGAGCAATACTGCCCCAAATTAAGTTCAGCTTCCCTCGGTAATTTTAAGACGCTAGAGCACGGCGATATTACTGTTTTAGCCAAGCATTCCCATTGGATAAAGTGGCCATCGAGGGCGCTTTTTGCCTGCTTATCGTTAGGCATAGACTCAGAAAAAAACCAGGTTAACCCTGTTAATCATGCTGCTGAGCCCCTTATAAAACCGAGTAAAATTCAGTCATTAATCACATTGTGTATTAAAAATATTGAGCTGGAACTGAGCGAAATTTATCGTGAGCATCAACAAAAAAACACTCAAGAGCGTGGACCTATAGCGTCATTAGACAAGGTTAACCTGCAGCTTTTTATAGACAGTTTAAGAGAACATATTTGGATAAAAGATACCTCTGGCCGTTACAGGGTGTGTAATCAAAGTGTTGAGAGAGCATGGGGGAAGACTAACGATGAAATTATCAACAAAACAGATAATGAGCTTTTCGTTGCCGATCTCGCCGAAAAATTTATTCAAGCTGATCACGATGCCGTTAATAAAGGGATACAAATAATAGCCGGGGAATGTCGGGGACAAGCTTCCGAGGTTGACAAATATTGGTTAGAAACATCTAAAGTACCACTACTGACAGACACTGGTGAACTCTTAGGCGTTATTGGCATTTCCAGAAATATCTCTCAACACAAGGCGGTCGAAGAAGAATTAGAGTTAACTGGAAGGGTGTTTGAAAACTCTGTCGAAGGTGTAATGATCACCGATAGGAAAGGTGAAATCCTTGAAACTTATGGCGCCTTCTCGGAGATAACGGGTTACTCAAAAGAAGAAGTCGTGGGGAAAAACCCGCGTATGTTTAGCTCGGGGCGACATGATCGCGCGTTCTTCACCGAATTATGGAGTGGACTGATCCATAAGGGCAAGTGGCATGGTGAAATTTGGAACCGGCGTAAGAATGGTGCCGTATTTCCGCAAATGCTAACCGTCAGCGCCATGTTTGGTGAGGATGGTGAAGTTCGTTATTTTGTTGCCGTGTTTGCCGATATTTCGGTGCAGAAAAAAAGTGAAGCCGAGCTCGCATATCAAGCCTATCACGATCCATTAACTCAATTACCCAATAGAATGGCGTTGATTTCACTGATTGACCAGGATATTCGCCATGCTGAAATCCAACATAAGCAACTGGCTACGGTATTTATCGACGTTGATCTATTCAAACATATCAACGATAGCTTTGGGCACTTGGCTGGCGACAAAGTCTTGGTAGAGTTGGCCAGGCGTTTGACCTGCCAGAAAAGGTCTGAAGACACCTTGGCTCGAATTGGAGGCGATGTGTTTGTCATGTTGTTATCCCGGGTGGGCGGGGATCAGGAGCTGACACTGGCCTTGAGTAAACTGAGGCAGGTTTTTGAGCAACCCTTTCTCATCGATGGCAAGGAGCCGATAAGATTGACTGCGAGCATGGGGATCTCAGTGTTTCCCCATGATGGCAAGGACAGTTATACCTTACTCAGAAACGCCGATGCGGCCAAACATAGAGCTAAACAGGACGGTCCTAATAGCTACGCTTTTTATACTGAATCCTTGACTCAAGAGTCCATCAAGCATTTGACATTGCAGACCGCCTTGCATGATGCGTTGGAACAGCAAAACTTCCATCTGGTTTATCAGCCTAAGCTTGATTTTGTCACCATGAAAACCACGGGCTTTGAAGCATTATTGCGTTGGTGCGACCCAGTACTCGGCAATGTCTCTCCAGCCCAGTTCATTCCAATCGCCGAGAAAATCGGCTTAATTAATGAGATTGGCTCATGGGTATTGAAAGAGGCGTGTCAACAAGGCGTTAAATGGATTTCTCAAGGGAAAAAGTTTGGACGTATTGCCGTTAATGTGGCTGGACAGCAGCTGAAGCGAGCTTCATTTGTAGATGACGTTGAGCGGATACTCAATGAGACTGGCCTGCCGGCCAAGGCATTAGAGCTCGAAGTGACTGAAAGTTTCATGATGTCGGATCCTGAAGCTGCAATTAGCAACCTGCATAGATTAGGTGAAATGGGGATTGAGTTATCGGTAGACGATTTTGGCACCGGCTATTCATCGTTAAGTTATTTGACAAAATTGCCGATCCATAAACTGAAGATAGATCAGTCATTCGTTAAAAATCTGCCTCAGGATCTAAACAATAGCGCGATCGCGAAAGCGGTGATCGCTTTAGGGCAGGCGTTAAACCTCAAAGTGATAGCCGAGGGGGTCGAGAATGAAGCCCAAGCGGCATTTTTAAGAGATAACGGATGTAATGAAGCGCAAGGTTATCTCTATAGTAAACCCATGTTACCCGAAGCCCTAAATGACTTTCTAACTAGCGATAGATTACATGTAGCTAGTTTTTTTGATTTATGACGAGTAATTCAAGGCTAAAGGCTAAAGGCCTGTGTCTGTACGCGCTAGATTCTAGGAGCTAGATTCTGGGATCTTTGGGCCTAGCTATAAAATACTCGTTATTTTAGACAGCTCAATGACATCTCCTGGTTGCATGTTATCTAGCATGATATTACCAATACGCACCCTGACTAGTCTCATGGTGGGAAAGCCAGCGGCTGCGGTCATCTTACGAATTTGGCGGTTCTTGCCTTCGCTGATGGTAATAGATATCCAACTTAGGGAACCATGCCTGGGGTCTCGTGCTTTTCTGCCATTTCCTGGAAGTTCTGGCTCTCCCTCGAGTTTATTCACTTTGCAGGGCAAGGTGAGATATTTCTCCCCCTTGATGCCTATCTCAACTCCCTGGCGAAGACGGGTTATGGCTTCAGCATCAATATCACCATCGATCTGGACATAGTATTCTTTCTCTACCTTCTTACTGCGGACTCGATGACTGACCATGCCATCGGTTGTCAGTAACAAGAGGCCTTCCGAGTCATGATCTAAGCGGCCAATCGCCATGATCCCCGCCGGGAAATGAGCCAGTTCACCGAGTAACGGCTTGCTCTTTCTGGTCTCTGGAACAAATTGACTCAGGGAACCATGTGGTTTAAATATCTTGTAGTGCTGATGAGGTTCACTCGGGCATGGATTATGAGATGGATTGGAATCAAGTTTATCGCTGGTATCATGCATTGGTGAGTGTCATAAATGGGTCAAGGAGATGCGTCATTATACCCGTTAACTGTGAAGCTTAAATAATTTAGGTTTACTCCAGCCCTCAGGGAAGCTTAATCAATGCTTAAGCTAGTCCAGTTATACTCCGTCGGCTGCGACTGTGGCTAATCCCCCCTTATTCCTGGTTCCCCCAAACACTCGAGTTTTATCCCGTTTGGGATCCCCACGTTCGAGTCGCTTAGCTATTACATCTGACTACTCAATATCGCGAGTAGCTAGAATCAGATCATATTTATAGGAGAAAACCGTGCGGGCGAATGTGTCTGTTTTACAGAGCAAACTTAAACTTATCGATAACAGCAAAGCGTTTCAGGGCTTTGTGATTTTTGTCATCATAGTCTCGGCGCTTTCTATCGGCGCGCACACCTATCATCTGCCATCTTGGATAGAGAAGAGCCTACTCGCGCTCGATCTGGGTATTACCGTCTTCTTTACCATCGAAATCGTTATACGTTTTCTTGCCAGCGATGGACCAAAGAAGTTTTTCAGTAATGGCTGGAATATCTTCGATACCTTGATCGTGATAGGCAGCCTGATCCCGGCTGGTGGAGCGGGGGTTCTCATTGCCCGTTTGCTGCGGATCTTCAGGGTGTTGCGACTGGTCTCCATGATCCCCGAGCTGCGTATGTTAGTGAATGCGTTATTCAAAGCCATTCCCCGTATGGGTTATATCGCACTGCTGATGTTCGTCATCTTCTATATTTATGGCGCCATTGGCAGCATGCTATTCGCTCATATCAATGACTTCCTCTGGGGGGATGTCTCGGTCGCCATGTTGACCTTATTTAGAATATCGACTTTCGAGTCATGGACCTCGGTGATGTATGAAACCATGGCCGTTTATCCTCTGAGCTGGACCTATTATCTGAGCTTTATCTTCCTAACAGCTTTCGTTTTTCTCAACATGATGGTAGGCGCGGTATTGGATGTTATGACCCAGGAAACGGCTGCGATGCGAGCCGAAGAAGAAGCCGAAGAGGCCAAAAAACTAGCGCCATTAGCTGAGCCAACGGCTGATGACAAACCTGCCAGTGCGGCGGATGTGGCAGAGTTGAAGGCCCAGATTGCCGAGCTAAAGGGCATGCTAATGCAAGGTGTGAATAGTGCGGAAAATGTACAAGGGGCGCAGAAGCTGGGTTAAAGCTTAGTGTTCCTAGGTGTAAGTTCCTAGGACCTAGGAACTTACGGCTTGCTACTTCATCAAGCTAAAACCGATAAATCCAATCCAGCTGATAACGAGTAAGCCCCAAGGTAGCATGGAGGTATTGGACTGACTCGCAGGTGCTGATGTCTCACTATCTGCTGTCTTTACGGTTCTAGCCTTGGCCTTGATATCTTGCTTGCGGGCCTTGTCACGGTCGCGGGCCTTATTCTTGTGTTGTTTCTTATATTCTGCGATACCTTTCTCGATACCTGCGGCAATCAGTTTAGTCTGCTCTTTGGTTTGTCCTGGCTTTTGAGTGGCCTTGGCCACCTTCATTGCTTCATTTTTTGTTTCGTCGGAGACATTTTTCGCCGCAGTCATCTATAGGATCTCAAGGTATTTTATTGGCTGGGACTATAGCACATGACTCGAAGGGATTCTGTTCGAGATAGGCAAACTGGCCGGTTGGCAGAACCTGACCCCAGCACTTATCCCCGCAATAATGCCAGTACTTATACCCGCACTAATACCTGTACTTATACCAGTACTTATACCAGAACTCTACACCTAGAAGTGGCGACTAAAAAAGCAGCGGGATATCGGTGTCTGGAGCCTTGACGACGAGCGGGTCGTATTTCCACACCTGACGGATAGTCTCGGGTGACAGAGCCACTATGGGATCACCTTGGCTGACAATCTGTCCCCGCTCTAAAACCACTAAATTGTCTGCATAGCGTGAAGCCTGATTAAGATCGTGCAGCACTAGGACGACGGCATACTCGTGCTCATGAGCCAAGGTCTTGGCTAAGGCTAACACCCTGTGTTGCTGCGCGAGATCCAGTGCCGAGGTAGGCTCATCTAGGAGTAAGACTGGTGGGCGACTCGCCTGCTGTAACTGAGTCAATACTCTCGCGAGTTGCACTCTCTGCTTCTCTCCCCCTGACAGGGTAGGGTAACTGCGGTACTTGAGTGACAGCAGATCTAGCCGGTGTAACTGTTGATCTACGATTTGGGCTCCTTGGCTGCGGCTAACACTCAAGGGATATAATCCCATGGCGACGACCTCATTCACCTTGAAGGGGAAGGTGAGTGAGGCGTGTTGAGGCAGAACGGCCAGAGTCTTGGCCAACTCTCGTCTATCCCATTCATGTATCGGTCGATTATCGAGTAAAATATTGCCAGCATCGATGTCCGTTTCCTGACAGAGACTCTTGAGCAGTGTCGACTTACCCGCACCGTTGGGGCCCAGTAGGGCAGTGACCTTGCCGGCAGCTATGGTGAGGTTTATGTCGGTCAATACCGGCTTGTTATCTATGCGGACCGATAGATGGTTAATGTCAATCATATGCCTGTCACCTAGAGAAATCTCGACCGCTGTTTTAACAGCAAGAAGATAAAAAATGGGGCACCCAGCAGCGCAGTCACTAGACCAACGGGTAGCTCAGATGGCGCGACCAAAGAACGGGCGCCTATGTCGGCCAGGGCCAATATTACCGCGCCGAGCAGGGCGCTTAGAGGCAATAATTGCTTGTGGTCTGGACCGATGAGGATACGTACCAGATGGGGAATAACCAGACCGATAAAGCCTATGATGCCCGTTGCTGCCACTGAGATCCCCACGCCTAATGCACAGAGCAAGATGAGTCTATATTTAAGCTTATCTACGTCTATGCCCAAGTGACGGGCCTCGGATTCACCCAGCAGCAAGGCATTTAGCGCCCCAGCGCTGGCATTGAAGTGCCAGCTGAGCAACACCAGGGCGACTAAGGCGAGAATGACATATTGCCATTGAGCGCCGGCAATAGAGCCCATCTGCCACAGGGTGAGATCTCTCAGGGCCATATCGTTGGCCATGTAAGTCAACACGCCTATTCCTGCGCCAGCCAAGGCTGCGACGGCTACGCCGGAAAGCAGCAATAACATCACCGAGGTTCCTGTCGGGCTGGTGGCTAAGCGGTACACAAGTAAGGTGGTGATTAAGCCTGCGATAAAAGCACTGCAGGCAATCCAATATTGGGCCGCCGCGGGAAACATGACTATGCATATCGCAGCGCCCAGAGCAGCCCCGGAGGAGACGCCTATGATGCCAGGATCGGCCAAGGGGTTACGAAATAGGCCCTGCATCACGGCGCCACATTGTGCCAAAATTGCGCCCACGGCCATGGCCAGCAGCGTCCTTGGTAGGCGAACATTGTTGATCACCAGCTGCTCATGGGGAGCGACACCGGCGAGTTCATAATGAGTCGCCCAGGCGATCACCGCGCTGAAGCTGGTAGACGGGCTGATATTCAACGGCCCCGTGCTTATCGACAATATACTGGTGATGACCAGCAAGGCGATAAGTCCGGGCAAGAGCCAAGCTTGGCTATTCATAACGTTATCCAAGGTGTGGGTATGGGGTTAATATCGATTTATTTCAATCAGGTCGCTGGCGAGTTTATCGGCCGCCTCGATGGCACTTAGGCCTAAGCCACCTAACAAGGCTTGGGGTTTGATTGACTGTATTCGCTTGTTTTTTCCCGCCGGGGTATGAGCAAGTAGAGGCATGGCTTCAAGCACTTTTTCGGCGTCGCTAGCCGCTTTGTTTGCATCACTCTTTGATGTTGAAGCGTGAGCGTGTGAGCGATTAGAGATCAGGATAAAATCCGGTTGCAGGGATAAAATGCCCTCCTGAGACAGGCTCTTGTAACCGGAGAAGTCGGCGATGTTGTTGCCGCCGGCTAGCTTGATGATGATATCGGCTGCTGTGCCCTCACCGCCGACCCGTGCAGGCCTATCGGCTTGCAACAACATAAACAAGATCTTAGGTGCCTGTTCTGCGTCGCCAACTTGCTTTTTCTTTGCGGCTATGGCATCCAGAGAGGCTCGGAGCTTGAGCTGCAACTGTTTGGCTTGCGCTTGGCGATTCAGTAACTTGCCCATCGTATCGATATTGCTCAGCAGCTGAGATCGGTCCTTGGCCGTAGGCAGTTTGACGACCTTGACATCGGCGCTTCTGAGTACCTCTAGGGTCGTTTCCGGGCCCATGGCATCGGTGCCCAGAACCAGGGTAGGGGTTAAGGCTAAAATGCCTTCTGCCGACAGCATTCTGTGGTAACCCAGCGTGTCTATTTCTGTCATAGATGCAGGCAGTATGCTGGTGGAGTCCACCGCGACTAACTCGTCACCGGCTTCCAGTGCCAGCACCAACTCGGTCACTCCAGCGCCCGCACTCACCAGACGCGCTTCTTGAGTCTCTTCATCGGCATGTACGCCTTCATGGGCTGATACATTAAAAGTCAGTAACAGGCTGGCAGATAACAGCAGGCACTTCGAGCTAACTCGTCTATTAAAAGCGTGTGATGGATTGAACATATGTGGCTCCGAAAATAGGCTAATGGTTAATTATTCTTGTATCAATAGATGTCTATGGTTCCATCAGTATCTGGGTATTGCTGATCTGCTGCCTCTGCATGAGCGCAAGCAAGGTCATCAAGGGCTGAACTTGTGCCTCTTTGTCGGCTGCAATAATCACCTTGGCGTCTGGATTTTCCTTGAAGTTGCTGATGAAGGCCTGTTCAAAATGGGTGAAATCCTGATATTCCTCACCATCCAGTGCCCAAAAAGGCGGTGAAGCCATCACATTGATGGTGAGATGATTATCCTGAGACAGGGCCTGCAACTCAGATGTCGATTCCGTCGGGACTTCGATGGCTAGACTCAGTAGTTGCGTGTTAGCGGTCAGCAAGAGAAACACTAAGACGATGAAGATGATGTCGAGCAAGGGTGTCAGGTCTAACCCGGTTATGCTTGAGCCTGCATCATCTTGCTCCAGCCCAATCATATTCCCACCTGAGCTTTATTCGTCTGGGTTTTTCTAGCGAGAGTATTAACTGGAGCAGTATTGATTTGAGCATTTTTAGACTGAGTCATACTAGCCTGAGCCTTATTGCTCTGAGCGCAAAAGGCGCTGGCTTGAGGATCACAGCCTAAGGTCATGGCTTGCTCCAATCCTTCGAGCCATAAGTTGATCTGATTGAGGGCGTAGGCAATCTTGCTGCAACGCTGATCCGCCCATATGCCAAACAGGTGGGCCATGGTGATGGCTGGGACGGCGATGATGAGACCCGCCGCTGTGGTATTCATCGCCAGGCCCAAACCGGATGCCAACTGGGAAGGAGTCACAGGACCATCGGAAGCGCCGAGTTGGTTAAACATCTCGATTAAGCCAAGTACGGTTCCCAGTAGACCCAGTAGCGGGGTGATAATGCCGATCACTTGCAACACCTTGAGTCCGGATCGTAATACTTGTCGCTGTTGAGTTAACCAGAGATTGATGATCTGCTCGCGCATGGTTCGGTCTTGCTCCGCATGGGTTAGTAGCAGGTGTGCGCCCTTAGACAGCACACTTGCTCCGCTACTTAATCGAGCTATCAAGGCTGTTACTTGTTCTGGATCAGACGTTCTGCTCTGTTGGCGCAGCTCACTTAACCAAATATCGCGTTTAGGCAAGTCGAATATCACCAGGGCAAGTCGCTCTAAGATGATCATCAGGGCGATAAAGGCGCAGATGAACATGGGCCAGGTGAGGGGGCCGAGTTGCTCGCTTAGAGAGGTAAACAAATTAACAGACATCTGGGGTCCTTATTATTGAACACTCATTGATAAATACCAGTCACTGACTCGAGTGGCCTGATAGTTATTCATCAATCTAGTTCTTTGGGAAAATTAAACACTAATTAAGGGCAAACTTGACCGGCACCTTAACCCTATAAGCGAAGGCCGTTTGCGGGGAAGGCGGAGAAAATTGCCACTGCTCGACCGCTGTGATTGCCGCACGGTCGAGTAATGAAAACCCTGAGCTATTAATCAGTGTGAGTGACACTTGCTCGCCAATATGATTAAACATCACCTCTATCATTGCCGTGCCCTCGAAACCTCGCTTACGGGCAAGCTTAGGGTATCTAGGTTGGGCCGGAGGAGATGAAAATGTCGGCCTACTCAGGGTGATGGCCTCTTGACTGACGCCTTGCTTGGCCGTTATTTTGGCTTGATTTTGCGACTGTGACTGTACAAGAACACTGGCTGGTGCCGTGGGCTGCGGCTCCTTGTCAGCAGCTTTAATCGCTTGCTCAATTGTCTGTTTAGCCTGTGTTTTGGCCAGCTTGCTGGGCTTTGGCTTAGTGCTTGGTTTCGTTATCGGTTGAGCCATTGCTTTAGCGACCGAAGTTGATGTCTCCATGGGATCAGCAATGGGGGCTGGCTGTTGAACTTTGACTATCTCTTGCTTAGGCTTTGGGTCTTTATGAGGTGTTTGCTTTGCTGCGACGCTGGATCGCATCGCGAGCGACAGATTGATCGCCTGAGTTTGGCCCATGGCACTGCCTGAGTTCATTTGGAACTTTTCGACATTAACCGGCAGCATATCCTGGGCAGCAATAAGCCCACCCTGGATTAATAGGGTGATACAGCCGAATGCTAAATATCGTTTAGGTGTCATTGTCTTTACGCTTCTCTTTCTCGAGGGACATTGAGTCCTGCTCAGTGAGGCCCAAGTTAGTATAACTACCTACTATCAAAGGTTTTTCAACCATCAACGTCCAACGTGAATCAATATTGGCATATAAGATATACGAATGTTAATGAAGTTGCAAATGGTAATGATTTTCATTTGATATAAGTGTTTTACTCATGTAAAGTGCCAGAAATACCCATTGAGTCTGTCGAAACTTTAAGTTGCTAACGATCATTGTTTTGATCTTGTTGGTGATTTTGGCTGTAAACAGATAAATAATAAGACCCGAGGAAATGATCGATGACAAAGAAGCCGTTAGTGATAGCTATGGCGATAGCACTGAGTTCTACGGCCATATCAGCTGGAACTTTTGCTCAGCAAGCTGAGTCTGTATCTGAGTTTGATGAGGTTTTAGTGACTGCAACCCGTATCAGCGAGAAAGCATCTGACACCAGCCGCAGCCTAGCCGTTATTGGTGCAGAGGAACTGCAGCAGTTACAACCTGCATCGGTGGCTCAGGCACTTAAAAATGAAGCCAATATCAATGTCACCAATGGTCCGCGGGCCTCTTCTCAGGGGATTGAGATCCGAGGTCTAGGCGGACCAAGAATATTGCAGACCATAGATGGTGCGCGTCAAAACACCCACTCGGGTCACCGTGGTACCTATTTCATGGATACTGAACTGCTTCAATCTGTCGAAGTGATACGTGGACCTGCGAGTAGCTTGTGGGGAAGCGGCGCGATTGGCGGTGTGGTGGCACTGAACACTAAGTCGGCCCAAGACATGCTCGAGGAGGGAGATACCTTAGGGGGTTACCTTAAGCAAGGCTTCGAGTCTAACGGTGATAAAATTAAGACCAGCGGCGCCATTTATGGCGTTGCCGATAAATTTGATTGGTTGCTCAACGGCAGCTACAACGACAACAATAATATCAAGGTCGGTAACGGTGAAACCTTGGAGAACAGTGGTTCCGAGAGAACCAGTGGCTTGATAAAGTTTGGCTGGGAGCCAAGCGAAGGTCAGCGCCTGCAATTCTCTGGACGTTTCTCCGATACCGATGAGTTGGTGCCGAGCAATCCGGCTGCTGAGGTGGGCGGCTCGGTGCCTCTGATCCAGCGTAGGACTAAGGATAAAAATTTCACCTTAGATTACAGCCTGAATCCGACTCACAATGCCAATTTGGATCTCAATGCCACCCTTTATTGGAACGGTACAGATTACGACGAAGACAGGGTCACCAAGGGGCAGAAAGACAGCACTGAATATGAAACCATAGGTTTCAGCGTCAATAACAGCTCAATCTTCGGCGCGACAAGGCTCATTTATGGTATCGATGGCTATCAGGACAGCATCAAAACTGTACGTGATGACTCGGGACAAGCGGGTCAACGTCCCGATGCTATCGATGGTAAGACAAAAGTTTTTGGCGCCTTCGCTAAGGCGGATATCGATCTTAGCGATACCTTGTCTCTCGAAGTCGCGGCGCGTTACGATACGTTCGAAAACGAGAGTATTAACTTAGGTGAGTCATCAGACGATAACGCCCTGTCGCCCTCGTTGGGACTGGTTTGGGAAACCACAGATTGGTTGACCCTGAGTGCCAGATACGATGAAGCCTTCAGGGCGCCGAGTATCGAAGAGATGTATTCGACCGGTACCCATTATTGTATCCCACCGATCCCAGGGTTCTTACCTAATGGTCTGTGCAACACCTTCGAGATCAACCCAGATCTGCAAGCGGAAAAGGCCAAGAACAAAGAAGTTAAGGCGGATATGCGCTTTAGCAACTTGGCGGGTAACGACGAGTTGGCGATCACCTTGAACGTGTTCCGTAACGATGTGGATGACTTCATCGAGCAATCTGTGTCTAATCCGCTGATGGGGATGCCAGGTCTCGAGCAAACGACCTCTTGGGACAACGTAGATGAAGCCAAGTTGACCGGTTTCGAGTTCAGTACCCGTTACCGCTATGAGCAGACCCGCGTGACACTCAACTATGGTCAGACAGAAGGTAAAAACAAAAATAGCGGTGAGTACCTGGCTAACATTCCGGCTAAGAAGTTGGTTGCCGATCTGTCTCAGACTGTGATGCAAGGGGATGTTAAGTTCGGTACCCGTATCACCTATGTGGCAGAGCAAGAGCAGATGCCTGATTCGTATACAGCTCAGTATGAAGACTACAAACTCTGGGACGTGTATCTGGCATGGGAACCTGCCATGGGTTCGCTGGCAGGCTTACGAGTCGATTTCGCCATCGAGAATATCGGTGATGAAGAGTATCGCCAAGCGTGGCAAAACTTGTACGAGCAGGGGCGTAACTTCAAGCTGTCGGGCAGATATATTTTCTAATCGTGCTAGCGGTAATCGTGAGGCGTAAAGATTAAATATAGGGTTAAATGGATTTAACCCTTGCGACTCACCGAGTCGGTAAAGGCGCTCCGACAGGCGTTAATATTGGACGTAAATTGACCCCAAGCATCCACAAAGTAGATAACAGGTTTATTGATGGGAAACCCGATGGAAAAAATAATTGCAGAGAAACTTAACGACGAGAGCAAACTCGCTATTCGTTCCATGTTAAACGACAGACCCGACTTGATGGCAGGTCAAATCGCAGCCGAGCTGGCAGTCACAGAGTTAGAGGTCGTGTCTCAACTTCCCCAAGAGCAGTTTGCCCTTTTGTCATTGAGTGAAAAAGACAGTTTATTGGCAGAGTTGCCGACTTGGGGGCCTATGACCACCATCATCTCGGTCTCGGGCAGTATCTTCGAATTTAAAGGTGCTTTCCCTAAGGGAAAGTATGCCCACGGTTATTATAACCTGATCACTAAGGGTGATGGCCTGCATGGTCACCTCAAGCTAGATGATATCAGTGCTATAGCACTGCTTAGCCGACCGTTCAGAGGTCAGGAGAGTCATGCGATCAACTTCTTCGGCGCTAAGGGTGAAGTGGTATTCAAGATTTACCTGGGCAGAGATAAGCAGCGAGTACTGATCCCTGAGCAGGTCAGTCGATTCAAAGCCTTGAAGCAGCTAGCCGCTGTTTGATATTGGCCTTAACATCCAGAGTGTAGAGAGAATCCTTATGTCAGAATCAAGAGCGTCAGCAGAAAAAAACTCGCACGTTAAAGAGCAGAGATTACGCGAAAAATTACTGCCAGAAATCGAAGCGTTTAAGGCCAGTCGGCGCTCATTACAGCTGGCCACTAAGAGCGCATCGGGTGTGCCAAATGCCAGTTACGCCCCATTCGCACTCGCCGATGATGGCTTCTATATCTTGGTCAGCGAGCTGGCGAGACATGGCACTAACCTCAGGGAGTCTTCCCAAGTGTCGGTGATGCTGGTTGAAGATGAGTCGCAAGCGAAAACCATCTTCGCCCGTAAGCGTCTGACCTTCGATGCTCATGCGAGTCTCGTAGCCAGAGAGACTGAGGCCTTTGCAAAAGGCGTTGCGGCGCTGTCGGCTCGTTTCGGTGAGATGATAGAGAATCTATCGGTATTGAAAGACTTTAACCTGTTTAAGCTGACCCCTCACCATGGCCTCTACGTGAAAGGCTTCGGCCAGGCATTTAGCCTGACAGGCTCTGAGCTGCTGGATGTGGACTGGAAGCGCGACGGCCATCATGGCGGCGCTCCCACAAGTGAAGCCAGCGTTGCAACTAGAGTCGAAACCGAGAATGCCGAGCCAGCCTAGTTTGTTCTAACGGTCTAGCCTGCATGAGTGAGAGTCCTAACGGCCTAGCTAAAACCTCCTGATACAAACAAAGCCCGCGTTTTAACGCGGGTTTTGTTATTCTCTCTTTTATTAAGTGAATAAAACAAGCTAATCTTTCGTTATTGCTTCTTCATTAAGGATGCCCCTTGAGTCAAGATGCTTCTTCAGCCTCTGCCATGAATACAGATGCGAATAAATCGGTTTCATCAGCCTCGGCGCCACAGAGTCCCAAGCCCCATGTTCACCGACGCTCGGTGCTGCCCTGGATCGCGGGCTTCCTCAAACCCTATAAGACCAGAGTCATCGCGGCCATCGTCTTCTTGTTTATCGGCTCCCTGGCCTGGCTATCTTTAGGCCAAGGGGTTCGCCTCATGGTAGATGAAGGCTTCTTACAGGAAAATGGCAATCGTCTCAACGAGATCATCATGCTGGTGATCGGTATCACAGCCTTGAGCAGCTCGGCCATCTTCTGCCGTTTCTATCTGATGACCTGGCTCGGAGAGCGCGTCAGCGCTGATATTCGTCTGAAAGTGTATGACCACCTACTCAAGTTATCGCCGGGCTTCTATGCCAAGTTACGCACCGGAGAGGTGATCTCTCGCTTCACCGCAGACTCGACCTTGCTTCAGTCAGTCGTGGGCTCCAGTCTCTCTATGGCACTGCGCTCCAGCGTGACTGTGATTGGCGGCATAGTGATGATGGGATTCACCAGCATCAAGATGACGGGGCTGGTCTTGTTGGCCGTGCCGCTGGTACTGGGCCCCATCTTCTTCTTCGGCCGCAAGGTCAGAGAGTTATCCCGCCAGAGTCAGGACAGGGTCGGCGATCTGGGTGCCTATGTCGACGAGACATTGCATGAGATCCACACTGTGCAGGCCTATTCCCATGAAGATCGAGACCGAGCTCTATTCAGCAATCGGGTCGAAGCTGTGATGGATGCGGCAAGGGGCCGCATCTGGTATCGCTCTATTCTGATCGCCCTGGTGATGTTCCTCAGCATCTTGGCCATCGCCCTAGTGACTTGGGTGGGGGCTCGAGATGTGATCTCCGGAGGCATGACTGGCGGTGAATTGTCGGCCTTCATGTTCTACGCCGTGATGGTTGCAGGCTCGGTAGCCACCATCAGTGAAGTGATAGGTGAGATACAGAGGGCCGCCGGTGCTTCCGAGCGCTTGATTGAACTTATCGAGACACCCATAGACATACCTTGCGTCGAACATCCGCTCGAGCTTCCGGCCAAGGTCAAGGGTGAGCTTAAGCTCACTGGGGTGCGTTTCAGTTATCAAGATATCCAAGACTCGCAGCAATCTGTGGCCAATCAGCAGGTCAATGAGCAAGCCAATGATCAAGGTAAGTCAGCGCTCACTATCGATGATGAGGTTATCAGGGGGCTGGATGTACATATTCAGCCGGGGGAGAGGGTCGCCCTTGTCGGCGCCAGCGGTGCGGGCAAGAGCACCTTGTTTGAGCTGCTACAGCGCTTTTACTGTTTAAATGCCGGCACCATAACGCTAGACGGTATCGATATCGCTCAGCTCAAGCCCCAGACGCTACGTCAACAATATGCCCTGGTGCCTCAGGAGTCGGTTATCTTTGCTAGCAGTGTGTTAGAAAACGTGCGTTACGGCCGATTAGATGCCAGCGAGGAGGAGGTGATGAAGGCCTGTGAGGCCGCTCGCGCCCATGAGTTCATCTCTGAATTTAGGCAGGGTTACCACACCTATTTAGGTGAGCGTGGAGTGCGCTTATCCGGCGGTCAGAAACAGAGAATCGCCATCGCCAGGGCCATCTTGGCCGACAGGCCGATACTCTTGCTCGATGAAGCCACCAGTGCCCTCGATGCCATCAGTGAGCACAAGGTCAAACAAGCGCTGGACAGCTTAATGGTCGGCAAGACCACACTGATCATCGCTCATCGATTAGCGACCGTGCTCAACGCCGACCGTATTCTGGTGATGGAGAAAGGCCAGTTAGTGGCGAGCGGCTCTCACCAAGAATTGATGCAGACCAGTGAGCTTTATCGAGAGTTTGCCAGTTTGCAACTGATAACAGAAAATTAAAACTTGTCGGATAACAAGTAGCAAGTATCTTTTTAGAGTGGGTTCATTGGGCGGTTTTGGTGTTTGCTTGTTATTTGGTAAGCATGGCTTCAATGGTATCTATCACCTGCCGTGGGCTTACATGCAGATACTTCTACGAGACGCCGCAAGCACATCCCTGTGGGCTCTGCGGCAGCTTCCATGCTGCCGAAGCTCGTAGCCGCATCTACACTGGGTCAATCAAAGAAGGTTATTAATTTTATTGACCCTCTATTGGATAGCAATTCAATACTCGTCATTCCCGCAATGCTTGTGGGCGGGAATCCAGCCCCTTTGCCGTATGATCATTTTTTGAAGGCCTAACCTTCATTGGTATCTATAGCCGGAAGCCCACAGCCGCGAAGACCTTTCTTAGGAGATGGATGAAGTGCATTGCTGCTGGCTTTACCTTTACACCATAGCCCACAGTTATGCTGCTTTTTGAAAGCACACATAGCATCCCAACGACCACTAATACCACTGTATTGGCGACGAAACTCTTTCGCTGAGGTTATCCAAGCCTCGGGTGCAATACCAAGTTCATTGAGCAATTTAGGCTGGCTTGAATCAATAAACCCTTTTTTATCAGGCCTAATGGCTCTGCCAGTCCAATCGATAAGTTGAAGGTAATCACAGAAATGAAATGGGATGCCTGCTTGAGTCGCTAGATGGGCAGCACCATCGAATTGGGCAAGGGGTTTGAGTGGCTCACTCGAGCTTAATGCTGATTTATCATCATTTGCTTTAGTGTTTTCCTCAGGGGTATTTAGTTCGATAATACGCTCCTGAATAGATGTATAATCAGAAGTTTGGAGTGTATTAGCAATCCCGGCTCTGATAGGATTTAAATCCACGTACATCATGCATGCTAGCAGCGCCTGTTCATCGAGTAAGGCTTGTGACTTAAAACGTCCCTCCCAAAAAGCGCCTTTACATTCATCCTCACAATTGGCCCTACGCGCTATCTCTTCATTAAGACAGCGCATAAACCAACTAATACTCGATAAACGTTCCTGCCATTCAGCAAGTAGACCAT
>NZ_JABSSM010000084.1 GCF_013214165.1 Shewanella sp. | reverse complement strand
TTCTTTGCAAGATCGATAGCAATAGTGGTAACTTTCATGGTGGACGCTCCTTGATGTAACTGCATATTCAATATCAGTTTGGCGCATTGACGCCGAATTAGGGAGCGTCCATCCCATCACCCATCATTAAAACAAGGTGGCTCCCTCTCTCAAGTCTCAATAATGCCACTAGAACGGATACACCGTAACAACCTGATTTAGCGACATTTATATTGTACCTGCCATGTGATTTACTAACACTGCGTATTCCGGCGATTGCGATCACTCATTTCGGTTTAATCCGATCACCTAAATCATCTTTTTTCTCTCACCTCTATTTTTACCCTAAGTGATCGGATTGCGCCAGTTTTCTCATTGATTCACCACCCAGTTCTATTCGGTGGCCGTTGTGGATTAAGCGATCTAATAACGCATCGGCGATCGTGGCGTTACTGATCATGTTGTACCACTCTTTTACTGGCAGTTGGCTGATCACTATGGTGCTGCTTTCTTGATATCTATCCTCTAGCACTTCCAGTAAATGACTTGATTGCTCCTGGTTCAGTTTCTCCATACCCCAGTCATCGATTATCAGCAGTGCTTTCTTCGATAGCGCCAGCAGCTGTTTCTGATAACTACCGTCTAACTTTCCTGAGTTTAAGTCATCCAAGAGCCGGCTTAGGCGATAGTATCTGACGGTGTACTGTCGCTCGCAGGCTTGCTCTGCGATAGCACAAGCGACATAAGTCTTTCCGGCTCCCGTTGGCCCGGTAATTAGGATGTTTTGATGTTTGTGCAAGTATCTACCTGTTAGCAGCTCACTCATTTTAGACCGCATCAGGCCGCGCCCTTCCTTATAAATCAGTTGGCTAGCTTGCGCGCTGAGCCGCAGCTTAGCTTGTCGCTTCAGACGTTGGATCTTGGTTTGATCTCGATTTAACAGTTCGCATTCCAGCAGCAAGCCTAACCTTTCCTCGAAGCTCAATTCTGCGAAGGTTGAGAGCTGTTCTCGTTGTTGATCCAAAGCTTGCGCGGCATGGCCTAAACGTAATGCTTTGAGTTGTTCATTAAGATGATCCATTAACCTTTCTCCTAGTGATAGCTGCCGGGGCCACGAACGTTGCTGTGCTCGATATTGGGCGTGCTGGTGCTATCGCTCGAGAGTCTTCCTTCGCGATGGTTACTGAGCAGGTTTTTGATGAACTTTAGATAGGGCTTGTCGACCAGTACCGCATCTTTACATGCTTGCTCTAGGCGATTGTCGCCGTGCTGCCTGCTTAGACTGAGTAATCCTAAGCAGCTGCGGTAAGCCTGCTCTGGATGTGCCTTGCTTTGCAGCTGGGCATTGACGACTTCTCGGGTAGCTGGACCGATGCTTTTACCCCAGCTAAGCAGTCGCTGTGGTAACCATTTCTGATGCTGATGATTGCTTGGCATATGCATGTCTATAGTGCTTTGGCCGTGTTCTTTGGTGCTACAAGGATGTTGTGCGACCAGGTTGCCTTGATGGTAGATCTTGACCAGTCTTAAGGACGCTTCCAGCTCGACATGCTCACCAACCAGTTGGTGCGGCACTGAGTAATAATGCTTCTTATATTGGATGTGATAGTCAGGGCCGACCTTGGCGCGTTTGGTTTCGGTATAAAGATAGGGTTGCAGCGGTAATGGCTTTAGCGCAGGTTTATCTAACATCTCAAATAGGGCCTGACGGCTCGCTCCTATCTGTCGCATCTCACGCTGATTAAGCTCATGCATCAACTTACGGATGACGATATTCAACTCTGCATAGGTATGAAACACCTGATGCCGTAGGCGCATTAAGATCCAGCGCTCGACGATTAACACTGCATTTTCAGCTTTAGCTTTATCCTTGGGTTTATAAGGTCTTGCAGGCATTACCGCCGTGCAGTAATGATTGGCGAGCTTACGATAACTATCGTTCAAGGTCGGTTCATAGCGACAGTGTTTGGTAACAGCAGATCTGAGATTATCTGGCACGAGCAAGTGCGGCACGCCACCGAAGAACTCGAAGGCATTAACGTGAGCCTGCAACCAGCTTTCAAGATTCTGGCTTCTGCTGGCCTCCACATAGGTGTAATTAGATGCCCCAAGTGTCGCCACGAAGATCTGCGCCGTTCTCACTTCACCCGTATCCGGATTAACGATGGGAACGGTTGGGCCGCAGTAATCGATGAAGAGTTTATCGCCCGCGGTGTGTTGCTGGCGCATGCTGCGCTTTTGCTTCTTAAACAAAAGATGGGACAGGCAAAAGATGGGACAGGCATATCTTTTCTAGGCGATTAATCAAAAGATGGGACAGGCATATCTTTTCTAGGCGATTAATGGAGTTTTTATTAGCACCATTAATGCGTGGTGTGAGTGAAGGGGCGCGTGAGCGCTAATATTAGAATAGGGATGTGAAATGAGTAACGGGCAACAATTAAGTGTAAGAATAGTTAAAAAAAGACAAAAAGACGGGACAGCCATATCTTTTGTGCTTTAGATCATCCTCTACTAACCTTTAAGTTACCTCAACTCAGTTTGTTCAGGATAACGATTATGACCTCAGTTCGACGCACCTTAATCGACCCAGAATCGACTCTGTTTTACCACATTATAAATCGTTGTGTTAGAAGGGCTTTCCTCTGCGGTGAAGATAAACTGACAGGTAAGAGTTTCGAACATAGACGCGGCTGGATTGTCGGCTCCCCTTGGAATCTAAGGTTAAGGCTCTGTCTGCTATTTTTTGTATCGATGTCTGTGCCTATGCGGTGATGAACAATCACTATCATCTAGTGCTAAAAATTGACCTTTGGTGTAAGGTGACTAAAGGACATGACGTAGCGACTAAATACATGAATGGCGATGCCTTAATCGAGGGTGAGCGGTTACTGCTTGATGGTCTATTGGCTGAGTGGCATGAACGTTTATCCAGTATCTCGTGCACTTGATTTAATGAAGAGTTGAGGTGCCTCAATGAAGAAATAGCGCGTCGGGCCAATCGTGAGGATGGATGTAAAGGCGCTTTCTGGGAGGGTCGTTTTAAGAGCCAAGCCTTACTCGATGAACAAGCTCTGCTAGCGTGCATGATGTATGTGGATTTAAATCCTATCAGGGCTGGGATTGCTAACACACTCCAAGCATCTGATTATACGTCTATTCAGGAGCGTATTACCGAGCTAAGTACCTCTGATAAAAATACTAAAGCACATGATGATAAATCAGCATCAACCTCGAGTGAGCCACTCAAACCACTCAAACCACTTGCCCAATTCGATGGCGCTACCCATCTAGCGACTCAATCAAGCATTCCATTTCATTTCTGTGATTACCTACAACTTATCGATTGGACTGGTAGAGCTATTAGGCCTGATAAAAAAGGGTTTATTGACTCAAGCCAACCTAAATTACTCAATAAACTTGGCATTGCACCCGATGTCTGGATCACCTCAGCGAAAGAGTTTCGCCGCCAATATAGTGGTATTAGTGGTCGTTGGGATGCTATGTGTGCTTTCAAACAGCAGCATAACTGTGGACAATGGTGTAAAGGTAAAGCATGCAGCAATGCACTCCATCCATCACCTTAGAAAGGTCTTCGCGGCTGAAGCCGCTCCTACATTAAAAGGCTGGTCGATAAAAGCCGAATCGAAGAGATGACTTTCTCGGAACCAGAACAGGGTGTGAACGCGGCTGCGAGCTTCCGAAACAAGGTGAGGTATCACGAAGTGATACTCTCCGAACGAGAGGCTGGGTGAATATGACATAGCCATAAGCTCATGAACGAGAAGCATGGTGAATATGGTAAAGCCATGAGCCTATGAACGAGAAGCATGGATGCTGAACTGGCCTTTTTATAGGGACATATTTTATCGAACTGGCCGTTAAACAGGGCCGGAAATGTTCCCTACATTTTTCGGCATTTCCTACTATCCATGTAGGTCAGATGTTTTGGCAGAGCCCACAGGGATGACTCTGATGAAATCAACAGCCGGCGCCTCGTAGAAGTGTTTACATGTTAGGGTCGTTCATTCACATCTGACCCATAGGGCCTGTGATACTCCAGATATCACTCAGGCATTCCCCACGCTGACCCATAGGGATATGGGAAATGTCTTAAAAGCGTCTGGAACGCTTAAGACCTTGTGGGTCAGATGGGAAATGTCTTGAGATGTAGGGAGCATCTCTGACCATGTGAGCACGACATTGGTGAATCTGACCTATAGGGAGATAGGAAATGTCTTATGTATGTCTGGAACATACAAGACCCTGCACGGCACCGCCGCAGGCTATAGATTAGAATGAAGCTATGGTATTCATGAAGCTAACCAAATACCAAACCAGCCAAATGAATCCAATTAAATGGATATTTAAGTAACTTGTTATCAGACAAGTAAACTCATCTCTGTCCATAGGCATGTCAGCTAGTCTACGCTGACACGGTCGATTTCCCCCAAACGAGTTAGTTTAGAATGAAACTTGAGGCTATTTTACCTTATTCGTTCCGACCCCTTTAACTTACATTTCGCTTAGATTTCTCTCTAGCACTTTTTGTTTATGTGTTTTATAAGCACAAAAAAGCCCGCGATGAGCGGGCTTTATGTTGAGTTAGCTTTCTGTTCAGTCTTGCTTAAGATGGTTAAGCACGACTTCATGGTGATCTTTGGTCTTAAACTTGTTAAACAGGTGAGTGATTTTACCATCTTGCGCGACTAAGAAGCTCAATCTATGGATGCCGTCATAGATCTTACCCATAAATTTCTTCTCACCCCAGACACCGAACGCATCGGCGATGGCATGGTCCTCATCACTGAGAAGAGAGAAGTTGAGTTCTTGCTTTTGTGCAAATCGTGCCAGTTTAGGGACAGGGTCTGGGCTGATGCCTAACACAGTGACGTTCAAGTCATTGAGTACTTGCATGCTATCTCTAAGGCCGCAAGCTTGAACGGTACAGCCTGGTGTGGAGGCCTTGGGGTAGAAATAGACCAGAACAGGACCGTTATTCAAACAGTCTTTCAGAGAGATGAGCTCGTCATTTTGGTTTTTAAGCTCGAACTGTGGGGCATTATCGCCTGCAGTTAAGGTATTCATTTAAAACTCCTAGTTACTCACGATGCCCTGCATACGCTCGATGATACAGTCTAATGACATCTCTGCAGCCAGTTCATTGATGCTGGATTCTAACTTATCCAGTTCGACTTTCTCCGGGACATTGATCGTGAGGAAAACATGTTGACTAGGATTCCCCTGAGCGTCTTCCTCTGCATGGGACCTCACCGCGGCAAGATCCAAGGAGCGTTCGGCAAGGAACTGAGTGATTTTCTTCATGGTGCCGCGCTGATCTTGTCCGGTAAAGGTGACTTGCAGACGCGAAATATAGTTTTGTGCCGTGTGCTTAGAGGTGCGTTTCATCACCGTCATCAACTCAAGCTCAACGCTTAAGGCGGGGAGTTGGGTTTCCATCTTAGTTATCGAGGCCCAGGAGCCTGACAGCATCATGATTAAGGTGAATTCATTGCCAAATAAGGCCATTCGACTGTCAACGATGTCACAGTCACATTCACTTGCAAGTCTTGCAAATTTACTGACAATTCCAGGGCGATCTGAGCCCATAGCAGTAATGACAAGATGATTGGACATGAATTTTCCTTTAGTTATAGCAAGTTCTGTACATAAATGCGCCATTTCTAGATGCATTTCTCTATGGAGACTAATGCTACCACAAGATGGTGGAGATGAGATCCCCGTCATATAAATCTAAACGTCGATTACATATACTGCACTGTGAAAAATGCTTAACGCGATTCAATCGTTGAAATGCTTGTTTTTAATGGACAGCATCAGTAACATAGCCAGTCCTGAATCTTGGGGAAGTCGCATGTTAAACGGAAGCATCGTAGCCTTAATCACACCACTAAATAGTGATGGCACAGTAGATTATACCAGTCTTGAAAAGTTAGTTGAGTACCATATTACAGCAGGCACAGATGCCATTGTTGCCGTAGGCACCACAGGTGAGTCAGCCACACTTCCTATGGCGGAACATGTTGAAGTCGTAGGGCAAACGGTAAAATTTGCATCGGGTCGTATTCCTGTTATAGGCGGCAATGGCGCCAATGCAACGGCAGAAGCGATAGAACTGACCAAGGCGCAAAACAAACTTGGTGTCGTGGCCATGTTAGGTGTTACGCCTTATTACAATAAGCCAAGCCCTAAGGGGTTGATCGCCCATTATACGGCCGTCGCTGCCAGTACGGATATTCCACAAATTCTTTATAATGTTCCTGGCCGTACGGCCGTTGACATGTTGCCTGAGACCATAGCGCAGCTGGTCGAAGTTCCCAATATCATAGGGGTTAAAGACGCCACGGGTGATGTTGCACGGGTGAAACAATTACGTGAGCTCTGCGGTAATGAGTTCATGCTTTATAGTGGTGACGACGCCACCGCGAGAGAGTTTTTGACCTTAGGTGGTGATGGTGTCATCTCCGTCGCCAACAACATAGTGCCAAAGCTGTTTAAATTGATGTGTGACGCCGCATTAGCCGGTGACACTCAGGCCGCTATCGCTGCTGAAGATCAGATAAAAGGTCTATTCAGTGCGCTATTTTGCGAAGCAAACCCAATACCAGTGAAGTGGGCCGCCCATAAGATGGGCTTGATCAGTCAAGGTGATATTAGATTACCCTTGACGGAACTTTCTACCGAGTTCCATGGTCTGTTGTTAGATGCAATGAAAAATGCCCGAATTGAGGTTAAATAATAAATGTTAAAGCAAGTGACTCCTTTAGTACTTATTGCCGCAGTTACCGCGTGTAGCTCTCCTGTCGATAGAAGGCAGGCTAATGGCGGTGATGAGTATACCAACGTACTGGTTGAATCGGCTTTAATTATACCTGCAGGCCTTAATACGCCGGTATACAGTAAAGAGTACGATATTCCTAAGCCGGGTAGCAAAGCTAACGCGAGCCTGGTGGGTAGGCAGCTGGATATTCGCCCACCTCTTCAGGTTTTACCTATGGCCGAGGGGACCCATGTCGAGGAAGGCGATGACAATATTAAAATTGTTGTAGAGTCTATCGACACTGATATCGAACTGAAGAATGAATTGTTCGATGTGATCAAAAATTATTTAGCGAGTAAATCTATCGTTATTCTTAACGAAGATTTTGACAAAGGTGTGATTGAAACCGATTGGATCGAAAATAATGAAGTGATCGATTCTAATTTCTGGGGTACAGATGAGATCTATACCCTGCGTCAACGTTATGAATTTCATATCGATGTTCGTCCACATGGCCGTAGTGGTAACTTGATGATCAATCTTATCGATCATGAAGAGAGCTACGATGGTAAAGAACAAGACATCATCTTGAGTGGCGAAGATAAGCGAAGATACACTATCGATATGCTGAACAATGCCGTTGCGTATATGAGTATCAAACGTAATCAAGCGATCAAGGCCAAGCGTCTGCGGGACAGTCTCGGTATTGACGTGAATATAGTGAAAGGCACTGAGGTCGAGGGTGAAGATGTTGTTGCTTCATACTGGTTAGCAGAAGCACCGTACAAACGAACTTGGGAACGATTGCGTATCGTCTTGCCTGAGATGGGCTTCGAAATTGTCGATATGGACAGTAACAAGGGTCTTTACTTTATCAATGTTAACGATGATTCAGGCTTTTGGAGTTCGCTCTGGAATGAGAAGGAGCTACCCGTTAAAGAAGGTTCCTACCGCATGATACTCGAAGATGATACCAATGCAGATAAGACTCGCATCTATCTGCGTGATTCATCGGACAAGCCATTAACGAATGAGATTGTTGAAGCCGTTTATGATGGTTTCTCTGAATTGATGCAGGAAGATCGTAAGATCCGTTAATCTCTTTCGTTGACCATTGCAATAAAGGAGGCGTCTAGCCTCCTTTTTTATTGCCTTGTTTTTGACTTTATTATGACGTATCACATCAAGATGCTACTCCGGTATCGTATCTCTCCCTCACTTGCCATTATTCTCAACCTAGTGAAAGCATTAATTTCTACAGAAATCAGACAAGACTCGAACTATTCTCTGTTGTTAACTCCCTGCATCAATTGTAAGCAAAGGTAAAACCGCTTGAAGCACTATGAGCTAAGGGTAAACTAGCAGTATAAAAGAAGTAGTATTTCGGGAACTTGATGAAAAAAATAATAACATTGTTAATACTCTTGCCTCTTGCTTGGTTTATCTATCAACAAGTTGCGCCAGAGAGCATTTCTGTGGCCAAGAAACAGAGGCCCATGGCCAACGTGGTGGTGGCTAAGGCGACAATTGAGCCTATTCGCGACGAAGTAGAAGCATTGGGGACCAGTAAGGCCAATGAATCGATAACCGTCACTCCGAAAGTGACCGAGGTGGCTGTCAAGATCAACTTCGAAGACGGTGATATCGTTAAAAAAGGCCGTTTGCTGGTTCAACTTCAGGACAGAGAGCAAAGAGCCCGGGTGAAAGTCGCCAAGGTGCGTGTCAATGATCATATCCGTGAACTGGACAGGATACGCTCACTGGTCACCAGTCAGACCATAGCCGAGCTCGAACGTGACAGATTACAGACCCTGATCGATACCGCCAAGGCGGAATTGGAGCAAGCTGAAGCCGCCCTCGCTGACAGGAAGATATTAGCGCCTTTCGATGGTCGATTAGGCCTACGTCAAGTCAGCGTAGGCAGCCTATTGACCCCGGGAACTGTGATCACCACCTTAGATGATATTTCTGTGATCAAGTTGGATTTCTCTGTACCAGAGCGCTTCTTACGTTCTCTTGCCATAGGTAAAACGGTCGAAGCCAGTGCGGTAGCATTCCCGGGTGAACTACTCACGGGTAAGGTGATCTCTATCGACAGCCGGATAAACCCGATCACCCGAGCCGTTATCGTTAGGGCCGAGCTTCCCAATCCAGACCATCGCTTGATGCCGGGTATGTTGATGAAAGTCATCTTGATACAGCAGAGTCGTGAAGCGCTTATTTTGCCAGAGTCGGCGATCATCCCCATTCAGGACCGGCATTATGTCTATCTGGTCAACGATGAAAATGTCATCGTTCGCCGCCAGGTGACCTTAGGTTTACGTAAGCGTGGTTGGGTCGAAGTGCTCCAAGGGGTCGAGTTAGATGAGCAGGTGGTTATTCGCGGGATCTTGAAGGTCAGGCCCGGCGACAAGGTAAAGGTTCAATTCAGTGAGCGTTTTAGTTTTCTTAAAGAAGCTAAGGTTGGGCCAACCGCATGATGTTAACCGATCTTTCTGTGAAGCGTCCTGTCTTTGCTGCGGTGATCAGCATATTGCTTATCGCTTTTGGCCTAGTGGCGTTCGACAAGTTACCCTTGAGAGAATACCCCAATATCGATCCGCCTGTGGTGTCGATACAGACCAACTATCGTGGAGCCAGTGCCTCTGTGGTCGAAAGCCGTATCACTCAGCTGGTGGAAGATAGGATCAGTGGCGTCGAAGGCATACGTCATATCAGCTCCTCGAGTCGTGACGGACGCTCTACCGTGACTCTGGAATTCGATGTTGACCGTGACATCGAAGCTGCCGCCAATGACATTCGTGACAGGGTGTCGGGCCTATTAAACAACTTACCCGAAGAGGCTGAGCCGCCTGAGGTACAAAAAGCCAATGGCGGTGATGAGGTGATCATGTGGTTAAACCTGGTTTCAGATCAGATGACCACACTGCAGCTCACCGATTATGCCCGGCGTTATCTGACCGATCGATTATCCGTTATCGATGGCGTGGCGAATATTCGTATCGGTGGCGGCAAGGTATACGCCATGCGAATTTGGATCGACAGGCAAGCCTTAGCCGCGCGAAATTTAACCGTGGCCGACATAGAAAGAGTGCTGAAATCTGAGAATGTAGAGTTACCTGCGGGCTCGGTGGAATCCAAAGAGCGGCATTTTACCGTGCGCGTCGAGCGTAGCTTTAGCACAGTGGAAGATTTTGCCAACCTGGTGCTGAGCGAGGGTGACGACGGTTATCTGATCAAGCTAGGCGATGTGGCTCGGGTTGAGATTGGCTCCGAAGAGGAGCGCATCATGTTCAGGGGGAACAGGGAGGCCATGATAGGCCTCGGGGTCTCCAAGCAATCCACGGCTAACACCTTAGATGTATCGAGGGCGACCAATGCCCTAGTGGATGAACTGAACCCGACTCTTCCCGCCGGTATGGAGATAAAGCGCTCCTATGACAGCTCGGTGTTTATCGAGGCGTCGGTGAAGGAGGTGTATCAGACTCTGTTTATCGCCATGTTGCTGGTTATCATAGTCATCTACCTGTTCCTGGGAAGCGTGCGCGCCATGTTGATCCCGGCGCTGACCGTACCCGTGTCCCTGATGGCGACGTTCATCGTGCTCTACGCCCTGGGCTACACCATCAATCTACTGACCTTGCTCGCAATGATTTTGGCCATCGGCATGGTGGTGGATGACGCCATCGTGGTGCTGGAGAATATTCACCGCCGAATAGAGGAGGGGGATTCGCCATTGAAGGCGGCCTATCTTGGCTCCCGAGAGGTGGCGTTTGCCGTTGTTGCCACCACTCTAGTGCTCGTGGCGGTCTTTATGCCGATCACGTTCCTCGAAGGTGACATAGGTAAATTATTTAAAGAGTTTGCCGTGGCCATGAGCGCCGCCGTTATCTTCTCGAGTCTGGTGGCCCTGACTCTGAGTCCCATGATGTGTTCTAAATTGCTCAAACCCGCAGGGGACGCTCCTTGGTTGGTACGCAAGGTCGATGCCGGTATGAGCTATGTCTCAGACAAGTATCGTCAGCTGCTGACCAAGGCCATGTCCCATCCTGTGATTGTGACTTCGCTAATTGTGGTGGCACTGGCCTCAAGCATGGTCTTGTTTACCTTGGTGCCCCAGGAGTTTGCGCCGCGAGAGGACAGGGGATCTATGTTTCTTATCGTCAATGGTCCTCAAGGTGCGAGTTTCGAGTATATCGAGTCATACATGGACGAGATCGAAACACGTCTGATGCCCCTAGTAGACAGCGGTGATATCAAGCGACTCTTAATCAGGGCGCCGAGAAGTTTTGGCAGCAGTGCCGACTTCTCGAACGGCATGGCCATCATAGTATTGGAAGATTGGGCGGTGCGTAGAAGCGCAGCTGATATAACCACAGACATACGTGGGCGATTGTCCGATCTTGCTGGGATCAGAGCCTTTCCTGTGATGAGGCAAGCTTTTGGCCGTGGTGTAGGTAAACCTGTGCAGTTTGTGCTTGGTGGTCCCAGCTATGAAGAATTGGCCAGATGGCGGGATATCATCCTGGAGAAAGCCAAAGAAAATCCGAATCTGGTGGGTTTAGATCATGACTATAAAGAGACTAAGCCTCAACTTAGGGTGATCATAGATAAAGACAGGGCGGCAGATCTTGGTGTTTCCATCTCTCACATCGGCAGAACATTAGAGTCTATGCTGGGCTCACGCCTAGTGACGACCTTTATGCGCGAGGGCAAGGAATATGACGTCATCATAGAGGGCAATCGAGAAAATCAAAATACCGCCAGAGATCTGGAGAACATTTATGTTCGCTCGGACAGGAGTCAGGCCTTGATCCCCTTGTCGAATCTGGTGAGTGTCGAAGAGTTTGCCGATGCCAGCAGGCTTAATCGTTATAATCGTATGCGGGCTATCACCATAGAGGCAAACCTTGCCGAGGGGTATAGTCTGGGTGAGGCGCTGGATTACCTCAATGAGCTCTCCGCTACGTATCTGCCCGCCGAGGCGGTCATCAGCTATAAGGGCCAGTCATTGGATTATCAAAATTCGGGCAGCTCTATGTACTTCGTGTTTGCGTTGGCTTTAGGCATAGTGTTCCTGGTATTGGCGGCGCAGTTCGAGAGCTTTATTCATCCGATGGTGATCATGCTCACTGTGCCTCTGGCGACGCTAGGCGCGCTGATTGGACTCTATTTAACCGATCAGAGCCTCAACATCTACAGCCAGATAGGCATCATCATGTTGGTGGGGCTGGCGGCCAAGAATGGCATCTTGATCGTCGAGTTTGCTAACCAGCTCAGAGACAGGGGACTTGAGTTTGAACAGGCCATTATCCAGGCCGCCTCCCAGCGACTCAGACCGATACTGATGACGGGGATCACCACAGCTGCTGGCGCGATCCCTCTGGTTTTGGCTCAAGGTGCAGGCGCCGAGACGCGATTTGTCATAGGTGTGGTGGTGTTATCGGGGATCCTAGTTGCTACCTTGTTCACCTTGCTGGTGATCCCCGTGGCCTACTCTCTGTTTGCCCGCAATACGAGTTCACCCGAGACTGTGGCGCGGGCATTGGAGATCGAGCTAGAAAAGTAAGTTCAGCGAGTTATCTTAGCTAATTAAGCGTGCTAAGCCAGTCAGTTAACTGACTGGTTTTTTTTATTTTTATCAGGCTGGCCGCTGGGTTTCTCTGCCATTTTACCTCTCCCTTATCAGTGGCTAAAACTTGGTGCGTCTCACAATCACAAACTCAGTTAACATATTTCTTTAGTCCTGCAAGTTTCTCTGTGGGACTGCGGCTAACGGTAGCCTTTCTGGTATGAGTCCGCCGTCAATAGCGGGTCAGACTGGAGTCTACGTCATCTATCCAGGCCAAGATGCCTCCCTTGAGGTTAGTCACCTTGCTAAAACCTAGCTCACTCAGCTTGGCACATACCTTAGCCGAGCGGCCACCCAATTTGCAGTGAAAAACCAGCTCACGGCTCGGGTCCAGTTCAGCCAGAAGAGCATCGAACTCTTGCATAGGCATAAATTGACTGCCCGCTATCATGCATATTGCCCGCTCGAAGGGCTCCCTGACGTCGATAAGAATCACCCGGTTATCTGTATCCATCCAAGCCTTGAGCGCCTTGGCTTCTATCTCTTTATAGGACTTAGCCGCACTGCCTTGATTCAGGCCACAAAATGCCTGATAGTCGATGAGCTTAGTCATGGATGGGTGCTCGCCGCAGATGGGGCAGTCAGGATTTTTTTCTATGGCAAGAAATTCAAAATCCAGAGCCAAGGCATCGTATAAAAGCAGGCGGCCGGAGAGTGGTGTGCCGATATGGGTGATCATCTTGATGGCTTCGGTGGCCTGGATAGACGCTATGATAGCGGGTAATACGCCGAGGACCCCACCTTCGGCGCAGGAGGGCACCAGACCTGGAGGAGGTGGACTAGGGTAAAGGCAGCGATAACAGGGGCCGGCTTGAAAATTGAATACACTGGCCTGACCGTCGAAGCGAAAAATGCTGCCGTAGATGTTAGGTTTATTGAGTAAGACGCAGGCATCATTGACTAGATAGCGGGTAGGGAAATTGTCGGTGCCATCGATGATTATGTCGTAGTTTGCTAAGATTTCGAGTGCATTGTCTGCAGTGAGGCGTTGACGATAGCCGCTGATATTAATGTTTGGGTTGAGACGCTCGAGACGCCGCTTAGCGCAATCGACTTTAGCCAGTCCTATGTCATCGACGGTGAACAGCACTTGTCTCTGCAGGTTTGATTCATCGACGACATCATCGTCCACCAGACCCAGATGACCCACTCCGGCGGCGGCTAGATAGAGGGCTAATGGGCATCCCAGGCCGCCAGCACCTATGATCAGTATGCTGGCCCTCTGCAGGGCTTCTTGCCCTGATATGCCTATTTCATCTAAGAGGATATGTCGACTATAGCGACTGAGCTCATCGGCCGACAGACTGGTATTCAGGGCGCTGCCTCCGGCGATGGCCGGGACAATTCTTACTTCACTGCCCGCTTGTAATCTAGTGTCCATACCTGCTTGCTGACGTATATCGACCTTGTTGTGATATAGATTAACAAAATTTCGTAACTCGCCAGTGTCATCCATGATCTGAGGCTTAATATCCGGATAACGCTTAAACAGTGCAGTGAGCGCGTCTTTAACCGTTAGAGCATCGAGTTCTATCTGCTTCTGATTGTCGGTAAATCGGCGCAGGGGGGAAGGGATCTTCATTATCATCTTCATGATTTATCCTCCATTAGTACGTCTTGTCCATTAGAATGTCTTCTCCAGCTGATTATCGGTAAATCGGTGCAGGGGGAAGGTGTTATCAATATCATCTGCATGATTCATCCTCCATTAGAATGTCTTCTCCGTCGAATTGGCTGTGATCTTGCCTGAGTTGCCAGGAGCGATAACTGTTTACCCGACCTTCTAGAATGGAGATGATGATGTAACTCAGTCCGGGCCAGGCATGAGCGCGGTCAAACTCCGAAGGGTCATGGCTATGATCCGGGTGCGAATGCACTATGCTGATGATGGCTAATCCCTCCTCATCGGCCCTGTCTTCTGCGCTTTGATATTGCAGTGGGTCGATGAGGAAGCGGCGGGTCTTCTCGGTCAGAGTATTATCACAGGGGAGGTAATAACTCGCCTTAGACAAGGCGCTATCTGCCTGTGAGCCTGCGATGAAACCACAGCACTCATAGGGGTAACAGGTCTTGGCATGGGCTAAGAATTGGGCCTCGATCAGTCTGCTTATTGCTATGCTCATCTAAGCTCCTCTGGTGGGTCATAAATGTTAACTAGGTGTATTTTGGAGTCATTCAATCTGACTCTATCGCCGCCACAGACCTGAGCTGATGTAGCGCTCGCCTACATCACACAATAATGTGCTGACGACGCCCACGATCAGGCGCTGCATTAACTTCTCACTCGCGGCCAGATAAGCGCCGGAAGACTGACCGAGAAAGTAGCCATGACTCGCCATTCTCAGGCACATCTCCTTGGCTTCATCGGCGCTGATGTCTATCCACTCATCGACTAGGCTGGCATCAAAGATGGCCGGTATGATGTCAGCAGGATCGCCCAGAGGCTTTAAGCCTTCGATGCCGGGCCAGATTTCGGGCCGAACACCGACAATGCATATGTTGCTATTGGTTTGTTTCAGGCGTTTGGCTATCCCGGTTAAGGAGCCTCCTGTGCCGACGCCACAGACGAAGTGGGTGATAGGCGCGGGACTTTGATGCAGAAGTTCGTTAGCGGTGCCGTGAAAGTGGGCCTGGACATTGAATGGGTTGCTGTATTGATCGCAGTAGAAATATTTGTCCTTCGACTGCGCATAAATGTCGCGTACATGGCGTAAGGCCTGATCGTAACCTTCTAAAGGATCGGTCTGGATAAGCGTCGCACCATGGGCCAGTAAACGTTGCTTGCGTTCATTGCTGGCGTTACCGGGAATGACGATGGTGACTGGAAAACCCAGGGCAGCGCCTATCATGCTGTAAGAGATACCGGCATTGCCACTGCTGGAGTCGAGGATGATTTTTCCAGGTGTGAGTTCGCCAGATCCTATGGCATGTAACAACATGGCCTTGACCGGCCTGTCTTTGAGGGAGCCACCAGGATTGAGCCACTCGGCCTTGGCGAATAGCTTGATACGATTGGGTGTTTCACTGAGAAAACTCAGATCCAGCAGCGGAGTATTGCCTATTAAATCCAGTAACCTCATGTCCCTGTCTCATTATTTACTCAGACACGAATGAGTATAGTGCATGAGGATCAGAGCCAGAGTAGAAACGCCAGTTTAGCCGTTAGAGGACAAACAGGTAGAGGCGGTAGCGAGTGCTATCTGAACTTAGGGGGCGGTGGACACCAGTTGTGGATCAGTGAGTTTGCCGATGTTGTTGGCTAAGTCGATGGGCCCGATTTATCATCAGTATTGGGCTTGTCAGCGTTATCGACTTTATCAGTCTTATCGGTTGCATCAGTCGAACTCTGATCCGATGGCGTCGTTTCTGTCTTAGCGTCGGCTGGCTGCTTGGTGCTAGCAGCGGGCTTGGTATTTTTACCGAACTGGGTCATCTTGAATTTAGCACTGTATTTGAGTACAGCAAGATTACTGGCTATCACGCCAATGACAATAATGATGATAAGCCAAGTTTCAAGATCAGACATTACAACCCTTAATCAATATTATCGAAGGAGTAAAGCCCAGATGATGGGCTTTGGCTTATTTAATCTACCGCGAGTCTGGCTTCACAGATGCGGATGTCTTCCGGGGTATCCACCTCGGGAGAGTCGAAGGCGCTGATGGCAACCTTGATCTTATAGCCATGCTCCAGTGCCCTGAGTTGCTCGAGCTTCTCAAGATCTTCTAAGCGCCCTAAAGGAAGTTTAGCAAAGGTAGAGACAAACTTTCTGGTGTAGGCATAGACGCCTAAATGCTTATACACAGGGTAATCGTTGGTGTCGCGGCCGAAGGGGATGCGAGCTCGGGAAAAATACAGGGCGTAAAAATCGTTATCGAACACCATCTTCACATGCTTAGGATCGTCGAGTTCATGCTTCTCGGTGATCTCAAAGCCTAAAGTGGCCATGCCGAACTCACCGGGATGACGTTTAAACAGGCTGATGATCTGTTCGATTGAGATAGGATCGATCAGAGGCTGATCGCCTTGTAGGTTGACGATAAGGTCATCATCTTTCAAACCCAGCTGGGTTATGGCATCTTCAATTCTGTCTGTACCTGAGGCGGCTTCCGGGCTGGTCATGATCACTTGACCACCGAAGGCTTCAACAGCGTCCTTGATGCGTACATCGTCGGTGGCGACATAAATAGAAGTCAGCCCTTTGGCTAATGATGCCCGCTCAACAACATGCTGGATCATCGGCTTGCCGTTAATCGGGGCGAGTGGTTTTCCTGGGAAACGACTCGAACCATAGCGTGCCGGGATTAACAGGGTAACATTCATGGGATTTACCTATCATTTTTCAATTCGAGTTCAATAGATGAGGGCTCAATTGAGCCCTCATTAGTAACATGTACTCAGTATTATTAGATGCGATGACACCAAGGGTGCTGTTAGCATCTCAATAGTGCTATGTGCTACATGCGACGATAGAGTGCCGTTAGCATCTCATCGGTGACCTTCTCTTCCCAGCGAGGACCGTAGACATTTTCCCATAACGGGCCCATGCTCTTAGCGACCTTAACCATCTTAGCGATAGTCTCATCGGGAAGATCTTTACAGATACCTTTAGGGATAGTGATGTTATGTTTCTCTATCATGGTACGGAATTCTGCAACCCCTTGAGGGTAGAAGTCTTCCAGTACATCGAAGGCAATACAGTTACCGATACCGTGATGATAACCCAGCACATAACCTAAGCCGTAAGATACGGCATGACAAGCACCAACCTGGCTATAGGCTATGCTCATGCCGCCCATGTAAGAAGCCATCATTAACTTATCATCTTTCTCTG
>NZ_JABSSM010000083.1 GCF_013214165.1 Shewanella sp. | reverse complement strand
CGAGAGCGGCCCATATAGCGACTAAGCTAGAGGCACCGAAGGCGATACCTATCTGTAAGAAGTTTTGCAGACCTGCCGCTTTTGCCGCATTATCGGTAAACTCTTGTAGCGCATTGTTGACGACTATGGGGTAGATTGCGCCGTTTGCAGCCGCTAAAACCGAGAAAGAAACTAACAATGGCAGCAAGGTATCGAAAGAAAAAACCAGGGTGCTTGCCACGATGGCTAATACACACAAGCCAAATACTGTGAGTAAAACTGAGAGTGTTTTTTCAGTCCCTATTTTCCTTATCAATATTTTACTGGCATAACCACCGACGATAAACATGATCGTCTGTGGAATAAAGCTCAGTCCAATCTCCTTGGCTGCGAATCCATGTTGCTCCATGACAATTGGCCATAAGGTTAGATAGGCAAAGAATGCACCGGAGCAAGCACCGAAGATGATCACGTTCCCCAGATATTTAGTATTGTTTAACAGGTCCCAATTTGAAATTGCGCGAGTCTGACTCGCCTTATGCTTGTTCATTGCTTCTTGGGGCACAAATATGAGTGTCATCAGCATCAGGAAGACGGCTAACCCAGTTAATATCATGAATATACTCTGCCAACCTGTACTTTCTAATACGAATGCGCCTAATAAGGGCGCTAAAGCCGGTGAGAGCGCCACGAGAGGCATGATATTCGAAAATACCCTCTGCGCCTTAGCTGCATCGTATTTTTCTATGACAATAGCTTGCCAGATCACCCCAGCGCTACAAGCGCCTATGGCTTGAAAGAAGCGCGACACATTAAAAGCCAGTACCGTTTCACTGGACGCGATTGAGAAACTGGCAGCAGCAAAAATGGCTAAACCGACTAACAAGGAGTAACGCTTGCCAATACGTAGCACTAATGGACCATATAATAATTGGCCAATGGCTAGGCCTGCGAGGAAACTGGTGAGTGTGCTGGCAACTTGCGCCGGTGATGCCTGCATGGTGTTTTCAATCGCTTTAAACGCAGGAAGATACATATCGGTGGCAATAAAACCTAGCATGCTGAGCAAAGCTAAGTAAGATAGAAAAAAGAAGTACTTGGTATTATTTATTGAATTCATAAAAGTTTACTACTAATAAAAACTAAAGATAATTACATTGGCTGCGCAGTCTAATCACTTGCAATATCGAAGTGAAACGTTTAGTTTTGATGTCATCCTTCAAAAAAATTCACAGCAGGGAATGCGGGTATGCTTTCTGAACAATCACTACAATTGATCGACATGGTCGCACGAGTAGGCAGTTTCACCGCAGCGGCAAATAAACTACACAAGGTACCTTCGGCTGTCAGTTATGCCGTAAAACAGGTAGAAGAAGATTTAGGCGTCACTTTATTTGAACGCCATCATCGCAGTGTCAGCTTAACCTTAGCCGGTGAACATTTCGTTAAACAGACTCGTATTCTATTAACCAACATGGCTTCAATGAAGGATGATACAAAACGGATCGCTAATGGTTGGCAGCCTACATTATCTATCGCCTTCGATAATATTGTCCGTGCAGACAAGATCAGTGTACTTATCGCCGATTTTTATCGGGAATTCACCAATGTTGAACTCATCATTCGTATCGAAGTGTTCAATGGAGTCTGGGAATCCATCGCTAATGGTCGCAGTGATATCGCCATTGGCGCGACGACGGCAATTCCTGTCGGTGGCGAATATCACTTCAGGGATATGGGCGAAATACAATGGGCCTTTTTAGTCAGTAAGCATCACCCACTGGCTAAGATCGATCGACCATTAGCCGATGATGAACTGCGTCAATACCCTGCTATTTGTCTTGAAGATACGTCTCGTGAAATCCCCAAACGTATGACCTGGCTGTTAAACAACCAGCGCCGCTTGGTGGTACCGGATTGGATAAGAGCGATAAACTGTTTCCGGGAAGGCCTGGGCATAGGATATATGCCAGTGCACTTTGCCGAACCATTTATCAAAAATGGCTCTTTAATACTCAAAGATTTAGAGCAACCTAGGACTTCAAGTCCATGTTGCCTTGCGTGGAATGGTGCAAATAAGTCACCAGCCATGGCTTGGGTACTGGATTATTTAGGCGATAGTGAAAAATTACACCATGATTGGTTTCTATAAATACGTTAAATCACACAATATTCATCGCTTGAAGAGGCAAAATGTACTTTGTGGCTTTAACCCCCTATCAAGCTAAGGTATGATTCAATTACTTGCTAGCATGCATAGGGCTTAATCGAAGAATATGGAACTCTTTGACTTAATCACTATCTAAACGACAAGCATCAAGTACAACACTCGATTTTAAGGCTCACTGGAGAGATTTATGACGCAACAGACCATGTATTCAACTGGAGCTGCCACACTAGAAGTGAATAAGCTTCTAAAAAACACCTATATGCTACTTTCGATGACGTTAGCTTTCTCTGCCGTGTGTGCAGGGTTAGCCATGACATTGGCCATTAGCCCCATGATGTCACTCGGACTCTCGATTGGTAGCTTAATCTTATTATTTGTCACCTTGAGAAAAGCCGATACCGCGGCCGGTCTTTTTTGGGTATTTGCCTTTACCGGCATGCAAGGTGCGTCTCTTGGCTACATCCTGAATCATTATGCGGGCATGGCTAACGGCCCACAGTTGATCATGCAGGCTTTAGGATTAACCTCAGTGGTTTTTGTCACCCTGTCTGGCTACGCCATCACCACCAAAAAAGATTTCTCCTTTATGCGTGGTTTCTTGATTGCTGGCCTTGTTATCGCCATCGTCGCGGGTATCGCCAATATCTTCATCGGTAGCGGTGTAGTATTCATGGCACTGAATGCGGGGATTGCCTTACTGATGACTGGCTTCATCCTTTATGATACTAGTCGTATCGTCAACGGCGGTGAAACCAACTACATACGTGCGACTGTCGCCCTGTACCTGGATTTCATCAACCTGTTCATCGCCCTGCTTCATTTGATGGGAATTGGCGGCAGAGACGATTAATCACATCTGAGTATCGGTTTTCCCTCGAGGAAATAACACGTTTCAGTTGCTTTAATGCGTTATAATGGCCCCATAATGGGGCTATTTTTTTGCCCTTCTGAACGTAATTATCTTAGTCACAGCTATTTTAAAGTATAACCATGAGCAAATTTATCATTCAGGTCAATGGCGCAGCTTATTCGAGCTCTGCCAGTTATAACGCCTACCAATTTTCAAGGGCCGCCCTGGAATCGGGTCACGAGATAGTTCGTGTCTTCTTCTATCAAGATGGCGTCTTCAATACGAGTGGCCTCAACAGCCCGGCATCGGACGAGTTCGACCTGACGCGTTCCTGGATTGAATTATCAGAACAATATCGGCTCGAATTGGTTAGCTGTGTCTCAGCCGCGTTAAGACGAGGCATCATCTCTGAGACTGAAGCCAGAGAAAACCAGCTTTCCCATTGGAACATGCAAGCTCCTTTCACTATGGCTGGCCTGGGTGAACTCGTCACAGGCTTAGAAAGCGCTGATCGATTGGTGAGTTTTTAATGAAGAAGCTAACGATTATTTTTCGCCGTGCCCCCCACGGCACGCCTCATGGCAGAGAAGCGCTGGATCTGGCCTTACTCAGTGCCAGTTTCGAGCAAGACGTCAGCTTGATATTTGTCGATGAAGGCGTGCTGCATCTTATACCGGAGCAGCAACCTGAAACCGCGGGGGCAAAAGATTATATCGCGACATTCGGGGCATTGGATTTGTACGATATAGAAACCGTATTGGCTTGCCAGAGCTCACTGGAACGTTTCGGCATGGCCAATAGTGAGTTAACTATCTCAGCAGAAAGAGTCACCAGTAACAACATAACTGAGCAGTTACAAGCAGCAGACGAGGTTTTAGTTTTCTAATGATCTTACACCATATCCAAACTTCACCGAATCAAGACAATGCATTAAGCTGTGCCGTTCACTATGCGGGTCAAACTGACAGTATTTTACTCTCAGGCAATGGAGTGTATGCCCTCTTAGAAGATAAGTGGCAGCTGGCGCTGCAAGATAGACGGCTCTTCCTGCTTAAAAGCGACGTACAGGCCCGTGGCCTCAGTAAGCGACTCGTCGAGTACGCATGTATCGACCATAAGCAATTTGTTCAACAAGCGTTAATTCATAACAAGGTGATCACCTGGTGAACCACATAGATTATCAAGACAAAAAAATAGAGACGGATCACCAAGGCTACCTTAAGCAGGTCAGTGATTGGAATGAAGAGATTGCCGAGATCATAGCCCAAGGTGAGAATATTGAACTCACAACGGCGCACTGGGAAGTAATTTTATTCGTCCGTGACTTCTATCTAGCATTTAAGACCAGCCCGGCGATTCGGGTATTGGTCAAAGCCATCGGCCAGAAGCTAGGTGCAGATAAAGGCAGCTCCAAATATCTGTACAGCTTATTTCCGCTTGGCCCGGCGAAACAAGCGACTAAGATTGCGGGCCTGCCTAAACCTGCAAAGTGTCTTTAATCTGGGATAGTCCAGATTAAATGAATGGCATTTTATGCCAAATAAAAACCTCTACAGAGCCTATGCAGTTCTATAGAGGTGTTAATATTTTAGCCTAGCTGAAATTAACCTATTTTTTCGAGTCCATTCATATATGGGCGCAATACTTGCGGTACTGTGACACTACCGTCTTCGTTTTGATAATTTTCAAGCACTGCCACGAGTGTACGACCTACTGCCAGTCCAGAGCCATTTAACGTATGCAGTAATGCAGGTTTCTTGGCAGATTTTTCCTTGTAACGCGCTTGCATACGACGGGCCTGGAAATCTTGCATGTTGCTACAAGATGAGATCTCTCTATAGGTATTCTGAGCCGGTAACCAGACTTCAATATCATAGGTTTTGCTTGCACCGAAGCCCATATCTCCGGTACAGAGAATAACCGTGCGGTATGGAAGTTCTAGCTTTTGCAGTACTGTCTCGGCATGACCGGTTAATGCATCCAGTGCAGCCATGGAATCTTCAGGCTTGACCAGTTGAACCAGCTCTACTTTATCAAATTGGTGCTGACGAATAAGACCTCGAGTGTCACGGCCATATGAACCCGCTTCACTTCTGAAACAAGGCGTATGAGCGGTGAACTTAATCGGCAGGTCATCTTCATCTGTGATGGTATCACGAGCCATGTTCGTCAGTGGCACTTCAGCCGTCGGGATAAGGCTCAGGCCCTGTCCTTCTTCAGTAGCAGGTTTAGTGTGGAACAGGTCCTCACCAAATTTGGGTAACTGACTTGTGCCTAACAAGCTATCTTCATTAACTAGCAAGGGCACATATGCCTCGGTATAACCGTGCTCATCGGTGTGAAGGTCTAACATGAACTGAGCCAAGGCTCTATGCATGCGGGCAATTTGGCCTTTCATGATGATAAAACGTGTACCGGTTATTTTAACGGCGCTTTTGAAATCTAAGCCGCCGAGGGCCTCACCGAGATCGACATGATCTTTAATTTCAAAGTTAAATTCTTTAGGTGTGCCCCAGCGACGAACTTCGACGTTCTCACTCTCGTCGGCGCCCAAAGGGACTGACTCATCAGGTAAATTGGGCACGCTCATCGCAATGACGCTCAGTTCTGCTAATAAGGCTGACAACTCAGATTTTTTTGCATCCAGTTCGCTACCAAGCGAGCCAACTTTAGCCATGATAGGCGCAACATCTTCACCCTTTGCTTTCGCCTGACCGATAGATTTCGAGATAGCGTTACGGGATGCCTGCAGTTCTTCGGTAGCCATTTGTAACGACTTACGCGTTTCCTCTAACTTACTGAGACGCTCAACATCCAGAATAAAACCTCGGGTGGCCAGACGCTCGGCCGTGACTTCTAATTCGTTACGCAAAAATTTGGGATCTAACATGTTTTATATTCTTAATAGTTAAATGCGAGAAAAAACCAGCTGCTGTCCCAAATAGACCATGAAGATACACAGGCTAAGGTTCAGAGTGATATTTAAAAATGCCTTTAACCAAGCTCCACTCTGAATGAGTAACAGAGTTTCGTTGGAAAAAGTTGAAAATGTAGTGAGTGCGCCTAATAGGCCAACACCAACCATAGCTTTAATTTCAGGACTGACTTCACTGACTTGGCCCAAGGCATAAATAATGCCCATCATAAAGGAGCCCAGAATATTGACTAACAGTGTACCAAAAGGAAATGCAGAGCCAAATAGCTGAACCATGAAAATTGAGATCAGATAACGAAAAACTGCACCAATCGATCCCCCCAGGGCAACAAATAGAATGTTATTCATACCGTTTAACCTCACTGTCCTTGTCGAGCTGAGCAAGATGGGTTAATTTGGCCTTGATGCGCTTCTCGAAGCCATGTTCAGTTGGGTAATAAAATCGACTCTGGGCCAGTCTTTGGGGAAAATAATTCTCTCCACAGGCATAGGCGTTGGGTTCATCATGGGCATAACGGTAACCATCACCATAGCCAAGATCTTGCATCAACTGAGTCGGTGCGTTGCGCAGATGCTCTGGCACCGCCTCTTGACCCGTTTCTCGCGCCAGTTGACGGGCGGCCTTGAACGCAGTGTAAACCGCGTTACTCTTAGGCGCGCTGGCGAGATAGACGATGGCTTGTGCCAACGCGCGCTCACCTTCTGATGGGCCAACGCGATGAAAACATTCCCATGCATTGAGCGCAACGGTCATGGCAACAGGATCGGCGTTGCCTATATCTTCTGAGGCAATGGCAAGGAGTCGACGTGCAATATAGAGAGGATCGCAGCCCCCTTCTAACATTCGACAAAACCAGTAAAGCGCGGCATCGGGCGCCGAGCCTCGAATCGACTTATGTACAGCCGAAATAAGATCGTAAAACTGGTCGCCATTTTTATCGAATCCAGCCAGCTGTTGCCCGGCAACTTCGATGATCATCTGTTCGGTGAATGACTCACCATCTGCTAACATGTCACTCATCAATTCAATTAAATTGAGCGCTTTGCGTGCATCACCATCACACACATTGGCCAATTTATCGGCCACTGCATCGGGTATCTTAAGCCGCTTTTTACCCAGACCTCGCTCATCATCAATCAATGCCTGTCTGACAATTTGAATGATCTCATCATTGGTCAATCTCTTAATCAGATAGACCCTAGCCCGGGATAACAAGGCATTATTGATCTCGAATGAGGGGTTTTCCGTGGTCGCGCCGACAAAAATGACCGTTCCATCTTCGATAAAGGGCAAGAAGGCATCTTGTTGACTCTTATTGAACCTGTGGACTTCATCGACAAAGAGCAAGGTTCTTTGACCACGAGACTCTGCGACATTTTTGGCATGTTCAATCGCCGTGCGGATCTCCTTCACACCAGAGGTTACCGCTGAAATACGTTCGACATGAGCATTGGCATAATGGGCAACGAGTTCAGCCAGCGTGGTTTTCCCCGTCCCTGGCGGCCCCCAAAACAACATTGAATGAGCGCGCCCGGCTTCGAGTGCCTTACGAAGTGGCTTCCCTTCACCTAACAGATGTGATTGACCTATGAATTGTTCCAACACCTCGGGCCGCATACGCGCGGCCAAGGGTCTGAAATCTGGGGCGAAATCGAAACTAAAACTGGACACTTATCTCTCTTCGCGGTTAGTTAACGGCATTTAAGCGTTGATCGTCAATATCAACATCTTCAGGCAGGGTAAACTTAAATAATGACATCTCCGTTTCTGTGATGCCTGTCTGATCTGTTAGCTGAAATGAGCTCACATTGCCCTGTTGATCTGCTAGCACCATCTGAGTCAAGGTCTTGTCTTTGAAGCAGACTTTTACCGACTCGACACCGGCATCGACACTGTTAGGTTTTATATCGAAACAATCACCTTTCGAGGTCACCGAGTATTGTGACCAGGTCGCTTCGTCTCTATAAACCAGCAGGGCTATGGGTGATGCTGTGATCGCTTGATTAAGATCCATCACTGTGACTTGCTCGGCAAAGGGATTATAGATCCACACATCTGTGCCATCGGCGACAATCAAGGATTCGTCGGGCTCGGTCAGATGCCAATAAAACTTATTTGGGTAGGCTAAAGCAAACACGCCACTGCCTGTTTGGATCTCTTTATTGTTGATGTCGGTGACGACCTGACTAAAGTTTGCCTTCAGTGTGGCCACTTCTTCTAATTTTGCTTTTAGTACAGATGATTCATCTGCAACCGCGAGATGGGATGCCATCAAGGGCAGTGCCATTGCCAATAAAATTACGCTTTTTCTCATGATATGTCCTTCTAACAAATGCTGTTATCACCTTGGCCAAAGTTTATGTTCTAACTGCCAAAAGCGTCATTAATAGGTTTTAGGCGGAGGTGGCGCCAGCACCTCACGATTACCGTTGTGTCCCTGAGAGCTAACCACTCCCTGAGCCTCCATATGCTCAATGATACGCGCGGCGCGGTTATAACCTATCTTAAACTTACGCTGTACACTTGAGATAGACCCTCTGCGCGTTTCGGTAACGAAGGCAACGGCTTCATCATAAAGTGCATCGGTATCATCATCTGACTCACTGGCCTCACCGGGTAGCAGAATCTGCTCGCCTTCGGCAGAACCATTGATAATCTCATCGATATATTGAGGCTTACCTCGGCTATGCCAATCTGCGACTACTGCATGAACCTCATGATCGTCGATAAAAGCACCATGCACTCGAATGGGGACACTGGTTCCCGGAGGAAGGTACAACATGTCTCCCATACCCAGTAGAGTTTCCGCGCCCTGTTGATCTAAAATGGTACGGGAATCGATTCGACTAGACACCTGGAACGCCATTCGGGTTGGGATGTTGGCCTTAATCAAGCCGGTTATCACGTCCACCGAAGGTCTCTGAGTTGCGAGGATTAAATGGATCCCAGCAGCACGGGCCTTCTGGGCAATACGGGCTATTAGCTCTTCAACCTTCTTGCCTACAATCATCATCATGTCGGCAAATTCATCCACTATGACCACGATCGAAGGTAATTTTTCTAGTTCGGGCGCCTCAGCCTCCATACTCTCCGATGATTTCCACAGAGGATCGAGTATCGGAGCACCCGCAGCTTTAGCCTGTTTAATTTTTGCGTTATAGCCTTTAAGATTTCGTACGCCTAAGGCAGACATAAGTTTATATCTGCGCTCCATCTCCCCCACACACCAACGCAAGGAGTTAGCCGCATCTTTCATGTCGGTAACGACTTCACACAATAAATGCGGAATACCTTCGTAAACTGAAAGCTCTAACATCTTAGGATCGATCATGATAAAACGTACATCATCGGGGCCAGACTTATACAGTAAGCTAGTGATCATCACGTTGACGCCGACCGACTTACCCGAGCCTGTAGTACCGGCAACCAAGAGGTGTGGCATCTTACCTAAGTCGACCACCACGGGGTCGCCGGCGATGTCTTGACCCAGTACCATACTTAGATGTGACTCATTTTCTGAAAATTCTTTACTGTCGAGTACATCCCGCATGAATACGGTTTCACGGAACTTGTTTGGCAATTCCAGTCCTACGTAGGATTTACCTGGAATAACTTCGACGACTCGAACGCTTTCAGCCAGTAAGGAGCGGGCTAAATCTTTCGATAAGTTAGTAATTTTTGAGGCTTTAACACCCGGCGCCAAGTCTAGCTCGAAACGCGTTACCACGGGACCAGGAAAGATGCCCATCACTTTGGCGACAATATTAAAATCGGCAAGTTTGGCCTCAACCAAGGTGCCGACTTGCTCTAACTCCTCACGACTGATGGGGTTCGTCTTTCTGTTAGGCACATCGAGTAGTGAGATGCACGGCAACGGCGTGATCGGCTTCTTAGCTGGTGCTAAATTTTGACCCGGTAATACCACGATACCATCGACTATTTTTGCCGTGTCTTGACTTTGTGTCTTTACTGTATCTTGTTCTTGCTCCTGGACCTTAGCGACAGCGCCAGTAGAAGCCTGAGTACCGAAATCGATCGTATCAGTCTCGATACTGGTATCTAGATTCGGCATTTCGATGACAAGCTCGGTCTCTTTAGCTTGACTCTGTGTCGCAGCTTCGGCTCTGGCCTCTTGAGCGTGAATACTCGGCTCATGTGGATCTTTATAATCAAGCTCATCGTGAACATCGCTATCATCATTCCACTCGACAGCTTCATCTCTCAGAGCACGTTTCTCTTTAAACTTATCAAACACAGACATGAAACCTCGAGTATCTTCGGTCTCAGGTGCACGTCTGCTAAAGCGCTCGGGTAATCCACGCAGTAAATTAAAAATCCAGATGGCACTGAACCCGGTAAGATCGATAACCGTAAGCCAGCTAATCCCCGTTAAGAGCGTGAAACCTGCACCGACGAAGCAAAGCAATAAGAGTGTGGTGCCTAATTGATTGAAATAAGGCAACATGGCGTCACGGATCACATCTCCAGAAACACCACCGGCAGAAAAATCATAGATATCATTGACGTTCATGCTGCCTAAAGCCGCTAAGCTAAACACGATCAGTAAGAAGCCTATGAGCCGGAGTCCCACTGAGAAATAATCTATTTCTAATAATTTGTGGGTGCGTTTAAACAGCAACCAACCCGTCAATGCCACGATAATAGGAATGATATAGGCGGTATATCCGAAGAAATAGAACAAGACATCCGCCATCCAGGCGCCTACGGCCCCGGTAACATTCTGAATGTCACCTTCGAAGTTAGACTGACTCCAGCCCGGATCCGAAGAGTCAAAACTGCTGAGTGATAGCAGAATATACGTTGCCAGCATGCAGCATAGGATGAGGCTCCCCTCTAAAATTCGCTGCACTCCACTGAGCGTTTTAACACTATTTCCCTTAGCCAAATGAAAACCCATAAAAAGATGAAGACAGGTGAGCTTAAGATACCAAATATGATGGGCTTTTGCAGCGATTAAGCCTATGTTGACGGCATTATTTTTATGCTAATTGATACTAGCGAACATTTTATGCTCAAAATAAAAAAAGGAGCCATAATTGGCTCCTTTTTTGGAAACATACAGCCAAATCTATAGCGTTTCGGCAGTAACGTTGATTGCAACTTTATTGGTTTGCTTAACTTCTTCCATCACTACGTAAGTACGAGTGTCAGAAACAGAGGGCAATTTGAGTAAAGTTTCGCCTAACAAGCGACGATAGGCCGACATATCTGATACACGTGTTTTCAACAAGTAGTCGAAATCGCCTGACACTAGATGACATTCTTGAATGTCATCTAATAATTGAACTGCACGATTGAATTTATCAAATACTTCGGCGCTATCACGATTAAGTGTAATTTCCACAAACACCAGCAATGAAGCACCCAAAAAATGAGGGTTCACTAATGCGGTATATCCATTGATATACCCCTGCTTCTCAAGTCTTTTAACTCTCTCAAGGCAAGGTGTGGGACTTAAACCTACTCGTTTAGACAGCTCTACATTAGAAATGCGTCCGTCGGTCTGTAACTCATTAAGTATGTTTCGATCTATACGATCTAAGTCTTTTATAGGACTCTTTTTATTATTAAGCATATTTTTAACCTTGCTTTATTACTAAAACAACATTTATCACTACGTATGTCAAAAGTTCAGCAGCATAAACTGCTGAACTAATACTATACTAGATTTTCCTGAAACAATCACGTTCAGGACACGACAAAATAACAATTAAACCCATAAAACATGGGTTATTATGCAGATTGAGGCTCGAAGATGATAATTGGTGTACCTAAAGAAATCAAAAACCACGAGTATCGTGTTGGTATGGTCCCTTCCAGTGTGCGTGAATTGACTATTAAAGGTCATAAAGTATTCATTGAAACTAATGCTGGTAACGGAATTGGTTTCACAGATCAAGATTATATCGATGTTGGGGCATCTATTTTAGGCACAGCAGCAGAAGTATTTGCCAAGTCTGAGATGATCGTTAAGGTGAAGGAACCACAAGCTGTAGAACGTGCTATGTTGCGTGAAGACCAGCTGTTATTTACCTATTTACACTTGGCACCCGATCTTCCACAAACTGAAGGCTTAATCAAAAGTGGAGCTGTTTGTATCGCCTATGAAACCGTCACCGATGACCGTGGCGCCCTTCCCTTACTCGCACCAATGTCTGAAGTCGCTGGCCGTATGTCTATTCAAGCTGGCGCCATGGCCTTAGAAAAGTCTATGGGTGGACGTGGCATGCTACTTGGCGGCGTACCAGGTGTTGAGCCTGCTAAAGTCGTCATTATTGGCGGTGGTATAGTGGGTACCAACGCGGCGCAGATGGCTGTAGGCCTAGGTGCCGATGTCGTGATCTTAGACCGTAGCATAGATGCACTTCGTCGCCTTAATGCCCAGTTTGATAATCGCGTTAAAGCCATCTACTCCACAGCAGCGGCCATCGAAAAACATGTATTGGAAGCCGATCTTGTCATTGGTGGTGTACTGGTCCCTGGCGCGGCGGCACCTAAACTAGTGACTAAAGAGCATATCGCTAAGATGAAGCCTGGCTCTGCTATCGTCGATGTTGCAATCGACCAAGGTGGTTGTATCGAAACGTCACATGCGACCACACACGAAGACCCAACGTATATCGTCGATGATGTGGTGCATTACTGTGTGGCTAACATGCCTGGCGCCGTTGCACGTACTTCTACGTTTGCACTGAACAATGCCACATTACCCTACATCATTAAGCTAGCCGATCTTGGTTATAGAAAAGCCCTACTCCAAGATAAGCATCTACTTAATGGCCTAAATGTCATGCACGGTAAGATCACCTGTAAAGAGGTCGCCGAAGCATTAAACCTTGAGTTCGTCGAGCCAAAGATTTTACTCAACTAATTCACCAGAATGAGTTGGTGATACTAAAGGGAGCCTAGGCTCCCTTTTTTTCGATTAGCACAATCTAAAAGAATCCTCATACAAGACTTTACCCCATGTAGGAAATTCCATACAATCGCAGCAATTTGCTAAAAAGCACGGAGAAAAGAATGAGTCAAGTTAGACACTGTGAACTGTTGATTTTAGGTTCTGGCCCAGCGGGCTACACTGCTGCAGTATATGCTGCTCGCGCAAACCTGAAGCCAGTTTTAATAACAGGTATACAGCAAGGCGGTCAGCTTACTACCACAACAGAAGTTGAAAACTGGCCAGGCGATGCAGATGATCTCACCGGTCCGGCATTGATGGAGCGTATGCAGAAGCACGCAGAAAAATTTGATACTGAAATCATTTTTGACCACATCAACGAAGTCAACCTCAACGTTCGTCCGTTTCAGCTAAAGGGCGACAACGGTGAGTTCACTTGTGATGCACTCATCATCTCAACAGGCGCTTCAGCCATGTATCTTGGTTTAGATTCTGAAGAAGCATTCAAGGGCAAGGGTGTTTCAGCCTGTGCAACCTGTGATGGTTTCTTCTACCGTAACCAAAAGGTTGCCGTTGTCGGCGGCGGTAATACCGCTGTAGAAGAAGCACTTTACCTCAGTAACATCGCCTCTGAAGTTCATCTTATTCATCGCCGAGATACATTCCGCAGTGAAAAAATATTGACCAAGCGCCTCATGGATAAGGTTGAAAATGGCAACATTATTCTCCACTTAGACAATACACTCGATGAAGTTGTTGGCGATCAGATGGGCGTTACCGGTCTTAAAATGAAGAGCACTAAAGATGGTGTTATCACAGAACTTGAATTAATGGGCGTTTTCATTGCCATCGGTCACAGCCCAAATACTGGCATGTTCGAAGGTCAATTAGAGATGAGCAATGGCTACATCAAGGTACAAAGTGGTCTGAATGGCAACGCCACTCAAGCAAGTATCGAAGGTGTTTTTGCTGCAGGTGACGTGATGGATCAACACTACCGTCAAGCAATCACTTCGGCTGGCACAGGTTGTATGGCTGCACTTGACGCCGAACGTTACTTAGACGCACTCAAGTAACCCGCGTTATTTCACATGAACATTATAAATAGTAGGCAATAGCCTACTATTTTTTTGCCTAAAATTCCTCGTTGAGAAAATTATAGGCATAAAAAAAGGGACCCAAAGGTCCCTTTAATCAAGATGAATCAACTAATTACTTAGCTAATGCGTCTTTTGCTCTCTCAACCAAAGTTGTAAATACAACTTTGTCGAATACAGCGATGTCAGCTAGGATCTTACGATCGATTTCAATAGAGGCTTTTTTCAAACCATTAATGAAACGGCTGTAAGACAGACCATTTTGACGAGCTGCCGCATTGATACGTGCAATCCAAAGTTGACGGAATTGACGTTTCTTCTGACGACGGTCACGGTAGGCATATTGACCAGCTTTAGTTACTGCTTGCTTAGCAACACGGTAAGTACGTGAGCGAGCTCCGTAATAACCTTTGGCTAGTTTTAGTACTTTCTTGTGACGAGCACGAGCGGTTACACCACGCTTAACTCTAGGCATTGTTTATTGCTCCTTTATTAAGCGTATGGTAGTTGACGTGCAATTGCTGGCATGTCGGCTTTGCTAACTAAACATTTGGCACGTAAGTGACGTTTACGCTTAGTGCTTTTCTTGGTCAAGATGTGACGTAAATGAGCTTGCTTACGTTTGAAACCATTGGCGGTTTTCTTAAAACGCTTCGCTACACCCTTGTCAGTTTTCATTTTAGGCATTGCTAAAACTCCGCATTGGGATATTAATAAAACGCAAGGCGAGCAGAGACCTTAACGATCCCTACTACTTTTATTTGGCCCTACTATTTCTTTTTCGGCGCGAGTACCATCACAGCTTGGCGACCTTCCATTTTCGGGAAGGACTCAACTACTGCTATCTCAGCCAAATCATCTTTAATACGATTCAAAAGTTTCATACCAAGATTTTGGTGAGCCATCTCACGACCACGGAAACGCAGCGTAACTTTCGCTTTATCACCGTCAGTTAGAAAACGAATCAGGTTGCGTAGTTTTACCTGATAATCATTTTCATCGGTACCGGGACGGAATTTAACTTCCTTCACCTGCACGATTTTCTGCTTCTTTTTTTGTTCCTTTTGAGCTTTCGCCTTATCAAAAAGGAACTTCCCGTAGTCCATTATACGGCAAACCGGCGGCTCAGCGTTAGGACTAATTTCAACAAGATCTACACCTGCTTCATCAGCCAGTTCCTGTGCTTCGCTAATTGATACTACTCCAATAGGCTCACCTTCAAGACCGTTCAAACGCACTTGTTGCACACCGGTGATGAGTTCGTTTATTCTATTCGGGGCCGCCTGGCGCCCTGCTGTTTTTTTGATCTTTATGACCTAATCCTCCAACAAAATGAGACTACGGAGCGAAATTTGCTTATTGATTTTGGCCGCGAAATCTTCGATTCGCATTTTGCCTAAGTCAACACCATCTCTGGTACGCACCGCAACTTCCTTATTTTCAATTTCTTGATCGCCTACGACCAATAAATAAGGAACACGCCTTAAGGTGTGCTCACGTATTTTAAAGCCTATCTTCTCATTCCTCAAGTCTTTAGAGGCACGAATTCCGTTTTCTTTTAATAAATTGACTACTTCATCGACATAATCTGACTGTTTGTCAGTAATGTTCATGACGACGACTTGCATTGGCGCTAACCAAGTCGGAAATTTACCCGCATACTCTTCGATAAGAATACCCAAGAATCGCTCTAGTGAACCTAATATTGCACGATGAATCATCACTGGCGTCTGTCGGCTGTTATCTTCGGCGACATAAGTCGCACCTAAACGACCAGGAAGCGCATAATCGAGTTGAACCGTACCACACTGCCAAGCACGATCTAGACAGTCGTGTAATGTGAACTCGATCTTAGGTCCATAGAAGGCGCCTTCGCCAGGTAATATATCAAATTCTATGTCATTAGCGACCAGGGCTTGCTTAAGCGCTTCTTCGGCTCTATCCCACATCTCATCGTCACCGATACGCTGCTCAGGGCGAGTCGAGAGTTTAACGACAATATTTTTAAAGCCGAATGTTGCGTAAGTATCATAAACCATCTGGATACAGGCACTGACTTCTTGCTGTACCTGATCTTCTGTACAGAAGATATGGGCATCATCTTGAGTGAAACCACGAACACGCATTAGGCCATGGAGTGAACCCGATGGTTCATTACGATGACAACAACCGAACTCAGCCATACGCAGTGGAAGATCGCGATATGATTTAAGGCCTTGGTTAAAGATCTGTACGTGACCCGGACAGTTCATCGGCTTAATTGCGTACTCACGATTTTCAGACTTAGTGGTGAACATGGCCTCTGAATACTTATCCCAGTGACCGGAACGTTCCCAAAGCACACGATCCATCATTAACGGACCTTTCACTTCCTGATAAGTGTACTGACCTAGCTTTTGGCGAATGAATTTCTCAAGCTCCAGGTACAAGGTCCAACCATCGTTATGCCAAAACACCATTCCAGGTGCTTCTTCTTGCATATGATACAAGTCGAGTTGCTTACCTATCTTACGATGATCGCGCTTAGCCGCTTCTTCTAAACGGTTAAGATGTACCTTAAGGGCTTTCTTATCAGCCCATGCGGTTCCGTAGACACGTTGCAACATTTTATTATCAGAGTTACCGCGCCAGTAGGCCCCTGCAACACTCATCAACTTAAAGTGTTGGCAGAATCTCATGTTCGGTACATGAGGTCCGCGGCACATATCGACATATTCTTCATGATGATATAGCGCAGGCTGGTCATCTTTACTGATGTTCTCATCTAAGATGGCCATCTTGTAAATTTCGCCGCGAGCTTCAAATGTGTCGCGGGCGACTTGCCAGCTATCCACTCGTTTCTCAACTTTATAGTTTGTCTTTGCAAGTTGAGTCATACGCTTCTGTAGCGCATCTATGTCTTCCTGGGTCAGCTTGTGCTCAAGATCGATATCATAATAGAAACCATTATCAATAACCGGACCGATCGCCATTTTAGCTTCTGGCCATAATTGCTTGAATGCATGACCAAGTAGATGAGCACAGGAATGACGAAGTATCTCTACACCCTCTTCGTCTTTAGCTGTGATGATCGATAACTCAGAATCTGTGTCTATGATGTCACAAGCATCTTTAAGCTCACCGTTCACTCGACCGGCGATACATGCTTTCGCAAGACCAGGGCCAATATCAGCGGCAACATCTAAAGTAGAAACCGGGTTAGCAAACTCACGTTTGCTTCCGTCAGGAAGTGTAATAACAGGCATGAAAAATCCTTATCCAGTGGTGACCCCCACGCAGGGCCACTTGCTAATATAGAGGTAAAGTAGAAGCACCAATGGGGTAAGCCATTACAAGAGTCTTAATCACCTTAGGCGCAAGCGAGTAATTCTACGAGATCTGTACCCGTGAGTGCAAGCATAAAAACGCAGTGGAGCAGG
>NZ_JABSSM010000082.1 GCF_013214165.1 Shewanella sp. | reverse complement strand
TAAATTTAGATGCCCATCAAAGGTCGATGAGCTGACCTGTAACTAGAAGCTGTAATGAGTGTGTTTAGGAATCGGCTCTAGCCTTACCGACGAGTCCGGAGCAGAAACTGACGAAGTGTTTATCGGCAATTTTTCCAACCTTTACCATGATGATTAGCCCTATGGTCATGGCCCTAAATTTAGATGCCCATCAAAGGTCGATGAGCTGACCTGTAACTAGAAGCTGTAATGAGTGTGTTTAGGAATCGGCTCTAGCCTTACCGACGAGTCCGGAGCAGAAACTGACGAAGTGTTTATCGGCAATTTTTCCAACCTTTACCATGATGATTAGCCCTATGGTCATGGCCGCAAACATGGTGCCCATCATAGGCCAGTGAATGGTCCCTGATAGTGCTACGATTATCGTGCTCATAATGAGTATTGCCAGCCACAAAATTACCAGTTTCATCCTTGTCTCTACCTTAATTATCAGTTTCATAAAATTCATGGGTAGAATAGCTTATTCGGGCTGAACCTTTACTGAACGCCGTACCTAAAAAGGCTCCATTGAATAATTTTTTGCTTGAGGGCTTGTAGGTTTACAATGCTCATAGATAATTTAAGTTGGGTAGTATGTGAATAAAACCTATCATAGAGTCGGTCCTGATTATCGTTTCGACGAACAGGTGACCTTTCACGATATCAAAGAGACCTTCGGCCTGAATCATATCCGCTTAGGCTCTTGGGTCGAGGAAGACGAGAAGCGCAAGGCGGCTAACCTCATCTTCGACTCTTTAGCCGATATCCCTTCGATAAAGCATCCGTTAAATCAGCGACTCGAGCGGGTATTCACGACGACTTTTCTGACCCATGATGGCCAAAACAGCCATGAGTATGTCGACCGAGCGGTAGCGTTAGATCATCAATATGGACGCCAGTATTTCTCTAACCCCACCGAGTTGATGGCGCGGGCATTTGAGGCCTGCATCGAGTCCTATCCAGAGATAAGTAACCAGTATCTTGTGAATGAGACCTTGAGTTCTAAGCTCGCCGATGCGGGAGGCTACCCGGCCATTGTGCATCGCCAGCAGATATTCAGCGCCTTGATAGATTATTTCGAGCCATTAGGTGAAGCTCTTGGACGGGAGTAGCATCTATATTGATTCGATCTAGATAGACACAACAAAGGGGAATGACGGCGTATTATGGCTATTAGGCCAGAGCATTATTATGCCGCCCGATTAAAATAAGTGTCGCCGAGCTCTTATGCAGTTTGCCAATGCCGCCGCTCAGCGAGACTAAAATATACAATACTGCCAGATACGCTCGTCGATTCCAGTTGGTTGGAAATATGAGCGCGGTAGAATAAAAATAAACATTAACACCAAGTGCTGGCTCAATGTTTACGTGTGTCCGATTGAATTCCCGTGTAAATCAATGACTATTTTTTCGAGAGGTAATCGACGGTTAAATCGATAAATGCCCTCACTTTAGGTGACAGATGTTTGCGACTGGGATACACCACAAACACATCAATTTCTGGGGCTGGCAGGTCTTCAAATAGGATCTCAAGCTTGCCTGATTTGATCTCTTGCTCCATATAGAACATAGGTAATCGGCAGATCCCCAGATCATCTAACACCAGGGCCAACTCCATATCGGCGCTGTTAGTGACTAATTTTTGCCTAACCTCTACGGAGTAAGGCTTGCCCTCTTTATCATTAAATTGCCATTTGTTCGGTGATTTATGGTTGCTGTAACAGAAGCAGTTATGGCGGCTTAATTCTTGTGGGTGGTGGGGGCGACCATGTTTAGATAGGTATACAGGGCTAGCGACAACATAACCCTTACAGCTAAATATCTTACGGCAGATGAGGCTTGACCCCTCCAGCTGCAACGAGGCTCGAATTGCAAGATCGTAACCTTCTGCGACTACGTCAACCTTACGGTCATTGAGGTCAAGATCTAGGCAGATATTGGGATAGAGGCGCATATATTCGGCTAAGATGGGCTGCAGGTAGTTATTGCCAAAACCGACAGGGGTGCTAAGTCTTAGGATGCCTTTAGGTGCAAGCTCGTGCTGGGTCAGCATGTTCACCGCTTGCTCTGCATCGGCGACTAACTGCTGGCACTCTTGATAGTATGCCTTGCCTTCAGGTGTCAGACCTATGGAGCGCGTGGTGCGATTGAGTAAACGTACGCCAAGCCGCTCTTCGAGCTTATTCACTTCCTTACTGATATAAGACGTTGAATGACCCATCAGCTCGGCTGCCGCCGAGAAACCACCGGTTTTTACCACCTGAGTGAACACCATTACACCATCAAACAGCTTATTCATAGTCATATGGAAATAGTCTTTATCAATTAAGGTTATTAATCTCGAATAACTATTAATATACACTTATCTCCATCCTATGTAACAAACCAATGCCGCAGAGCCTTGTGGGTCACTTTAAACAGCCCTGAGCGTTTTACTAAAATAAAAGTTGAAGAGGAATTATGATGAAAATATTAGCATTCGCAGCCAGCAACAGCGCTAAATCCATTAACAAGCAACTCGCTACTTACGCCGCATCACTGGTAGAAGGCGCCGAGGTTGAGATACTCGATATCAATGATTACGAGATGCCCATTTTTAGCCAAGACAGGGAAAATCAGCTAGGTCAGCCTGAGCTGGCGCAGAAGTTTTTCGGCAAACTTGGCGAAGCCGATGGCATCATCATCTCATTTGCCGAGCATAACGGCTCATACACAGCCGCCTATAAGAACCTGTTCGATTGGACGTCACGCATAGATATGAAGGTATTTCAGAACAAGCCTATGGTATTGCTAGCGACTTCTCCTGGACCTGGTGGCGCTAAATCCGTACTAACAGCCGCCGTAGGTTCTGCCCCCTATTTCGCCGCCGATGTGAAGGCGAGTCTTTCTGTCCCTAGCTTCTTCGATAATTTCGACATGGAAAAGGGCGAGCTTAAAAATGATGAGCTCAAGCAGGCGCTGAAAGAAGCGGTATTTAAGCTGCATCAAGCCAGTGCCTAGTGCTTAGATTCTAGCAACCAGGCCTTAGAACCTAGGGCCTGGTTTCACTCTTGCTTTAAGAAGGGCTGGCCCGGTTGCCAGTCGATGTAGACGCTGTCTTTTTCGGCGCTATAGGGCGCTTTGACGAAGACAGATTTAAAGTCTTTATCACTCTCGTTTCTGAACAGGTGCGACTCACCTGGCTCGCAGCGCAGGTAGTCGCCTTGCTTGATTAGCACACGTTCACCATCCACATAAACGGCACATTCACCCTCGAGTACCAAGAATGATTCTTCCTGAGTCTTATGTTTATGGCAAGGGTGAGCCTCACCTGGGGTTATCACCACAATGCCGAAGTGAACTCTTGGACCATTGGTCAGGTATTTAGGCCCATACTCGCCGAAGCGATAGTCATGCTCTGATTCATTGGTTAAGTACATAGGGGTTCCTGATTTTCTGTATTGTTGGCTACGAGCTCGTATGTAGGAGCTGCTTTAGCGGCGATGTTTTGCTTGTTTCATCTTTCCCGGCTAAAGCCGGTCCTACAACTTCTCACCATCCTGGCTAAAGCCAGTCCTACAACTTTTATAATCCTGGTGCTTGCCACATTGAGTTGGTCAGGCCTTTATCGACCAGTTTTAATTGCTGCTCATACACCTGAATCCACTTATCTTTTAACGCTTGATACTTCACGTAGTTATCCATGTTGGGCTGGTATTCTTTCTCCCAGCTAACGATCGAGTCGGCCGCCTGTTTTATGCTGGCGTAAATGCCCACACCGACCCCCGCGGCCATGGCGCAGCCCAGAGATGTGGCTTCTTTTACTTTAGGTATTTTGACTTTCTTGCCGGTGACATCGGCGAGGATCTGCGGCCATAGAAATCCTTTACTGGCACCGCCGGCAAACACTATCACCTGTTCAGCTTCGCTTGGCTTGCTAGCAGCGGTTGAGCCAGCTGTTTCTGGTTGACTAAATGCCTGGATATTTTCGAGGTTAATGGCCGAAACAATGCAGGCATTCTCCTGCAGGCTACGAAACAGACAGGCGGGATTGCTCTTGTCGGCATCCAGTGACAGATTGATAAAGGAAGGGGCGGCGTGATACCAGTGATCGTAATGCATGGCATCGGAAAATATCGGTAAGATATCATAGCTGCAAACAGGCACTTGCTCGGCCAGCTCTTCCATATAGGCATAGACATTTATGCCACGCTCATCGGCTAACTGCTTCTCTAAATGACAGAAGGCATCCACAAACCAGTGCATCACTAGGCCGCTAAAAAATGTGATCCCCTCGGCCTGAGAGAGTCCGGTGATCACATGGGGGTTGACCCTAATAGACATGTCTTGCGGTGGCGGCATCTTGGCGTCTATGTTCACCACTTGCTGCCAGAAACTGCCGCCCAGCACCGCTATATCGCCTAGGTTGACGACTCCAAGGCCGGCAGCGCCAAGTTGCACATCACCGCCGCCCATCACCACGGCCGTGCCTATACTCAGGCCTGATTCACTGGCGGCTTGTGCGGTGACTTCCCCTATCTTGGTGCCTGTTTCGATCACTGGGGGGAATATCTCCGGGTTAAGGCCAACCTCTTCGGCCATCTCGGGCACCCAGTTACGTGTGGCCAGGGAGAAGATCCCGCTTGTGCCCGCATTGGATGGGTCGGTCGCGATCACGCCGCTGAGTTTTGCTAAGACCCAGTCGCTGAGCATGGCAATCGAATGGGCCTGGTCATACAGCTCGGGATGATGCTCCTTGAGCCATAGCAAACGGGGTAGGGCGCCGAGGGCGAAGGTTTGTCCGGACTGCTGATAATCACGATATTCGATATCCGCTGAGGACTCTTTCAGCGCCATGACTTGCTCAGAGGCTCTGGCATCGACATTAGCGACGGCCCAGATCTCCTGGCCATCTTTATCAAACACCACTATGCCTTCACGCATACTCGTCGCTGAAATGGCGATGATCTGCTGGGGAGAGATGTTGGCGTTGAGGATAGCTAGCTTGATACAGCGACATAACAGTGGCCAGTCATTATCGAAATCGAAGCCCATGGAGTTATCGACACCATCTTCGGCTAAGTGCTGCCACTCCTCTTGCCCCACGGAAATTTGGCGTCCTTGCAAATCAAACAGCACGGCACGGCCGCTGCCTGTTCCCGCATCTATGGCTAACAGATAGTTTTCCATGTTCATTTCCTTATGTGTCACCCTCTCCCGGCTAAAGAGGTCCTACAAAGGTTAAACCACGACCCCTTCTTCGTGGGGCACGTATTCATTCGACAACATCATGGTTATCGCGCTGAGCAGGTTAAATACGCCGGCTTGTAGCTGCTCGCCATTGGTTTTTTGCACTAATACTGTTGAGCCATCCAGTGAGGATAATGTCGGGCATGCGCAGCAGTTGAGCTCTAGTACCTTGATGATGTTACTGCTCATGACGGGTAAGGATCCTTGGTTGACGCACAATACCTTAGGGTTTATGCCATGCTCTAAAAAGGCTTCACAGGCTTTGAGTAACATCAGGTTAGAAGGGTCATCCCCAAGGCAGATAACTATGTCTAAGCCACCATAATCTATGATGGCGGTTTCGGCCGCTTCCTGGCACTTATCTAAGGTATCAAATTCAAGGTGTTCGCCAAGCTCTACAAGGTTAGCGCCGAGCGCTTCCATATGAGCCACAACGGCTTGACCTACCTGTGTTGCGGCGGCGGTGATCATGGCGACCTTGCCTAACAAGGGTTTGTCGTTTGAGTTCGGGCCTTTTTTCAGCTTGGCCTGCTCAAGATCCCAGTATTCCACCGCGAAGATATCAGCCGGGCTCAGAGGCTGATAACCACCGAGGGCTTCGGCGGTTAATATCGCCTCTAAGGTATGACTGCTGATGTCTTCGATGATCAAGGCCTGGTTGACTGTCTTGCCGAAAGATATGGCGGCTCTACCCTGCCAGATAGCATAGTTAGGCGTGTAGTTAAGCATGGTTTGACCGCTCTGATAGCGGTCAAAATATTCAATATAGTCTTGGGCATAATTGCTGAGGTCGGCTTCGAAGTCGCCATGTAAAATAGCGGGGATACGTTTAGTGCGAATGACATGGTCCGGCGTAAGCGGACCGCGACTGGCGATACTTTTAAGCTCAGGGTGTGAGGCAATATGACATGAGGCCATACTACTGTTTAACAGAGCCAGATGCGCTGCGCCTTTTTGCGCCGACACCAGCTTGCGTATCTTAGCGAGCTCAAGCAGATCAATATCTGTGTTCTCATCAGGGTACTCAAGGCTCTTCTCATCCGCCTCTTCCCGCTCTTCGGCATTGATGCACAGATTTGCTTCGATAAAACTTTCGGCTTCGCTCACCAGTTTAATGGTGTTCTCGTAAGCAGTCTTAGCATCGTCGCTAAAGGTAAGCAGGCCGTGGTTCATGAGCACCAAGCCTTCTATCGACTGCCAGTCGATAGCTTGGGTCATCTCATAGACCCGCTTAGCCAGCGCAAAGCCCGGCATCACATAAGGGATCACCAAGACCCGCTTGCCATACAACTGCTCGATAAAGGCTTCACCGCTTGCAGTGTTAGTCAGGGTAACTACTGCATCAGTATGGGTATGATCCACGAAGGCGAAAGGGATAATGGCGTGCAGTATGGCTTCAACCGAGGGATTGGGCGCATTGGGATCTATCATGGCGGCGCGCTGATACTTGACCATGTCGCTGTCGGTCAGCTCGGTAAGCTTGGCCATCTTCAATAACACGTCCATCTTTACCGGTGCGAAACCTGCCGCTTCTATGGTCTCTAAATCCCAGCCGCTACCTTTTACAAAGAGTATTTCTTCAGGCTCACCGAATAGATTGTCGACTCGAGTCTTTACTGAGGTATTGCCGCCACCGTGCAGCACCAGTGCAGGTTCCTGACCTAACAGGCGAGATGTATAGACTCTCAATTCGAGAGGTGTAGTGTATTGACTGGCTGTTTGGGCATGCCACAAGCTTTGCATAGAAATTCCTTGTCATTTTTTAGGGAAGTTTCTAGGATCTAGGATCTAGACGACTAACTTAAAACTTAGCACTTATAGTTTAACACTTCCCTAAGTTTTAACTTTCTGTGAACAGATCGTAGGACCGGCTTTAGCCGGGATAGGTGGAACAGACAAGGCATCGCTGCTGCAGCGACTCCTAACTATAAGCAGCTCATTCGCTTTATCCGCTTGTATCGTCTTTGGTGACGACTCCCTGATTAGAATGTCAGACACGTTAGGCACATTGGAAGTGGGTCAGTACGCCGATATTATCGCGATAGATACTAGCCCGCTAAAAGAGATAGAAGTCTTATTGGATGTGGATCTTGTGATGAAAGGCGGCAAGGTTTTTAAGAATAAATAAGCGACGAGTTCCTAGGTTCTAGAATCAATAATCTAGATCCTAGGAACTATAATCTAGGGCCTTATTTAATAATAAAGCTACCCTGCATGATTGCCCAGTGGCCAGGGAATGAGCAGAAGAACGTGTAGGCTTCAGCAGCACTCATGCCTTCGGTGCTGAAGGTGATGCTGCTTGAGCTACCGCCGCCAACAACATCGGTATGAGCAATAACACGAGTGTCGCCGTCTTTAACATAGTTTTTATCTACGCCTGCGCCCATGCCGTCGTTGGCAACGGCTTGCATATCTGCAGCCTTGGTTAGCACCCAGTTGTGGCCCATGGCAGCTTTTGGTAGCTGACCTGAATGAGTCAATGTCAGCGTGACCTCTTTACAGCTTGCTGGGACACTGAGTTGTTTGGTGTCGAACTGCATAGCGTCGTTAGCGCTGATGGTTAATTCACATTCATTGGTATGGGCCATAGCACTAGACGACATCCCGAATAGTGCACTGAAACCGAGTAAACCCACTGCGCTTATCGCCTTAAGACGATTCATTGAGATTTTCATTTGAAATCCTTATTTTGATTATTGGTGTACTAAACACCGCGCTATCTTAATGAAAATTAATGTTAATGAGAATTATTATTGATTTTGTATTGTGGGCCTCGAGTGACATCGCCGTCATATTTTTCAACCGAATGAACACTAATTTTAATATATATTAATGACTTGTATAGTTACTTTATGAGATAATTAGTTTTATAAATTTACAATTGCATGGAGGCAATATGAAGCGAATTACTCTTCTATCACCACTAAACTCCCTTTTATCACTGCTAATCGTCTGCGGTTTCCTGGTGAACTTTAGCGTATCGGCTGATGATAGTTCTCGTCGTCAAGATGTTGAGCAACTGCTTGTAGATATGAAAGCGGATTCTTTGATGGATGCTGCTTATACCCAAGCAGAACAAATGATGCTGCAGATGCGAGAGCAATTGAAGATCCAAGATTCAGAGAGTGAAATGTTTACCAGCTTCGTTAATAAAAACACACAAATCATGCGCGAAGAGATGGGCTGGGATAAATTGAAACAGCCTATGGTCGATATTTACGTGAAGCATTATACGGATAGGGAGATCACCGATATGCTCGCTTTCTATCAGAGTGAGTCGGGTCGCTCCATGGTCGACAAGATGCCTCTTGTGATGCAGGAATCCATCATGCTGACTCAAGCATTGGCTCAGCCTATGATGATACGTATGCAAACTTTACAACTGGAGTTTGATAAAGAGCTGGAAGAACATAGAAAACAGATAGCAGACCAATAGAGGGGCAATTTGCGCTTGTCGTAAAGAGTTTTGGATGTATATGCTGTTTTATTTCATTTTCTATGCTTAGCGGCGGTTATAGATGTCACGTTAGGCACTATGATATTTTCAACTGTGCTGGCATTAGGTTTGTTTTTACCGACGATAGCCATCTGTGCTCGTCGCTTACATGATACCGGACGTTCTGGCTGGTGGCAGCTAATCGGTTTAATACCACTGATTGGTGCTATAGTTTTGTTGGTTTTCTATGTGCTGGACAGCATAGGAGAAAATGACTAGGGTGCGAATCCAAAGGCTATAGAAGCTTAATCGATTTGTAAATTGCGTGAGGGAGGATGAAATACTTATCCTTTCTTACCACTTACCACTTACCACTCAAGGCTGTTTACCTCTTATAACTTACGACTTAACACCTCTCCTTTCTCGTCGATTATCTCCAGATACAGAAAAAGAGCTGCGCGGCCCCTTTCCAAAACATTACCCATCAGCCTAAGTAGAGTGGCCCCGAGTAAGTTGATTTATTGCTCTTAATAACGGCTCTGATTAATTCGCGGTAACTTTAATGCGCTCAACATTAGCTGCTGGTTCATCGATAACAAAATCCAGTTGAACCTGAGAACCTTTAGCCCCGTGCTTAGACTTCTTATAAACCCATTGCTCTAAGGCTTTTACTGCTGATTTATCGAATACACCTGTGGGTGATGACTTAATCACTTTAATGTTAGACACCATTCCAGACTTGTTGATATCAAACTTGAGTTGAACATAGCCATTTTGATTGGCTTTAACTGCGGCTGCTGGGTATTTGGGCTCAACACGCGTCAGTGGATGAACACTGTGTGCTTGGCTCTTAGTCACCTTGGTCGATTCTTTCGACGAGGCTTGATGATCTCCTGCCTGAACTTGTTGATTGAGTATCAAGCTTGCGAATCCTAAGCCTAGTGTCATTGCTATTATGGTTAAGGTGCTCTTTCCATGTTGTTTTTTCATTTGTATGATCCTTTCCTTTAAGATGTTTTTATTTCCATAGTGGGTATGAAGCATGCCAATTTGAGCGTGCTGAGAGTACGCCAGTAGCGCATGGCTATAGGCAATTTTTTCATCGGTATTCATCGATGAGGTGATTTGAGCATCACAGGCGAGTTCCTGATCGTCACGAAAACGGCGGTAGGCTAACCAACAGAGTGGGTTGAACCAGAAGATGGCGAGCAGACCATAGGCCAGCAGGTTAGTGATGATATCTCCGCGTTCATGGTGAAACAGCTCGTGTGCCAATACGGCTTTTTGCTGCTTTACTGTCAGTTTATGAAAGTCTGATGGCACTATGATCGTCGGCTTAATCACGCCTGTTAACATGGGAGAAGTGATCTCTGGACTCTGTAATATGGGTAAGGCGTCGGCCAACATAAGCGCGTTGATGTTAAGTTCGCCGCCCTGGGTGTGAGCATAAGGTGTACTCTTGCTCAACAACTTATTTAAATAGCGTCGTTGCAGTAGTAACAGTGCAGCCATCACGGCAATTCCTGACAACCATAAACCTACGACTAAAGGGGTCGGGATAAAGCTTTCACTGTTTTTAACGGCAAGTGACGCCAGCACTCTGTAATGCTCAAAATTTGCTAGCTTAGATTCCGCCAGCAAGTTAGGCAGAAATTGCAGTACCACAGAGCCTAACAACATTAGTGGGATAGCCAGCCATAAGCTGTACATGTGGTGAGCCCCTAGCTGTTTAAGCAGTGGCTTATGAAAAAGTAGGATGAAGGCGCAGACTAAGCTTATGAGTATGCTTTGTTGTGTGAGCCAGTTAATCATGTTTAGGCTCCTTTGTTTGAGTATCGGTTGTTTGACAGTCGCTGCTTAATTCTCCCTTGTTCAAGCTGTCTTTTTTCGAGTCCTCTTCTTGCCAGTTGTCGAGCAGTGTTTTCAATTCTGCAACATCTTCTGCGCTGAGTTTATTTTCTTTGGCAAAGCCCGCAACGAGGGGGGCGATACGACCCGAGAACATTCTCTCTACGAAAGACTGGCTCTCTTTAATTTGATATTCACCTTGATTGATTAGGGGGGAGTAGAGATAGCCACGGCCCTGTTTTTGAAACCCGATCGCCTGTTTTTTTACTAAGCGGTTTAATAGGGTTTTGACTGTTTTTTCGTGCCATTCATGAGAATCTGCCAATTTTTTCACCACTTCATTTGAGCTTGTCGGTGACGACTCCCAGAGTATATTGAGTACGGCAAGTTCTGAATTACTGATCTCTTTCATCGGCTGATCCCATTGTCAAAGTATGTACTTATTACTTTCTGTTGAATGCATTTATGGATTACAAATGTAATCTGAATGTTTAAGATTACATTTGTAATCTTACTTGGCAAGGTATTTTGTTGAGTAATTGATACAAAGGTTGTGAGTTTGTTTTGTATGGGTGTTAGTTAGATTTCTTTTGATTGCCAACCAGAAGCTTGCATCCTTTTTAAACAAATCGTTTTATTCCAAATTTGCCGGAGTAAAAGCCAAGAGAATCAAATTAGACTTTTAGGTAAGCAGAATGTCATCCAAAAGTTAGACATTTATACGTATAGACGTCTATAATGCGGCGGATCGTAACTTGGTGCTAAACAGAGTACTAATACTTGGTAGTTAAACTGAGTACTGAACTGGGTACAAAAACTAAGTGCGTTCTTGGAATGAATTAACAATATTTTAGTCAATCTTTTGTGGTGCCTAAACCTATTTAAATGTGTTGAAACATAGCGGATTGCTAAGGATTTCGACAATCAAGGTGAAGGATAATCGGGAAGTCAGTGAAAATCTGACACTGCCCCCGCAACGGTAAAAGGTAAGAGTCAGGTGCGCCTATCTTTCTATATAGATGGAGAGACAGAAAAGAAAGCGTAAAAAAGCCTGAACTCGTGCAGTGTCGCTTTTAAAGTGTCATCGCAGAGCCTAAGTCCGGAGACCGGCCCATTAGATGATTTTGAGATTTCGGCGGGCAGATCTCAAGATGCGGCTTTCGGTCAACAGCATAAAGCTGAACAGCCTAATTATGTCGTGACATTTTTGCCCCGTTTTCCTTTTAGGAGTTAAAGGTAAAATGGGAACACAAGTATCCAGAATTGCACTGCTTGTCAGCAGTCTACTCGGCCTATCCACTTTTTCAGCTATGGCCACTGACACGACTGTTAGCAACCTAGACCCAATAAACGAGATAATAACCGTAACAGGTTCACGTTTTGATAGGACTGCCGATCAACAGCTCACCGTCATCAATACCATCGAGCGTGAAGAGATTGAACGTTTGAGTCCTAAGTCTGTTGTCGATATATTAGAAACGTTACCCGGCGTCAGTGTGTTGCGTAATGGCGGGGCGGGTCAAAACACCTCAATTAGTCTTCGCGGCAGTAACTCAAACCATGTCCTCGTGCTAATTGACGGAATAAAAATTGGTTCTGCCACCTTAGGCTCTGTCAGTTTTAACACTTTATCACCAGAGAGCATCGAACGTATCGAAGTCTTGAAGGGACCGAGAGCCTCTATCTGGGGAAGTGATGCAATCGGTGGTGTCATCCAGATATTTACCCGTCAACTGAAGGGCGGAGAGTGGTTTGCCGGTGCGGAATACGGTAGCGATGATTATATTCGTGGTTCGGCAGGTGTGGGAATTGACCACGGTGACGGTAGTAGCAGTTTTACTCTAAACCATGAACAATCAGAAGGTTATGATGTTTATAACGGCGGCGGATCTGAAAATGATGCTGATGGTTATCAACGCAATGGATTGGCAATAAAAGGCTCACAGCAGTTAAACCCGCTGTGGCAAGTGTTATGGAATGGCCAATATGATAGAGGATTTTATCAGTTTGATGATATCTATGCATCGGGTGCAGTCGACGAATCAGATTATGAAAACTACCTTTGGAATCTTGGCACTCAATATAGCAATGATAAATTCACCAGTAAATTAACCCTAGGCCAGTCTCGCGACTATAACGAAAATTTCCGTGGTGACGATAGCGGTGTGCCTGTTGCAATATTTGAAACCAAACGTGATCAGATCAACTGGAGTAATCAATACTTAGCCTCTAATGAACTGTCGTTTACTGGTGGTCTAGATTGGTCTAAAGAAGCTATTTTTGGTGACTACGCCGAAGATGAGCGCGATATTCTAGGCGCTTATGTGTTGGTTCAGAAACAGTGGAGCAAGCTATTAGCTGAAGTGGCAGTTCGCTATGATGATGTCGAAAATATTGACAGTGAAGTGTCCTATAACGCTAGCCTAGCATATCAGTTTAACGATCAGTGGCGCTTGTCTGCTACGACCGGAACGGCGTTCAAAGCCCCCACCTTTAACGACCTATATTGGCCTGGTTCGGGTAATGCCGATCTGATCTCAGAAACGGCTGAGAACTATGATTTGACCTTGAGTTTTACTGCTAAAGATATCCGTGCTTATATCAGTTTGTTCCAAAATAAGATTGATAATCTTATAGCTTGGGCACCAACCGGTGAAAAAGATGCTTACGGATGGGATATTTGGAGGCCTGCTAATATAAATAGAGCTGAAATTCGAGGCATTGAACTGTCGGCTAACTACCAGTTATTCAACCTAGAACACCAGCTGGGTTACACCTATCTGGATGCGGAAAATAAACAAACGGGTGAGCAGCTTGTTGGTCGTAGTGAGAACGAGTTTAATTATATGTTGAGTTATACTTGGCAGCAATTTGATGTACTCGCTAACTATCATTATCAAGGTAAGCGTTATGCTGGGTTTGATGAGTTTTTTGAGGCCTACCACAAGGTAGATCTGAGTGTCGGCTATCAGCTCAGTGATGCATGGAAGCTACGTTTGAAGGCAAATAATATACTCGATGAAGAAATTATTTCCGCACAAAATTATTTTAGCCCAGGCAGAGAATTGTTTTTTAGTGTGAATTACAAGGCCTTCTAGCAAAGTAAGGCGTTTAGGTTTCACGATCGAAACCAGGCCTTGTGTCTGGTTTTTTTTGTGTTATTAATTAGGTCATTAATTCTGATTCGATACTGCCATGACTCAATCTAGGTTTACCTGTTTTGTCGTTTTCTCAATGTTACTGCTATTACAGTCATGTACAGGCCCCAGCATCGCAGTGCTTTCTCACAATGCACAAATTCTGGCGTTTGGCGATAGCCTTACCTATGGCAAGGGATCGAGTGAAGGCGGTGATTATCCAGCGGTTTTGGCTGAATTGACTGGGCTGAGGGTGATCAATGCCGGTGTTTCAGGCGAGACCACCTCACAGGGCTTGATCAGGCTAGCAGAGCTACTCGTTGGAGAGACTCCTGACTTGCTGATTCTACTCGAAGGTGGCAATGATTTTCTGCGTAATCATGATATAGCTAAGACTAAAACTAATCTGGCGCAGATGATCGAGTTGGCTCAGGTTAGGTCGATTGCGGTAGTCTTGATTGCCGTGCCGCAGAAGAGTCTTTTTTTGTCGCCGGCGACGCTCTATTCAGAGTTAGCGGAGACCTATGATGTTATGCTGCTGGAAGAGGCGTTAACGGATTTGCTCAAAACTCGCTCAATGAAATCTGATACGATTCACCTTAATGATGCAGGTTACCGCGCGCTAGCTGAGACGATTTATCGTGGGCTCGAAGATGCAGGCGCGATATAATGCATCGAATATGTGCTATTTTGTGCACTATAGGTTATTGAACCTATGCAAGGTGAGATGAAGAGCCCGATAGCTCAGCCTTCTGGTTATTGATGTTCTGGTTGATAACGCTATGATATCGCTTGAACTTGGTGATTTTGCTCGGTTATCTGACCTTGGGTAGATAATTAGCGTTAAAATAATCATTTAGGTTAAATCAGCTTGACCCAAGTGGCCCTTATAGGGATACACTCCCTGATAACAATTGGTGTCGCGCCAAAATAATAAATGTAGGTTAAAACTTCCCATGACAGATCTTGAGCATAAGGTGTTCACTCAAGTACGCGCAATTATTAGTAATGAAGAGCAGGTGATTGGTCGCCGCGGAATATTGATCCCATTAAAGAAGGCGATCATCGCCGATGGTGATATCCGCAATGTCATCGATATCGTCTCTTCAGATCCCGCTTTAGCGGCTCATATGCTTTGGCGCAGCAATGCGGCGATCAGCGGTGCAGGTATTACCACTAAGAACCGCTCATTGAAAGATGCCCTAGTGCGATTAGGTCAGGTGAACATATATCGTTATGCCTTTACCTTTTATCTCCAAGAACGTCTCGATGAGCTGCCTCAGCCATATAAGAAGTTAGTTCACGGCTATTGGTCATTGACTGAAAGTATCGCTGTCGATGCCGTCGATAGTTTGCATAATATGCAAGGGGTGGATATCAACCCGGATGAAGTGCAGACCTTAGCCTTGTTTAGTGTATTCGGTGAGATTATTGCCTTGACTGCATTTGCCTTCTTAAATGCCGAGTCGGAAGAGTCGTTCCCTCTGAGCATCATCAAGTCGCTTATCGATAACCACAAGCAGACCTTGACCATAGAAGCGTTTGACTCTTTGGGCTTAGATGAAGAGCTTAAAGAGGAGTTTCTGGTCGCTCATAATCTGAGACAGACTCGCGATGCTAACTCGCCAGGCCTAGTGCTCAGACGCGTGCTTTCGATGAGAAATCAGCTGCTGAAGCCGTTGTAAAGAAGGTTCGAGTATCGAGCTCGAGTTACCAGCATTAGGCTGTAACTCGCGACTCGCAACTTTCTTCGCACAGCCTTTATTGCAAGATATTAGTCACTCACCCTAGATCTTTTTCCTTTATTTAATTCAATTTATGCTGTTTCGCCAGTCCTTCTTTGGCTACTAGCTTCAACCACTGCTGCGCCACATGTGCGCTAGCGCTATCTTTGCGATATGCCCCAAACAGTGGCCGCTTCAATCCCTCTGGCCCTAGCTTGATAGCGGTCAAGTTCAAGCCATAAGACTCGCTGATCGACCAGGTTGGCAGGGCTGCCACACCATCTTTGCAGGCGATCCTTTGCAGTAGCATCATGGTGAGATCGCAGCTGATCTGCTCACCGGCTTTCACGCCCGCAGGCTCCAGGAAATGACGGTATAGATCCAGACGTTGCAGCGGCACAGGATAGCTGATGATGGCAAGTTTCTCGAGTTGCTTAGGCGTCACATATTCCAGCTTGGCCAGAGGGTGATCCTTGGCAACCACCAGCTGAACTTCAAAATCGAACAGATGCTGGTAGGCAATGGATTGTCCTGGAACAGGATCTGATGTGAGTACCACATCGAGTTCGCCAATCTCCAGTGCATTGAGTGAATCAAACTGGTGTCGGCTGGAAAGGTCCAAATTCACATTTGGATATGTGGTCCTAAACTGCTCCATCACCGGCATCAACCATCGAAAGCAGCTATGGCATTCGATGCCTACCGCAAGCTGATTGAGTTCATCATTGAGCCCTTGCTTGAGGTCATATTCGGTTTCGACGACCTTAGGTAAGATCTCTTCGGCCAGATTGAGTAGCCTAGCGCCTTCTTGCGTAAATGAGAGCGGTTTACTCTTTCTGATAAAAATTGATGAGTTAATTCGGGTCTCTAACTCTTTTATCTGATGAGAAAGCGCTGATTGAGTGACGAAACGTTTTTTGGCTGCACCAGCGAGACTTCCCGTTTCTTTTAAGGCTACTAGTGTTCGTAAATGTCTGAGTTCAATCATGTTATCCCTGCTTTGTTTCAACATGAATTTTACTCATGTTGTGCTTGAAATCAATTCGTTTGTCAGAAGGTAGACTATCACAATAAACTTCTAGACGTCCAGACGCCCGAATGTGTTTTTACATCGAAAGGTGTTACATCATCAGGAGTCACTAATAAGACTCTGGTGCGTTTACTCTGAATTCTGCTCATATTAAAGCAAAAAGGTATACAATATGCAAATTTCGAAAGAGATACAGATAGCTAACCTAGGGTTTCCAAGAATTGGTCGTCAACGTGAGTTGAAGTTTGCTCAAGAGAAATATTGGCGTGGTGAGACCAGTCAGGCTGAGCTAAAGCAAGTGGCTAAGATCTTGCGTCGTATCCATTGGGAGTGGCAGGCTCAGGCAGGGGTTGCTTTGTTACCCGTTGGAGATTTTGCCTGCTATGATCAGGTGCTGACCCTGAGCGCGACATTGAATGCCATCCCTGAACGCCACAGAAACCAAGAAGATGATCATGTCGATCTCGATACCCTGTTTAGAGTCGCACGAGGCCGTGCACCATCGGGTAAAGATGCCCCCGCTGGCGAAATGACTAAATATTTCAATACTAATTATCACTACATAGTGCCAGAGCTGACTGTCGATCAAGAATTCAGTGTCGCCTATGAGCAGTTTTTTGAAGACGTTGAAGAAGCCAAATCCCTGGGCTATGCCGCCAAACCCGTACTGCTAGGCCCGGTTTCTTACCTGTTTTTATCTAAGGCCGTTGGCGGCGATTTCGATAAGCTTTCACTACTGCCTAAGCTCATTAAGACCTATGCAGATATCTTGGCTCGTTTCAGTGAGCAAGGTGTAGACTGGGTGCAACTCGAAGAGCCTATTCTAGCCCTTGAGCTTGATGCCGATTGGCAAGCCGCTATTTCAACTAGCTATGACGCGCTAAAAGATGCTCAGATTAAGATTTTACTGGCGAGCTACTATGGCACCATAGCTCACCATCAAGCATTGGTTTCCTCCTTGCCTGTTGCCGGTCTGCATCTGGATCTGGTCACGGCTCCCGAGCAGCTTGTTGAATTTGCGGCAAAACT
>NZ_JABSSM010000081.1 GCF_013214165.1 Shewanella sp. | reverse complement strand
ACTTTTTTACATCGGCCTACATTGATCCCCCATAGGGCGAAATACCCGATCAACCTCAAGAAAAACAGCGGTATGAACTGCCACATGCAGATTTAACAAGATAGACGTTCCTAGAAGTTGAAACCTGAAACCTCTCCTTGCTATATCATTCAATTCAGGTAATTTAATTAACAGACCAATACACCTTTTGAGAGACCTCATATGAAGCAAGGTAAACATGATCCGCAACTGCTAAAACTCGCCATGGAAATAGGTGTCGGTTACGCAAAAAAACGTGGCTTTGACGATTTCGGCAAAGGAATTTCACCCAAAGATAAAGTCGAATGTATCTATCGTCTGCTCGTTACCGATAAGCTCATTCAACCACTAGCAGTGGATAAAGAAGACGGGCCAAATATGAAACACAAATTGGTTTTATGGATTAGTAGACAACTTCCCGACGATCATAAACTGTTAAACTAGTAGCACACTCGAGCAACTCGTTAATAGTGAGCATTGTCACTCATTTTTTGAATCTGTCTGAGTCTGAGACTGAACCTTTAAATCGTCTTTAGAGTGAATCTCAGCCTCACTCATAAGCTTAGGATCGAAGATGTTATATTGATTTTGACCTTGCTGCTTTGACACGTACATGGCCTTATCGGCCGCGGATAACACTGATTCAAGCTGATCACCATGTTGTGGGTACATGGCGATACCGATACTGGCACTCACCTTAATTTGTTCGCCATCGCTCAGCAGCACATCTTGATTTAACGCATCTCTGAGTGCCGATGCTAACCTCTGGATCACAGGCAGGCTACGTTCTTCGAAATGGGTGTTATCGAAGTAACACCCCACGACAAACTCATCCCCTCCCCAACGGATGCAAAGGTCATCGTTTCTAAACACAACCATCATGCGACGACCGACCTCTATCAAGACCATGTCACCGGCCTCATGACCATCGACATCGTTGATCGTCTTGAAGTTATCCAGATCGATATTCATGATCACAGCAACTTTGCCATTCGCCTCAGCCCGGTCAAATAATGCTAGCAGTGCTCGGCTGCCGGCCCTGCGATTTTTGAGATGAGTGAGGGCGTCATGATCGGCTTCGAAGCGAGTATTTATCTCTCTCTGTGTGCGCTCAGTCACATCATACATCAGCACTTCTAACATCACGCAGGTCTGTTGAGCTTCATCTAATACCTTAGAAAACAGGCAATGTACCCAGCAATCCGGCGTGCCTGATAGGGTCTCCATCTTAAGGTCGACAGCCACCGTATCTGAATGATGACCCAGCCTGATGTCATTAAGAAAGCTCTCTAATTGCTGCTGATTGTAAAACCAGTCCGTGAGTCTCAGGCCGATAGCATCTTCGATGCTATGTGATTTATAGATAATGCGCTCGAAGGCTGGGTTAGCGGTGACCAATATGTTGTCATTATCAATCAGGCAGATACCCGCACTGGCTTGTTCGAAGATGAGTCTGAATTTCTTCTCCAAAATTTCGGTTTTTTCTCTCAAATTCCGTTCCGAGCCTATAGAGTTATTCAGAGATGAGACCAGAGCGTTGATCCCTTTAACCAGACGGCCAATCTCATCTTTCTGATGAAATCGAGGCATTGTGAGTTTGATATCTTCACCTGGCTTCACCTCTTCGAAACGATTTGTGATCATATTTAATGGGGACGTTAAGGTCTTATGGACAATAAAAGACACCAGAACCGCTGTCACCACAGTTAACAATGCCAACATCCAGGCCTGATTTACGGCGGAATCCTTAGCGTTATGATGAATAAACACCTCATTAGGTAATATCTTAAGCTGACCTATGACCACATTCTCGGAAAAGGGGTGGTATAAGATCAGAGTCGCGACGCCCTGTCTGTCGATAAGGCTCTGTGCTCCTGAATACACAGAAAACCCAGGTTCACTGATCAATTCAGCCTCGGAAACCACATCATTAATCGCCAAGCCATCGATGATCTCCCTGGCTAACACCAAATCTTGCACATACACGGCAATAGACGCCGTCTTCTCTATGGTTCTGGACAACTGACTAACATGTTCCCTCGAGACCCGTTCATTGCGTTCCACCTCTTCGAAATAGAAAAAATATGAACTCAGCACAGCGACTAGGGCCACACTCAGCGCAATGGCGAGTGCCACCTTGAAATATAGCTGATGCCTAAAGTGCCTCAAATCGATATACCACTTTTAGTGAATCTGTTAAGTCCTGACTGGATATATAACCTATGCCTTGGCTCGAGTTCACAAGTTCCTCAATTAACTGACCCGGTGACTCGGTTTCTTCTGGGGGAGAATTACGGCCAGAGAAGAGTAACCTAGCCCAATAGGCATCAATTTGTGCCTCGGTTCGGCTCACCAACCTTTGATAAAATTGTCCTTTGATCTCAGACTGAGGAGCAAGATCGAACACCTTGGCCTTATCACCATTAGGAAAATTCACATAGCGGCCCATAAACAGATCCACTACCTCAATCTTAGTCAATGACTCCACACGACTCTCGCGGCTGACCACCACCAGCAATTCGCCTTCGGCGTGAATGGGCACACAGAGCATCAGGATGACTAAAGCGGCTAAATACTTCACAGGCTGAAAATAAAGTTGATATTAAGTGATAGGAGATCCACCTCGGCATCTCCAACTTGCTGCTGAGCCTGGGTCCACATCGCCATGCCCCCTTGATCGATCCAAGTATGATCCCATTGAAGCTTAATGCAGGCGTCGGGGTAAAGATCCCACCTCAGCCCTAAGCTGAATGTCGTCTGCTCAAACTGACTCACACTTAATGCCGCCACTCCCCCTTCATATAGGGCAGCAATCCCTGCCTTTAACTCTTGGGGTAACTGATCGGGTAATTGCGGCGATACATATTCGTCCGGCTCCTCAGCGTTATCGATAGAGGCCAATACGCCATAGTAAGTGATCTCATCCACTCGGTAACCCACACTCAGGTAGCCATTATATAAAGATTGAAATATGCCCCATTCAGAGTCGATATAACCCAGTTCTGACTGAATGACCCAGTTCATATGATCATATTGAAAACCTAAGGCGTAATATGCCAATTTTTTCCCCGGCCCATCGATACTCTGTGCCAGTTTCCCAGCCTCTGGCCACAATGTATCAGGTACTAGGTTTAGCCCCTCGACCAATTCATTGGTCAAGAACTCGATTTCGTCCACTTCGATCGAAACAACGGCGAGTCGCATGGTCCAATCATTTTCGGTATAGATGGAGGTGAGCGCGAGGGCATGGTTAAAATCTAACTCCACCAGACCAGCCTGAGAGATCAGCGAGGAATGCGTGATGCCGTAGGCCAGCTTAGTCTCCCAGCTTCCTTCCTCTAAACTGAGGATATAACTGATATCGAGTCCATCAATTTTCGCGACAGATGAGGTAATAGCATAAAATTCAGGAATCGGCCTAGACCAGAGATAGGCGTAGCTGACGTTTCTGTACTCAGACAGCATATAAAGATCTGTGCTGGTCCTTCCCGCCCTAATTGCCCAACCTCGGCTCGGCCTGTAACGAAGAAACAGGAGCTCTATGCTATCGAGTGCATCAACACTGGCCCTGTCCTTGATTACCACCTGAGCGACGCCATCGAGCCGCTCGGTGACGTCGCCATTGAGCTGTAGACCCAATAGACTGTCTGTCTTGAAGGAGTACTCGGAACTACTGGCCTTCATGCTGAACTCCCGATGAAAGTAAAGTTCATCGCTGGAGTTTTTCACCACACCTAAGGTACCGAAACCACTGAGCCTCAAGTTAAAATCGGTCAAAATCGATTGTTCAACCGAGTTTTCATTAGCTTGAGCCTGTGCCTGAGCCATCACACAAAGGGGCAAGATAAGTAGCAAGGCGATGCCGCCCACCAGCCGAAACGGAATGTCGATGCTATAGACTGTATTCCCATTTGGCTTCTTGCTAATTAGTGTTTCCGTCATAGCGCCCCTAGGCAGGCAAAGATACGTCTCCTTTAAAAGTAGAGCACTTAGCACTAGAACGGCAATGTACTAATCATAAATAGCCCACAACAATTGTGCATTTGAGGCTGAAGGTTGAAGGTTGAAGTTGGAGCTTGATTAGACTGCTATATCGATTTTATACCTAGCATTAGAAAAATGAACATAAAAAAATCCCCATCACATGTGACGGGGATCCATATTTTAATGACGATTAACGCGCATGCATTGCAATGCGAGATAAAACATTAACTCTCGACAGGCGATACCACAAACAGGAGATCACCTTGAGACACCTGCTGACCATTGCTGTTAAGCACCCGTTCGATACGATATTTCTTATCTTCAGGATACAGCACCGCATCGGGACGATTATAGCCCGCCAAACTAAGCTGTGAGAACATCTTCATCGCCTCTGTAAGCGCTAAAGTCTGACCTACAGTAACTATGTCACCTTCTTTAACGAAGTCAGCCTCACCTGGCGCTGGAGAGGTGTAGAAGATACCTGCACCTTGTGCCATCACTTTCAGCTCGTTACTCTCACCGACGCGCAGTGAGGCGGTATCGACGCCGACAGTTTCCGCAGCGGCTTCCATCTCGGCAATCAGCTCAGGCACGTCTAACTCGGCCATCAGACGAGGCAAGTAGTTAGTGTCGTAAACACCTTCGTTGAAGGTGCCATCTTTCAAGATACGTGTCAGCAGTGGGATGTTAGTCGCAATACCCTTAATCACTACGTGATCGGCAAGATAATCATGCAGCTTGTTAATCACATCTTCACGACTCTCACCACGGCAGATGATCTGTGCGATCAAGCTGTCATAGTAAGGTGAGACCTCTTTACCCGCATCAGCGATAGAGATGATCTCTATGTCATCACGCTCAGGCATCTGGTATTCGGTGATCATACCCGGATGAGGTAACAGCTGCAGCACACCATTGCTGTCCAGAGCAGCCTTCTCGGCGGTAACACGCACTTCGATGGCGTAGCCCTTGTCTTGTGGCTCTAAGGCTTCGATCGAGCGACCCGCAGCAATATCGAAACCCGCACTGACAATATCGATACCCGATGTTGCCTCGGTAACTGGATGCTCAACCTGCAGACGTGTGTTCATCTCCATAAAGTAGACTTCGTTAGTGTCTAAGTTATAGATAAACTCGACCGTACCCGCACCCATGTAATCGGTGGCATTACCAAGGTCTAGAGTATATTGAAGTACCTTAGCTTTCAGATCGGCTGGCAGCATGGTCGAACCCGACTCCTCGACAACCTTCTGGTTGTTACGCTGAACCGAACAATCACGAATACCCAATACCTTAGTATTACCAAACTTATCACGCAGAAGCTGTACTTCGATGTGACGCAGTGAAGTGACGTACTTCTCAAGATAGAGATCGCCATTACCAAACGCCGCAGCCGCTTCGGTTGCAGTCTGTTGGAACAGGCTGATCATGTCCCCTTGACGCTCAACGACCTGGATACCTTTACCGCCACCACCTTGTACTGCCTTAAGCAGCACTGGGTAACCTATCTCATTAGCGACGTTTACCGCTTGCTCCGCATTGCTCAAGATACCGTGACTACCAGGCACCACAGGAACACCATTGTCCTGGGACGTCTTAATCGCATTAGACTTGTTGCCCATGGTCGTCATGCTGTGAACACTCGGTCCGACGAAGTTAACGCCATTATTGACACACAGAGCGGCGAATTGTGGGCTTTCAGATAGGAAACCAATACCCGGGTGCAGGGCATCGACATTTTCATATTCGGCCACTTTAAGCACAGAGTATGCGTTGAGGTAACTCTCATCTGAGGTGTTACCACCGATACAGACCAGTTTATCGTTACCCTTAAGCATATCGGCCGGTACCGAAGTCATATCCGGATCCGATGCCACTAACACAACGTCGATGCCGTTATCATGGGCCTTACGAATTAGCTTAACCGCAGTACAACCACGTGCATGGATCAATACCTTCTTGATCGGCTTCATCAGTTCACGAGGGTCGTCTTGCACTATCTCTTCATCGGCAGACATCATCTCAGGAACGAGCGCAGATAGGGCGTTGGCAATCACATCTTCAATCTGAGCCGTAGGCTTAGGCATCAGAGGATCGATACTGCCTAACTGGTCATCTATGGTGTTGCTGAATGGGTGAGTCACCAAGGCATTCATCGCACCCGGCACTTTCGACAAGTAGTTAGACAGGGTCGCAGTTGACGGCAGGTAAGCCGGAACAACCATCTGACCCGCGAACGGCATGTTGGTACCCGATAGGTAATAGGTTTGCACTAATGGGTGAGTCACTAGGCTCGCCTGAGCACCACCGGTACAGTCACCAAAACCAAACATGAGCACAGGTAGCTCGTTATCACGGATGAAGCGAGTGATACGATCGTTAACCACGGCCATAGAGAAGAGTGCAGCCGCACCTTCTTTAGTCTGCATGCCGCCTGAGCTGATGAAACAGATGACAGGCAACTTACGCTTGGCACACTCGATCAATAGCGCACAGAACTTCTCGGCGCTGGCCATATCGAAGGCGCCAGCCTGGAAGGCCGTGTTAGATACCGCAACACCGACGCGCATCTGTTGACCGTTACGCTCGAAATCCGCCATACCTGTGATCAGACCACAGGGACGAATACCCTTATCCAGTGCATCTTCGATGGAAAGACGGAACCCAGGGAAGTTGAGCAAGTTGGCCGTCATCTTATCGTCATTGATCTCATCGAAATCGGTGAAGAACTTACCAATAATACTTTCCCAGCCCATCTTACCGGCACGCTTCTCATCGCGCAGTACTTTCTGGATCAAGAGATCCTGATAGCCCATGGTGAGACGGTTCCAGAAATCTTTACGGCGACCGATACGCACAGGGTTGATTGCACCTGTGTATTCAGCATTTTCCTCTTCACTATCGAAATACTCAGGTAGCAAGCGCTCGAAGAAGTAGGTCAGGATAACGAACAAGCTGTCGTTTAACTGAGGGAAACCAACACTCTTCCACTGCTCAGTCTTAGTCAGTAGCTCAGCTCGATTCGACTGACTCATGAAGTATTTGAGCCACTTGTAGAATTTAGCCTTATCCTGGGCTACATCTTGAGTCGACAATGCGCGGTCAATTGAGCTGTGTAGCAGGTTATCGACCGAGGCACGTGACAAGCTCTTAGACATCATGGCTTCTTTAGCAATAGAGGCTAAGTTGCCCACGACATTGTCATACAGGGCATTGAAGATGAGTATGTTGTGACACTGCCAGATAAAGTCTTCACGCAGTTCGTCGTGGATCACCACATCCAACACGGTGAGCTTGTTAAGCTCTGGCCAATCTGCCTGAGTCACTTCAGATGGAAGCGTCTCCAGATACTGGATCAGGCCTTTAAAGTTGTTCTCGGCATTGCCTTTCCAACGGTGAAACAGAGACCAGCTGATATTGAAGATAAGCGCCTTACGGGCCTTCTTATAGTTCTCTTTGGGCTCACCCAAGATCAAGCGAGTCAGCATATTACGTTCGGTAGAAACATCATCACGCTTAGCGGTGAAATTGCCCCAAAGTTTGTTTAACTCTTCGTCATAAACCAGCTTATCCGGGTTAGATAACCAAGACTGGAACACGCGGTCTTGCTCTTGCTGAATACGCGCAAGCAGATCACCTTCTGGCACACTCACCTTAGACAGGCGGCCATACTGCTCTTGAGAGATAGACTGGATACGGCTACGAAGCGTCAGGTAACGCAGGTAACGGTATGAACTACCAAACAAGTTAAGATGCATGGTCGGGTTATGAGTAACCGACAGCTCGGCGTGGTGCTCCAGCGCCTCTAAACTCTTAGATGGGTTCAGGAAACGAGCCAGGCTGCGATCATAGTGCTCACGCAGGTCTTTCGATTCTCTCACGAACTGCACGGCGGCATTTTCTACCGCTTCGATACTGCTGATGATAGCGCGGCGCAGGTTATGCTGACGCTCATCCTTGTCCGATGGAGAAAAATCGATAATGCCGTCGATACAACCTGAGGTATACAGCTCTTCAGGTGCCACACCTACCGATTTAGCACATTCTTGCCAAGACAAGTTGTACTTACGGGCTATGCTCTGCAGGCCCTGAGGTTGAATGGTGTTGAAGATGCCATCGCGCAGTGACAATAAGATGTTAGCCGCGGCCAGTGGGATAGCACCACCCGAGTAACCGGCACCGATCACGATACCTACGGTTGGCACGTCGACGTTAGCACTCTCGGCAATCGCCTTCGAGATACTATGGGCCTGATTCTGACTGTTAGCCACCTCACCCGCATCGGCACCAGGGGTGTCGATTAGATAGATGATCGGCATAGACAGTTCTGCAAACTTGCGAATCGCCTTACATGCTGCCAAGTGATGCTCTGGCATCCAGGCGCCGTTATTCGTGGTGCGTTCCTGGGCAATGAAACCGATACGGCGAGTGCGGATACCGAAGTTCAATTCGATCTCGGCACTATAAAAAGGCCCTTGATGGGTTTCAGCAATAAGTTTGCCTTTAAGATCGGCAATGACACGCTTAGCACCGGCGCGATTTTTATCTAATGTAGGTTGAATCACCTTAGTGACGTAACCATCGACATCGAGTTGATCTAACTCTTTCAAGTTAGCTTGAATCGTGTCTTCACCCAAGAGACCCTTGATCTCTTCGGCTAGGCTCTGTTTACTGTGTTTAGGAAACAGTGAAAAGTCTTGTGCCAGATGTTCTGCTTTCAGAAAAAGCGGGTCGGCAGATTGAGCCTGATTCTGGTTTGTGGGCTGATTGTTGCTGGTCATCATTGATCCTCTGCTTAGCCTCTAAAATTTTTAGCGAGTAAATATAACTTTGTTACGGTGTCAAATACCATTAAACTAGGCTAGACGCTATGTTCCATATTTGAGACAGTGATAAAAACATGCCAGATCTTAACGGTATGATGCTGTTTGCGGCGGTAGTTAGAGCCAAAGGCTTCTCTCAAGCGGCCCGCGAAACAGGCATGCCAAAATCAACCATAAGTCGTAAGGTTGCTCGGTTAGAAGAGCAATTAGGCGTACGTTTACTGCAGCGAGATACTCGAAATTTGAGCCTCACTCAGGTAGGTGCGCTCTTCTATCAGCATTGCATCAGTATTCGTGACGAAATAGAGGCAGCCAAGGCCACCATAGAAAACACCAATAACGATGTTTCCGGCTCCCTACGCATCGCGATCCCCGTCTCATTCAGTCAAGAACTTATCGCCAACCTATGTAGCAGCTTTATGCGCCTCTACCCCAACGTAGAACTGGATGTGCAGTTTACCGACAGTGAAGTAGGTCTGGTCGGTGAAGGTTATGATATTGCCATCAAGTATGGCCCACTGCAATCCTCGGACTTAGTCGCCCGCCTGCTATTCGAGCGTCAACCTATCTTAGTCGCCAGCCCAGGCTACCTGAAGGCCAATGGCACGCCGGCCACACCACAAGAACTAGCCAATCATGATGGTATCTTACTGGGTACCTCACGTTCTGCGCCCATCTGGCCCCTGGGAAAAGGCAGCAGAAAGACCATGGTCAGCTTCAAGCGTAAGGTCCGAGTCAACAGCGCCGTGATGGTGAAAAAACTGGCTCAGGATGATTTTGGCATCGCCATGTTATCTAACTCGGTATGCAAAAATGAGCTGGCCAGCGGCTCCCTAGTGCCAATCCTGCAGGAATGGCCCATCGAGGCATTTAAAGTCTATGGTGTCTACTCGAGCCGACGACAACTGGCCACCAATATCAGTGTATTCCTGGACTTCTTCACCAAACGCTTCAGCAATCAGGAATCACTGCAATCCTTGATGATGTAGGTTTTAAACAAACTATGGGCTCAGATAGGCCAAAGAAAGCGCGAAGTTATAAGTCAGAAACTGAGCCGAGAAAGGGGTAAAGCGCAGAAATAAGCCAAACTTTAGATCCTGATGAAAGTTAGAATGCCTCGATGAAACTGGCTAACCTTGAATTTACTTACAACTTAAAACTTACAACTTAAAAGCAACAAGCCAACAGGGTAAAACGCAACAAATGAGATACTTTATTTGCGCTCACTTGTCGTGCATACTCAGTCACTGGTCATGAAACGCGTAAATCGATGACTCATTAATTGATAAATCATCAACAATAAAATCAATTCTACATTACTCTCTATTGCAGATAAAAAGGAGCCCGCCATGACGAAATCCTGTTTAGCACTTGCCGTCGCAGGACTCGTGTCCGGTGCAATTTTCAGCACTAGCGCTATGGCTAATCTTGATATCGAAGAGGCACGTATTGGCACCGCGACTCAGGCTATGCCTGAGGTCGTTGGACGCTATCAAGCACTAGTCGACAGCTTAGATAAGCAGTATCGTCAGCAAACCGATGAACTCTTGATGACTCAGATGGTGGCTCGTCAAGGAGAACGGCTATGGCAGCAGGCTGTCAGAGATGTGCAATCGGGCGGGCAAGATGACCGTCCCCTGTACTGGGGACGCCTGGCCATGAAGACCTTGCTCAAACAACAAGCCCCTTCGTTCCGGATAGCTCCCTGGCAGCGCAATATCAACCTGAGCGCAGTAGAGAAGTCTTCCAGAGGCTTCAGTAATATTAGCTTCGCTGCCGATACTCAGATCAAGATCTTGCTGAGCGGATTCGATCCCTTCTTCCTCGACCGAAATATAGCACAGAGCAACCCTTCGGGCTTAGCGGCGCTGGCACTGGATGGCTATCAATTTTCGGTCAATGGCAAGAAGGCACAAATACAGACTGTGATGATCCCGGTACGCTTCGCCGACTTCGATCAAGGTATCATCGAGTCTCTGCTCACGCCTTATTACCGCGAAAATAGCCTGGATATGATCATCACTGTCAGTATGGGAAGAGACGATTTCGATCTCGAACGCTTCCCTGGGCGTAATCGCAGCGCATCAGCACCGGATAACCTAAACATACTGACAGGCGGCAATAAGGAAAATCCAGTTGCCCCTATGTTTAATGGTAAGACGCTTAACGGTCCCGAGTTTGTTGAGTTTTCTCTGCCGGTTGCGGCCATGCAATCGGTTCAGGGAGGTGCGGTTAAATGGCAGGTGAACGATAACCACAGTGTCACCACACTGGCTAGAGGCGAGTTTAACGCTAGCTCCTTATTCGAGTTGCAAGCAGCTACCTCGGTTGAAGGCTCAGGTGGCGGTTATCTATCGAATGAGATCTCATATCGCGCCGTCTTATTGCAGCAGCAATTTAACAGCGAGATCCCTGTCGGTCATATCCACACTCCGAGAGTGAAGGGCTATGATGCTAAGGCAGAAACCGACATAGTCGAGCAGATAAGGGCCATGGTGATCGCCGGGGCTAAGAGCCTATAGCCTGTTTTCGGTCATCGTGAATAAATGAAACTGCTCAATAATAAATTGAGTCATTGCATTATTCAGTTCTGTCTAGTTAACTTATACCGATTCTGGCACTGGCACTGGCACTGGCACTGGCACTGGCACTGGCACTGGCACTGGCACTGGCACTGGCAGCATTCAAGACTCATTTTTAGAAATCTAGTGGTAAATCAGGGCAGCATGTTTAACTTATTCGGATCAAACAACACGGCTCAAGCAGGCTCGATTGAACGAGGCCACTACCAATTTGATGATGAACGCCACCAGCAGATAGCCGAGCAAGTCCTAGACTGTTACCGACAAGCAGAGGCCCAGCTGCAGCGAACGTTTCCACGCCCCGAAATCCAGTTTACCCTCAGGGGTAAGAGTGCGGGCACGGCGCATCTGCAACTCAATCTACTCAGATTCAACGCAACTTTACTCTTTGAAAACCATCAGACCTTCATCGATCAGGTTGTGCCACATGAGATCTGCCACCTACTCGCTTATCGGTTATACGGCAAGGTCAAACCCCATGGCAAGGAATGGCAAGCCCTGATGATTGAGATTTATCAACTAGAGCCAGCCACGACTCATACTCTAAATACTGAGTCAGTAGCAGGAAAAACATTCGATTATTTATGCGATTGCGGTAGCATTCCCCTGAGTGTTCGCCGTCATAATAAGGTGATCCGCGGTGAGACTCAGTATCGTTGCAGACGCTGTAAACAGGCGCTAAAAAGAGCCTAACGGCCTATAAATTTCTTATAACTATTAGTATTACCCCTACCAAGCGCTTGCGTCTATTCCCATTCATCCCGTAAAATCCCGCAAAAGAACAGACATGACTTAAAGATCGCCAAAAGCCAATTAAAACGGTTCAAAGCATGGGATAAAACTTATCCAGTTGATACTATCGAGTGCAAGAGAGACCAAGCGATCGCCCGGACACAGGGAAACCATAACCCTTTTGTCAAACAAAGATGCGACTCACCAGCTGTAAATACCCAGATTGCGGAGTAAGAAATAGATGAGAATTCCAAGAATATATCAAGACACACCTTTGGCAATCGGTGACAGCTTGGCGCTCCATGATGAGGCAGCGTCACACATTGGCAGAGTGCTGCGAATGGCCCCAGGCGAACAAATCAGCCTATTCAATGGTAGCGACCAGGACTATTTGGCTGAGATCATCTCTGCCAGTAAGAAAAATGTCTCCGTTAAGGTCTTATCTTCGAGCGCTAACGCCAGTGAGTCACCGCTGCATATTCATCTGGGACAGGTTATCTCCCGTGGTGACCGTATGGACTTTACCATTCAAAAATCGGTAGAGTTAGGCGTCAACACAATCACACCTCTGTTTTCAGAGCGTTGTGGCGTAAAACTCTCCGGTGAAAGATTAGACAAAAAAATACAACAGTGGCAGAAGATAGTGATTGGCGCTTGCGAGCAATCCGGACGCAGCCAGGTACCAAAAATAAGACCAGCCATGTCATTAGAGGCCTGGTGTGGTGAACAGACAGATTCACTCAAGTTAAATCTACACCCCAGGGCTGCACACGGTATTGGTGGATTATCCCTCACGATTCCTAAAGTGAGACTATTGATCGGCCCAGAAGGTGGGCTCTCAGAGACTGAGATATTGAAGACAGAACAAGATAAATTTACCGATATTCTATTGGGCCCAAGAGTGCTGAGAACAGAAACTGCGGCGCTCACGGCAATCAGTGCCCTGCAAGTCAAATTTGGTGACTTATAGGTTCTAGCAAAAAATTAGTGCCTAAACCTCCTACATAAGCACATTATAGAATTCAATTGACCCATCGGCAGATGTGGAAATAAGGAAACGAATAAATGATCAAGCTCGGCATAGTAATGGATCCAATCAGCGACATTAACATTAGCAAAGATTCTAGTTTCGCCATGTTACTCGCGGCTCAAAGCCGTGGATACCAACTCTTCTACATGGAGATGGGCGATCTGGCCATGGTCAATGGTAAGGCAATGGCTAATATGCGCGCCTTAACCGTTAAGCAAGACCCTGACAACTGGTTCGAGCTAGGAGAAGCGATCGACACTCCCATGTCAGATCTTGATGTGGTGTTAATGCGTAAAGACCCGCCATTTGATACTGAGTTTATCTACGCGACTTACATGCTCGAGCGAGCCGAAGAGCAAGGTGTGCTGATCGTCAACAAGCCTCAGAGCCTTCGTGACGCCAATGAAAAGCTATTCACAGCCTGGTTCTCCGAGTTTACCCCAGACACCATAGTGACCAGAGATGAGACCCGTATCCGCAACTTCTATCAGGAAAAAGGCGATATCATACTCAAGCCACTCGATGGCATGGGCGGTAGCTCCATCTTCAGAGTCAAGAAGAATGATCCTAACTTAGGCGTGATCATAGAGACACTGACCGATAACGGCCAGCGATATGCCATGATCCAAGCCTTTATTCCCGACATCACCGCGGGTGATAAACGTATCTTGGTCATCGATGGTGAACCTGTGCCTTACTCCCTGGCTCGTATCCCGCAAAAGGGTGAGACTCGCGGCAACTTAGCCGCAGGCGGTCGTGGCGTCGCTCAACCTTTGTCTGAGAGTGACTGGCACATAGCACGCAGCATAGGACCCGAGCTGAAAAAACGCGGGCTGATCTTCGTCGGCCTGGATGTGATTGGCGATAAACTCACCGAGATCAACGTCACTAGCCCAACATGTATCAAGGAGATCCAAGCGGCTTATGATGTCGACATCACAGGTATGCTAATGGATGCCATCGAAGCTCGTATCGAATCACGAATTAAAGCACGGATTTAAGCAGCTTATAGGATGCGGACATCATTACTGGTGTCCTCATTGAACTTAACCAAATCGAAGATAAAACTAAAGCAAACTAGGATGTTGGCAATGGGCGTGACGCAAAAAATAAAATTATTTAAACAATGTATGTTGGCTGGTGTGGCACTGTTCGCCAGCATGGGCGTCGCAGCTCAGGCAGTCACTCCAGTGCAAACCATGTTAGGCAATGCACCCAACGTCCCTAAAAATATTGTGATCATGATAGGTGACGGTATGGGACCTGCCTATACCAGCGCCTATCGATACTATAAAGACAACCCGGATACTCAAGAGATAGAGCAGACGGTATTCGACCGATTACTAGTAGGAACCTCGAGCACTTATCCGGCTAGGGTGAGTGGTTATGTCACAGATTCAGCCGCCTCGGCAACGGCATTAGCCACCGGGACTAAGACCTATAATGGCGCCATCTCTGTGGATACCAACAAGCAGCCAATTGCCACCATAATGGAAAAGGCTAAGGCTCTGGGACTCTCCACCGGAGTGGCGGTGACATCACAAATCAACCATGCGACGCCGGCGGCGTTTCTCAGCCATAATGAAAGCCGTCGCAATTACGATGAGTTAGCTCATAGCTACCTTAAAACCGATACCGATGTGATGTTAGGCGGCGGTCAGAAGTATTTCCCCGCCAGTCTGATAAAAAAATTCGAGGCTAAGGGCTATCAGTACCTGTCGGACTTTAACCAGCTCGATTCGGTCAAACAAGGCAAGGTCATAGGCCTGTTTGCCGAAGTGCAACTCCCATGGGCCATCGATGATAGTGACAGTAATAAGCTGAGCAAGATGACAATGAAAGCCTTGGACTTGTTATCGCAAAATGATCGAGGCTTCGTGCTGCTGGTCGAGGGCAGCTTGATCGACTGGGCCGGACACAGTAATGATGTTGTCACTGCCATGGGCGAGATGGAAGCATTCGCCAACGCCATCGAAGTCGTGGAGCAGTACATCAGGAACAATAACGATACCTTGATGGTGGTAACGGCAGATCATGATACCGGCGGCTTAAGCATAGGTGCTAACGAGGAGTATCGCTGGGACGCTAATATCATCAGGGGCGTACGAGCCAGCCCTGGGGTTATCGCCGATGATGCCCTCGCCGAGGGTGACTGGCTAGCTCGAGTCACGCTAAATTTAGGTTTTGAGCCTAATGATGATGAACTGTCTCAATTATCTCTAGCGCGTATGCAAGGTAAAGAGGTGATGACCACAGCGATCAAACTCCTCATAGATAGCCGCTCAAACACAGGCTGGACCACTAGCGTGCACACTGCCATAGACGTACAGGTATTCGCAGCGGGTCCTGCGGCCAGTCTATTTGCTGGTTATCAGGACAACACAGATATCGCGACTAAGCTAATCAGTTTACTGCCTAAGGCTGAGTCTCAATCAGCCAAATAATACCGTCAATTAACTCCCCAGTTTAGCGAGCTGGGGCAGCGATTCTACCGGCCACACCCCATGACCCTCTATCTCATTGAGTATTCTGAACGCCTTCCTCTCTTCTAAAGGTTTCGAGAACAGGTAACCCTGAGCCAATTCACAGCTGGCAGCGGCGAGAAAGTCACACTGTGCCTGGGTTTCTATGCCTTCGGCCACTACGGTTCTGCCCAAGTTGTGGGCCAGATCTATGACTGTGGTGACGATATGAGTATCGACGCTATTATCGAGTACACCTGAGGTAAAGCAACGGTCGATTTTCAGCACATCGAATGGAAGCTGCTTGAGGTAACTCAGGGAGGAATAGCCGGTTCCGAAATCATCTATGGCGATCCTAACTCCCAGACGCTTCAATGACTTCATCGCAGACAAGGCGAGATCGACCTGCTCAATCACACTCTCCTCAGTGACCTCTAACAGCAGGCTCTGGGGCGGAATATTGTATTTTGACAAGATACCTTGCACCAGAGGGATCAGACCTGGATCCATATAGTGTTTCGCCGACAGATTGACCGCTAGGTAGAGATCGTCCCAGCCCTGCTCAATCAACCGGGATAAGATGGCTCCTCCCTCTTCGAGTACGTAATTCCCCACCTGTATGATGGCTTCACTATCCTCGATGTCGGGTATAAAATCACCCGGCATGATCAAGCCCCTCTGTGGGTGATGCCAGCGAATTAAGGCTTCGAATCCTTTCACCTTGCCATCGGGGAGTGACACTATCGGCTGCAAGGAGAGCGACAACTGCTTCTCTTCGATGGCTGCACCGATATCTTGCTCTATCATCAACTTGTTATTCGCCCTTTGTAGCATCTCCGGGGTAAATACCCGGTAATTGCTGCGCCCCGCGTATTTCGCCTGATACATGGCCAGATCGGCGTATTTAATCAGCTCTTCGGCCCTGACATTATTACTCTCACAGTAAGCGACGCCGATACTCGTGGTCACGATCAGCTTATGGCGTCCTAACACGATAGGTTGTTGCAGGGAGGAAAATATCTTATGAATAACCTTGCGGACATCCTCTTCCGAGCGGATCCCCCTGAGCAGAATAAGAAACTCATCTCCCCCTTGCCTGAACACTGTGTCCATAGCACGCACGCTATGGTTCAACCGCTTGGCCACTATCTTTAATAGCTCATCTCCCTGACTATGGCCTAATGTATCGTTAATTCGTTTAAATTCATCAAGATCGAGAAACATCAAGGCTATCTTATCGTGAATGCGTCCGACACAGGCGATAGTCTTCTGCAGTTCATGATTGAGCATGGCCTTATTAGGTAAACCTGTCAGAGTGTCTAACATGGCGAGTCGCTCTAATTCACACGTATATTCGTCAACTTCCAACTCCAGATTCTGCAGCCGCTCGGCAAGGTTTAGCGTCGCAATATTGATCAGGTCCACCTCATCGACAATAAATGAAGAGGTCTTAGGTGACAAAGCTTTCAGCGTCTCAAAATCATGTTCAGCGAGCATAGGAAGTAGAGTGGCATGACGACTCAAGCTAACCACAGGCGTCCAGGCAGCCAATATGACTAGGGCTGCGGACAAGACTAAACTAAACAGCAGAGTACCCAACATGCTCTCCTGAAACTCATGGAGCAGAGACTGCCAATCACTGATATTGTTGATCACCAATATCGCCGGCGGAGACTCCCCTTTAGCCAAGGGAAAAATCCACAGCGCAGAGAGTTCCCCCCCTACCTGATAGACGCCTCCCCTGTTCTCTATCTGCTCCCAGGTAAATTGAGCTGCTGCTTGTTCTAGCTGGATTAAACTCGAGTGCCTGTTACTAATGCTATAGACCTCTCTGCCCCAATAACCTTGTCCCTCTCCGGCATCAGTAGAAGGGGCTAGCACCGCCAGTTCAAAGGTTTCATTAATCCTAAACCGAGCCAAAATATCCGTCAGGCCAGTCTCCATAAATAAGAAGTGCGGGTCACCCTGTAACAAGTTAGGCACTAAGACCTGAATGACACACTCTTGTAAGCATACGATGCGCCAATGTGGTTCCAACTGCACCGCAACCGATTTAAACCAGTCCATCTCGGTACTGTCGATTAACTTACCGGCATGAGCGAGTATTTGACCAGATAGCGACATCAGACTCAGCCGTTCAAGCTCCCAGTAGAGCTGTAGATCGGGCCAACGAAGCGCTAACATGGCTTGGTAGCCCGAGGGAGTTTGCTGAGCATCATTGACCAGCAATGCTATTTGTTGGGCTGCAGATAAGGAGTGTTCGACACTCAAGGAGATGGAGGTCTCCAGATTCTGAGCTAATTTACCTCGCTGAGATTCCAGCAGGTAATTCTGCTGATTGATGAGTTGCCGATATGCGAAACCACCTAATATCCCACCTAAGAAGGTGAGTATGATCAGCACAGCTACGAGTAATTTCCACTTGAGGCTAATAAATATTGTCCGACCTTCAGGCAGCATAGTCATAGCATCACCACTGGAA
>NZ_JABSSM010000080.1 GCF_013214165.1 Shewanella sp. | reverse complement strand
ACCCAGAAAACACACGTTTGACTGGTCGCGTTACTAACCTAACTGACTACGGTTGTTTCGTTGAAATCGAAGAAGGCGTTGAAGGTCTTGTTCACGTTTCTGAAATGGATTGGACTAACAAGAACATTCACCCATCAAAGGTTGTTAACCTAGGTGATGAAGTTGAAGTTCTAGTACTTGACATTGATGAAGAGCGTCGTCGTATTTCTCTTGGTCTTAAGCAGTGTAAAGTTAACCCATGGGATGACTTCGCAGAGCGCTTTAACAAGGGCGACAAGGTCACTGGTAAGATCAAGTCAATCACTGACTTCGGTATCTTCATCGGTCTTGACGGTGGCATCGACGGTCTAGTTCACCTTTCTGATATTTCTTGGAACGGTACTGGCGAAGAAGCGGTTGCTGATTACAAGAAAGGCGACGAAATCAACGCAGTTGTTCTTTCTGTTGACCCTGAGCGCGAGCGTATCAGCCTTGGCGTTAAGCAGACTGAAGACGATCCATTCAATGCTTATCTTTCAGATAAGAAGAAGGGTGCGGTTGTTAACGGTACAGTTGTCGCTGTTGACGCTAAAGGCGTTACAGTCGAACTTGCTGAAACTGTTGAAGGTTACCTACGTGTATCTGATATCTCTCGTGAGCGTATCGAAGATGCATCTACAGTTTACTCTGTAGGCGACGCCATTGAAGCTAAGTTCATGGGTGTTGACCGTAAGAACCGTACTATCAGCCTATCTATCCGTGCGAAAGATGAAGCTGAAGAGAAAGAAGCAATGGCTAGCTTGAACAAGCAAGAAGAAACTGTAGCAAGCAGTGCTATGGCTGAAGCGTTCAAAGCGGCTCGTAAGTAATCGCCTGAAGTTCAGGGGTGCTTTGCACCCCTGTTAGGTGACTGTATTTGGCTTGAAAATAGAGGGTATAGGATGACAAAATCCGAACTGATCGAAAAACTTGCCACTAGGCAGTCGCAGCTGTCGGCTAAAGAAGTTGAAAGTGCTATTAAAGAGATGTTAGAGCAGATGGCTCAAACATTGGAAGGCGGAGATCGTATCGAGATCCGTGGTTTTGGTAGCTTTTCGCTTCATTTCCGTGCGCCGCGTACAGGCCGTAATCCTAAGACTGGAACGTCAGTCGAGTTGGATGGCAAGTATGTTCCGCATTTTAAGCCAGGCAAAGAACTGCGTGAACGTGTCGATGCAATCAATGCATAAATGACATTGTTTTAAAAGCCTCCGTATGGAGGCTTTTTTATGCCTGAAATGAACTAAATCCTAGCTAGTTTAGTGAATATCTAAGATAATCCGTAGATTGAAATGGATATATGGAGTGTAACGTGCGGTCATTTATCGTCACAGTGTTAGTAGCACTAGTGTTCTTTTTTGCATTAATCTTCGGCGCACGTAACGAGCAGATGGTGACCATCAGTTATTTTGTCGCTCAGGGTGAATTCCGATTACCCCTAGTCTTGGCTTTCGTATTTCTGGCCGGTTTTATGATCAGCTGGTTGTTCGCCATTTATCACATAACTAAACTAAAATTGGCATTACGAAATGCCAAAAAGAGATGCAGCCAACTCGAGTCTAGATTAGAAGGGATGACTTCCGCTCGGGACGTCGACGTCTAATATGCAAGAGATCCTGTTTCTGTTACTTCCAATCGCCGCCGGTTACGGCTGGTATATGGGACGGCGCAGTGTACGGCACAATCAGAGTAGCCAAAGAAAACAGTTGAGTCGTGATTATTTCACAGGGCTTAATTTTCTCCTGTCCAATGAATCAGACAAGGCCGTCGATCTGTTCATTACCATGTTGGATGTCGATGATGACACCATAGACACGCACCTCTCTCTTGGCTCCCTATTTAGAAAGCGTGGTGAAGTCGACCGCTCAATTAGAATCCATCAAAATTTAATTGCCAGACCCAGTCTCACCACTGAGCAGCGGGACATTGCCATGATGGAACTGGGTAAGGATTATCTCGCCGCTGGATTTTATGATAGGGCGGAAGAGATATTCATTACCTTGGTGAAGCAGGACGATCACAGTGAAGATGCCGAAACTCACCTGATCGATATCTACCAGGTGACCAAAGATTGGCAACAAGCCATCAATATCATCAAGAGCTTAAAACGAAAAAGACAGCAATGCCTCAAACACAATACGGCCCATTTTTATTGTGAATTGGCCAATGAACAAACTGATCTTGCCCCCCAGCTGAAACTGCTTCAGGCTGCGTTAAAACAAGACCCAGATTGTGGTCGGGCCTTGCTCACCTTAGCCGAGAAGTATCTCGATTCAGATGAATATGCCAAGTGCAAAGCGCTGCTGGTTAAGTTACTCGATGCCGATATCGAGCTTTTCCCCGATGCGCTGTCAATTGCCCGCCAGGTATTCCATGACAGCCATGATCTCACCGGCTACAACGACCTGCTTCGCCAAGCATTACAACACGGGGCGGGGGCGAGCGTCGCCATCACCTTAGCGCAAAATATGATTGAACAAGGTGAGATTCAAGAGGCGGAGCAGCTGGTTCTTGATGGTTTATATCGTCACCCGACGATGAAAAGCTTCCAGCATTTGATGAAGATGCATGTACAACAAGCCGAAGATGGACAAGCGAAAGAGAGTTTGACCATGCTGGAAAAGCTGGTAGAACAGCAGATCAAGTTCCGTCCCGGCTACCGGTGCAGCGGCTGTGGTTTCCCCTCACACCGCCTCTATTGGCATTGTCCATCCTGTAAGAGCTGGGGAAAAATAAAACGAATTAGGGGGCTCGACGGTGAATAACCTAGGTTATTCAACGACATGCCCATAACCATGAGGCAGAACATCTCACGATGGACTCATGGCTGATATACCAAGAATCTACCACGAAGGAAATGGAGAAAAAATGAGTAATAAGTCGATTTTAGTCGCCCTGGATTTTGATGACAAGCATGCTGCCTTACAACTGGTCGATCAATTAGATCCTAGTATGTGCCGTCTCAAAGTAGGCAAGGAGATGTTTACTCTTTTTGGACCCGAATTTATCGAGGCGCTGCATGAGCGTGATTTTGAGGTGTTCTTGGATCTTAAATTCCACGATATCCCCAATACCGTTGCCAAGGCTGTTACGGCTGCAGCCGAGCTAGGAGTGTGGATGACCAACGTCCATGCCAGCGGCGGTCTCGCCATGATGCAAGCGGCTAAGAAAGCGCTAATCCCTTATGGCGAAAAGGCTCCCATGCTGATTGCCGTCACTGTGCTCACCTCCATGAGTGATGAAGAGCTCAAGCTTATCGGCATCGATGTCCCCGCGTTCGAGCATGTACAGCGTCTCGCGAAACTGACTCAACAAGCGGGATTAGATGGTGTTGTTTGTTCGGCACATGAAGCACAAGTGCTAAGATCTAACTTAGGTAAAGAATTTAAACTGTGTACGCCGGGCATTCGCCCCGTGGGTGCCGATAAGGGTGACCAACATAGGGTCATGACGCCACCAGAAGCGATTGCAGCAGGTTCTGACTATTTAGTGATAGGAAGACCTATTACGAAAGCTGAGGATCCACTGGCTGTGCTCCAAGCGATACACGCATCGTTGAAATAGGAAATTTAAGGCTAGCTGACTAGTTGGCCTATCCTCCCAGGAGGCAGGCATGTTTGACTATAAAGGCAAGAATGTTGTGGTCGTGGGGGGCACCAGTGGCATCAACCTGGCCATCGCGATCGCATTTGCTCAGGCTGGCGCTAATGTGGCTGTCGCCAGTCGCAGCGCCGAGAAAGTCGATGCCGCAGTTAAATTACTGCGTGAAACCAATCCCAAGGGCACCCATATGGGAGCCAGTTTCGATGTACGAGACGTCGATGGATTAACAGCGGGCTTCTCTCTGTTTAAGGTCCATTTTTCTCAAATCGATGTTCTAGTCAGTGGCGCCGCCGGTAACTTTCCGGCCCCCGCTGCCTTACTGAGTGAAAATGGCTTCAAGTCGGTGATGGATATCGATCTGCTGGGCAGTTTTCAGGTGCTTAAGCAAGCCTATCCTTTGATGACCAGACCTGGGGGCTGTATCATTCAAATCTCGGCGCCCCAGGCGTTTGTCGCCATGCCCATGCAGGCACATGTGGGCGCGGCCAAGGCGGGTGTCGATATGTTGACTAAAAACCTGGCGCTGGAGTGGGGCTGTGAGGGGCTTCGAATAAACTCAATCGTCCCTGGGCCCATCAGCGGCACCGAAGGGTTTAATCGATTAGCCCCCGGCGCAGAGTTACAAGCGCGTGTCGCTAAGAGTGTGCCGCTACAGCGAAATGGCCTAGGACAAGATATTGCCAATGGCGCCTTATTTCTGGCCTCTCCCATGGCATCTTATATTACCGGTGTCGTACTGCCGATAGACGGCGGTTGGTCTCTTGGCGGTGCATCCATGGTGATGGCTGAGCTGGCCCTGTTAGCGACCAAACGGCCTAAAGAATGAGTTGAATCATCCAAGATGATGGTTCGACATAAATATGAATAACAGTGAGAAACAGATGGCAAATCCTTTTCAAGAGCAACTGCTCAAAGCTGGTCTAGTCAGCAAACAAAAAGTACAGAAAGCCAGGACGCAGAAACGACGTGACCGTAAGGCCAAGGTCGATGATGGCTCTGGAGAATTAAAACTGCAGGTAGCGGCGCAGAAGCTAGAGCAAGCGGCGAAAGATAAGGCACTCAATGAGCAAAACTTTGCCGCGGCAACCGAGAAAGGCCTAGTACGCGGCCTAGTGTCGGAATTTACTCGCTTAGCCATAAAGCCGCCCCAAAGCGGCGAGATAAAGTTTAATTTCACCCACAATAATAAAATCTTATCGATTTATGTGAATGATAAACTGCAGACTCAGCTGCTTAATGGGCAACTGGGTATCGTACGTCACGAAGATACCAGTTATCTAGTGCCCCATAAACTCGCCGAGCGGGTCAATATGTTGGTGCCCCAGTGGTGTGGTTACTTGTGGGTACAAGATGATAACAGCCAGGTCGTCGAAGCAGACGATCCTTACGCAGATTACGTCATCCCAGATGACTTGATGTGGTAGGAAACCAAGGGGCTAGGTTCGATGACCTAGCCCTTATCATTTGCGTCCTCAGCCCCCCTCGCTCCTGAGAGGATAAATAGGGACAGGCATCGTTAATTGGGCATAGTTAATTGATGGATCAAGTGTCACCTACTAAGCTTTAGGTATTACTTGATATAGGAGGCTACTACTATGCCCCGTCCCCGAAATACTCAAATTAGTATTGAAGACACTTTATTCTACCATTGCTGCAGCCGAACAGTTCGTCAAGCCTTCATAGCGGGAGTTGATGATTTTACAGGGAAATCTTATGAACATCGACGAGGCTGGATTGAAACTCAGATATTAAATTTGGCGGGCGTGTTTGCTATTGATGTGGCGGCTTATGCGGTCATGAGTAATCATCTTCATCTGGTGCTGCGTATTGATATCGAACTTGCCAATAGGTGGAGTGACAGAGAGGTAGTAGGACAGTGGCATGAAATCTTTAAGGGCTCTGAGCTAAGCCAACAATTTGCCAAAGGTGAGGTGATCGAAGCCTATCAAGTCTCTCAATTGAAACACTTAATCGCCGAGTACCGGAGTCGATTAAGTGACATAAGTTGGTTTATGCGCTGCCTCAATGAGCCAATCGCGAGGATGGCGAATAAAGAGGATAACTGCACAGGGCATTTCTGGGAAGGGCGGTTCAAGAGCCAAGCGTTACTCGATGAAACCGCGGTGCTGGCCTGTATGGCATATGTAGAGCTCAATCCCATACGGGCGAAGATGGCCAAGACACCAGAAACTTCAGACTACACCAGCCTTAAAATAAGAGTAAAGGCAGCTTTAAAAGGTCAACAGCCGGCAAAGCTACTGCCTTTTATTGGGGATGAACGACTCAATCAATCTAAAGGGATCAACTTTGCGCTGAAAGATTATCTAGAACTTGTAGATGCAACTGGCAGGATTATTCGAGATGACAAGCGTGGTGCAATACCTTCAAGTGCATCTAAAATATTAACTAGACTGAATATTTCAGCAGATAACTGGATAAAACTGACTTCTGAATTTGGCAAGCTCTTCCATGGCCCGGTAGGTACCTCACAAGAGCTGACGAGCTATTGTGAACATTTAGATAAACGACGACGGCACTTTGCTAAGTGTTGTCAATATCTAGAACCTAGCAGATAACTAGATACAATCAATTCGCTTCATCTTCTTTTTCCTCCTCAATCTTTTGAGGTAACAGGTTATGCCTGAAAATCGTTATTTTGTTTGAAATCCCTCTATTTTATTGAGTTTCACAGATTGAATGCGTGCCGCTATCGGGAATAGCCAACGTTTAATCAATGTAGAGTTGAAACCTGATGCCATTGCTTGTTGAATTCGAGTTATAGTATTGATTTATAATGGCTGGCTTTGATTTTATTCTGGTTATAGTATTGATTTATAATGGCTGGCTTTGATTTTACCTGGTTCCTAAATCCTGCACTTACCTCCTTGCCTGAACGTTCACTTCCCTCAACTTATCCAAATATCTCTTTCTTTTCTGACGGTATCTGGTATAAATTAAAACAAGTGTTTAAATCCAACGTTTGAGAGTCGATAATGAATCCTTACCAAGCTCCGTTAGCCGAAATGAAATTCCTGTTAGATAAGGTGTTTGATGCGCCTCAAACATGGGCATCTTTACCTGCCATTGCTGAAAATGTCGATATGGACACGGCGGTGGCGATAATGGATGAAGCAGAAAAGATAAGTCGTGAATTACTCCATCCTATAAACCGCAGTGGCGATGAGCAAGGCGTGGTGCACCAAGATGATAAGGTGATCACGCCAGACGGCTATAAAGAGGCATATGCCCAGTACGCCGAAGGTGGTTGGGTAGGTCTGTGCGGCGAACCAGAACTCGGTGGCATGGGTATGCCTAAGATGTTGGGGGTACTCGTTGATGAAATGGCCTACAGCGCCTGTAATGCATTCACCCTGTATGGTTCTCTAACCGCTGGTGCGGCATTATGTATCAATGCCCATGGTAGCGATGAGCTGAAACAAAAATACCTGCCTATGATGTACAGCGGCGAGTGGTCAGGTGCCATGGACATGACAGAGCCTCAGGCCGGCTCAGATCTTCGTGGCATACGCACTAAGGCGGTGCCGCTAGATGATGGCAGCTATAGCATCACCGGCAGCAAAATATTCATCACGGGAGGCGATCACGATCTCACCGAAAACGTGATCCATCTGGTATTGGCTAAATTACCTGATTCCAAAGGAATCTCACTCTTCCTGGTACCCAAGATCAAGGTCGATGATTCTGGCGCCCTTGGTGAGTCTAATAAGGTCACCGTGGGTTCAATCGAGCACAAGATGGGGCTTAAGGCATCGTCGACCTGTGTGATGAATTATGATGGAGCGCAAGGCTATCTCATCGGTGAGCCAAACCGTGGTCTGGTGTGTATGTTCACCATGATGAACTACGAGCGTCTGGCGATTGGTATCCAAGGTTTGGGCACATCACAAGCGGCTTATCAGATGGCTGCCGATTACGCTAAAGAGCGTGTTCAAGGGGTCGCTGCGGGGGGATCGCCGACTGGGGCGACTAGCGACCCTATCATAGTGCACGGCGATGTTCGTCGTATGTTGCTTAATATCCGGGTGTTAACCGAGGCGGGCCGCGCCCTGTCGGTGCTCACGGGGCAGCAACTGGATATTGCCAAATATGGAGCAGGCGAGGATCAAGCTAAGGCGAGTCGATATGTTGGCCTGTTAACCCCGGTAGCTAAGGCATTCTTGAGCGATCGCGGTCTGGACGCTGCCATCACGGCTCAACAAGTATTTGGTGGCCATGGCTATATCCGTGAAACGGGTATTGAGCAACTGGTGCGTGACACGCGAATCGCGCAGATCTATGAGGGAACCAATGGTATTCAGGCCATCGATTTCCTCGGCCGTAAGGTGACAGGGGATAATCTGGCTGCGTTAACTGAGTTTGTTAATGAGTGCACAGCCAAGCTATCGACCTTGAGCCATGTTGATGTAGCGCATAAGGCTAAGGTGACGGATTTACTGCAACAGCTTATTCTGGTCGCATCTGAAATTAACGATAAGAAACTCGACAAGCCAGCAATCATCAATGCCTGCGCCGTCGATTTTCTCGATGCCTTCGGTCATGTCGTATATGGCTATTTCTGGCTATTGATGTCCGATGCCGCCGCGTCACATGGGGATAAAGAGTTTAGTGCGCAAAAACGTTACCTGAGTAACTTCTATATCGAGAAGATGCTGCCTAAGGCCGAGTATCATCTGGCTCAGGTACGTGCAGGTGAAGCGACAATTATGGACATACCTGAATCTCTGTTTTGATCTAATCCATAAATATAAGGGCGAATACTCGGGTTAGTGGCCTCAGTATTCGCCTTTTTTGTTTTGAGGATATTTGTTTAATCTAACTGGTCAGTTCGCAGGACTTGCAGGGGTGAGCGTCGAGCTTGCTTGAGATTCTTGTGCTAAGGTATTAGCCATTAATGAATGTAAAAACAGTGCACTGAATGGCGCGCTTTGTTGCTTCTTCTCCAGGGGGCTCTGACCGTTTTCTAAGATCACAAACAGGGTATCAGCTTGGGTTTCACTCCTGATAAAACCGGCAAGATTATCTACTCCCTGCATCGACCCTGTTTTGGCTATGACATGCTTAAACAGGGGCGGCTTGTTGAAGCTGGTTTTATATTTGAGCGTACCACTCACACCAGCAACCGGCAGTGAATCTATGAGTGGGGTAAATCTTGAGTCGGTATAGATCAAGGTTAATACCTGACTGAGCTGACGTGCACTGAGTAGGTTATATCTGGAGAGCCCTGAGCCATCGACAACCTGTGCATGGTTAAGCTCAACTCCTTCACCAGTCAGTATCTGTTTAAGGGCACGACTGCCGTTGCTAAAGTTGCCTGGTCGCTGAAAAGTGTGTTTACCCAGCTGTTTGAGTAAGCTATCGGCGATCAGGTTATCTGACTTGAGCAACATGGTGTGAAGTAAGTCTGATAGAGGGACGGATCCATGGGTCGCGATTACGTGAGTGTTTGCTGGCAACTGGTGTTGTACCAATATCTTGCCCTTGAGTTTGATCTTGCTGCTCTTGAGTATTTGCGACATCGACGCTTGCATAAATAACTCAGGATCTGTGATGGCAATGGCGAGTTTAATGGCTTGTGAACCTGAGTAACAACCACCTAGAGCGAAGTGATTCGCGGCTAGACGCTGCAGGTCTAATTGGCAAAATTTCTCGGTCTTAGACTTATCAAACACAGCGGTATTTTTGATACTGATGGGGATATCCCCTGGGATCGATAACTGACTCTGGTTACTGGCCAGCTTAGGTGAAAGCTTACCGTGCACACAGTTGCGGTCGAGTACGAAACTAGACACTGGCGCCGCATAACAGATCCCCAGATCATCCCAAACCCAACCCGGTGCCTGTAGCTGTTCATTGGCCTGACCGATTAAGTAGAGGCTGCCTTCGATTCGATATAAGCCTTGTTCGGTAAGTTGTGCAAGCAGCGCTTTGAGATCTTCGCTCTTCAAGGTCGGATCGCCGTCGAAGCCGATGTAGACATCACCGGCTATCACGCCATCTTTGATAGGAAAGCGCGAATACACACGTGTATTAAAGGTAAACCCTGCTCCCAGGGCGGAAGTCGCAGCGACCGCAGTCAGCAACTTCATGGTACTGGCGGGTAAGAGTAAGGTATCCGGGCTTTGCTCGAAGAGGATGTCGCCAGTCACCAGGTTGGTCGCTATGATCGCGGTATGGGAATGGGGCGGTTTAATCTTGGTTAATACATTATCAAAATAGTCAGCGCCAATGGCTGGGAGAGATAAACCGCCGAGCACAAGACAGGCGTAAACTAGAGGTCTCATAACATTCACATAGGTAAGTGGCTTAGCAGAGAAGGGCGGGTGACTAAGCCAGTAAATAATACAGGCTTATAGCATAGCGTTTATTCATCTTCGGAGTTATCTTTTTCCATTAAGCGGTAGATCCCTAAGGTCACAAAGGTCACTAGGCCGATAAAGAGGGGTAAGATAAAAATCCCCAGCTGTGCCTTGAAGTGAAATATAGCCCATGAGATGAGCAAGCTTATCGCGATTGTGCCTAATATCTTAATATTCATTATTGTCTCCATAGTGAGTCATGCTGCCGAGTCGGCTATTATAACCAAAGTTTCAATTCAATGCCGTGTTCGGTGAAAGATATTAATATCAATTAAGCTAACTTTTCGTTGCCTATGCTGCACTTGGGTTGCAGGGCATAGGCAATACCGCTAAATTGCTGTGAACATTATTCACTTCAGTTCGGCAGCGATGTCACTTGGTTAGTGGTTAATTTGAGCATTTTGTGCACTTAAATCGGTCTTTGCTCGAAATGTGTACACCTCTTATGGTCTTATGCTGCAAAAATGGAGAAAACCCTTGCCCAATGGGGTGTAAATCGGTAATTTTATCTCCTTATGATTTATATTAAGGGATCGATATGCCTCATATTCGTATGCGCGGACTACCTGAAGACGCTGTGGCCAGTTTGAGCCGTACATTACTCGCACAATTAGCCGAGTTATGTCGGATTGATGCTCAAGGGTTTACCTTGGACTGGATACCAAGCACAAGTTATCGTGATGGCAAAATCGATCTGAGTACGACACAAGTCGAATTACTCTGGTTCCCTAAAGATCCCGATACCCACGATAGAGTAGAGCAAGCGATCCGTAAAGCCATCGCATCGGCTTATCCTGAGTTGCAGCATCTGGCTGTCATGTTTCGCGCATTAGATCCGAGCACCTACTATCGTGACGGAACGCATTTTTAAAGGAGATGACCTTGCTTGATAAGCTTGGTGGAATACCCATCCAACCCGACGCATTACAATGGTTACTTACGCCCAAAGCCTTAAAGGCTGAGCTGTTAACGCGTATCGCCGCTGCGGTCAATTCAATCTATATCGCCGCCCTTTATCTCGAAGATGATGAGGCGGGGCGAGAGATTTTAGCGGCATTAATGTCAGCTAAAGACAGAAACCCTGCACTCGACATCAAGGTCTTAGTCGATTTCCATCGCGCTAGGCGAGGCCTGATAGGCCATAAGGGCGACAGTGGTAACTATCAGATGTATCGCACTGTCATGCAGGCAGCCAAACATCCGATCGACATATTAGGTGTGCCGGTCAAGTCTCGTGAGTTTATGGGCGTACTGCACCTTAAAGGATTTATTGTCGATGACGCCGTGATATACAGTGGTGCCAGCATCAATAATATCTATCTGCATCAAGCTGAAAAGTACCGTTTCGATAGATATCATGTGATTGAATCGGCCGAACTGGCGCGCTCCATGCGGCAGATGATCCAAACCTATCTGGTACAAGATCCCGCAGTCAGCTCACTCACTCAAGATAAAGCCACCGAGTTACTGCCACATAAAAATGATGTCCGCACCCTTAAGTCACGTTTAGTTAAGGCGAGCTATCAATTTGAATCCACTACCATAGGCAATCGTGTCACGCCTGTGGTGGGTTTAGGCAGAAAGAAAAACAAGCTCAATCAAATCGTCGTCGATATGGTGGCGCAATCAAAAGAAGCCTTGTTTATCTGCACCCCCTATTTTAACCCGCCCTACATTTTATCTCGTGCCCTAGCTAAGCATCTTAAAGACGGTAAGCGTATCGATATCGTCGTAGGGGATAAAACCGCCAACGATTTCTATATTCCGCCAGAGCAAGATTTCTCCACCATAGGGGCCTTGCCATACATGTATGAGCAGTCCTTGCGAAAGTTCGCCAAGCGCCAGCAATGGGCGGTGGAGAATGGCCAACTCAATATTCATCTCTGGAAAGATGGCATTAACAGTTATCATCTCAAGGGGATCAGCGCAGATAGCAAACGTCACCTGATCACCGGCAGTAACTTAAACCCCCGAGCATGGGCGCTGGATCTGGAAAATGGTCTATTGCTCCATGATGAGTCCGGTGTTTGGAAGGAGCAGTTTGAGCAGGAGCAGGCGCATATCCTGCAGCACACAGAGCGCTTGTATCATTACAGCCAGATAGAGACGCTCAACAAGTATCCGGCTCCGGTACGTAAGATAATGACTCGTATCAGACGCCTAAAAGCAGATTTTTTGCTGCGTCGAATATTATAATTTAGCCCAGACAAGCTAAGATCTAGGACCTAGGTGCTAGCTCACATTCACAAGGTCTATATGAGCGCATCTCTACACGCCGTCCACAAGCTCTACCAATACCGTAAGGCCATTTCCACCCGGCCTTATGGGGCCAGGGGCAAGAAGCTGATCCGTTGTGAACTGTGTTTACTGGCACAGACATATTGCACCTGTCAGAGTCGCCGCCAACTGGTGTCCGATAATGCATTCTTACTCATCATGTATGATGATGAGGTGCTAAAACCGAGTAACAGTGGTCGTCTTATCGCGGATCTTATCCCCGATACCCATGCTTATATCTGGTCCAGAACCCAGGCAAACCGCAAGATGCTGGCATTGATACAAGATCCTCGCTATCAGGCTTTCGTCATTTTTCCCGGTGAATATGCCTATACAGATCAAACCGTAGTCAGTGAGCTCGACCCTAGTCGCCTAGATAGTACCAAGAAGCCGCTGTTTATCATGCTCGACGGTAGCTGGCGCGAAGCGATTAAGATGTTCCGCAAGAGTCCTTACTTACATGATTTACCACTGCTGTCTTTTACCCCAGAGACCGTCGCCAAGTATGGTTTGAGAAAAGGCAGCCGGGATTTTCAGTTAGGCACTGCCGAAGTGGCGGTATTGGCGCTGGCCGCATCCGGTGAGAGGCGTAATGCCGAGGCGCTGAGCATCTGGTTTGAGCTGTTTATTAGTGCATCCATGTTTAGTCGAAGTCGTCAAAGCAATAAAGATCTTGGCCCACTCAAGAAGCTCTCGGACGCGTTTAAGCAAAAATCTGACTTCAACACGGCTGGCTAAGTCGGTCGAAAATTGAGCAGCCTTAGGGTTTAGTTTCCGACTCGCGCTTAAAATAGCGTTTATGCATAAAACGCCGCAACCGTTAAACCTTGCGGCCGGTCAAAAAATCTAATATTGGCCTAGGTTTCAATTACACTGTTTAAACAGGTAAGGTTAAAATTGATGTTTTTGTGTGTATATTGAGCGTTTCTTAGTTAATCTTTTGCTAAACCGATCCTTCTCTTGCTGTTAGCCTAGTTTAGAACTTACACTCGCATTCGATTAACTCGGTGAATATCTTTGATCACCACTCAATAGTTGCTCGCAACTCGAACAAAAAAGATATCCGCTCATCAAATATAATTTTGGGACATAAATATGGCACAGGTTTTCACACGTTCAGCGCTCACCTTAGCCTGGCTCATCGGCGTCGCAAGCTTGACGGCTTGTGACAAGGAAGTGCCTCAAATCACCCCGAAATTAGTGGTTGTCGAGCGAGTCACTACGGCAACGGTGCCACTCTATGGCAATTATGTGGGGATCACTCAGGCTTCCCTGGATGTTGAGGTCAGGGCTAGGGTCGACGGATTCGTCGAAGATAAGAGTTTTATCGAAGGCAGCGCCGTCAAAGAGGGCACTGTGCTGTATCGAATCGATAATCGCCGCTATCTCGCCGTCGTCAACCGACTCAATGCCAATCTAGAGTCCCAGCAATCTATGCTGGATAAGGCCAGACGCGATGTCGACAGATTAAAACCTCTCTACGAGCAAGATGCCGCCAGCCAATTAGATTTCGACAATGCCTTGTCATCACTGTCCCAAGCAAGATCGAGTCTGGCAGCGAGTCAAGCCGAATTAGAAGAGGCTGAGTTAGAGTTAAGCTATACCGAAATACGCTCGCCCATATCAGGTCTGGTCAGTCGCTCAGAAGTCGACATCGGCGCCCTGGTTGGCAGCAGTGGCCAGTCATTGCTGACCCGAGTGAAACGGGTAGACCCTATCTATGTGACATTCAACATGTCGGCGCTGGATTATCTCAACGCCAGAAGGCGCATGACCAGCTATAGCAAACAGAAAGAGGCCGAAGCCGAAGGCAAAGCGGTCGAAGGCTTCGTGACCATCACCTTGCCCGATAACAGCGAGTACCGTTATCTTGGTGACGTACGTTTCACCGACCCATCGGTCAATCCAGAGACGGGCACATTCCAGGTACGCGCCGAGTTGCCTAATCCAGATAAAGAACTGCTCCCGGGTCAATATACCAATGTACGCATCAAGCTCAACGAGGTGAGGAACGCCATCGTCATTCCAAACAAGGCCACTCAAGTCGAGCAAGGCGGCGTGTATGTGATGGTGGTGCTGCCCACACAAAAAGTGGAACGCCGCTTCATCGTGATCGAACATCAGGGTAAGATGGGCGTTGTGGTCAAGAGTGGCCTCAAGGCGGGGGAGCTAGTGATCGTCGAAGGCATGCACCGGGTTCGTCATGGACAACTGGCCGAGCCCTTAACCGCGGAGCAATACCTCAAACGCCAAGACACTAAACAGAAGGAGCAGGCGCTCAAGCAGCAGGCGCAAGAGCAAAAACAGGAACAGAAATAATGGCTCAGTATTTCGTTAATCGTCCTGTGTTCGCCGGTGTGATTTCGATCGTCATAGTGTTACTGGGGCTGATCGGCATGTTTAACCTGCCCATCGATCAATATCCCTACATCACTCCGCCTCAGGTCAAGGTCTCGGCATCTTATCCGGGCGCGACGTCGACCACGGCGGCCGAGTCGGTGGCCACCCCCTTAGAGCAAGAGCTCAACGGCTTGCCGAACATGATCTACATGAGCTCCAAGAGCACCAATTCGGGCAGCACCAATATCACCATCACCTTCGATGTGGGCACGAACCCAGATCTCGCCGCGGTGGATGCTCAAAATTCGACTCAACAAGCTAACGGCAGCTTGCCCATAGACGTTCAGACCGAGGGCGTGACCGTATCGAAAGAGGCTTCTGTCGAGTTGCTCAAGCTGGCGCTGACGTCCAGCGATGATCGCTATGATGAAATTTATCTGAGCAATTATGGCTCCATCAATATCGTATCTGCGCTCAAACGCATTCCTGGCGTGGGGCGAGTGCGCAACACTGGCGCACGTAGCTACTCGATGCGAGTCTGGTTAAAGCCTGATACCATGGCGGGTTACGGGCTGACCACCTCAGATGTTATCTCTGCCATCAAGGCGCAGAACAAGGAATCACCGGCGGGCACTATCGGGTCTCAGCCCAATAGTGACTCACTCAGCATGACCTTGCCTATCACCGCTGCGGGCCGCATGAGCAGTGTGCCCCAATTTAATGAGATCATCGTTCGCGCCAACAATGACGGCTCCATCATACGCCTCAGAGACATAGCTAAGGTTGAACTCGGCTCATCTTCATACACCTTACAATCTCAGCTCAATGGTGCCAACGCCACCGTCTTACAGGTCTATCTGTTGCCGGGTTCTAACGCCCTAGAGGTGACCAAGAACGTCAAGAGGGAGATGGCTAAGCTGGCCGAAAAATTCCCCCAGGGCATGAATTGGGAAGTCTTCTTCGATGCATCCGTGTTTATCGAGAATTCTATCCATGAGGTGGTGAAAACCTTAGTCGCTGCCCTCATCCTAGTCATATTAGTCGTGTACCTGTTTCTGCAAAACATTCGCGCCACGCTCATTCCCGCCATTGCCGTGCCGGTGTCCCTGATTGGCACTCTGGCGGCCATGCTGGTGTTTGGCTTCACCATCAATACCGTGAGCCTGTTAGCACTGGTGCTGGCTATCGGCATCGTGGTGGATGATGCCATCGTGGTGGTGGAAAATGTCGAGCGCTTGATGAATGAAAATGGCTTGAGCCCGGTCGAGGCGACCCGCACCGCCATGAAAGAGCTATCCGGGGCCTTGGTTGCCACCAGCCTAGTGCTGGCGGCCGTGTTTGTGCCTGTGTCATTCTTGTCTGGGATCACCGGCATCATGTACCGAGAATTTGCGGTAGCCATCACGGTGGCTGTGCTTATCTCTACTGTCGTTGCCTTGACCCTGTCGCCCGCCTTATGTGCCTTATTGCTCAAACCCGGTGACAAGGCCAAGTCGGGTTTCTTTAAATGGATAAACGACCGACTCGATACCAGTACCAGCAAGTATGTCGCCCTCGTTGCCCTAACCAATAAGCACGCCAAGCGCAGCTACCTGATCTTTGGCCTTATGGTGGCAGCTATGTATCTTATCATGTCTAACTTGCCGTCCAGCTTTATGCCCAATGAAGATCAGGGCCGGTTCTTCATCGACATGACCTTGCCCAATGGGGCGACGGTAAACCGAACCCAGGCCGCGCTTAAAAAGGCCGAAGCTAAGGTATTAGCCCATCCCGCCGTGGCCTACTCATTTACCTTAGCGGGTGAGAATCGCCGTTCAGGCTCTAATCAGGCCAATGGCCAATTTGAGATCATCTTGAAGCCTTGGTCCGATCGAGTCGAGAGTGACGCCACCGTGCACAAGGTGATGAAACAGATCCAAGCCTCGTTGCAGGAGATCTTGGAGGCTGAATTTAACAGCTACTTACCTTCCGCCGTGCCGGGACTCGGCAGCGGAGCCGGCGTTGAAATGGAGTTACAGGACACGTCCGGCACCAACTTCAGGGGCCTGATGGAAACAGCCGATGAACTGGTTGAGAAGCTTAAACTGCAGCCGGAAATCGCCACCGCAAGTTTATCTTTGCAGAGCGCCATTCCTCAGCTGCATCTTACGGTGGATGAAGCCAAGGCCATGGCTATCGGCGTCAAGGTGTCCGATATCTACAGCACGATAAAGACCTTCACCGACTCATCCACGGTAAACGATTTTAACCTGTTTGGCCGTGTCTACCGGGTCAAGGTACAGGCACAGGAAAGCTATCGCCAGTTTCCCGAGCAGATTAAAGATTATTATGTCCGCTCGTCGACTGGGGCCATGGTGCCCATAGGCGTGTTGGCTAAATATGATTACACGGTTGGACCCGCCGCAGTGACACACTATAACTTGTTTAGCAGCGCTTCGATTAACGCGACTCCGGCGCCAGGTTATGCCTCTGGGGATGTGATTAAGGCGATCGATAGGGTGGCAAAACCCATGCTGCCCATAGAGTTCAGCTATGAATGGACCGGCATTACCTATCAGGAAGTGCAATCGGCCAATCAAACCAGTATCGCGGTCAGCTTAGCCATGGTGTTCGTCTTCTTGTTTCTCGCCGCCCTCTATGAGAGCTGGACCATACCCATAGCCGTGTTGCTCATTGCCCCAATTGCCATGCTTGGTGCATCACTGGGCACCTTAATGAGTGGCATGGAGAGTAACCTATTTTTCCAGGTCGCCTTCATCGCCCTCATCGGCATGGCCGCCAAGAACTCCATCTTGATCGTAGAGTTTGCTAATCAGCGACACCAACAGGGTAAGAGTCGACTCGACGCCGCGTTGGAGGCGGCCAATATGCGTTTCAGACCCATCTTAATGACCTCTATGGCCTTTATTCTTGGGGTATTACCTCTGGTACTCTCGGTGGGACCTGGTGCGGTGAGCAGACAGAGCATCTCAATACCGATCCTCTTCGGCATGATATTCGCGACCACCATAGGCATAGTCATGGTGCCGTTGTTTTTCGTGACCACGGCGGGCTGGCTTAAATCTAAGATCAAGCCTACAAGCGACTCTGAGGCGAGTTCGGATACCGGCTCTACCACGGCAGGGGACACGCATGTTTAAGCACAAGACTGCAATGCATCATTTCTTTAAACGACGCGGTCTCGTCGGTGCGTTGACGACGGGCTTACTCCTGTCGGGCTGCGCCATGGGGCCGGATTATGAGCGGCCGGAGCTCGAGTTACCGCCTCAATACTTTGATGAACTGGCCCAGGAGTCGGCAAAGAATATCGGTCTGTCTCACTGGCGCGACTTTTATTTGGATCCCGACTTACAGGTATTGATAACACACGCCTTGTCGAAGAATATCAATTTAGAAACCGTGCGCTCCAGATTGTTAGCCGCGCGCTCGAACGTCACCGTCACAGATGCGGCGCTTTATCCGGCGCTGGGGATCGATGCCAATGCCGAGCGTTCCATCGACAGCGGTATCACCAATACCAACCCCAGCCACGAGAACGAGTTCGATCTGGTGGGCACCGTATCCTGGGAGCTGGATATCTGGGGGGCAAACAGGCGGCGCAGTGAGAGCAGCTATGCCAATTACCTCTCGGCGCAGGAGTCACTCAATCTCGCGGTGATCAGCTTAATCAGTGATGTGGCCAGTCGCTACTATCAATGGCTGGATATCGAACACAGGTATCAGATCTCATTGAATACGGTCGAGTTACGCCGAAAAGAGCGTGATCTTGCACGTTTACGCAAGGAAAATGGTGTCATTTCCGGCTTGGAGGTGCGTCAGGCCGAAGTCGAGTACCAGAGC
>NZ_JABSSM010000008.1:41665-75616 GCF_013214165.1 Shewanella sp. | reverse complement strand
CTTCCTGTTTCCGCTCGACTTGCATGTGTTAGGCCTGCCGCCAGCGTTCAATCTGAGCCATGATCAAACTCTTCAATTAAAGTTTTTTTGATGCATTCCCTTTCGAAAATGACATCGGCTCAACGAAACTATGCCTTCACTTTTTAAAAAGTGAAAACAAAAAACTGTTTTTCATTAATCACTCTCTATAAAGAGGATGCCAATGAAGCTTACATATTTTGCTTCTTTGAATTTACTTTGCTTGCTCGTGAGAGTAAGAAAGTAGAAACCAAAGTCGCTATGGTCACTCAGCTTCTCTATTCCTTATAAAGGAGTAAGAGATTCGTCGAGTTAAATTTTTGATTACCTCGTGAGAGGCAATTTCGAATAACTCAACACCTGTGAGTGCCCACACAGATTACTTGATAAATTGTTAAAGAGCTTAGTGCTTGATAGCACTTCCGTTGACGCTAGGTCGCAGGTTTTTACTTACTTCCCAAAGCGTTCTGCCTTGGTTAGGGATGCGTATTCTACACTCCCGGCTGTTGGCGTCAAGGGCTTTTTTAAAAAGAATTTCAATCATTAAAAATGATTAAACCCTTAGCTCACTCGTTGCCCTGACTGGTTTCAGCTTTCGTTAAGAAGACCGGTTTACCGTGTCAGTGGATGCGCATTATAGGGAGATTCTACCAACGCGCAAGCCCTTTTTCTCCGTTATCGAATCATCCGCTGAAGTTTTAAACACCCGGTCAATTTAAGCCTGTTTTTCACCCTGCACACGTCGCTTTATTAGCCTTAAATTAAAATTACTTCACCATTAAGCTCGTTTTTTCGGCAACGGGCTAGTGTAATGCTAAATAATTCATTACCATATACCTGCTATTAACAGTTATTTATCAATTCTTCAGAGATCATATTTATGCAAAAGCCATTTCTTATTGTTTTGATTATCGCCATCCTTGGCGCAGTAGCGATTTATTTTGTCGCTCCCGAGTTAAACGCTGCAGTCGCTTTCTTTACTGGTGCTATTATTGCTAGCGTTATCTTTTCCCTAAAAGGCCAATCAACAGAAGCCGGTGATAATGCCGCAAGTGTTGAGCAATACACAGGTCCAACAATGACTCTTTATGTCGGTAATCTTCCTTACCGTGTACATGAAGGCGAAGTAAAAGAGTTATTTGGTAAGTACGGCCCTGTAAACTCAGTCAGATTAGTACGTGATCGCAAGACTGGACGTCGTAAAGGTTTCGGTTTCATCGAAATGTCGGAAGCAGGTGCACAAAAAGCTATGTCTAAGTTAAATGAGTTTGACTTCCAGGAACGTACCTTAAAAGTCAGAGAAGCTAAATCTCAAGATTCAGATAAGAGCGAACGTAACGAAAACGCCTAATCCTTAGGTGACAGGATATTAGCCGGTTTGTATTCTAAATTCTATTATGAGTGACTCACTCTTGAGCTTTTAGAAAAACCAAACTTGGCTAATGTCTTTTTCAAACCTTGCTCAATGCCTTCTGAGGTATAATAAGCTAGCTCAGTTCCATAAGGCGTATTTTCACCCTCTTGTTGCAGTTCTTCCCTGATCACATCTCTGTACTCATCATCTTGCTTACCCAGCACCAATTCCTGCTGAGTCTTAAGTATTAAGGTTAATACTCGTGCCGCAACCGCCTTTCCAGAATCTAGCAGTGATACCCGATCCCCGAGGTATTCTTGCATCTCCTGTTTAAGTATGGGGAAGTGGGTACAACCTAGAACTAATGTATCGAGTTTACTTTGATGAATTGGTCTTAATATTTGTGCCAATTCTTGCTGAGTCACAGGCTCACCAGCGGCCTTCTGTTCCGCTAGCATGACCAGTTCCGATGAGGCATACAGTTCGACCGAGCACCCACGGGCAAATTGATCGATTAACTCATGAGTATAAGCGCGCTTTATCGTACCGGGTGTAGCAAGCAGGCCTATGTGTTTGTTTCGAGATAAAAGCGCCGCAGGCTTGATAGCCGGAACCACACCAACAACAGGAATATTGAGTACCGCTCTCAGTGATGGCAATATGAGCGTGCTGGCGGTATTGCAGGCTATAACCACCATGGAGACCGATTGTTTTTGAACGAAATCAGTAATGAGCGAGACACAACCTGAAATCAGTTCCTGCTCTCCTAACTCACCGTAAGGTAAGCGAGCATTGTCGAACAAATAAATATAACTCTCATTTGGCAGTGCTTGTCTAATTTCATCAAGAATCGTTAAACCACCAATTCCTGAATCGAAAACGAGTATAGGTTTAGACAAGACACTTCTCCATTAACTAACGTGACCTTCACAGGCAATAGCCCTTACATTCTATAATGCTACAAGATGCTTTTAGAGGGTAAAATGCAATTTTCACACAAGATTCTATAAATCGAAAGCCAGAAACTGGACATATCAGTCATCTAGTATAATAATTCCGCCCCAAATTAAGCCAAGGTGATCAATAAATGAATTTAGCAGCAATGGATCCTAAGACCTATGATGCGCAACTCGAAAACAAGCGCATCAAGCTGGAACAGATATTCACAGACTTTGATACGCCAAGGTTAGAAGTCTTTGGCTCTGAAACCGCCCATTATCGTATGCGCTGTGAATTCCGCATCTGGCATGACGGTGACGACATGTATTACTACATGTTCGATAAAGCGCTAGACAGTAAGGTTCGTTGTGACCAATTTCTTCCAGCGAGCAATTTGATTAACGAGATGATGCCCGCCTTAATCGAAGAGTTAAAGCCTAACACCATACTAAGACATAGATTATTTCAAATCGACTTTCTCTCTACTCTCAGTGGCGAGATCTTAGTTTCCTTACTTTACCATAAGCAACTGGATCAGCAGTGGGAAGCAGAGGCTAAGGTCCTTAAAGAGAAACTGGCATCTAGATTCAAGGTTAACTTGATCGGTAGAGCCCGAAAACAGAAACTCATTTTCGATAAAGATTTCGTTGTTGAAAGCCTAAACGTGAACGGTAAACAGCTTCAATATCATCAAATTGAAAATAGCTTCACTCAGCCCAATGGTAAGGTCTCGGTAAAAATGCTCGAATGGGCAATAGATGTCACCAAGAACAGCACGGGTGATCTGTTAGAGCTATATTGTGGTAACGGCAATTTTTCTATCGCTTTAGCGCAAAACTTCGATCGGGTTCTCGCCACTGAGCTGGCGAAACCTTCGGTTCAATCGGCGCAATACAATATCGAAATCAACAATATCGATAACTTGCAGATCATACGTATGTCTGCAGAAGACTTCACCGATGCAATGGCTAAGAAGAGAAGCTTTAGACGCTTGGAAGGGATAGATCTAGACAGTTATAATTGTAATACCATCTTTGTTGACCCACCACGAGCGGGATTAGATTCAAATACCGTCAAGCTAGTTCAAGGTTATGAGCGCATCGTATACATATCCTGCAACCCTAGCACCTTAACTGAAAACTTGGCCGAGCTGACCAAGACACACAATATTACTCGCTTCGCTCTATTCGATCAGTTCCCATATACAGACCATATGGAATCAGGCGTCTTCTTAGAAAAAAAGTAAACTAAGAAAATATCTGCTAACTGCATCAATGATAAAGGGCCTAAAAGGCCCTTTTATTTTGCAGCAGACTCACTGCTATCTTCTATCCAATTTCTGTTGTAACGCTTCCGAGCCCTTGGCCACCATGCGTAACTGAATAACTAATCTATCGGCAAGTACTTTTCTATCGACTCGCTTCATATCCAATGCNGCCGCTCCGGCATTAAANACNAAGGTGACTAAGGCTTCGGCTTGAGCTCTGGCAAGTTCAGGNGTTCNNTTTGCCGTGGCNTCGGTATAATGAGTCAACTCAGAGATAAAATGCTCTATCTCACGNGCTACCGCCGCTCTAAAGGGAGCCGATGTGCCAGAACGCTCATGCAATAANATTCTAAACACATTCGGATTAGACTCTAGCACTTCCATAAAGGTATCNACTGAGATACGAATAACNCTNCCGCCNGCNTCGGCTCGCTGCCGTCCCTTACGCATCATCTGCCNNAGTGTTAAGCCACCTTCATCNACCATGGTCAAGCCTAGCTCATTCATATCTTTAAAATGNCNATAGAAAGAGGTTGGCGCTATTTTTGCCTCGCGAGCGACTTCCCGCAAACTTAGACTCGAAAAACTACGCTCAGCATTGAGTTGATTAAATGCGGCATCGACTAACGCCCTGCGCGTCTTCTCTTTCTGCTGTGCTCTTACGCCCGTCATGGTGGATCCGAAACTTAAGTATTATCCCGTGATGATACATTTTTTGACACTAAAACACAGCCCCTAACGAGTGTTTACGACTTGACCCAAATCGCTTAGCAAGCTAAATTAGCGTACAGATGTACGCTCAAAGCTAAACTGGATAGGAATAATGAACAAACCCCCGCTAATTTGGACTAATGTCGCCTTCTTTTTAATCACTTTTTTAGGCGCTGCCATACTCGTTCCCTGGTACGGCATGACACAGGGCTATGGCCTGACGGAATGGCTTGCTTTACTTGGTTTTGCTTTTGCCAGTGGCTTGTCGATCACCGCAGGTTATCACCGACTTTGGTCACACAAAACCTATAAAGCTAAGGCGCCGGTACGCTTCCTATTTGCTCTTGGCGGCGCGCTAGCGCTACAAAACAGTGCGCTGCACTGGTCTTCGGATCACAGGATGCATCATAAGCATGTGGATAATAATGAAAAAGATCCTTACTCGGCTAAGATGGGATTCTGGTATAGCCATATAGGCTGGATGCTGAGGGAATACCATGCTCAGCTTTATCATGATTACAAGAATGTTCGAGATCTGCAGAATGACAAGATAGTCATGTGGCAGCACAAACACTATCTAGCTTTGGTTATTTTGATGAACATAGGTTTACCCGCATTCTTAGGCTGGCTCAATGGAGATATTCTGGCAATGCTACTTATGGCAGGCCTGTTAAGACTGGTTGTTGTGCAGCACTGTACCTTCTTTATCAACTCACTGGCCCACGTGTGGGGAAGTCAGCCATATACGGATAAGAACACAGCACGTGATAATGGCTTTATCGCGCTGCTTACCTATGGTGAAGGCTATCATAACTTCCATCATATCTTCGAAAATGACTATCGTAACGGCATACATTGGTGGCACTACGATCCAACCAAGTGGCTAATCAACGCCTTAAATTGGTGTGGACTAGCAAAAGATCTGCGGGTCACTCCTCAGGAAAGAATTGAGAGTGCCAAACTCAAGATGCAACTGCAGCGCACCCAAGATCGCGTCTCGACACTCAGTAACTGTGATGAAGTGTTAGAGAAATTACAGGCAGAATACGAGATATTAAAATCTCATCTGGCTGACTATTATCAGGCAAAGAAAGAGCTGCTCGAAGCGAAGCGCAAACAGTTAGCCAACAAGCAATTAGCGCAGCAAGTCGACGAGATGAAACAACGTTTCGTTTTACAACATAGGAACTGGAAGCTACTCACCGCGACTTACGCTTAATTCTGTTATAAAACGGCTCGATCGCATCTCTATCGAGCCGTTATTTTTACAGGGATTCATCTGCTAGCTTACTTACCAATTGTCTCTATTCCCCCCAGTTCTCCTCACAGCCTTGATTCTAGTGCACTGCTAATTGAAGTAGCCTACCGATAGGTCTATCATGAGCGCCTAATTACCTTCTAAAGGGACTTTTGAGTTCATGTCAGAATCTACAATCAAACTTACCGAGTACAGCCATGGCGCAGGATGTGGATGTAAAATCTCACCAAAAGTCCTAGGAACGATATTAGCTTCTCAGCTTCCGGTGTTCGAAGATCCCAAGCTGTTAGTGGGTAACCAGACCCGTGATGATGCAGCCGTTTATAAACTCAACGAAGAAACTGGCATCATCAGTACCACAGATTTCTTCATGCCCATCGTCGATGATCCCTTCACCTTCGGTCGAATCGCCGCAACTAATGCCATCAGCGATATCTATGCCATGGGCGGCACACCTATGATGGCCATCGCAATTTTAGGTTGGCCGGTGAATACCTTACCGGCAGAAGTGGCTCAGCAAGTTGTCGATGGCGGACGCCAAGCCTGTGCAGACGCCGGCATCATGTTGGCCGGTGGTCATAGTATCGACTCTCCAGAGCCCATTTTCGGGCTCGCAGTGACCGGACAGATCCCGCTAGCCGAATTGAAGCAAAACGATACGGCTAAATCTGGCGACAGACTCTATCTGACTAAACCCTTAGGCATAGGCATCTTAACTACGGCTCAGAAGCAGAAAAAAATTGCGCCTGAAGATATCAACATTGCCGCCGATGCCATGTGTGAGCTGAATTTATTAGGCCCGGCGATCGCAAAAATTTCCGAGGTTAACGCCATGACAGATGTCACAGGATTTGGACTTGCCGGTCATCTTATCGAAATGTGCCTAGGGGCAACACTCAATGCCAAGATCAAAATTGCGGCATTACCACTATTACCTAAGGCGAAAACCTATCTTGAGATGGGTTGTATACCCGGTGGCACACACAGAAACTACGATAGCTACAGCGAGCATCTGCCAACACTCACAGATGAGCAGAAAGGCATTATCTGTGATCCTCAGACCAGCGGCGGTTTACTCATCTCGGTAGCGGCTGATGCCGAGCAAGAACTGATTAGCTTGCTAGCCAAGAATAATGTGCCGACTCAATGTATTGGTACTATGACAGATGCCTCGCAAACTCAGCTCGTGGAACTGATCTAATGAGCAAACATCTAGTCCCTAAGAGCGCTTACAGAGAGATCATGTTATCGGGTCAACCTATGATGGATGTCAGGGCACCGCTCGAATTTAACAAGGGCGCGTTCCCAAGCAGTACAAACCTGCCGTTAATGCAAGATAGCGAACGACAGAAGGTAGGTACTTGCTACAAGAAAAATGGCCAAGAAGCGGCCATCAAGCTCGGGCACTCCCTGGTTAAAGGTAAAGTAAAGCAGCAAAGACTAGATGCCTGGCTGGATTACTTTGACAAAAATCCAGGTGCATACTTGTATTGCTTTCGAGGCGGCCTAAGATCTCAGCTTACTCAACAATGGCTTCAAGAGGCTGGCTTGGAGATCCCCTATGTAGAAGGGGGTTATAAGGCTATGCGCCAGTATCTTATCGATGTCATCGATGAGGCTCCTCAACAGCAACCGGTATTGATTCTCAGTGGCATCACTGGCAGCGGTAAAACTGACTTCTTAGTCAAGCGTTCCGAGTCCGTCGATCTGGAAGGCATAGCCCATCACAGGGGATCGAGTTTTGGGCGTTACCATGAGCCCCAACCAACCCAGATCAATTTTGAAAACCGTTTGGCAGTGGAACTATTAAAACATCAGCAAAGAGATGAACGCTGTTTAGTCTTAGAGGATGAAAGCTTCCTCATCGGTCGTTCTGCGATACCCAAGACATTTTACAGCGCCATGCAAACGGCGCAGATCTTAGTGTTAGAGGAATCCAACCAAGATAGGCATAGCAGATTATTGGATGAGTACGTGCATAAGATGCATTCTGGCTATATAGAGCGCCTAGGTGAAGAGGCTGGCTGGCTCGCGTTTTCAGAGTACTTGAGCCTAAGTATCACGGGTATTAAGAAGCGACTCGGTGGTCAGTTACATGATGAGTTTCAGTCCATCATTGCCAACGCACTGAAAATTCAACAGCAAACCAGCAGTACAGAGGCTCACCTCGAGTGGATATCTATGCTACTCAACAAGTATTACGATCCTATGTATCTGTATCAACTAGACAAGAAGCAGGCTCGAGTGTTATTTAAGGGCTCCCATCAGGCAATGCATGAATGGTTAGACGAGTATTCGGCTCGCACATAATACCCAAACCAGGCCATGGTCACATACCTCTAGTCATTGTCTAGAGGTATGTTTATTTGGGTTAACACCACACCGAGTCTTCTGCTCGCTGCACTCAGGTCAGCGCGCTTGTCTCCCCTGAAATTCAAAGGCTGCAATGAGATACTCATCCTAGGTACTGATTCAAGCAAGCTCTGGTATTTATCGCTAAGATCCAGATGATCATTTATGCACAGATAAACCAGCTCGTCATTAGCTAATGCCTTAGTTAGGTGCTCGATATACTCCTGACTCCCCTCAGCGGCTTTCCCTGGTTGGCTCGCTGCCGCTTCAAACACATTTCCCGATGTTCTTAGCAGCTTGGCCAGAAATCCCGTCTCAAGTGGCTGTCCCAATATAAAAAATATGGGTCGTACAGAAAGGCTCTGCATCAGAAACAGATCTTTCGCTGCACTTGATGAGCCAGTTAATATCGCTCCTCCACGTTTAGGTAAGCTATCACCTTGAGCCACAGACAGTGGATATATGAATCTCGCCAAGAGGTAAGTTACCAGCCTCAATCTCAGCTCAGCTAGGCTGATAAACAGCCAGGCTCCAACCAGTAAATTTGCTAGGGCAAGCACCAAGAACAACTGCAATATACTCCCGCCCCAAGGGCCCAAGAAGATGATGGCGAAGATGGCTGACATCACCATAAACAATGCATTCATGATGTTATTTGCCGCAATGGCCTGCGCGCACTCCCCCTCCTTGGTCCTCGCCTGAATAAATGCATACAAGGGCACGATAAATAGACCACCACTGGCCCCCACCATGAATAAGTCAAACATGAGCCGATAATGTTGAGGCTCGCCAATGAAGCTGCCGGCAGTATACACATCGACAGGATTCGACTCTGGTATAGCCCAATACAAGTCAATACCAAAAATGGCCAACCCCAATAAGCCGAAGGGCAAGAGGCCTAACTCGACGCGTTTAAATGACATGCGATCACATAAAAATGATCCTGCCGCTATACCGACAGAAAACAAGGCTAACAACAAGGAAACTACTGTGGCTCCTGCATGCAAGTGTAACTTAGCAAAATTGGGAAATTGAGTAAGATAGGTTGCACCAAGAAACCAAAACCAGCTGATGGCGAGTACGGCCATCCATATCGAAGGCGTTCGTCTGGCTTTCCTGAGGCAGGCTATCGAACCGGAAAAGGGAGTGAAGCTCAACTTTTTAGCTTCAAAGCTTAGGGGGATAGATGGGATAAATCGACTGGAGATGTAGCCAACAGATGCTAAAAAAACCACGGTTATCGCGGCTAACGTGTTGGCATGATCGCTGGCAACGATCAGACCAGCGACTATGGTGCCGATCAAAATTGAGATGAAGGTGCCCATCTCAACCCAGGCATTGCCCCTAACCAAGTCAACATCCTTCAATACCTTAGGCAGAAGTGAATATTTCACCGGGCCAAAGAAAGCAGATTGTGTCCCCATCAGAAAGAGCAACACCAACATGATCAAGTAACTTTGGCTAACGATTGCCGCCGCACCACAGCACATGATGATCACCTCTAACAACTTGAGGCGTCGAATTAATATCGCTTTATCGATATTGTCGGCGATCAGACCCGCGTGAGCAGAAAAAAGAAAGAAGGGAAGAATAAACAAACCGGCGGCGAGATTAACAAATAGATTTACATCGATAGGCAGACTAGCAAGTTGCGAATAGGTGACCAAGAGTAACAAGATATTTTTATAGACATTGTCGTTCAACGCTCCCAGACACTGAGTAATAAAATAGGGCAGGAAACGTCGAGTCAAAATCATAATAATCCTCTAATCTATCATCCAGAGCAGATAGTGACTTGTTAGACTACGAATAAAGAACAGGCCATCATTGATTGATGGCCTGTTTAACGATATTAGTTTAACTCTCAGCTGTTAGTAGAACGTCCCAGGCTAAGTGGGGAGAACCCACCACAATAAAGTTAGGGTTTTCTAAAGATTCTCGCTCATTATAACTCAAGGGCTGAAGCTCAATATCCATGATCTGCCCGCCAGCCTCTTCGACGATGATCTGAGCGGCACCTGTGTCCCACTCGCCCGTTGGCCCGATACGAACATAACAATCGGCTTTTCCTTCTGCCACCAGGCAGCTCTTTAAAGCGGCTCCACCGAGTACAATCAATTCGCAATGTTTGGTATGGCTAAATAACTTAAGTACCGACTGCGGGTCTTGACGTCGGCTAACGGCGAGCTTTAGCTGTGGGTCCCGATCGACAGGCAACTGACGGCTCATGATCCTGACCTCTGATTGACCATCACGCTTATAGGCTCCTAGCCCAGCAATGGCGTAATAACATACCTCTGTCATAGGCACATACACTATTCCCATGATAGGTCGATTATGCTCTATCAGGGCGATAATCACAGAGAAATCACCACTGCCCGCGATAAACTCCCCGGTGCCATCTAAGGGGTCTACCAACCAATAACGTTGCCAGTCCTTGCGCTCAGAGAAAGGAATATTCGCATCTTCCTCGGAAAGCACCGGGATATCGGGAGTCAAGGCTTGTAACGCGACAGTGATAATATTATGAGCTGCAATATCTGCCGAAGTCACAGGCGTATTATCAGACTTTATCTCTTTTTCAAAAGTCCCTTTGAGATAGATATCGCGTATCTTTATTCCCGCTTCAACAGCAATATCAATTGCTTGTTCTATGTACTCTTCTGGCTTCATAACTGCTCCAACAGCCGACTCACACATACACGTATAAGAAAAATGGTTCTTATAATTATGTTTTAAACACTTATAGTTTTAGATATTTTTGAGCTAAAAACAAGGCGCTTACGCTCCTAGACTCTGAAAAGTCTTCCTGTTCGAGCAAAGATTGCCAATTATCCAGCGGCCAGGGAACCATCTCGATAGGCTCAGGCTCATCTCCTTCCAGAACGCTCTCATAAAGATCTTCGGCAATAAAAACCTGCATCTTGCTGGCAAAATAACCTGGGGCCAGACTCAACTCCATAAGATGGGTGAGCTTTTTGGCCCCAAAACCTATCTCTTCCTGCAGCTCACGATTAGCAGCTTCATGTGCCTCCTCGCCGGGATCGATTAAACCTTTCACAAAACCGAGCTCGTAGGTATGAGTACCAGCGGCATATTCGCGCCCCAGTAATAGAGTATCTCCATTGAGCACAGGAACCACCATCACAGCACCACGATTATTCCCCTTCATTCGCTCATACTGTCGCTCGACCTGATTAGAGAACTTGAGGTTGACCTGCTCTATTATAAACAAGCGACTTTGCGCAACAATCTCTGAACCTAGAATTTCCGGTTTCTTGTGCTTCATAGGAGTCCCTGAGCCAAATGGTAAGTGCTTAACAGTACAATCTTACTATCCTGTTTTTAATCTACAACCAGAAACTGCCTTGATTAAGGAATAAGATAGATTAATATTAGGCTTCTAGATAGTTGAATCACTTGTACACTCAAGGTAAAGCCCTACACTTCAAACAATTAAAACGGAATAATGATGTTTCCATGGAATGAGATAGATACTGTGTTACTCGATATGGATGGAACCCTACTGGATCTACATTTCGATAATCACTTCTGGTTAAGCTTGGTCCCAGCGGAATTAAGTCGGCAAAGAGGCTTGACTAGCCAAGCCGCACAAGCGTTAGTTGAATCGTGTTACGATAAAGTGTTCGGCACTTTAGACTGGTATTGCTTAGATTATTGGGAAAATGAATTACGGCTCGATATCATAGGGCTGCACAAAACCTTAGTCGATAGGATTCAGTTAAGACAGGACAGTATGCCATTCCTGTCCGCCCTAGGTGCGCAAAAAAAGTCTCGCATCCTGGTCACCAATGCCCACCCCAAAAGCTTGGCCCTGAAACTAGAACATACAGAACTAGCTGCAGGACTAGACCATATGCTCTCCAGCCATGAAACGGGTTACCCTAAAGAGCACCCTCACTTCTGGCAACACCTCTTCTTGCAGTTCCAGTTAGATCCTAGTCGCTGCCTGTTTATCGATGATAATGAAGCTATATTACAGGCAGCAAAAGATGCCGGCGTGGCTTATCAGCTGGGTATAACCAACCCAGACAGTCAGCAAGCCAATAAAGTGTTTAGCGATTTTCCCGCAATAGGTGATTATCACCTGTTGCTGGATGATCTTCTAGCGGGTTAGCTTAGCCGCAGACATGAAAAAGGCACCACTTGGTGCCTTTTTCATGTAACCCAATCTATGACTCTTATTGGGACTGGTATTCGTTAGAATCCGGGGATCCGGCCTTGATAACTGATCGGATAATAACCTTGGCTGTCTTTCTTACCCAGGAAAACCAATGCCTGCTGCAGATCTTCCGGTTGTGCGGCTGTCTCTTTTATCTTAGCGCTGAGCTGGACCACCTTCTCGGCCTGCAGCACCAGAGTGCCGCTAAAGCCTAACTGATTCATAGTCTCATCTGATTGCACCTTCACATTGCCATCGACACAGCTCAGGCCTAGCTCTATGTCTCCAAGAGGATAGTTGCCGAACTGGTTTTTGACCCGGGCACTATTGATAAACAGCTTACCATTTAACTGTTCACACCAAGGGGCCCCTTGTTCGAGGTGTTCGATAAACAAGCTGATATCGCCACCGACTTTAGTGCGGAAAGGTAGGCGATTATTGCCTAACAGGAAGCTAGTCGGCGCCTCGAATCTCAGGCCTTGCGCATCGATTCCGCTCATGGAAACAATGATTAATCCTTTACCGTTAACCGTCGAGCCACGATTACCTATGACCAGATCTATCTTGGCCTGACCCAGCAACAAACCCCAGGGGCTCAACTGCCACTGAACCTGTTCTAATTGCCTACCTTGTATTGTTAGCGACTCGATACTTCCCGACCATATTGAACCAGAAACACCACTCAAGTTGATATTATTAGGCAGAGGCGCCAGCGTTATCACCACACTTGCAGGTAACAAGGCCAGCAAAAATACCAGATAGATGCACACGCCGATAATAATTTTTTTAGTTAAATTCACTACTACACCTTAATAAAAACGATCATTACTGCGACAATTGAATACGACGAACACGCACTAAACCTGCCGTATCAGACTCTGCTAAATCTATGCTTTCTAAGGATAGTCCCTTCTCTTGTACCAGCTCGTTGAGGTAGCCGAGTAATGCATCGAAAGGGACATCATCCATCCAGATTTGAATTTTCTCCCCCTGAGGCTGCATACGAGTGATCTCCAGGCCAAACGCCCCCGCACTCTGATTCACAGCCGCACTCAGGCTCCCCCTGAAACTGGCTTTATTACCACTCTCCTTGAGACCGGCTATCTTATTTGCCGTCTGCTTAACAAAATTAAGGGTCGTCTGTTGTGCCTGTAAGCCTCTTTCGGCCTCAATTTCTGCATTCGATATCGGCGTCCAGATCCCCCAATAGAGAAAAGCAATAATGAGAAATACACCACAGACGCCGACGAGCTGCTTCTCACGTAAGATGAGACCGTTCCACCATAGTTTCACATTTTCCATGCTACTTACTCCTCAAGGTCAATGTGCTGGTAACTGAATCTTCACCGCTGTTCATCGCACCCGAATCCAACCTATATGAGCGAGAAACAATCTCCTTAAACTGTTCCACTTGGGCATAGCTCTTGGCGGTCACCTGCATACGCAGCTCATTGCGGCCACTATCGAAACGTAGCGTAGTTGGCTTTAACTCAGGCACCTGAGTAAATGCCTCCTCTAAGCCTTCAAGCATAGAGAAAAACTCACTGCCACCTCCGCTGCCCTGCATGTTCCTGAGATGCCTGTCCATTTGAGATCTAAGATTTACTATACGTGAGGTTCCAGGTACGGCTTGCTTAAAAATAGTCTCGCTCTGCTGCTGCAGACGCGCCTGCTCGGTATTCATCTGGTGAATGTTGAGCCCTTTATTCACCAGGGATAGCACCAGGGCAACCACGATGACAATGGCTGCATTGCGCCAAATCTGTATGTGTTTGCCATATTCACGTTTAGGAGTATAGCTGCCGGATAGTAGGTTAATCGGCGCCGATAAGATCCCTTTAGCCAGCACCAGCATAGGAAGCTCGAGTTCTTGTGGCTGAACCTGAGTACCGGCTAAATTCAACTCGCTATAGCCAGCGACGGTGACCATGGCCTCGCTATCCGCAGGAAGTAGCCTTGGCAAGACCATGTTCAGCCAGTCTTCACTCAGACTCACTCCGACTCCGGCACCGGTGCGGAGTAAATATTCCTGATTAAATTTAATCGCCGCCCACTGACACTCCTGCAGGGGTAATGCCAGACAATCGGGGACGATACGCTTAGGTTTTAAACCCGCATCACTGAGCCAGGTTAGCCAGGTTTGCATCTGCTCATGGGCAACCACAGCCACGCTGAGGTGCTCGCCCTCACGAGGGCCGGTGACAAAATGCAGATCATCAACATTTTCAGCTAGGTTCTCTTCCAACATGAAAGGTAATGCTTGGATCGCTTGACGCTGCCCCTTCTCGGGCAACTCTACCTGGGTCAAGGTTATCGCCGACGAAGGAACCAGGACATCGACGGGGCGATTGCCGGCTCGCTCAGTCAGGCTAGCCAATGCCTGAGCATTTTTAAGCTCACCAGACCCTATAATTTCCTGCTCCAGCTCAGACCAAACCAGCCATGAGCAGCCTTGCTCCTGACTTGTTCCTAAGCGGATAAATAGTCTTTCACTCAAATTTATTCTCCACTAACCTCATCCCTTACCAACACGGATTCAGACAAGGTTATGCTATTTTTATTAAGCTCACCGACGATACTCGCTATCGTCAGGATTATTTCTGCCCACCAAATTGACGAGTCAATACCTCTATCTTAGATCCATTCATCTGCAGCACACTCTCTAGCCGGAAGGTGGCACTCTCAACTTTCGCCCCCGCCTCCAACTTGAAATACTTTGATGTGACATCGAAGCTGGTTTTTAACGCCGCATCCGCGGTGATCAGGCTGGCAATAGAAGAGATCTCGGTAAAATCCTCAAGCTTCTCAAATCCGCCTCCGGGGCGCTGATTGATGATGCTTTCAGCCTCCCCCACAGAGATCTTATTATCAAACATGCCCGCAAGCAGCGCGGCCTGCTCAACCTCTATGGTATTCACATTCAATACCTGGGTATTATTACCGGGTATCACACAGATATAAGGCAGTAACTTGAGATAGACATCTTGTGTATATCCCAACACGGCTCGCAACTCACTACGATGATTCATCAAGGTATTAGCCGCACGGTACGGCACGGCCCGGGATTCATAATCTGCATCTTCGGCGCCAAATGGGCTAGCCGTAGTATCCTCATCGATATAATCTTTTAGGGTATGGGTTATCCGCTCGGCGCCGAAATCATCCATGCCCAATGCAACCAGTAAACCTTTATATTGCACCGCCGCCAGTGGTAATTTCGGCTGGCCATTACCTCCGGCTCCCTTGTCACTCTCGACCGACAAGGCATTGAGGTTGAAGCAAGACTGTAAATCTGAAATTGTGCCGCCAATCTCGCCATTGTCTGCGGGGAATACCACATCGGCCTGGGCCCAATATTGCTGTAGATGTACCGTATCATCCGCGTCTTCGAAATCTTGCTTGAGTACTTTTTTAGCTAACTCTTCGGCGGAAATGGCATACCAGAATGCCTGATTATACTCGGTCAAATTGAGGGTGCGACGCACAGATAGCTGATTACGGCTATTAATGTTGGTGGCGATAATTGCCACCATGGCGACGATCAATAAGACCACGATAAGCGCGACGCCACGCTGTTTGGCTGCAAGCTGATTCATTAGCTTATCGCCCCGGGTAATGACGGGTTCAGCTCGCCATGGGCTAATTGAGCCTTAACCATTAAATTTTCAACCATTAGCTGCCACCGCCCTTGTTATTACCACCGCCGCTATCATTATTTGCTGCGTGTGACGCGCCTAAGGGCAGTAAAAATTTACGTTGAATCTTGCCTAAACCCTCTAATTCGATCTCCATGGCTATCGCCTTGGGCAACTTAGTACCATCGACCTTACGTTCCCACTTGTCTTCCATAAAGAAGGAGTACTGCACCGATATCACCCCTCGCATCACTAGGGTTTTTATCGGATCTGCGCCAAATCCTGGCTCAGGGTATGGGTAATACCAACGCTCGAGGGCACCGTCTATGACCACGTACGCCACCGACTGTATGCTGCCACGGGGCAAGATCCCATCCGGATTGAGCCAGCCCAAGCGGAAGAAGACCAAGGCCTCTGATTCTGAATCCAAAATATCGGTGCCGGTTTGAAATACTGTGCTGCCGCGGCTACCTTCCAACAATCTTGGTGTCCTGGCCACCATCTGGCCTAAGTCACGCTCTAATGCACCAAAGCCTTGCTGCATCGCCCTTAACTTGGTGGAAAACTCTTTGGTGACTTCATCGTTTTTAATCACCGTACTCAATACCGCATTTGCCGCCAAGCCGATCATGGCGAAGATAGCGATAGCGATCAACATCTCGAGTAAGGTGAAGCCCCTATTGCGGCTATTGTTGATCGAATACATAACTGCTCACCTGGGCAACAATACGTTTATAACGAGCATCATTGCTGACACTGACACGTATCATGCGGAACTTGTCATCTGAAGTTTTTACTATCTCTTTTCGCCAATACCAATCACGGCCGGCAAGCTCCATTTCGCCGTCTTTCTTGCCTATTTCTGGGAACTTAGCGTCCAATCTGGCATCGACCATCACATTATTAGCCACCCATTGGGCATAGGTACGCTCTTCTAAGATGGGCATGTTGGCGATCTGATCCCCCAGGCTCTTAGTAATTGATACCGCAGCGATGGAAAACACCGCCAGGGCCACTATGACCTCCAACAAGGTCATGCCTTTGGCTTTGGCTCTCTTGATGCTATTAGTGCCCATAGTCACCGCCATCGAACTCATCGTCTCTCCCCAGAGATAAGCGTCCGAGCGAATCACCAATCACAGAGGCTTCAATGTCGTTACCTTGCTCATCTACACTAAAAAAGGTCATCTCGAACGCACTCATCTCACCACTGGGGAATAACAAGATCTGCGGCTCAGGAAACTTCTTTTTCTCCTCTGCGGTCTTCTCGTCTATGAAGGGCTCGTCGAACCAGGAATCTTGCTCTTCATCTTCCTGCACCAGAGGTAGACCATCCAAGACCAGGCTTATCTCAACCCCTTCTTTCATCTGCCGTTCGGCCAAAATACGATCCCTATCTAATGACTTCCATTTACCCTCATCGTAGAAAACATATTTATAACTGGTTTTTTCGATCACGATACCGATGAAGTGACCGCTGAGCACAGTCTCATCGAGTACCATCTCGGTAGCGGCCATAAACTGCAGGGCCGCTCTCTCGAGTTGTTTCTTACCATCGGCGCCGCCCATGGTCATGGTCACAGCCGAAGCAGCCAAGCCCATCAAGAGCACCACTAAGAGCACTTCCATCAAGGTGAAACCTTGCTGGCGTAATTGCTTCATCGGCTAACCCCGTAGTGAGGAGAGTCTGGAATATGCAGGCATATCCATGATGCACTCAATAATTTCATATGATTATCAGTTCTTACTGGAAGTTCTGTAGATTCCAGTTACCGATATCATCATCTGTGCCCGCTTGGCCATCTGGACCCATGCTGAAGATATCAAGCTTGCCATTTTCACCTGGGCTCAGTAGCAAGTAATCATTTCTCCATGGATCTTGTGGTAAACGCTTCACATAGCCATCTTCACGATAGTTACGCGGCTCAGGTGAACTATTGGGTTGTTGTACTAAGGCATCCAGACCCTGTTCGGTCGTTGGATAGATGCTGTTGTCCAAACGATACATGTCTAAGGCATTCTCTAAGGCGACGATATCTGAAACCGCTTTCTGTTGATCGGCCTTATCCTTGTTTCCCATCAGATTGGGAACAACCATAGAAGCTAGAATCCCTAAGATCACGATAACGACCATCACTTCGAGTAGGGTAAAACCTTTCTGCTTATTTTTTGTTTGCATGAACAACATCCTCTTAAAAACGCTCTGAGCCTCTAGTTAGCCTCAGAGAAAATGAAAAACGAAACGCTTATTTACTGATAACACTATTGTACGATTAATCCTAAACTTAACCACTGACCATATTATTGAGCTCTAAGATTGGTTGCAGAATAGCCAAGACGATAAATAACACTACGCTAGCCATGCTAACAACCAGCATAGGCTCAAATATCCCCAGTGCTATGGTGACATTCGACTCGAATTCTCTGTCCTGATTATCCGCAGCTCGTTCAAGCATCTGCTCTAATTGGCCGCTCTTCTCACCCGAGGTGATCATATAGAGCATCATGGGCGGGAAAAGTTTGGTATTGGTCAATGCTGCACCTAAACTGGTGCCTTCACGCACACGCGCCGTGGCGTCTTCCACCGCGGCCCTGACCTTGACATTAATCAACACCTCGCTGGCAATTCGCATCGCATCCAGTAATGGCACAGAGCTCGCCGCTAAGATGCTCAAGGTCCGAGCAAAACGCGCCGTGTTGAGTCCCTTACTGATCCTGCTAATAACAGGTAACTTAAGCAATAATGAATCAAACTTCATCCGGTATTTAGGTTTAGTCAGTAGGCGTTTAAACAACACAAACCCAGCGACCATCATACCTAAGACAAGCACTCCATAATCTCTGACAAAGTCTGACGATAGGATCAGTAATTGAGTCGTCCAGGGCAACTGCTGGCCCATATGTTCGAACTGGCCAACGACCTGAGGCACTACCGCGGCCAATAGGATCGCGATAACGCCGATGGCGACAACGGTTAACACAACGGGATAGATCATCGCCTGGGTCATCTTGCTTTTCAATTGCTGCCTGCGCTCGGTGTAGTCGGCCAAGCGGTTCAGCACCACCTCGAGATGACCCGACTTTTCGCCCGATGCCACCATGGCACGATAGAGATCATCGAAAATATGGGGGAATTCGGCCAGAGAATCGGCCAGGCTATAACCTTCGACCACACGGGAACGCACCGCCATGATCATGCTAGCCAGACGATCTTTCTCGCACTGCTGACCAACCGCTTGCAATGCCTCCTCGATCGGTAACCCCGCCGCGACCAGAGTGGCAATTTGACGCGTGAGCAGCGCGAGTTCTGCCACGGATATCCCCCGCTGAAACAGACTCTTGCCTGCGGAGTTAGCCTTAGATGCCTTCTCGATAACCGGCTTAATCTCTAATGGCATCAAGCGCTTATCTCTTAGCTGGCCACGAGCATGGCGGGCGGTATCAGCCTCGATCACGCCTTTCTGCTGTTTGCCTTGCTTATCTAACGCCTTATATTCAAATGCCGGCATAGAAAACCTCCATAGCTTCCCATAGCGGCCTAGCTAATTTATTTATAAACAAACACTCAAATACAGGCATGAATTATTCCTCGCGAGTAACGCGTAACACCTCTTCGAGGGTAGTTTTTCCAATCAGCACCTTACTCATGCCATCATGACGAATGCTAGGTGTGGTTTGACGAATAAGCTTTTCGATGGCCAATTCACCACGTCCAGTATGGATGAGTTCACGTACCTCGTCGGTGACGATAAGCAGTTCATGGATACCCGTTCTACCGCGATAGCCATTATTGCCACAAGACTTACAGCCTTCGGCGCGATATATGACGCCTTGATCGTCTGCACTCATACCCAGTAATTTACGTTCACTGCGATCCGGCACATGTTCAGATTTACACTCGGAGCATAAGGTACGGATCAGGCGTTGGGCCAGCACGCCCAACAGACTCGACGACACCAGGAAAGGCTCCACGCCCATGTCCTGTAATCGAGTGATTGAACCCGATGCGCTATTGGTGTGCAGCGTCGATAACACCATGTGACCCGTTAATGATGCCTGCACGGCAATCTGCGCCGTCTCCAGGTCACGGATCTCTCCTATCATCACCACATCGGGATCTTGGCGCAAAATTGCACGCAAGCCGCGAGCAAAGGTCATATCGACCTTAGTATTTACCTGAGTTTGACCTACCCCCTCAAGTTCATATTCGATAGGATCTTCAACCGTAAGAATATTGGTTTCTTTCGAATTCAGTTCGCTCAGGCCCGCATATAGCGTTGTACTCTTACCCGACCCAGTGGGCCCTGTCACCAAGATAATGCCGTGTGGCTTACGGATAAGTTCATCGAATTGAATACGGATCTGTTCGGTCATACCAAGCTGAATGAGGTCTAAGTTGCCGGTATTTTTATCCAGCAGACGCAATACCACACGCTCGCCGTGACTCGACGGCATGGTCGACACACGCACATCGACGGCGCGGCCGCCTATTCGCAGTGAGATCCGGCCATCTTGAGGAACGCGCTTCTCGGCGATATCCAGACGTGCCATCACCTTGATACGGGAAACCAGTAAAGATGAGAGTTTGCGATTGGGCTTGAGCACCTCTTTGAGCATGCCATCGACGCGAAAACGGACAACCAGCTGCTTCTCATAGGTCTCGATATGAATATCTGAGGCTTCCTCCTTGATCGCTTCCGATAGCAAGGCATTGATCAATTTGATGATAGGCGCATCGTCATCCCCTTCGAGCAGGTCCTCTGTTTGAGGTAACTCTTCGGCTAATGTGTACAAGTCCATCTCATTGCCAATATCTTCCATCAACTGCTGTGCCTCGGAAGAGTTAGCCTGATAAGTCTGAGTCAATCTCGCCTCAAACTCAACAGGCAGCAGCTGTACTAAGGGCAGTTCACGCCCCGTATAGCGTCTGACTTCGAGCAGAGCAGCCAGGGGGGTTGCGGCGGTATGATACAAGGTCAGAGCTGCATCGACACCGGTATCTATCACCACATCGAAACGATGGGAGAAAGCGAAGGGCAAGCGTTCTCTACTATCGGAACGAAACTCCTCGTCACTGTCTATTTCAGCGTCGCGCCTAACCTCGTCAGACACTAACGCCAACTCATCACCCTGAGGGGGTTGAGTATTACTCATCGCCATCATCTTCCGTATCCAGAGGCTTGTCTTTTTCTTTGCTCTCGGAGATGCTCTTAAGGGCAGGGTCTGTCTCGCGCATTTTGGTCTCCAGACCTTTGCCCTCTTTATAACGCTCCAGAATATCCCTCACCTCAGGCGGCAGATATTCGGACTGATCCCACTCATCGAGTATCGGCACATCGGTATTGGGCATCAGGTTAATGCCTCGATCTTGCTGCTCTAACTGCAACGCACGGAAGTAGTTGTACTTGCGACCCGCTATGCCTTCCATGATGATGCCATCACGAATAATGGTTGCCTTGATGAATATCATCAGGTTCTTCTTCTTCTTACTGCTCGATGAAGACCTAAACAGGTGACCGATGATCGGCAGGTCACCGAGGAAAGGCACCTTCTGCACACTCTCCTGTACTTCCTCGTTGATAAGACCACCCAAGACGACGATCTGCCCCGAATCCGCCATCACAGTGGTCGTCAAACGGCGAGTCGCGAAGGTGACATCGACGGCAGTCCTGCCATTGATACCCGAGACTTCCTGCTCAATCGTCAGTTTAACTGAGGTGCCTTCGTTAATCTGCGGGATCACTTTCAACTTGACCCCCACTTCTTTACGTTCCACCGTGGTGAAGGGATTCTCGTTGCCGTTACTCGAACTCTGACTACCGGTTAAGATAGGCACCTCGTCACCGACGATGAATGAGGCTTCCTGGTTATCTAAGGTAGTGATAGATGGCGTCGCTAATACGTTTGACTTGGTATCGCTCGATACCGCTTGGATCAAGGCACCGAAATCACCCATGGCTACACCCCAGGCCATGCCGTTAATCTTGCCTAATGCTTGGGCCAGCACGGTAATATCACCGGGAGTATCCGGATTATCGGTACACTGACCCGTTTCGATATTACAAGTCTGTGACGCCTTCTGATCCTTCGCTAACCAGACACCGGCACCGACCTCACCTATGGTCGGGCCTAAGTTATTGAACTGGGTTCCACCGCCAGCCGATGTTGCCCATTGGATACCGAAGCCGACATCATCACCCTCGGCCACTTCGACGATAATCGCCTCGACCAATACCTGAGCGCGGCGAATATCCAGCTGATTGATCACGCTATCTATGGTGCGCATCTGATCTGGCTGCGCCGTGATCACCAGGGCGTTCGTCTCGGCATGGGCCATGATATTGATATCTTTACGGCGCTTGCTGCCACCCGCCTTGCCACCATCTTGATCGCTGGAAATCTGATCGGCAAAACCCATCAATACTTCGACAAGATCTTCTGCATTGGCGTATCTCAGATAGCGAACCTTGGTATTACCTGTGCTGGCCTGCTCCGCATCTAGCTTCTTGATCAAATCGATCACACGTTTACGACCCTTATCGTCACCGCTGACAATCACGGCATTCATACGCTCATCGGCAACCACCTTAGGAACCTGGCCCGACTGAGACTTGTTACCTGTGACACGATTTAAGGTCTCGATGATACGAACTATCTCACCCGCCGATGCAAATTTCAGTGGTACCACCTGCACTTCGGTATCACCTTGCTTATCGACGCGGCGAACTATCTCGACCAACTTATTGACTACGGCTGCGCGACCAGAAATCATCAAGACATTCGATGGATCATAATTAACTACGTTACCGCCACCGGCATTATCATTAAGCTGACGCAGCAGGGGAGCGAGTTGTTTCGCTTCGGTGTTGTATAGGGCGACGATGCGAGTCACCATCTCATCGCCGACACCGGGAGCATCGTCATCGGCGACGCGAATCGATGCTGTTTTAGCATCCTTATCTTTAATCACCTTGATGATGTTGTTATCCATCTCCACGACGGCATAACCATAGACCTGAAGCACATTGAGGAAGAATTGATAATATTGTTCATCATCGAGAAGATCATAGCTGCGGACATTGATCTTACCGCGAACCGTGGGGTCGACGATAATGGTACGATTCAAATTTTTACCAACAATATTGATAAACTCCTGAATATCCGTCCCTTTAAAATTAGCCGCATACTGCTCAGACCAGGCAAGTTGAGGAGCTAAAAGAGACGCTCCCATCACCATGGCTGCAATTAATTTTCTGCGAAAAAACTTCTTATTCATTATGTTACTTCCCATAAATCCATTAGTTCGCCCATAAGGCTCAAACAAATACTGATGTGGAGTGAGGACCAGGTATTAGTCTCACCCTCTAATTTTTAATTATTCCGGCAAACTGAACATGATCTCGATTAGCTGCCCATCTCTTTCGACCATAAGAGATATTTCAGTTAATTCAGATAATTGAGCCATCACTTCCATCGACTGGCTCATTGAAGTTAGATCATAACCGTTCATAGACTTAGCAAGATCGTTGGCTTTAAATCCTGCCTGCTTAAACAGTTCCCTGTTCTTCCCCGGATTCAAACGGTAACCACTCAACTCGCCGTTGCGGCGAACGGGAGATATGGATAAAAAATCGGTAATTTTACTCGGATCGGCCAATAGTTCCTCACGGGAGCGCTTGATCTCTTGAGCTACCTGCTTATTTTTACGCTGATCTATCTTTCTTACCGACTTGGCTTGTTGAAGTTGCTTATTAGCCTGACTGTTAGTTTCATATTTCAGACCATCGAGCATCAAGGTCTCATAACGACCCGAATTGGTAATGATGATGCGATCGGCATAGACCTCTTTAAGTGATGCAGATGTTCCTTTAATCTTATCCCCTAAACCATAGGTATTCTGCGAGCCGCTTGAGGCTATAACCGCTAGCCCTTTCTGCTGTATGGTCGAGGCGACCACACCCGTTAACTGTATGGATAGAGAGGTTTTTGGTGCATCTGTGATCATCTCGACTACCGTCTCAACCTTAGGCCTAGAGGCATTAGAATCCAACCTACCAAAAAGCGCTAATTGTTGCAGTTCGCCAATATTTACATCGCTTTTGGAACGACTGCTGACAGGCGTTGGGCGCCAGGTTTGAGCTCCATCCGCTACTGGGATAATTTTCCAGGTGATCTGAGCTAATAGGTAAATTACAAGCACGAGAAAAAGCCAAAAAGTAGCTGAACTCAAAGGCTTATGTGGTATACCTGCGGCCTTGGCAATAACTTTATCTAATATATCCATATTTATGTGGACCCTCTATGCAGGTCTCTGTTCTGATTATAATAATTAGTAAATTCTGACTCATGCTAACCTACACTGTGGAGCGCAACAAGCGCAACAAGCTTACAACAGCGGCATAATTGGCTACGATGGGCTAATTATGTTAACTTTACTCGCCTTCAAACGGTGTGAAGCCGATCGTGATCTTAGGTGATTAGCGAGCTTTAAAAGCATTTTATTACCCAGCATGAGACCTCACCCGCCCTTAAAATAGCCACTAGTTGTTACACCACGGAGACTCAATGACCAAGTCCCTCGACCCCGCAAGCTCGGTCCGACTGGATAAGTGGCTTTGGGCCGCCCGCTTTTATAAGACACGTGCCATCGCCAAAGAGATGATCAACGGCGGCAAGGTCCATTATAACGGCCAACGAACCAAGTCGAGTAAGATGGCTGAGTTAGATGCTGTAATAAAATTAAGACAGGGGCATGACGAAAAAGAAATAGTCATCAAAAAACTGTCTGAACAGCGACAAAAAGCCATTATTGCGCAAACTCTATACCAGGAAACCCCCGCAAGCCTAGCCAAACGAGAGACATATGCCGAGGCAAGGCGGTTGAATGTACTCAACAATCCCGCACCGGATCATAAACCAGACAAGAAGCAGCGACGCCAGCTGATTCGCTTTAAAGCAGGCTAATGCACTTTAAATCGACCTAAGCGTTGAAAAAATGGCCTCCCGGCACCATATACCTATTTAATTGACGCCGATAGTTCGGTTTCAGAAGTAATGTAATTGTGAGATTGAGATGAGTAAAGATAATTTACACCGCTACCTATTTGAAAATGCAGACGTTCGTGGCGAATTAGTACAACTCGAGAAGAGTTATCAAGAGATTTTGTCTGCCCACAAATATCCAGTACGGATCCAGCACCTTCTAGGTGAGCTTATGGCGGCAACATCTCTACTTACCGCGACACTGAAATTCGATGGTGATATCAGTATACAACTTCAAGGTGACGGCGCGGTCTCACTTGCCGTTATCAATGGTAACAACCTACAACAGCTACGTGGTGTGGCTCGCTGGAATGGTGACTTGAAGCAAGACGCCGATCTGCAGCAACTATTCGGCAATAAAGGCCATATGGTGATCACTCTGACGCCTACCGATGGTGAACGCTATCAAGGTGTCGTTGCACTAGACAAGAGCAGCTTAGCAGCCTGCCTCGAAGAATACTTTGCTCAGTCTGAGCAACTACCCACTTCGATCAATCTATTCGCCAATGGCCAACAAGCTGCTGGCATGCTGTTGCAAGTACTGCCTAGCGAAGGTGATCATAACGTCGAGTTTGAACATTTAGAGCAACTGACTGCCACGGTAAAGGAAGAAGAACTTTTTTCTCTTGAAGCTGAAGAGGTACTTCATCGTCTCTACCATCAAGAAGAAGTACGCCTTTTTGACCCGATCCAAGTCACCTTCTCCTGTACCTGTTCGAGAGAACGCAGTGCTCAGGCTATTCGCACTGTCCCTAAAACAGAAATCGATGCCATCATCAACGAGCAAGGTAAAGTAGACATGGGCTGTGAGTATTGCAATACCAACTACAGCTTCGACTCCATCGATATCCAAGCTATCTTCAGCCATGCACAGGCTCCCGCCGCTAAGCAGTAGCCTGTATCTAGCATACTAAATACCAGATACCAGATACCAGAGGACACCTTCGAGCGTCCTCTTTTTCTTTTTTTGTCAAAAAATCGATCTTACTCACACATTCATTTCCGCTTACGTTACAATCGAGTTCAAGCGCATTAAGTCGCTTATATATAATAAATAATTTTCTATATAAAGGAAAAAGCCGGCAAAGACTGGCACCTGAATTCCGACCTCACACATGGAGATTTAACAATGGCGGATGGATCAAAACTAACTCACCATAACCCTACGACCGCACAACTCATCGAGCTAGCCCTTGCCCGCGGCGAAGGTGAACTCACAGCCAATGGCGCGTTAGTCGTAAAAACAGGGGAACGCACAGGCCGTTCACCTAATGATCGCTTTATCGTCAAAGAGCCAAGTTCAGCAGCCGATATCGATTGGGGCCCAGTGAACAAGCCTTTCGAACCAGCTAAATTTGCCGCCCTATGGCAGAGAGTCGAAGCCTATCTGGCCGATAAAGAACTGTTTATTTCTGAGCTAGAAGTCGGTGCAGACCCTGAGCATTACCTGCCAATACAAGTCACCACAGAAACGGCATGGCATCAGCTATTTGCCCGCAACCTATTTATCGTCCCTGAAGAGTTCAATGCCGCAGATAAGCCAGTCTGGCAGATCATCAATGCTCCTGGATTTGTCTGTGATCCTGTGCGTGATGGCACATATTCTAATGCGACCGTTATCTTAAACTTTGCCGAACGTAAGGTGCTGCTTGCCGGCCTTAAGTATGCCGGTGAGATGAAGAAGTCCATGTTCTCGGTACAAAACTTCCTGCTGCCAGCCAAGGGCGTATTGCCGATGCATTGCTCGGCTAACGTAGGCAGAGACGGCGACACCACATTATTTTTCGGCCTGTCGGGCACAGGTAAGACGACACTGTCGGCCGATCCTAAGCGTTTCTTGATCGGCGATGACGAGCACGGTTGGGCACCAGGCGGGGTATTTAATATCGAAGGCGGCTGTTACGCTAAGTGTATCGATCTGAGCCAGAAGAATGAGCCGGTGATCTGGGACGCAATCCGCTTCGGTACCGTACTGGAAAACGTGGTCATGGATGAGAACCGTGTGCCGGACTACAGCAACTCGACACTGACAGAAAATAGCCGTGCGGCCTACCCGCTCGAGCATATTGACCTCAGAAAAGAAGAGAACCGTGGCGCCGAGCCACACGCAGTAGTCTTCTTAACCTGTGATGTCTCAGGCGTGCTACCACCAGTGTCGCTCCTGACCAAAGAACAAGCCGCTTATCACTTCCTATCGGGTTATACCGCTAAGGTTGGCTCGACCGAGATGGGTTCCAGCGCCGCGATTCAGTCGACCTTCTCCACCTGTTTCGGCGCACCTTTCTTCCCCCGTCCTGCCGGTGTCTATGCCGAACTGCTGATGCAGCGCATCGAATCATTCGGCAGCCAGGTATATCTGGTCAACACTGGTTGGACTGGCGGTCCACATGGTGTCGGTAGCCGTTTCGACATTCCGACGACTCGCGCTATCGTAGATGCGATTGTCAGTGGTGGGCTCAAAGATATAGATACTGTGTACTTAGAAAAGCTTAACCTTACCATTCCTGTCGCCATTCCAGGCGTCGAGACTAGGCTACTCAACCCAGTCAATACCTGGGAAGATAAGGCACTATATGCCGAATATGCCCAGAAACTGGCAGAGAGCTTCACCGCCAACTTCGAGAAGTATCAGGTAGCGGATTCGATTAAGCATGCCGGACCGAATGCTTAATACGGTCTTTCTATTAGGTTATTTGTGATCTGATAGTTTTGCCGATTAATCCCAGTTTAGCTTTGACTGATCTGGGATTTTTTATGCCTGATATTTTATTTATGCTATCGAATAACAAGTAGCACATACTCATTTAATCTGGTTTCATTGTACGGTTTTGATATTTTGTTGCTAGCTAAGTACCAAAGCTTCTATTGTGTTTATTGCCTGCAGCAAGCGTATGTGCAAGTAATTTCTCAGTACGCTATGAATATGTCCCTATACGCTCTGCGGTTTCATCCCTGAAACCGAAGCCTTCGAGCTCACTTACACTAAATTATTCATCTCTTCGATTTAAGCTGTATTGGTATCTTGAATAAGTTGCAGTCTAAATACGCTAATTATCTTCAACGCCCTTGTTCACCAGCGAGTAAATTGGAGTTGTTTTTGCTGATTTTTTTGCAAAACGCAACAAGTGTATCCAGTCAGGGTGCAGCAGCTTGTTAAATACGATCTTCAACTGCACATTGCTCACGAAGGTTCTCTTTTATTTTAAAAGGGATCACTCCATTCACTTCCAATTCGATTATAGATAAAGCTTGCTCTAACCACATTGATTCATTTTCATTGAATTGTTCAAGATGCTTATAGTCATCGATAGACAAAACATCATATAACAGCTCCTTTACAGAACCTCTATGCCCCAGCGGTGAGAATGATGATACGAAACGTTCGATAGCTAACTTACGCTCTTTGACATATTCCTTGTTCAGAGCTCGTAAATCTTCGTAGTGTATTTCATTTTGCCTTTCTTTAACCCAATCATAAAAATCACATACTTGTTTATGATAAGTAGAAAGAACCAATTTGATATCGATACCATCATCTTGTTCTCGTATGTATTTTTTTGCTAAAGATTTAATTGAGCTAGATTTAAGCAATTCACTAGAATCTAAGGAGACAGTAAAAATAAACCCCTCATCGGATTGAGAATCAAAGCTAAACCCCGAGCTAATGGCAGGTAATTTTTCATGCTGAGCGTAAGTTCGTAAAAACTCAACAAACTTACTGAGTGAATTGTTATCAAATCTAGCTTTAACTTCAGATTCATAGTCATCGAATTTTATTGATTGCTTTTCATACACTCTCCGATATAAGACTCTAGAGTGATCAACTAAAGACTTTGCTGCACAAATATAATTATGCAGTTTAAACCCTAAGTGCTTCTGACATTCATACAACTTCCAGCGGTTTACTATTGCAAACAGCTCTAAACCAACCTTTTCATCGCACATGTAATCAATTACTGACATTAATTCTTTGTAGTTTGACTCAAATAAAGCTAGTGAGTAATCAAAGTGATCCAGTAAATCGATTCTTTGTTTAACTTGTTCGATATTCAAATTTACCCCTAGCACTTAACATTAGTATTTTGTGCATGCGCGGTTTGCTTTTCTCATTAATCAGTAATTTATCATTAGCAGTTGTCGTTAGCTACTGAGACGTAAGCATAAAACTATTTTTAATTCAGGCAACACATACAAACACGATTTTAATGCACCAAACTTCAATGACTTACTGCTACAGGTGCGATCTTTCTTTGTAGAAGCTATACACCACGAAGGGTGAGAGTAACGATAGTTACAAACTTTCGAACGAGAGACACGATGTCGAACTGGCTTCTTGATATAGATACCATCACAGAGAGTACGGAGAAGAGCAAAAACTAACAGCAAAAGCCACCCAGCTTCTTTGAGCGTAAATCGAAGAGATTATAATATCCAGTGTAGGTGCGGCTGCGAGCTTCCAAAACAGGGTGAGGTATCACGAAGTGATACTCTCCGAACGAGAGATAGGGATGCCGAGCTGGCCGTTAAACATGGATGTTGTTTGTTTTGGCAGAGCCCACAGGGAAGTGCTTGCGGCGGTTCGCAGAAGTATTTGCATGATAAGCCCACGGCAGGTGATAGATAACAATGAAGGTACGATCTTCAATCACACTACCCAATGGCTACTTTCAATTTTCTAGCAGGCAAGTTATATAGCGAAGTATCTACATCCCCCCGTCGGGCCGGTAATAGATAACCATGAAGCTTCGACCTTCAATATCCTTACTCAACATAAATGAGCCACATCATAAAATATACAGGCCTTCATTCCAGGCCAAAATCAAAGCGGTAAAATTTTAACATTCACCTTGTATTCATTACAATTTTAATGAAATATACGCAATCGATAATAAGATCAATATTGAGTACCTAACATGCGTTTCAAGCACTTATCAGCCGCCATCTTGGTTAGCCTCGCCAGTTCCTCCGTTATCGCTAACGATGAAATAGCGTTTCAGCTCGCCGCTCCCCAAATCGCTAATACTTATATCAATGATAACATCCTGCCACCCAGTATCGAATGGCATGGCAAGAGTGAAGCTCTGCTTCATAGCGCCGATGATCCATGGGCGACCCCCTTCGAGCAAAACGGCCTCAAGACCAGCCCGAGTTATGCCGACACGTTTGCCTGGTTAGATAAACTCATAGCCCAAACAGATAAGTTGCACAAGGTCAGCCTAGGTAAGAGCCCACAAGGCCGAGATATCTGGATGATAGTGGCATCGGCAAACGGTGCAGATTCTCCGGCGGCCTTAGCCGAAAACGGCAAGCCCAGCGTGCTGGTTCAGGCGGGTATTCACTCGGGTGAAATAGACGGTAAAGACGCCGGCATGATGTTACTGCGCGATATCGTTCTGGGTAATAAAGGTGCACTACTCGATAATGCCAACTTGTTGTTTGTGCCTATTTTCAGTGTCGATGGGCACGAGCGTTCAAGCCAATACAATCGCGTCAACCAACGCGGTCCGGTCAATATGGGCTGGCGTACAACGGCTAACAACCTTAATCTGAACCGAGATTATGCCAAGGCCGATGCCTTAGAGATGCAGCATATGCTACAAGCCATCAACGACTGGCAGCCCTCCCTCTATATCGATGTACATGTCACCGATGGCATCGACTATCAGTATGATGTGACATTTGGCTATAATCTGCCACAGGGACTCAGCCCTGCGAGTTATGCCTGGTTAGAGCAAAGCTACCGTCCCGCCATCGAGTCGGCCCTCACTCGCCAAGGCCATATCCCCGGCCCCTTGATATTCGCCATAGATAACACAGATATCACACAAGGCATGTCGCTTTGGAACCCCAGTCCACGTTATTCCAATGGTTACGGTGATGCCAGACACCTGCCGACCATCTTGATAGAAAATCACAGCCTTAAGCCCTACAAGCAGCGAGTACTAGGGACCTATGTGATGCTCGAAGCGACACTGAAAATCCTCGGCCAACAGGCCACCAAGTTAACCTCAGCCATCAAGCAAGATAAATTCAGCTATCCGGCGAGAGTCACCCTCACCTGGAAAGAGGCGCAGCAAGCGCAGGGCTGGGACTTTAAAGGCATAGAATATCGCATGGAAGTCAGCCCGATCAGCGGCAATGAAGTTGTCCGCTGGAACGGCGTGCCTAAGCTTTATCCTAACCTGCCTGTGATGAGCAATACCGTGCCGGACATCAGCGTGACTCGGCCCAGTGCTTATTACATTCCCCCGCAATGGACTGAAGTAATCGAACGTTTACGCATTCACGGCATCCGCATGACGAGACTACAACAGCCAACAGAGATGACTCTGCAGCAGTATCAGCTGAGCAATCCTAAGTTCAGGATCAAAGATTATGAAGCCAGACAGACGGTGAAAGCCGATGCGAAACTCGAGTCTGTCGAGGCCAAGCTGCCTAGCGGCACGGTAAGAATCGATACCCACCAGCCCTTGGGCGATCTGGCTATCTTGCTACTCGAGCCCCAATCACCGGATTCATTGCTGCAGTGGGGCTTTTTTAATCCCATCTTCACCCGCACCGAATATATAGAGAACTATGCCGTAGAGCCGCTGGCGGCTCAGATGCTCGAGCATGACCCTAAACTACAACTCGCCTTCGACAAGGCCCTCAAAGATGAGGCGTTCGCGGCAGATCCTAAGGCACGCCTGCGCTGGTTCTATCAGAGAAGCCCATATTATGATAACCAATACCAAAAATACCCGGTATTGAGAGCAAAATAACGCTGAAGTTATGCCAATCGGGCTGTAGATACTATCCGGCTGGCATAACCTTAGGTCGGTTTCTTGGCCGAAATTGAATAGCTCAAGGGCACACGCTGCTGTTTGTGCTGCATAACATATCTTAGTACTCGCTCACCGGATGCCTGAACATGAACTTCTTCGACCAGGCCCTCGAAACAGTTATAGGGGCTAAAGTCGAACTCATTATAGTGCTCGAGTCTGAGTCCGGTGCGGAGCAAGGCATTGATAATATCTGCGATAGAATGCGGCCAAGTGATCAGGGTGTCTTTCTCACCAGAGCAGTTCTCTGTATAGGTACCCTCTTCATCGACATCTGGCTCAGCCTGAGAAAAATAGCTATAGCCATCGAACAAGGCTTCCAATGGATGAAACTCAACCATATAAAACTGACCGCCGGACTTGAGGCAATCGCTGACGACTTGGGCCCACAGATCCAGATCCGGTAACCAACATAGGGCGCCATAAGACGTAAACACGATATCGTACTGCTTAGACACTTTATCTGCTGTGCCATAAACATCAGTACAGATAAACTCAGCTTCTAGACCCGCCTGTAATGTAAGCGCTTGGGCCTTTTCGATTGCCGTAGACGAGAGATCTATGCCTGTGACTTGGGCGCCCTTTCTGGCCCAGGACAAGGTATCCAAGCCAAAATGGCATTGAAGGTGAAGCAGACTCTTGCCTTGCACCTCAAGCTCACTGAGCTCAATCTCTTGCAGGGCACACTTACCCAATAGGAAACCTGCTACATCATAAAACTTTGAGGCCACATGGGTGTGAGTACGCTTATTCCATGCAGATTTATTGATTGCTAAGTAGTCCATTGCTCTCCCTTATTTATCTTCTATCCATAGTGAGTGGCTAGATTTATAGCACTCATAAAAGTGGTGATGAAATTCACCACATTGCTGGTCTAAAAACTCACAAGTCACGCATTAAGGTTAACACTTTAACAGATACCGCCCAACACGCAAAAAATAACCATATAAAACATGCAGATGCGATATTGGCATAAACACTGCTTAATAAACACTGCAAAGAGAGTGGTAATAGAGACCGCAATGGTAATGACTTAATGCGTACAAGAAGAAAAACTTAAGCCTTAACCACACATAATAGATTTCAAAGGAACAGAAACATGACTTTTCGCCCAACAGTACTCGCTTCTATTTTTGCCCTATCCCTATCAGGATGCATTATTAACGTCAATGGCGCCAGCATGGAGCCGCTGGAACACAGTCAACAGGTGATGCAACTCGATGCTAACGGGCTCAACGCTATGGTCGCCAATACGGGAGCCGGTTCACTGGAGATAATTGGGGTCGATGGGCTTACAAATATCATACTCGAGGCCGATATCTACACCTATGAAGAGATGGAACCGAACTTGTCTCTAACTCAAAAAGGTAACACAGCCTACCTGGTTGCCGAGTTTGGCCCGAGATTTGGCTCAGGAAACTCTCCATACATAGATCTCGTTATCAAGATTCCAGCTAAAATGACATTAGATATCGATGACGGCTCAGGCAGTATCAAGCTCTCTGGTATAGATGCCAATATCAAGCTTGAGGATGGCTCGGGTAGCATAGAGATCCAAGGGGGCAGAGATCTAACTATACAAGATGGCTCTGGCTCCATAATTCTGTCGAATGTGCAGGGTAATATCGAGCTCAACGATGGTTCAGGCTCGATAGATATCAGCAAGGTTAATGGTGATGTCAGTATCACAGATGGATCTGGTGACATGTCGATCAAAGACATTCAAGGTCGAGTCACCATAGAAGATGGCTCAGGTGGTATTGAAGTGGTCAATACTAAGGGACTGACGATCCTCGAAGCCGGCTCCGGCAACTTGAGTTTCGACAAGATAGATGGCCAGGTCAGCATGCAGTAACAGCGCTAGTAACCACTGAATTAACAGACTTCCCGGCGCAGCGACTTTGCAATTTCATGAGTCGCTGCCCACCCCGCACAGAACGCTATATTCCAACTCAGTTCAACGTGTTCACCTAGCTCAATTTATCAGACAGCCTCAGCAATCATGAGGAGTTTCTGTTGCCTAGATAATTTCTTAACGCTAATCTCTCGCTTCAACGCTTCAGAACGATTGCCGACATTTTCGGTATACGCCAGCGATAGCGGTCCCTTACCTCGAAGGAATTTAGCCGCCTTTTTTCCGCCTCCTTGATGCTCCTTCAAGCGGCGCTCTATGTCTGTGGTCACTCCGGTATAGAGGTGACCATTGCCGCAGCGGATCATGTATAGCTTCCAATTAGACTCAGCCACAACAACTCCATAACAATTAAATCAAGATGTGGACCCCAGAAATAAGACCCCGAGTCCACTTTACCGGGGTCATATCACCTAGCACCTAGCACCTAGCACCTAGCACCTAGCACCTAGCACCTAG
>NZ_JABSSM010000008.1:0-41565 GCF_013214165.1 Shewanella sp. | reverse complement strand
CACCTAGCACCTAGCACCTAGCACCTAGCACCTAGCACCTAGCACCTAGTTTAATCCCAGTAGCCCGAGAAAGAAGGCATATTCCTGTGCCGTGTCTTGATAGCGACGATAACGGCCACTCTTGCCCCCATGGCCAGCTTCCATATCAATATGAAACAGCAGCTTATTATCGTCTGTCTTATAGTCTCTCAACTTGGCCACCCATTTCGCAGGCTCAAAATATTGCACCTGAGAATCATGTAATCCCGTGGTCACCAAGAGATGGGGATAGGCCTGCCTGGTCAATTGATCATAGGGTGAATAACTCAACATATAATCGAAATAGGCCTTGTCATTGGGATTGCCCCACTCATCATATTCATTGGTGGTTAGTGGGATGGTCTCATCGAGCATGGTCGTGACAATATCCACGAAAGGCACATGGGCCGCCACGGCAAAATACAGTTCCGGCGCCTGATTGATCACCCCGCCCATCAATAAACCACCGGCACTGCCACCAGCGGCGACTACCTTGTTGTTATCGCCATATCCCTGGGCGACTAACGCCTTAGTGACATCGACAAAATCATCGAAGCTGTGTTGCTTATTCAACATGCGACCCGAGTCATACCATGGGCGACCCAGCATCTCTCCGCCTCTAACATGGGCGATGGCGTATACCACGCCACGATCTAACAGGCTTATCACCGAGCTGTCGAAATCCGGTTCGATCGTATGACCATAGGCGCCATAGCCATATTGATACAGGGGATTAGTGCCATCTTTAGCGAACTTGTCTTTGCGGTACACTAGCGTGACCGGCACCTTAGCGCCGTCTCGCGCCGTAATAAACAGTCGCTCGGCTTGGTAACGTTCGCTATCGAAGTCTCCCAGCACCTTCTCCTGCTTCAGCAAACGTCTAGTCATGGGCTGGGTTAAATCATATTCATAAACAGACTCAGGCGTAGTCGGGCTAGAGTAATAAATGCGCAGCTGGTCACTCAGCTGACTGGCATTAATATCCAGCCCCACCACATAAGCTGGATCGTTAAACACCAACTGATAAGATGCTTGCTCACCGAAGGGGCGCACTTCTATGCGGCTGACACCTCGAGTGCGGGTCTGCACGATCAGATAATCTTTTAATAGCAGGATATCTTCGATACGCGTATCTGCTGCTGCGGCTATCACTTGTTGCCACTGGCTCTTATCTGAAATCTGGCTTTCATTGGCCTTCATCAGCCTGAAATTTTCGGCCTGCCAATTGGTTAAGATGTAATACTCGTCACCTAACTTAGATACCGAGTATTCATGGCCCTCTTCTCTGGGTAATAATGGCGTAAACGGAGTTAACGGAGTTAACGGCTTATCAGCATCGAGCACAGAGACCTCACTGGTGATGGTGCTCTCATGCAACAGTACAATACGGGTTTCATCTAGGCTTTTTCCCAGTGAAATATAATAGGTATCGTCTCGCTCTTCGTATACCAGCACATCTTGAGACTGCGGCGTGCCGAGTCGATGACGAAACACTTGATTACCCAGTAAGGTCTGCGGATCTTTCTTGATGTAAAACACATGCAGATTGTCGTTGGCCCACACGGCACTACCATCAGTGCCATCCAGGACATCATCGAGCAAGGCGCCACTGTCAATGTCTTTGAAATATATCTTGTACATGCGCCTGCTGAGCGTATCTTCGCCAAACGCCAACTTAGACTCGTCATGACTGATGGACACGCCACCTAAACCATAGAAATCGTGGCCACTGGCACGCACATTCACATCGAGTAAAACCTGTTCATGATGATGTAATTGAGACGCCACCTGAGCCCCTGCTGACGCTGTCGATACCGGCCTAGTCTGAGTCTCGGTATCGCCACGACTGCGAACCATTATTGGATACTCGAATCCCAGTTGATAACGCCTCGAATACCAATGGCTATGCCACTGGTAAGGCACACTGGATTCATCTTTATCCAGTCGACCGATCAATTCATCGAACAGGATCTGCTGCAGCGGCTCATAGGCAGAAAATTGGGCGGTCTTGTAGCTATTTTCTGCCTCTAAATGCGCCAGTATTTGAGGATCTTTTCTCGCGTCATCCCTGAGCCAATAATAGTCATCGACTCGCTTCACTCCATGGAGATCCAGCTCAAATGGCACTTTCTTGGCTACCGGAGGAAGAAGATTATCGGCTTGTTTCATAGTTGTTTCTCTCGAGGTGATTGATGACTCATTTGGCACTTTCGCAATAAGATTCTAAAGAGGATACCGCCTCAGGTAAAGGGCAAGCCCCTATTCCTTGCTCTTGTCATTTGCTTAAAACCAGTGCACCATACTGGCGCTCGGCAGCTAAATCTTACTGGTATAGGACTAGATTACTCAGGCCTGACACCTAAGATGATGTACGAGTAAATTCTCAGGGCGGGGTGTAACTCCCCACCGGCGGTGATCGTACTTGATTCGATTTAATCATCTCACTCAAGTCTTAAGCCCGCGAGCGCCCAAGCCAGCTTATATTAATCAATATGAGCAGCCTGGGGTCAGCAGATCTGGTGCCTTTTACCTTAGGTAAAACATTCCAGAGCCGACGGTAATGAACTTTCTACTCACAGCCTTAAGCTTAAGTAGCGAGTCTGAGTCCGGATGAGAGAGAATGTAAAGATGCAACGAGAAGCCCACAGACATACCTTCTGAGGTATCTGTCACTGTGCTTACTCGCTTCAGCTTAAGCACCCCATTGCTTGTCAATGTCGGTGTCATTTTCTGCACGCCCTGATTCTGGAAAACCCAATGTTGTTTATTAAGGATTTAACCCATGAATCAGTCACTACTATCCCCTTTCGGCACAGCGATTGAGCGCGTCGAAGTCGCACTAGAAGCACTTAAACAAGGCCGAGGCGTTCTCGTCGTCGATGATGAAGACAGAGAAAACGAAGGCGATCTGATCTATTCGGCAGAAATGCTAACCAATGAACAGATGGCACTGCTTATTCGTGAAGGCAGCGGCATAGTCTGCCTATGTTTAACCGACGAGCGGGTCAAGCATCTGCAGTTGCCGCCTATGGTCGAAGACAACTCCAGCCAATACGGTACCGCCTTCACGGTCAGTATCGAGGCTAAAGTAGGCGTCACCACAGGTGTTTCAGCCGCAGATCGCGTCACTACCATCAAGGCAGCCACTGCCGATAACGCAGTCGCGGGTGATTTAGCACGCCCTGGACATGTCTATCCACTACGTGCTCAGCCTGGGGGAGTCATGACCCGTCGTGGCCATACCGAAGGCACCATAGATCTGATGCAATTGGCAGGATTAAAGCCCGCCGGTGTACTGTGTGAAATAACCAACCCAGATGGCACCATGGCGAGACTGCCTGAGATCATTCAATTTGGCGCGAAGCACGACCTGCCAGTACTCACCATCGAAGATATTGTTGAATTTCGCCATGCGCTGATGGCTAAGGCGAGCTAGATTCAACTCAGCATCATTGGTTTAGCTATGTAGGACATTAACTAAAATCCCTTTAGTGAACAAATTAACCTTATAAAATATAAGGTTAATTTACCTTCTACATATTTTCACCGGACAAAACCGCTCATTAAAAACCTTTATCCAATATATAAATAATCATAACCCCAACAAAAATAGTATGTTATTCGAAATTTTGACACTAACATTTTATTTTGTGACCTAGATTAGAATTTGATGAAATATGCGTGACAGTCCTTCTTGGCTATGATATCTATTCTTATCTATTTTGGAATCAACAGATTTCAGCGGCGCTCATACTAGAGACCAATGCTGAAAATTTTGCATGGAGCAGACACATGCCATCGGTATTAAACAGGCTAAGCCTGAAACAAAAACTCATCTTGTTTGCCTCAATACCTATGCTACTACTCACCCTATTTGGCTCGATAGGCATGTTACACCTGCTTGACCAATATCGGGAGGCTCAAAGAAATACACTCTCCATCGAAGTCAGTCGTGAAGTCAGTCAACTCATCTTCGAATTACAGAGAGAGAGAGGCCTTTCTGCAGGTTACGTCAGTAGCCATGGAGCTAAGTATCTAACGGATTTAAAGCTGCAAAGGGAGCGGACCGACACTCAGCGGCATAAATTACTCCAGAGACCTGCTCTGCAAGCTTTTGTACAAACTCTGAAAACCGATCACAGCCAGAATCAAACATTGAGAGCAAATCTTCGAGTCATCAAGATTAGTGATAATAAGATGGCCAGTGTACGTTTAGGGGTTGATCAACAGCAAGAGAATAAGGCATTTCAGTTTTACTCAGAATACAACCACCAGCTTTTAGTACTCGTGTCTCAATTACATATACATACAGAGAATGCCCAGCAGGCTAAAGGATATGAGGATCTGCTCAACGTGCTCGCCATTCAGGAGATGGCAGCAGAAGAGCGCGGCTTGATGAACGGCATGCTATCGGCTCCATATCTGGATTCTAAAGCCTTTGTCATGATCAAGAGTATCGAACATCAGCAGGCTCAAGCCATCACCCAAGCCCTGTTAACAGCCAACACCCCAGACAGACGACAGATCAGAGAGATTCTGGCCAGCGAGTCCTACCAACAAGTCCTTCGAGTCAGAACCCAGTTAGAATCCCAGATCCATATTGCCGAACAGGCCTATAAGATCAGTAGACTATTAGGCTACGGCGGCTTGATACATAACTTTAAAAATTACCTGTTAAGGGGAGAGCAAAAGTACTTAACCCGTTTTAATCGCAATATTAACCAGCTTAAATTTAAACTCACCGAGTTAAAAAAACTAGACGGTCTGTCACCGGTAAAGCTAGCAGCCATCATTAGCATAGATGAAACCATCGACAAGTATCATCATCAGATAGATAAGCTGCAGCGACTCAAGCTACAAGGTTTAAGCATCGAGGAACAAGACAGCCTAGTGCGCGTATCCACTAAGCTTATGACCGAATCACTGGCGAGTCTCCAGTATCAAGCCCCCGAGATCGACAGCAAGCTTTGGTGGGAAATTGCCAACGCCCCCATAGGTAAGCTCCACATACTCGGTAAGGAGCTGACAGATAAGATTGCCAAACTCGGTGATCAACAACAAACAGCCTCCCTCACCTACTTAGCGCTAGGGATAGTCGCGGCCCTGATAAACTTGATCTTACTCTTTATCATAGGTCGAAGCATGATCAGCAACCTCGTCGATAGCATCTCATTAATTGCTAAGGAGATGCAGAAGATGACCCTGGACCCTAGCCTAGAACTTAAGGTCCCAGTGAGAGGCAAGGATGAAATAGCCCAACTGTCCCATTCGCTAAACTTGATGCTAGAAGAGAGATTCAAGGCCAATCGGCAACTCAACTTGGCCGCCGCCGTATTCGAGTACTCCTCCGAGGGAATCGTGGTAACAGATGCAAACAACCATATCGAACTGGTTAATCCTGCCTTTACTCAGATAACCGGTTATAGCCTACAAGATGTCAAAGGCAAGATTCCATCGGTGTTAAATTCGAAGCAGCAAACCCAGAATTTCTATGACGAGATGTGGCAGTCGCTACAAACTGAGGGGAAATGGCAAGGTGAAATTTGGAACAAACGCAAGAATGGACAAGTCTATCCGGAATATTTAGCCCTCTCTGTGGTGAAGGATGATGCGGGACAGATCATTCAACATATCGGACTCTTCCTCGATATCAGTAATCGTAAAAAGTACGAACAAGATATCTGGTATAAAACCCATTATGATCTGCTCACCAAGCTGCCTAATCGCTCTCTATACACGATTAAAGTACAGCAAGAGATGATAACGGCCCAAGAGAATAATCGACAAATGGCCTTGTTATTTATCGATCTCAACCGTTTCAAATATATCAATGATATCTACGGCCATACGATCGGTAACGAGCTATTGACACAAGTGGCTTCCAGACTCAAATCTCTGTTGAGTAAGCATGATTTTGTAGCACGTCTCGGTGGCGATGAGTTCATCATCATCTTGCCGCGGATCCGAGATCAGCATCAGGTTCAGACAGTCGTCGACAAGGTAAACGCTCGCCTTTCCTCCCCGTTTGAAGTCGATGGCGATGAGTTGCTGATCTCCGCCAGTATCGGCATCAGCCTGTTTCCAGAAAATGGTAGCAGTGAAGAGTTACTGACACGCAATGCCGAAACTGCCATGTATCAAGCAAAAAATGAGGGCCGCAATAACTATCGTTATTACTCGTCTGAGATGAATGAGCATATGCTCGAACGCATTCAACTCGAACAAGGCCTCAGACAAGCCGTCATTCGACAAGAGTTCTGCTTGCACTATCAGCCCATAGTGAATCTGGACGACCGTACAATCACAGGGGTCGAGGCGCTCATTCGTTGGCAAGACCCCAAATCCGGCATGATCCCTCCTGATATGTTTATCCCTATCGCCGAAGAAACCGGATTGATAGAACCTATAGGAGAATGGGTATTACAGCAGGCATTAACCGATCTTGCCCATTGGCACAGATTAGGATTCAAGATAAGTATGGCGATAAATGTGTCTGGCAGACAGCTGCTCGGCCAGAATAAAACCAGTTTTACCTGTCTCCTCAAAGCCCTGCTAGAGAAATACAATATCCAGCCCAAATATCTGCATATAGAGATAACCGAGTCAATGATGATGGATGATACCGAACAGTGCATGGCGGCACTGGAGTCTCTCCACTCCCTCGGCCTGGATATCTATATCGATGACTTCGGCACTGGCTACTCCTCCCTCAGCTACCTGAAACGATTCCCCATTGCCGTCATTAAGATAGACAAAAGTTTTGTCGACAACATGTTGGAGAGAGAGTCTGATGCCAAGTTGATCAAGGCCATTGTGATGATGGGACAGAGTCTGGAACTCAAGTTAGTCGCCGAGGGGATAGAAACTCATGCTCAATGGCAGATGTTACAAGATTTGGGTTGTGATTTCGGCCAGGGTTATCTCTTCTCCCGTCCGTTACCGGCGCAAGAACTAGAATCATTTCTCCATCAGCAGGTCCAATCAAGCATTGCTTCGTGATCCTGAAACAATAAAGGAGCCATTCAGGCTCCTTTATTGTCGCTAAAAAAAGCGTTAAACCGCAGGACCTGTCATCACGCTAGTCGACTCTTGGACGGCCATCTGGGCGAGATCTTTATCGACAAAGAACAGCGCCTTGCCATCTTCTCCCACTAGACGGATCTTATCGACGATAGATTTAAACAACTTCTCCTCTTCATGCTGCTCGGACACATACCACTGTAGGAAGTTGAACGTCGAATAATCTTGATTAGTAAATGCGGCATGGGCCAATGCATTGATTTTAGATGTGATCATCTGCTCATGCTCGTAGGTGTATTCGAACAAGGCCAACAGCGAAGTAAAATCAGACTGAGGTGCGTCTATCGACCCTAACAGAGGCATGCCACCGGTTTCACTCACATAAGTAAATAGACGATGCATATGCTGCATCTCCTCATCGGCATGAACACGCATAAACTTAGCCGCCCCTTCGAAGCCTTTATCGTCACACCAGGCACTCATCTGCAGGTATAAATTAGAAGAGAAAAACTCGACATTTATCTGAGCGTTCAGTTGATCAATCATTGTTTGTGCCAGCATTTTATTCCTCACGACGCATATCTGGTTGGCTATCTTATATAGCGAAGCATTATGGTAAAAAAAATAAAAAACTGCAATCAAATTTACTTAAACCATTGTTTATTAAATAATAATAGTTATCATTAAGAGCCGTATTACAATCTATTCACCTGTAAACCTGTAACACTTAGTAACCAAATCGAACAGACATGTTAACATCAACCCCCTAGTATCATGGACGATAAGAACACGACCACCACTGGAGAAGAGTCACTCTCAGTCACTCTCAGCGTGGCAGGAAAAACAATGAATCTGACTCGAATAAGCACCCAAAACCCGGCAGGAACCTTAGTATCCCTGCTATTGATAGCGATCTTCGGCATGCTCGCCATCGCTAAACTACCCATACAACTCTTGCCCGATATTCAGCGCCCACAGATATCTGTGTATAACAACTGGCGCTCGGCATCACCTTAGATACCCTATCCCGTGCCGCCGATATCTCGGGAGGCACGGCCAATGTGAGTACTCGATGCGACCATCATAGTGCAGGAAAATATCGTCAGGCTGTTGCAAAAAGGCGAGGCCCTGACAGATGCAATTATACTGCGCTCAACGGCGAGCTGACCGCTAGCGATACCGTGGTGATCCGGGGCGCGGAGACATTACAAGATGGACAGCTGGTGAAGCAACAGGCGATCCCCGGAACTAAAGTGGCTACGGCAAGTTGAAGTCAGTTCCTAGAAATCTAGGAACTATGAACTTATCTCGATGCCTAATCTTTCCTTTCACTATCTCAATGCCACATTATGAAAACACAGATGAAAAACTGACGTCGAGATCATAGTCTTCTGATATCAGCGTGGCATAATGTGCGTTCACTTTCGCTTTTACTAATGTCGCGTATATTTACGTGAGATTATAAATTTCTTATTAAGGTAGCCAGATGCCCACTAAAGCCGATCCATGCTCTCAACCTAGCCTCATGCATCCAGATAAAGCGATTGCACTACTACTAGAACAAGTCAATCCACTAGAAGACTCAGAAGTCGTGCAGCTTTCTCAAGGGCTAGGACGAGTATTGGCCGAAGACTTAGTATCCTGCATAGACCTGCCCCCCTTCAATAACTCGTCCATGGATGGTTATGCCTTTCGCTTCGAAGATCTTGCCAACAATGCGAGCCTAAATTTAATTGGGCAGTCCTTCGCAGGCCATCCATTCGAGGGCGAAGCGAAACCTAATACCTGCATTCGCATCATGACGGGGGCACCTCTGCCCGATGGCTACGATACCGTGCAGATGCATGAGAAGGTCGAAGCGAAGCAAGCGGCTATCTTTATCGAGTCCCCTAAAGCCATAGGAGCCAACGTGCGCTATCGTGGCGAAGAGGTTAAGACAGGAGGCAAGGTATTAGTCAGCGGCACTCAGATTGGCGCCGCCGAACTCGGCGTGCTAGCCACCATAGGCATCAGCCAAATACGTGTGACACGCCAGGTAAGAGTCGCCTTCTTCTCTACCGGAGATGAGCTTAGACCCGTAGGAACCGAGTTGGCCCCAGGCCAGATCTATGACTCGAACCGATACAGCATTCGTGGCCTGCTCAGTCGAGCCAACGTCGAGTGGATCGATATGGGCGTGGTTAAAGACGATCCCGAAGCGATACGTGCAGCATTCAGAAATGCCGCAGCCAATGCAGATATGGTGCTCACCTCGGGCGGAGTGTCAGTGGGAGATGCCGACTACACTAAACAAGTACTCGATGAAGTGGGTGAAATCACGTTTTGGAAGCTGGCCATCAAACCCGGTAAGCCCTTCGCCTTCGGTAAGCTAGATAACGCCATCTTCTGTGGCCTGCCAGGTAATCCGGTATCCTCCATGGTGACCTTTTACAAGCTAGTATGGCCTCTACTCATCAAGATGCAGGGACTTCCCCAGGTCAAGCCACTACAGCTAAAGGCCACATTGAAGGGAGATCTGCGTAAATATCCGGGACGTGTAGAATATCAGCGCGGCATCTTAAGCCAAGATGATAAGGGTGAATTCGAAGTCACGTTAACTGGGGGCCAAGGCTCTGGCATGCTCACCTCGATGAGCTTAGCGAACTGTTTCGTCATACTTAGCCAAGAGCAAGGCGATACCTCTGACGGTACGCTCGTTACGGTTGAGCCTTTCAATTCAGTCCTTTGCTAAATTAAGCGATTGCTAGCAGTTAGCTTAAGCGATTATATCGCTAGCCGATTACTGGCCGATTGCTAGCCGATTGCTAGCCAAGGCAAGCATCAGGAAAACAGATATGAGTTCGACACCCAATAACGATGAGATCTTGTCTGACAGTGAGATGCTCAGATACAGTCGCCAGATCTCGATCAAGGCGATGGATTTCGAAGGCCAGGAGCAGCTAAAACTCGCTAAGGTGCTGATTATCGGTGCCGGAGGCCTGGGCTGCGCCGCCAGCCAATATCTGGCGGTAGCTGGTGTGGGTCACATGACTTTAGTCGATTTCGATACCGTCGAGTTATCCAACCTGCAGAGGCAAGTGCTACATCAAGACAAGAATATAGGTCAAGCTAAGGTCGAGTCAGCCCGAGAAACCCTGAGTGGACTCAACCCTCATATTCAGATAGATGTCATCGATGCAGTGCTGGACGATGCCGAGATAGATAAGCTAGTTGCTCAACATGGCTTGGTATTGGACTGCACAGATAACGTGGCGGTACGTGAGCAACTCAATCGCAGCTGCTTCAGGCATAAGATCCCCCTCGTTTCCGCCGCCGCGATTCGCATGGAAGGCACTGTGACTGTGTTCGATTATCAGGATGAGCATCCCTGCTATCACTGCTTTAGCAAGCTCTTCGGTGAGCAACATCTCACCTGTGTCGAATCAGGCATACTCGCGCCTGTCGTCGGCATGATAGGTTGCCTACAGGCAGTCGAGGCCATCAAGGTGCTCACTAATATGGGTAAGCCTCTGTTAGGACGCATCTTAATGATAGATGCCATGACCATGGAGTTCCGCGAGATGAAACTGAGTAAACAGGCAAACTGTGAAGTCTGCGGCTAAACACCTGCATACTTCTAGAATCTAGAATCTAGAATCTAGAATCTAGATTCTAGATTCGAACTAACACAGAATGAAGCGCGAGATTTCATTCAAAGCCCTGTGATCCAGCTGAGCGATGATAATGGATTGACTCGTACTTACAGCCTAGCTAGCCAGATGGCTGCTATATTTATACCTTCCTTATGATGTCCCACCCTATCCTTGTCGATTAACTCACTCGAATAAAAAGGACCATCAGAGCAGATGTCGAGATTACCAAGAGATCCCTCCTATGAGCTGGCTTGTGATATCAGCGATAACTGGGGTTTAGATGATTGGCGCCCCATCCTAGATACCATCTGTATCAGGCATGGCATAAAGGCTATCCATATGAGGCAGAACTTCGAAGGCACTAACCCTGTCTTCGAGTTGACTCAAGCTTCGAGTGCCGGAGACTTAGATAAGGCTAATAAGTCCTTTATCGTTAAACTTTTAGCTCCTAACTTTCATCTACAGTATCAGAGCGAATACCTGAGCCTCAAGTTACTCAACCACCACAGATTGGGGGTCAAGGTACCTAAGCTATTCTACTTCGGGGATGTCGACAACTGGCCCTATCTGGTGATAGAGAAGCTAGATGGCGTCATGCTCTCATCTGTACTCACAGAGCTTACTGTCGAAGAGCGATGCGATATCGCACTGGAACTGGGTCAGTTCAGTAAACAGTTACACCGACTCCCCGAGAAACACATCGAAGGCTTAAGGCTAGATTGGCCTGACTTTATCCGTTCACAAACCGATAAATGCCATGAGAAGCGTAAGCGACAAGGCCTGCCTGAGCCTCTGCTTGAGCAGTTAAATGCCTACCTTGCCAGGCATACCGATAAATTGCTTCCCTACATTAATCAATCAGATGCACACCTGATACATACAGATCTGCATCCGGGTAACTTACTGGTGAAGAAGCAAGAAGGGCGGTATCGATTCACCGGGATCATAGATTTTGGCGATGCCCTGGCCTGCCCCGATCCTGTATTTGAATTTACCTCACCGGCATTACTGCTCGCCCTAGGTGAGCCCAGAATATTCCACGCCTATCTCGATGGCTATGGTTATCAAGGCAAACGAGATAGCGGCTTACAGCAACACATGATGATGCTCAGCCTGCTAAGACACACGGGCGACATGAACTACTTGCTACAACATGTTCCAGATTGTAGCGACGAGAAAAACTGGCAGGCACTGGAAGCTAAGTTTTTCCCGCTTTAATACAGATAAACTCCCTCAAACGAGGGAGTTTGGTAAGCTTAAACGATGAAGCTTAGGTAACCCTGCAAGATGATCGCATTCACGATATCGATAAAGAAGGCACCAACAATTGGCACCACCATAAAGGCTTGAGGTGATGGACCCGTTCTGGTCACTAGCGCTCCCATAGCTTAAGATTCATCAGTGCCATAGCCAAAAACAGTGACAGAGAGACAAGTTGAATCAGCCTCGGCTACACGCTCACGTTCGGCTTTGGATATATATTTCGGCTTATTGCTTGAGTGCGATCTAGCATTGGCCTTTTTCGCTTTTTTCTTGAAATTTAAGGTTATCTTTTTTGTCCGGTTCATCTTTTTACAACCTAGCCTATTATCGATGACATGATTATACCCAAAAACCAGTTTAAACCAACAACACCGCCCTCGAAGAAAGCGTTTACAAAACCACTACACCTACACGTTTAAGTCAACATTATCAGAGATGTAAATCACAACTCTCATCTTTTTCGATTAATAATCCGCACACGGATAGACAGCAAGAAAGTAAGCCCCTACACTAGCCGGCAATACAAATCATTATCATTTACATTAGATTTACACTTAGCGTCTAATAATAAAATCCTTCGCTGAAATAGTGTTATCTAGTTTTTTACCGGGATGACTAAGCATGAAGTTTACAACATCATTGATAGCGCTATCTATTGCCAGCGCAATAACACCTAATCTTGTGACGGCAGACGAAGCCGATATTGAAGTCATCACAGTGACGTCCAGTCGCATGGGCAAGCCTGTCAGTGCGCTCCCCAATACTGTGACTATCATTGACCGAGAGCAGTTGGAGCAACAGTTCAGAACCACTAAAGATCTGTCGACAATCATAGGTAACCTGGCACCTAGCTTCTCGCCCAGCCGTCAGAAGATGAGTAATACCGGCGAGACCCTCAGGGGCCGTACACCACTTATCATGATAGATGGGGTGCCTCAATCCAACCCCCTACGCAGTGGCGGTCGCTCGGGGCAAACTATCGATCCGGCCATGATCGAACGGATCGAGATTATTCACGGTGCCAACGCCATGCATGGCATGGGCGCACAGGGCGGGATCATCAACTACATCACCAAGAAGCCATCTGGCGATAGCCAACATCAGGTCAGCTTCGATGTGACAGTGCCAAACAACTTGGCATCCGATGGCGTCAGCTTCGGCACTAGCTACTCCTTCTCCGGCGAGTCAGACCGGATGGATATGATTGGCTCGGTCAGTTACCGCAACAATGGCGTCTATTATGATGCGAACGATCAGATGGTCGGCATCGACACCACCCAAGGCGAGTCCATGGACAGCCAGAGTGCCGACTTCTTCATCAAACTAGGTTATGACTTCGATCAGTCCCGTCTGGAGTTGATGGTCAACCACTACAACATGGAAAATAACGGCAATTATATGGCCGTTGATGGTGATAAAGAGAATGACATTCCTACTGGGGCTATCAAGCAAGATCAGCCTTGGGAAGCGGCCAACAACCAAGTCACTACCACTAGCCTGACCTATACCCATGAAGATATTGGCGGCCAACAGCTGCACCTGCAATTTTTTAATCAAAACTTCGAAGCCGTCTATGGCGGTGGCTGTTGGTCTGACTTCTACGATCCAGGCATGGAGGGCAGCGATCAGGTCACCGTCTGTGATTCCGGCGATAATGGTGAGTCTCTCTATTATGAGCAGTCGCGTAACAAGTCGATGAAATGGGGCATGAAGGCGTCGATGATCGCCAACAACGTCGCCGACTCAGGCATTAACCTGGCCTACGGCATCGATATATTCAGGGATACCACAGAGCAGGATATGGTGGTCAGCGGTATCTCTTGGGTGCCTGAGAGTATCTATGACAATATCGCCCCCTATGTGCAACTCGATTATGATCCTATCGACAACCTGACTCTATCCGGCGGAGTGCGTTATGAATATGCCAAGCTCAAGGTCGATGACTATAAGACCATGTACGGCTATGGCGACAAGGAGATCCAGGGGGGGACGCTTGATTTCAATGAGACCTTAGTTAACCTAGGCCTCTCATACAAGATCATCCCATCGGTTCGACTCTATACCAGTTTCAGCCAGGGCTTCGGCATGCCGGATATCGGCCGCGTCCTGCGTGACGGCGATAGCTTCCAGGGCGAAAACCCGAGTATCGAAGACACACTGGCCCTCACACCCATAGTCACAGACAACCTGGAGTTTGGCGCCGATTATCAGGGGGAATACTTCAGCGCTAAGATCGCCTTTTACCGCTCATCCACCGATTATGGATCCCGTATGGTAGAGAAGGAAGATGGCAGTGGCGCATTCGTGGTTAAGCGCGAGAAGAGTGTTATCGAAGGCATAGAATCTAACATCACCGCCTATATAGGTGACAATGATGATGTCGGCGTAAATATCGCCATTCAAGATGGCGAATATGATTCAAACGGCGATCACAGTGTCGATACCGATCTAGACGGCGCGAATATCTCGCCCAATCGTATCAACCTGTTCTGGACTCACAACTTCGACAACGATATCTCGACTCGGGTTCAAGCGAACTTCTTCATGGATAAAGATTTCAAGGATGCCAACGATGAGATCTATTCGAGCTTCGATGGCTACACCACAGTCGATGCATCTGTTGCGATCCCTGTGTACAACGGCAGCCTAAGCATAGGCATTCAAAACCTATTTAATGAAGATTACTACACTTACTATTCTCAGACAGTAGGCAAGGACAACCGTTACTTTAAGGGCATGGGCCGCACAGCCACAATCGGTTTCACCATGCCATTCTAGGCCCTAGGCAATGATCAATAAAAACGCAGCCAATGGCTGCATTTTTTATGCTCTTTCTAGCCAACCTACTCGGAATGGTATAACTACTTGGTCACGACCCATAACGCATGCAGTATGCCAGGAATGTAGAAGAGTATGCATAAGATGATGTTGATAAGCAGATCCTTACCCATACCCGACTTTAAAAATACCGCAACCGGTGGCAATAAAATCGCAATTACAATGAGTAGTAGTTTATTTGTAGCCATGAAATATTCTCCCTTATCATTTTCGTTTAGGCCAAGCTAACGTCTCAGGATCTGACCATATTTGCAACTGCTTTATGGTATCCGCAGCGGTAAATGTCTCTCCTTGGGATGGGTAACTCAAGTATCTATAGTCCTTACCGCGAAAGATAAAACGTAAACAGAAGGCATGTAGATAACCTCTATCTGATTCAGCACCGCCATAAAGCTTATCCCCTAAGATAGGGACTCCTATGCTTGCCAAGGCGACTCTAAGCTGGTGAGTTTTACCGCTTAGAGGCTTTAGCAGATACAAGCGTAAACCTTCGGCCACGGATTGTGAGAAGAATTGCGTTAACGCCGGATTTTCTGTGGTGCGCAACAGCTTGTACATGCTACGCCTGGATTTGGCCATATCGCCAATCACCCAACCCTGTTTCTTCTTCGGCTTGCCTTTAGCTAAGGCAACATAGTATTTTTGTACCTTATGCTGGGTAAATAACTCGGTGAACTCAGCCGCGGCGCGACTGCTCTTAGCGAACAGGAGTAATCCCGAAGTCAGGCTATCCAACCTATGCACAGAGTAGAGCTTGATAGCCAGATCTTGCTCCAATCTTGCCATCACCCCGGCAGAGCCATCTTGGCTATGAAAATGAACATTAGCAGACTTAGCGATAACTAAGAAATCGTCTTCTTCGGCGACTATTTGATACATTGACTAGCACCCATTATTGTTTCCATTATCTATAACCAACTTACAACTAAACCAACCAGACTCAAGCGGCTTGTAGCTGTCACACGGTTGACACTTAAAAGTTAATCCTGACCACTAGACCAGGCTGGTTATCGCTGAGCGTCACCTTGGCATTATGTCTGACGAGTATCGCTTTCACCAATGACAGACCTAAACCCGTCCCCTTATTATGTCGACTCGGATCAAGCCGCACTAAACGTTCGAATACCCTGTCTTTTGCCTCACTGGGAATTCCGGGGCCATTATCACGGATCTGGATCTCTCTACCCGTTTGCACTATCTCTATGGTCGCACCATCACCAGCATACTTGATCGCGTTATCCACCAGATTAAATAGTGCCTGAAACAGCAGATACTTGTCCCCCGTCACCTTAATATCTTCACCCGTCGAGAGTAATAGCGTCTGTTGATTCAATTCGGCCATCGCCTCAGCCATCTCGAATAGGTCTTCACACATATCCTTGATACTCAGATCTTGTAGTTCCAACGTCTGCTGGCCCTCTTCTATCCGTGTCAGCGACAGCATGGCATCGAAGGTTGCCAGACAGTGATCTAGCTCTTCGGTCAAGATGGCACAGGCTTCGGGTAGCTCCTGTGAGGTCTTGTCCGGAAGTTGTTCCAAACCGATCCTAAGATGAGAAAGCGGCGTCCTGAGATCGTGAGCTATGTTGTCAGTTGCGCCTCGAACTGCGGTCAGATTATTCTCCAGAGTATCGAGTACACCGTTGAATTTCACTGCCAACATATCGAACTCATCTTGGCGCCAACTCACGGGGAGTCGTGTAGAGTACTCGCCTTTCTCAATCAAGCGACTCAATCGGTTGTATTGCACTAACCTACGTAAAATAGCCTTAGAAAACAGATAGCCTAGCGCCAAAGTAAGCACAATTGCCAACATCAAGGCCGTGATGGCCACATTGATGAAACGCTCAATCAGAGTCCCTAATTGGTCTGTTCGAGTCGCAATCAATACCGGTCCATAGCGAGTCATCACCAGGCCACCGGTCAAAATATGTAACTTATCCGGGCCACCGGTCAGTATGGGAAATTCACGGGTCTGAGGCAACATTGGCATATCGTCGGGAATGAAGCTTAATGCCCCCACGAGATCGAATGAGTTACGCCATACCACTAAGGCGGTATTGGGATCGGCAGTCTTGACTTGAATGCCGAAACTTCTGCGGTCTAGCGTCATTGCCATCTGCTGATAACGGGCTTTTTCTGACGCCAGATGTTGATCTGTTTGCAACTCCTGCTCATTCATTAATTGGCGGTACATGCCAAACAGCAAGGTACCGATAATCAGAGTCACAAGAGCCGAAAAAATAATGGTAATGCGCCATGCACTGCTCTGATATGGCTTAATGCCCTTCACGGAGGCGATAGCCGGCACCTCTGACAGTCTCGATCAATTCACCGAAGCCCAGTTCTTCAAACTTACGTCTGAGCTTAGCGATGTGAACATCGATAACATTGGTGCGGGGATCGAAGTGATAATCCCATACTGCTTCAAACAGTAAAGTACGGCTGACCACCTGGTTTGGGTGCTCCATCAAGTACTTGAGTAGCTGGAACTCCTTGGGCTGTAACATAAGCTCACTACCATCTAGCGTCACCTTACGGGTTAGCAACTCCATCACCAAGTTGCCTACGGATAATTTGGTCTCGGTTGGCTGAGATAAGCCTCGCTGCATTAACTTCTCGGCCCGCACCAATAGCTCTGAGAAGGCAAATGGCTTAGTCATGTAATCATCGCCGCCGGCACGTAACCCTTTGACTCTCTCGTCCACATGACTGAGAGCAGACAGGATTAACACTGGAGTCTGGCTCCCTGTCGCCCTTAAGGCAGCCAGTAGTTTGAGTCCATCGAGCTGGGGCAACATGCGGTCCAAGATCACCAGATCATAGGTCATGCTAGTGGCAAGCAGCAGACCTTGATGGCCATCACTGGCCGTTTCTATGTTGTGCCCCTGCTCAATAAATCCTTTAACCACATATTCGATTGTGGTCGTATCATCTTCAACGAGTAAAATTTTCATGGTAATAACTTAGTTCCATTTAAGCAGAGGTAGGGGGCGTAGCGTCTTAATATCGAAGGCTAATGTACTCTTGCCATCGACATTGATCAGTTTCAGCTCTAGATAACTGATGCCTAGGTCATGATCCAGTTGTGCTTCGAGTATAAATGCTTGCTGGTCTTGCATGGCCGTAACCACCAAGGTATAAAAAGTCAGTGATTTATCTTCCATCAAGTGAACGGCGATGAGTTCGTCACGATCGTCGGCTTCTAACCTTGCGACTTCCTGTGTCACCAGCTGCCCGTCCTTAGCCCTGAATTCAAATTCGGTGATGGTCTCGGCGCTGGTATCTATCATACTCAGCTCATAGATCAGCTCACCATTGACCACATCTATCTCAAACTCTGAGATGATGCCGGGATAATCTTGCTCAACTTGTAATAAGAAAGCCTGTGGAGTGAGGTTTCCCTCATCGGAAAGTAGTTCAATAATCGACGCTTCGGCCCAAGCTGCTGCCGAAAAACCTGATGATGAAATGAGCACTAAACCAACTAACCAACGAGCCATGGCTCCTCCAGTAAAATCTACGATATCGCTATCTTATCGTATTAAATCAAGAACAGTTAATTCATTCTCCCTAGTCGATGATTCACCTAGGAAAATTTGCTATCTGCTGCATATATTGAAGCGGCTATGATTCAAAAAATAAGCTCAATAACAATCAACTCGACAGCACTTAAGCAAAGAATTGACCGAGCACCATCTGTTATTACGCCACTATTTCTATGCTATCAATCTCAATTTCAATACCTTGCCAATCATCATCGACCTCGCCTTTCAAGGTGACTGTGGTGTCACTAGAGACCTCGATTTCACGCCAGAGAGCATTATCTATCTCGACTTCGACTTCACCCGAGTTATCGCGAAACAGGTAATTTGCATCACCCAAATTCTTTATCAGATGCCCCGTCAGTACCACTGGAGTGTCATCTTTAGCCTTTCTGGCATCGGCAGCATTTTTTGCCTGGGTACTAACGCCTGGGGCATTGTATGCCGCAAATGCAGGTAAGGTGAGTACACAGGATAAAATAATTGAACCAGTAAATTGCTTATACATGACTTGAGCCCCTTTTAGTTAAGGTTAATTTTAGGCCCATGACTATAAAGCCCAGATGGAATCAAGATTAATGTTTGATCATAAAGATAGCCGCTAGAACCTGGTTAGCTTTTATGAAAGACAGGCCCTAAGCTGGCTCTAAGATATGAATGAGTTCAGACTTGAGTGCCACCGTCGTTTCTACGCCTTTAGCCAACTTAAGTTTCTGCGCCAGATAAAGAGGCACCTCGGCGTTGAGCTGGTGGCGAACTCCTCTCACACTGGCGATGATCCTGACACTCTCCCCCATGGTCAACATAGACTCTATGGTGATATCCAACTTATTGAAGCTTTTACACAGGCGGCCTTGCTTGATCGAATTGAATCTTACCCCCTGATTGGGAATGACCCAGCGCACCTTAGTGCCGATATCCAGATGTTCGAAATAGGTGCTAGCAATCAGGTGCTCACCAAATTTAAGCCAGGTGATCTGTCGCTGTTCCTCCTGGGCAATCACATAGGCATCGAAGATATTACGTAGCCCCATCTGCTTGGCCACGGCTTCGTTGTGAGGACGCACTAATACATCATGGGGCCGACCTTGTTGCAGCATCTTTCCCTGACTGATGAGGATCATCTTATCCGCCAACAACAGAGCCTCGTTAAGATCGTGAGTCACCATGATCACAGGAATAGCCAGCTGTTCTTTTAATCTGGCTAGCTCTAAATAGAGGCGTTCACGGGTTTCCCTATCGACTGCAGAGAAAGGTTCATCGAGTAATAATACCGAAGGTTCACGGGCAAGCGCCCTCGCCAGTGCCACCCTCTGGCGCTGACCACCCGATAGATTGGCTGGTAACCGATCCGGCAAACCATGCAAATTCACCCGTTCGAGCCACTTTTTAGCCCTGGGCTTACGTTCTGACTTGGGAATATGGTCCAGTGCAGCCACCACATTTTCCATGGCGGTTAAATTAGGAAACAGACCAAAATGCTGAGGCACATAGCCTAAATGACGCTGCTGTGGGGATAGACTTAGCTTCTTATCACTGTCATACCAGACTCGGTCTCCATAATGTATCTCACCCGATTCAGGCTTATTGAGGCCGGCAATCATACGTAGTAAGGTAGACTTGCCGCCGCCGGAAGGGCCCACTACCGCCAACATTTCACCCGCCTTACAGGTAAACTCGGCATCTAGCTTGATATGCTTCTCTTGCTTGATACGACAGTAAAGGTCGGCTATATCTTGCACTATTTATCCTCCCTCATGGAGATCAACCCTGTCTTGAGCCATGCGCTCTCCCTAACCTTCTCGACATGCTAGTCGTCAGCGCAAGCACTGTGATGGCAAATAATAGCAGCACTAAGGACATCTGCCCGGCGCTGGCAAAGTCGAATGCCTGCACACTGTCGTAAATAGAGATAGCCACCGTCTTAGTCTCGCCGGCAATATTTCCGCCCATCATCAAGACCACACCAAATTCACCCAAGACATGGGAGAAACACAGCACCAGTGCCGTTAATACTCCTGGCCACACCAGAGGCAGTTCAATTTTAAACAGTATTTTTAAGGGGCTCATGCCACAACAGGCCGCGGCATCTCGAACCTCTTGGGGGACTGATTCGAAGGCGCGTTGGATAGGCTGAATGGCGAAGGGAATATTGACTATGATCGAGGCAACCACCAGACCAGAAAAATGGAATACCAGTTGTTGACCTAACACCTGCTCCAGGAAACGCCCAAGCCAGGACTGGCTGCCCAAGCCCACCAGCAGGTAATAACCTATCACAGTCGGTGGCAACACCAGGGGCACCATGATCAAGGCTTCGACCCAAGATTTACCGGTGAAGTTATGATAAGCCAGAAAACGACTCGCCAAGATAGCAAAGGGGATCAAGATGATAACGGTAACGCAGCTTAGCTTTATCGATAACCAGAGGGCTTGCCAATCCATAGACTAGTTACCTGTCTCTGGTTGAAACTGTGCTGATGCAACTGACTTAGATTTAGCAGGCTCTGATGTATCCACAACTGGCAAACCGAATCCAAAATCACTGAATATCTGTCGGGCACTGTCGGACTGAAGATACTGATAAAATGCTTTCGCGGTGGCTCCCGCCTTCTTGGTCAATATCATGCGCTGAGTAAGGGGTGTGTGCAGCTCTTCGGGGATAAGGCTATAGTGTCCCATGGCCTGAAACTGCGGCGCGATGGCCAGAGACAAGGCGATAAGCCCCCCTTGAGTCGAGCCACTCACGGTAAACTGTGCCGCCTGGGAGACATTTTCCCCGTAGATAAGCTTAGACTCAAGGCTGTCCCATAGCCCTAGCTCCTGGAGAACTTCTCGGGCACGCTCGCCATAGGGAGCATGATCTGGATTTGCGATGGCAAATCTCTGCAACTTACCGGCTTTTAGTAGGGATTTTAATCCCGCTAATTCAGGATCGAGTTCCAGTGGAGAATATTTAGGTGCGGCGATAGCGAGTCGCCCCACCGCATAGAGTGCGCCTTCACCTAAGCTGGCATCGTACTTCTGTAGCTGATGAATATACTTCTCATCGGCAGAGAGGAATAATTGGAAAGGGGCACCGTGGCGGATCTGGGCAACGAAATTGCCCGAAGAACCGTAGGAAACATTGACCCTACGACCCGTATCTTGGGTAAACTGGTTAGCAATTTCATCGAGGGCAAACTTGATATTCGATGCCGCAGCTATCGGCGGGACATCGTCACTCCAGGCTGGTACAGATACCAGACTAGACACCAACACCACACATACCGATACTAGCTTAAACCAGTGCTGCATTGCCTTTCCTTACTTTGGTTGACTACAAGCGAGGGCCAAATGACTCTTTATCCTTCAAGCTACTGTTTTTCCCACATTTTGGCAGCTTGATCGTCAGCATCTTTAGCCTCGACCCAGTTTGCGCCCTTGTCGCCCGCCTCAAGCTTCCAGAAAGGCGCCCTAGTCTTGAGGAAATCGATAAGGAATTCGCAGGCGGCAAACGCCGCTTTTCGGTGCGTACTGGTGACACCAATAAAGACTATCTGCTCACCCAAAGCCATAGTGCCGACGCGGTGAATGATGCTGACATTATTCAGCGGCCAACGCTCACGAGCCTCCAGAGCTAGTTGATTAAGCACAGCTTCGGTCATGCCAGGATAGTGCTCTAAAGTCAGGTCGGTCACCGCGCTGCCATCGTTAAAGTCACGCACCTTACCGACAAACGTCACTACGGCGCCATCGCTATTATCACCTGCGATCAGCGCATATTCATCGGGCACACTAAAATCTTCGCTCTGAACCCTGACTGCATTTAACTCGGTGGCCACGTTAACCTCCAGTCACAGGAGGAAAGAAGGCAACCTCATCGCCATCTTCAACTGGCGTGTCCCAGCTGCTGATAGTCTGATTGACCGCGACCAATAACTTATCTGCGGCTAATACTTTGGCCCATTTATCATCTGTTGCGGCAAGCTGTGCGCGCAGGCCTTCGGCAGTCACAGTCGACTCACTGGCTGCAACGGCAAGTGTACTCTGACCTAATAGCTCACGAACCTGAGCAAAAAAAAGTACGTTTATCATCTTTAATATACCTTCAAAACTGAGTGACTTAAACCTTAAAATGACCCGACTTACCGCCACGCTTTTCTAGCAAACGAGTCTGAGATATCACCATATCTTTCTGTACTGCTTTGCACATATCATAGATGGTCAGCGCCGCCACAGACACCGCCGTTAAGGCTTCCATCTCGACACCGGTTTTACCCGATAACTTGCAAAGACTAGTAATGCGTACCCGGCTAAATTCGGGCTGAGCCTCGAGTTCAACTTCCACCTTAGTCAACATCAGCGGATGGCAAAGCGGAATAAGATCCGCTGTCTTCTTCGCCGCCTGAATGCCTGCAATCCGCGCCGTGGCGAACACATCACCCTTGTGGTGACTGCCACTCATGATCATCTCAAGCGTCTCGGGCGCCATCTCTATATAGGCCTCGGCTCTCGCTTCTCTTTCAGTGACCGCTTTATCTGTCACATCAACCATATGGGCATTGCCATCGGCATTGATATGGGTAAATTCACTGCTCATTAGATTTAACCTTAATTTATTCGGCAATTACTTTTCATATGCATCACAGAATGAATACCATTCCATGCCTGCATATGACGATTCTTTGATAATCACTTAAAAATGAATCTAGACATTATATCTGCGGCCTGACACTGAGTATTACCGGACATGATACGTCAGCTAATGCTCCAACTAGGCTACAACAGAGGATTAGCCACCTATGGAGGCTAAGTGTTGAGTCACACCGGTAATACCATCGTGAAGGAAATGCGTCTCCTTTTTCGCGGCTAGCTGACCATGGAGTCGCTCGACCAGCTCAGCCCTTTGATCTTGATGCTGTAATAGATCTCTAAGATCGACACCATTTTCGGTAAACAGGCACAGGTGCAGCTTACCTTTTGCCGATACTCTCAAACGATTACAGCTGGCGCAGAAGTGCTTATCGTAGGGCATGATCAAGCCTATGCGCCCCTTATGGTCGTCACGACTGAAATTTTGCGCGGGGCCATCATCTACTGCCGGTGTGTCTAAGCTCCAGCCATCTTCAACCAAGGTGGTTCTGATATCGGATCCGGCAAGATGATGCGCCTTGAAATAATCACGGCCTAAACCTGTCTCCATCAATTCGATGAAACGCAGATCTATGGGCGTGTTCTTAATCCAATTCAGAAACCTTGGCAGATCTTTATCGTTTAATCCCTTGAGTAATACCGCATTGATTTTTACCCGTTCGAACCCAGCTTCGAGAGCGGCATCGACACCTCGCATCACTTCATCAAACTTATTTTGACCCGTGATCTGATAAAACATGCGGGGGTCTAAGCTGTCCATCGACACATTGATGCGTCTTAAACCGGCGCCATACCAGTCTTTGGCATTCTTTTCCAATCGATAGCCATTGGTTGTGGTTGCGATTGTCTTTATCTTGTCGTTATCGGCAACCAGGCGAATGATATCGGTGAAGTCTTTACGCATGGTGGGCTCGCCACCTGTGATGCGGATCTTTTGCGTGCCGACTTCAGAGAATGCGCCAACCAGATTTTCTATTTCATTGAGTCCAAGAAACTGAGCACGACCGTCGGGGCGGTAGCCATCGGGGAGGCAATATGTGCATTTGAAATTGCAAACGTCGGTCACCGACAGTCGCAAATAGTGAAACCTTCGACCAAATTTGTCTTGTAGTTGAGACATGATCACCTTTCCAAGTTGGGGAGGTGTGATCATTTCTTTTCACACCCCGGTGGCGTTATTGCCACGGCTTAGCGTCCGTATCTGATGACGTAGGACAAGAAGCTCGGAGAACCGTCAGTGCATAATTATAGGCTTTTTTAGCTTCATCCCCTAGTTTAAAAGTGTATTTATTGCTCAGGATCAACCGAGCGTTAACATTCTGTGACAGTGCTCACACCAGTTATTATATTCAGCTAGACTAAGATCACTGTTTATTCCCTGTGCCATTACATGAATTTAATGTAAGGTGGAGTTAACGATTAAAACACCCGTTTAACGGGGAAAAGTGACCTAGAGGTGAAGTGATGGAACGCGAATCGATGGAATTCGATGTCGTCATTGTTGGAGCTGGCCCGGCCGGTTTAGCAACTGCATGTCGACTGATGCAGATATCCCAGGACAGTGGCAACGAGCTTACTGTTTGTGTGGTTGAGAAAGGCTCCGAAGTCGGTGCTCATATTCTTTCAGGAGCCGTATTTGAGCCCAAGGTACTTGGGGAACTATTCAGTGACTGGAAGGAAAAAGGCGCGCCACTCCACACTCAGGTCACTGACGACGAAATCTACATGCTGAGTTCAGATCAGCACGCTCGCCTGATGCCTAACTCTCTCGTACCTAAAACCATGCACAACGATGGCAACTACATTATTAGTGTCGGCAACCTCTCCCGCTGGCTAGCCGAACGCGCCGAAGAGTTAGGCGTCGAGATATTTCCAGGCTTCCCCGCCAGTGAACTCCTATTCAATGAAGACAACAGTGTCAAAGGCATCATCATTGGCGACATGGGCGTCGGCGCCGATGGCAAACCAAAAGACAGTTATGAGCCTGGCATGGAGCTACACGCTAAATACACCATATTCAGCGAAGGTTGCCATGGCCACTTAGGTAAGCAATTGATCAAAAAGTATCATCTGGATAACGGTAAGACTCCCCAGCACTACGGACTGGGCTTCAAGGAGATCTGGACGGTACCCAGTGAACAACATGAGCTAGGCAAGGTGGTTCATACCGGTGGCTGGCCCCTTACCGAAGGCGCATCTGGCGGTGGCTTCCTCTATCATTTAGAGGATAACCAAATTGCCGTGGGCCTGATCGTTGACCTCAACTATAAAAATCCACACCTGAGTCCTTTCGATGAGTTTCAGCGTTATAAGAAACATCCCGTGATAGCCAAGTATCTGCAAGGCGGTGAGCGCATCAGTTATGGTGCCAGAGCCATCACTAAGGGCGGGTTAAATTCACTGCCTAAGATGACCTTCCCCGGTGGATTCATCATAGGCTGTAATGCTGGAACCCTGAACTTCGCCAAGATTAAGGGCACCCACACGGCAATGAAGAGCGGCATGCTAGCGGCCGAGACCATAGCCCATGCTTTACAAGCAGGCGTCGAAGGCGGTAAAGATCTCGATTGCTATAACGAACGCTTCGACAAGAGTTGGCTGCAGGCAGAACTATACAGTTCACGCAACTTCGGTCCTGCTATGCACAAGTTTGGTACTTATCTAGGGGGAGCGTTTAACTTTATCGACCAAAACTGGTTTGGCGGCAAGTTCCCTATTACCTTAAGAGATGAGCAAGCCGACTACGCACAGATGGCAGAAGTTGGTGCCTATAAGAAGATAGATTACCCTAAGCCAGATGGAAAACTCAGCTTCGATAAGCTGTCATCGGTTTACCTGTCTAATACCTTCCATGAGGAAGATCAGCTGTGCCATCTTCGTCTCAAAGATGAGCGGATTCCTGTAGACATCAACCTGGTGAAATACAACGAGCCTGCCCAGCGTTACTGCCCCGCCGGCGTCTATGAGATCGTCGAGGAGAAAGGTGAAAGCAAGTTCGTCATCAACGGACAAAACTGCATTCATTGCAAGACCTGTGATATTAAGGATCCGAGTCAAAATATCACCTGGGTTACCCCCGAGGGCGGCGGAGGCCCTAACTACCCTAACATGTAAGGCCATAACAAAAAGGCGCGTAAATTTAACTGCGCGCCTTCATATCTTACAAATAAGACAAGAAACTCATACACTACAAAACAACTCTAATCGAAGAGTCTGCCTATCAAATCCTGATCTGGAGCCTAATAATCTCTATCATACTCATCTCTCTGGCAGTCTTAGTCGCTAGCTCAATAAGCCATAGGTTTCAACAGCTTCATCAGCAAGATTCTGGCATCTATTATCGAGGTTAGGGAAACCAGCGAGCCGATTAGATACTCTAGTGGCAGGGTTTAAGGTATAAAAACCCCTAGTTCCCAAGCTCTATAACCTAGGAACTAGGCTTTTAAATCGCCTAGACTCGTGGCTTTATGAAGGTGATCGACAAGGGATATTTATAACTGATCCCTTCACTGGCCTTCATGGCAGCGATAATCGTCAGCACGATATCCACTATCGCCAGCAGTCCAATCAGGATGAAACCTATACCGACAAACATCAACACACAACTTATCATCACCCAGATGATCATACTGATCTTAAAGTTCAAACAGTTACGGCCACATTCATCGACAAACGGGATCTCATCACGCTTCATCAGCCAAACAATGAGCGGCCCGATCACGCTACCGAAGGGAATCAAGTAACCGGCAAAACTGGCCACCTGCACCAAGATACCCATGTTCATATCATCTCTGCTGAGCCCTTGTACTGCTTCTGTTTGCTCTGTCACTCGTCTCTCTCCTTGAAGTATCACATTAACAACACGTTTCTGACTAACATAATGAGTCTAATTATTTACGCTAGCCTTACTCTGGGCCCATGAGGCGCATCTGCCAACTTTCAATTTTTTGCTTGTCTAATCGCCTATGTAAGCTATTAACCCAAGAAGCGGCAAGACCTTCACAACTGGCCAGACGATCATAGCTCTGGGCATCGAATGCGGTAGCAAAATAGATTTTCATCGCATCTCGCACACTGATATCCGTGCGGCGCTCTTTCAAATAGACACTGGCATCTTGGGTGATTTCGCCAACTTTAACGACACGATAAAACCAGCCACACAAACCACTACTCTGCATGGCTAGGGCAAATTCTTTATGACCAAATTGGCTATTTAACTTGAAGCAGGGCGATCTCGGCTGAGTCACCTGCAGCTCGACGTCACCTATGGATATGATGTCACCGATATTGATCTGAGTCTCATCCAGCCCCACGGTACTGATGTTCTCGCCCATGGCTGGTGCATCTTTAAAACCTGCCATCATGTCCCAGCGACGATACTGGCCATAATGCTCCCGGGGGAAATGATGCAGCACCCTGTCTAGGCCGCCATGATGCTTAGAGTCGGCCTGAGCATCACCTATGACACGATCGATTTCGACCCGTAGCGAGGCTGAAGATGTTTTATGGGATATGCCACTGAAGACCCCCGTGGCATCGCTAGCCTCTTCTCCCAGATAGAGGCCAGACAAACGTTTAACCAGCAATGTTGCCGACATCCAAGTGATCCTTTATATCCAATAGTAAGTTCAGTAGGCTAATACAAATCTGAACCAGAGGCTATCGACATATTGCTGTAACAAGCTACTGAGATAACACCACACGATACCTGCCACACTCTTTGTCCTGAGGATATAACCACAAGGTCACAGGCCGATGGCGCAGGGATAAGATATTTATGCCAAGCTCCTAGGATCTAGATGCTAGATGCTAGGAAAACAGAGCTCACATTCAAGTTTTCTCTATTCAAGGTATGCCTTCAGTGCTTCTCCAGGGATTGAGCTTTGCGTCGCCACGGCAAATGCCGCCCACTGAGCTCCCTCTTTCATGGCATCTAGGATGGTGAGTCCAGTTGTCATGCCATGAATAAGGCCCGCTGCATAGGCATCACCTGCTCCTGTAGTATCGACAACGTGAGCGGTGAACGCTGCAACATGCGTGCTGTCATTTGCTGAATAAAGTATTGCCCCATCACCACCGTCGGTAACGATAAAATATTTTAGGGCGTCGCCAGCTATGCTCAAGCCATATTGCCAGGGAAATAGGTCACTTCGCTCTGCCATATCTGTCTTAGAGGCGATCAAGATATGACAAGGCCTGGGCCTGTCATCTTTCGCCAACTGGGCAAAGACTAAGCTATGGTTCAAGGCCGTTTTAGCCCAACTCACCACACCTTCGGCCGATGAGTTAAAATACACCGCATCCCATTGGGACCATACCGGTGGGGCGGCTAATTCGAAAATGGGTCTCTGGGGTCTGATGATGGTTCGCTCGCCGTCCGGCGTCATCACCAATAACATCTCATTGCTGGTCTCATCGTGTCTCTGGATAAGATGACATTCGATGCCTTGAGTACTCGCCTCCGCCAGTAACCAATCGCCAATTTTATCTCGTCCCACCTGACTAACTAGGGCCACTCTATGGCGTGCCCAGACTAATCCTAACCCTGTATTGGCACCTCCTCCTCCCAGCCTTTGCCCCCCATCTTGATAATGAAAACGCCCGCCAGTCTGCAGAGGTTTATCCAGCTGCAGGATACGGTCACAGTTCAAGTTAGCAATCAGAAGAATATTGGCCATTAGCAGATTCGCAATAGAGATGTCATAAAATGATGGTAAGGGATTTTTCCGCTCTAGCCAACTGTGATTAAATCAACTTAGGTTATAGAACATGATTTACTTAACAATATAGATGCCTTCACTCTCACCACTCAGGTGAATATGAACGCCATAGCGGCTATGAGGCAGACCTTTCACCACGGCCTGTCTCGGCCCGGATGCCAGACCTGAGATGAGTCTTAATCGGATAAAACCATCCACTGCTGCGACTTATTGTAAGACTAATCAATTAACCACTCGCCCAGGCATAGGCATTAACCAACAAGGGATTTCCATTCTTGAGCTAGCATGGCATATTGAAATTCACTGCCCCAAGCCCCCTTAAAAAATACATTCTCGATAAAATGCGCTTCTCGTCTAAAGCCTACCCTCTCTAACAGCAACCAAGATGGGACATTTTCGGTATCGGTAGTCGCTATGACTCTATGGGACTTCAGCTGAGTAAACAGGTATGTGAGCAGACCGAGTACGGCTTCGGATGCAAACCCTTGTCCCTGAAAATCCGGCGCAAAGGTAAAGCCTATCTCTATCTGCTTATCATCGATAAAATGGACCGCAAGATCGCCCAACAGCTGACTTCCATCAATATTTTGAGGGCTTTTTGTAGTGATTGCCAACTGAAACCAGTGGCCTACCTCACCAAATGGCACCCTTTGCATTTTATCGAACAGAGACAAGGCATCCTGATAGCTGTATTCACTCCAGCTCTGATACTTAGCCACATCGGGCAAGGCTCTGTAGCGGGCAAAAGATTGCAGATCATTTAACTCAAACTCACGACAGATAATACGTTCAGTCTGAAATAGAATATTCATATTTATCATCTCCAAAATATTTACCGGAAAGCGATTAATCATCACTGATAATCACTCCCCTTGGGAGTCTCGCCAAAGTTTGGCATCATTAGTACATGCCAAACTACCTGAAAATAAGATATTTTCAACAGTTCCCAGCACTTTTCACAGACTAATACCAATCGATATAAAACCATCATATATACATTAGCAAGGACCTTAATTAGCCAACCCTAATGTGAGAAGCCTCTGAAATCCATGTCAGAGACAGCTAAGAAATCAGGGCAGTAAAAACCAGAAAAATAACATCAGACGCTATCGTGCCTGCCTCAATGAGTTCGACCGGCTCCAATATGATGACCCTTTCATCAAGCAGATCCGCTTAGAGTTGGTTCATCTTGAAAAGCAGGTCAAAACACTTTCTAATATATAAAGGCGCGGGTCAGTGCTAGAAACAAAATAAAAACGCCCCGACTGTAACCAGTCGAGGCGCTTGCTCTTTTAAGGCTTATCACTTACGCCTAGTAGCTAAGGCTTAATCTTTATATTCTAACGTGCCGTTTTCTTTGATCTCATCGTACCAAAGATTGTGGTGCTGCACAGCCCAGTTCTCATCACAGTAACCAGACTTCATGCAATCGATGCCGCCTTCACTCAATACTGTCGCCATCCATATATGCACGATAGTAAAGGCGATGATGATGATCGCGCTGGCTGCATGTATCAGTAATGCCGCCATAGAGGCTTCGCGAGGAAGCTCAAGACCAGGCAGGATCAACATGATGCCAGACACACAGATGAACAGACCGAATATGGCCAGTGTCCAGAACCACATCTTCTCACCGGCGTTGGCGAAGCCACTATCAGGGTGCTTGCCCTTGAACGGACCGAAGTTGATGTAACCACCAACCACCAGAAACCATTTAAGATCGTACATCTTAAAGGTCTGCATCGGCATCCATTTCACTATGGCTACAATCCAAGCGGCCATAAAGATAGGACTCACCCAATCGTGTATCGTCTTACCAGCCAAGATCACCGCGGCCCATATTCCATCGCTCACATATGGCTGCAAAAAATGCTTACCTAACATGATGATAAGACCGGTTAAGATCAAGATTAAACACGAGATCGCCATCGTCCAGTGCAGTATCAGATCCGCTTTAGACCAACGCAGTACCATCTTGCCAGAGAAGCCCTTACTTAATTTAGCAGGCCCATTAACAAAATAAAATACCAAGAAGGCACCAAAAACGCCTAATACTGCCACCGCCATTCCAGGTGTCAGATACTCATTCTTAATGATCGTACCTTGATTACCGGCGATATTAATCAGCACATTCGCTTCGACGCCTTGAGCCGTAGTAAAACCTGAATCACCGGCCTTAACCGCACGCCATAGATCGGCCTCGCTGGTCTTGGCCATCTGCTGGCTGGTTTGACCGTCGGCTGCAGATGCAGTCGCGCTCATACCTAAGCCAATCGCTAACATCAGAGGCATAACCAGCAGTGCAAATAACCTGTGTAGTGATTTAAAATTCATAGTCACTCCTTTATTGGACTAATGGTTGAAATGTGAGTCAGACTCACAGTTCAACCAGCCCTATGCGCTGGTCTGAGGTGTGTAACCCCAAATTTCACCTGGAACCCCACGTGCCGCGACACGCTCTCTATAGATGCTCGATACTATCTCGGCATCACCGGCTAGCAGCGCCTTGGTCGAACAAAGTTCGGCACACAAGGGCAACTTACCTTCGGCAATACGGTTAGCACCATACTTCTGACGCTCTGCATCTGAATGAGTCTCTTCCGGGCCACCGGCACAGAAGGTACACTTATCCATCTTGCCACGGCTACCGAATGCGGTCTTTTTAGGGAACTGAGGCGCCCCAAATGGACAGGCATACAAGCAATAACCACAACCGATACAAGTATCCTTGTTATGTAGCACTATGCCGTCTTCGGTGGTGTAGAAACAATCGGCCGGGCAGACTGCCTGACAAGGCGCGTCGGTACAGTGCATACATGCCACTGAGATAGATGCCTCACCTGGCTCACCATCGTTAATGGTCACTACACGGCGACGTTGAATTCCCCACTCGAGAGCGGAATCGTTTTCGTTCTTACACGCTGTGACACAACCGTTACACTCGATGCAGCGTTGGGTGTCACACAAAAATTTCATGACTGCCATATTGGCTTATCTCCTCATCTGGTTCAGTTAGGCTTTGGTGATCTGACACAAGCTAGACTTAGTCTCTTGCATCTGAGTAACCACGTCATAGCCATAGGTCATTATCGTGTTAGCCGATTCACCTATAATGTAAGGCACAGTACCTTGCGGGTATTTCTTCTCTAGGCTCTCGCCCTCGATAATCCCAGCAAAGTGGTAAGGCATGAAGCACTCACCCTCGATAACGCGAGGCGTTACCATGGCCTTAACTTTGATTTTGGCGCCTTCTGGACTGTGAACCCAAACTTCATCACCGTCACGAAGACCACGATCTGCGGCGTCCGCCGGACTGATCTCGATAAACATCTCTTGCTGAAGCTCGGCGAGCCAAGGGTTAGAACGAGTCTCTTCACCACCACCTTCGTATTCCACTAAACGCCCCGTGGTCAGTGCAATGGGGAAGTCTTTAGCAAAATCCTGATCCTGAATGGTTTTATACAGGGTAGGAAGACGAGCAACCATACGGTCATCATAGGTCGGGTACTTAGCGACCAGATCACGACGCGGCGTATAGAGTGGCTCGCGATGCAGAGGAATATCATCGGGGAAGTTCCACACGATACAACGGGCTTTCGCGTTACCGTAAGGAATACAGCCGTGCTTGATCGCCACACGCTGGATGCCGCCGGAGACATCTGTCTTCCAGTTTTTACCTTCGGCAGCCATTTTCTCTTCGGCCGTCAGGTCATCCCACCAGCCGAGCTGCTTAAGCATGTCAGCGGTGAATTCTGGGTAACCATCTTGGATCTCGGCGCCTTTAGAGTAAGAGCCTTCGGCAAGAATATTATTGCCCTCGTGCTCAACACCGTAACGGGCACGGAAATTACCGCCACCGTCTTTCACTTCACGACCGGTACGATACAAGATCTGCGTACCAGGGTGCTTCATCTCGGGGGTGCCCCAACATGGCCAAGGCAGACCATAGGTCTCACCCTTAGCCGGTCCACCTGGCGCTTCGAGGGATTTTATATCGAAGGTGCCCCAGTTTTCCTGATGCATCTTCAAACGCTCTGGGCTTTGGCCTGTGTAGCCAATTGTCCACATGCCCTTGTTGAATTCACGCGTTATGTCTTCGATTAATGGCTCTTCACCATTGACCTTAATATGCTTACATAGCTCTTTCTCTATGCCCCACTTCTTGGCCAATTTGTACATGATCACATGATCTGGCTTAGACTCGAACAAGGGTTCGATAACCTTTGTACGCCACTGCAGTGAACGGTTAGAGGCAGAAACTGAACCGTAGGTTTCGAACTGAGTCGAGGCTGGCAACAGATACACGCCATCGGTACGATTATTCATCACACCCGCCATGGTTGGAAACGGATCGACAACCACGACCATGTCCATCTTATCCAGTGCTTCACGCACCTCGCGTCCACGGGTCTCGGTGTTTACCGACTGGCCCCAGAAGAATGACATACGTATGTTATCTTTCTGAGCGATCTTAGACTTGTCTTCCAGCACACCATCATGCCAGCGAGAACAGGGAATACCGGTGGAATTCATCGGCACTTGGCCTAAGTATTCATTCTGATCGAAGCGGCTCTTAACCCACTCGTAATCCAGATCCCACACGTTACACCAATGCTTCCATGAACCTGTCTTAAGGCCATAATAGCCAGGAAGTGTATCGAACAGCAGACCGAGATCCGTCGCACCCTGAACATTATCGTGGCCACGGAAGATGTTAGTACCACCACCAACAACACCCATGTTGCCTAGGGCTAGTTGCAGGATACAGTAGGCACGAGTGTTGGCGTTGCCTATGTGATGCTGAGTACCACCCATACACCAGACGACAGTGCCAGGCTTAGTCATAGCCAACATCTTAGCCACACGGTGCATCTGTACTTCAGGCACACCGGCAACGAGTTCGACTTCGGCAGGATTCCACTTAGCCGCTTCCTCGCGAATACGTTCCATGCCGTATACACGTTGATCGATGAAGGTCTGATCTTCCCACTTGTTCTCGAAGATATGCCACAGCAGACCATAGATATAAGGGATATCGGTACCCGGACGAATATGTACATATTCATCAGACTTGGCTGCAGTTCGGCTAAATCTTGGGTCGACGACGATGATTTTCGCACCGCGTTCTTTACCTTCGAGGATGTGTTGCATGGCAACCGGATGCGCTTCACATGGGTTAGACCCAATGAACATCATCACCTTAGCGTTACGAATATCGTTGAAAGAGTTAGTTTGCGCACCATAGCCCCAAGTGTTTGCAACACCGGCTACAGTGGTAGAGTGACAAATTCGTGCGGAGTGATCTATGTTATTGGTGCCCCACATAGCCGCTAATTTACGGTACAAATAGGCTTGTTCATTAGAGAACTTAGCCGAGCCCATGAAGAATACTGAATCGGGACCAGATTCCTTACGGATCTGTAATGCCTTATCACCGATGTCTTCTATGGCTTGATCCCAAGAGATCTTCTTCCACTTGCCGCCTTCCAGCTTCATTGGATACTTGAGACGCTTCTCGCCATGACCATGCTCACGCAGTGCCGCACCTTTGGCACAGTGGCCACCGGCGTTAAATGGATGATCGAATGCAGGCTCCTGACCTGTCCAGACACCATTTTGTACTTCGGCATAGATACCACAACCCACAGAACAGTGAGAACATATGGTACGTTTTATTTCGGTCGGCGCATCATGTGCCACCTCTTTTGCTTCGGCTTTGCGCATCATACCTGCGCCAAGCATAGACGCCGCAGCAATACCACCAGTTGCAAGACCTGCAGACTGAAGGAACTGACGACGGTTTAGACCTAAGGCAGGCTTGCTAGCCCTTGTTGCCTGGTCTGTTTTGCGAGTTAGTCGCATCACACACTCCTAATCCTATTGATTTAATATAAATATTTACTTATCAGATCAAAAATCTACTGTTACTTGGTACGCAAAGATGCGTAATAACTGCGAACATGATCAGTCTCTTGGTAGCCTTCACCTTTCTCTGTAGTCGGTGCTACAGCAGGTGATGCAGCAAGAGCTTGGCCACTGACAGTGGCTACTGCACCAGCCGCGCTGCCTACTGCTAAGGCTTTTAACAGTTGGCGACGACCCATGCCGGAAGCTTGCTTCTTCATAGTCTCTCCTGGATTTCCATTTGATGTTTAACCTTGGGTCACCTGTAATACCATTCCATATAAGTATCTGAACTGATCAGATATTTACTCGGAGTGGTATAATGACCCGACTCTTGTTGAAGGTTGCCCTTCGGTTTTCTTGACTGTCAGCCCGCTACATTGACACCCGAGCTGACGGTCATGATTCGGCTAGCCAACAAGTGCGCAGTTTACGAGGCTAGCTCTCGCTTGCTAGGTTCGATGCTGACACCTGTGGCTGCTGATTCTTCGGCCTCAGAGCCAGGGCAGTTCAGCGGAATATTCAGCTGTAACTGCTCAAACTCATTGGCTTCTATCTCGAAAAATGACTTAGCTAACTGAGCCACGGTGGCATAGAAGGCCGCGCTTGGCGTTGCCGCTAATGAGGTGCAGAAACCCTCAATCCAGCTGCCGATATGGCGCTGATAGAAACCCAGTTGGCGATAGCCTGGGGCTTCAAGCAATAAAACCCCCATCACCTCACACAGAGCTGCAACATGATCTTCCGGCTCTTTGACGTTTTCTTCGCGCTCGAAACCAAGCTGAATCAAATCCTGACGTAACACGGCTAGTGGCGTGTCCATCAGGGACCCTGTCAGAAACCAACTGGCATAAGGCATAATTTCACCGCTACCTACGCCATAGAAGATATTGAAATATTCTTCCTCTAGCTGATCACTGGTGAATTGATCCGCGGCTAACTTAAGCGCTGACCAAGCCTTGGTCATCTCACTAGGATCATCATCGTCCAGCTCGAGGTTAGCAAGGAACTGCAATAGCTCTGCACTCGGCTGGCTGCGTAGCAGCGCGGCTAATAGCTGATAGATGTCGGCTCTTAACTGATCGTTTTCTGATACTTCTCTTACTAATTCGGTCATGGCTACACTCTTATCGCAGTTGCTTTTCTGGGTCTTGAATGAGGTCGGCAAACATATCTTTCACACGGCAGTCACTACACATCTGCAAACGTTCTGTGTTGGCACTGAAAGCACTGTGGCCGCCGATCACTTCTTGCATACGCTTGATCATCGACTTAGTAGCAAATGGAACGCCACAGCTAATGCATTCGAAGGGGTCCTCTTCTTTCAAGGTCGTACTGGTTTGACGCGTTTGTTTATCTAAGTTCATCTGCGAAGTCAGGCTGATGGCATTCTCAGGACAGGCTTTCTCACATAAGCCACATTGCACACAATCTTGCTCGAGGAAGTTCAATGCTGGCTTATCACCACCATCGGTCAAGGCTTGTGTCGGACAGGTCGATACACAAGACAGACATAAGGTGCAGCTATCTGTGTCTACGCTGACGATGCCGTAAGGAAGGTTGGTTTGCGTCAAACAGCTCTTTACAGCAGCGGCTTGCTCATTGAGATGATCTATCGCCGCATATAAGGTATTACGTTTAGTCGTTGCGGTGAACTCGCCCACAGGGGTCACTGGCCACTCTGATCCACAGGTTATCAAGTCGGCAAGACCGGCTATGTCTGACTCATCGATAAGAGATATGCGTGGCGGCTGACCTATCTCATTAAGAATATCGTTCGCCAGCTGAAGTTCACCCTTGAGCATCTGGGTCAAGGTCGGCGCGGTGGCAGCAGTATTGAGCACTAAAATCTGACGCGCACCCCAAGCCAGAGACGACATCCAATGATCTATGCTGGCAACGGTGATTTCTTCCATGGCAACCGGAATGATATCGCCAGGTAAGTCATCACCTATCAGTGCTGCACCATTGGCTTCATCATGAAACAAGATCACCGGAGCGACTTGAGCCTGGTCGCTGAAACGAGTGACCAGTTTATGCAGATAAGAGTGCAGGGCATGTGGTGTTGGCAGGTCGTAGCTAATCGCACCGGTTGGGCAGGCATTTGTACAACTACCGGCACCGTGACAGAGATAAGGGTCTATCTCAATCATCTTGTTTATGCTTTGGATGGCATCGGCAGGACAAAAGTTCAGACAACGATTACACCCCTCTATGCCATTACGGTTGTGGGCACAGATCTCGCTGTTCACCTTAACGTAGCGCGGCTTATCGAACTCACCAATCAGCTCTGGAAGCTGGTTAACGGCATCGTCTAATTTAGCCTGGTCCTGACCCACGTAAAAATAGCCAGGTGGTAACATTTCTAAGTTGATACAGGGAGACTGGCTCAAGTCTAAGATAAGATCGAAGTGCGCCTTACGAATAGCCGCCAGACTCAAGTCAGTCGCGCTAGCATCTTGCTCATTGCCAGATTCGACTTTAACCTGAAACTGTCCGAGGAAACCTTTGATCTCGATAAGCTTGTTATAGAAGCTCTCGACATCTTCTGCGGCCGACATCACCCTCTCGAGATGGTCTTCATCTTGGCTGGTAATCGATTCATTGGCCAAAATGGCAATCTTGCCCATATTAGACAATCGAGCTGCCGCTAAGCGAGCCAGATCTTCCGGCCCAATAACGAGCACATTGCCCTCGGTGGTATAGCTGACGGTTGGTGGGATCAGGTTTTGAATGACCTGAGTATTCGCCAACACTTGCTGCCGAACCCCTTGGAGTTCAACTTGGGTATCATTATTCAAATTTATGCTCACGTTGCGTTCCTGAACAGTTTGGCTGTTGCCATCGGCCGATCGCTAGACTCTTATCACTCTTGGGTTAGCGTTTCATTGTTCAACACTTTGGCTTCATCAGGGCCAAGGTTTCATGCCGATTCTTGCTAAGCTCTTTCTCTTGCTGCTAAAAGTTAGTAGCAATTCACATACCAAAACTGTAGTTATTAAACTTATGTAAAATGACGTTAAACGACCCTTTCCTTTGTTTCACCATCAGAATCTGGTGCATTTTGGGGCAAGTCATCACGCTCGATGTTCAAAATGTCCTCAGGTGCTTCACTGTCTAAATGAGTGTTATCACTAGAGGAAGCAGTCGTGCTTTCATCAACACTCTCTGTTGTAGCCTGGTCTTCAGCTTCTTGAGCAAGCTCTTGCGCTTCGACTTCATCCTCTTTCTTGGTCACATAGCGGAAAATCTTCTTGGCAATTTCTGCCGACTGCTCCGCACTCAGCTTAGGCTGGTTGGTGTAATCTAAGGCATACTCGAGCAAACCATCGATCTCGTTATATTGAGGCTGCTTCCATAACGCTTTTAACGCGGCAGCCTTAGCCGTGGGATCGACATTTGCTCCCATAAAACTGGCAAAGCTGCCACCGACTTCAATTTTTTCTGGATCGGGAAGGTCTTCGGCCGTGAGCACCTTGGCTTCATCGTCTGCCTCTTGATCTAAAGCTTGCTCAGACTCTTGATCTAGCAGAACTTCGTCGGCTAAAGCTTCTTGCTCAGTTGCAATGGCAACTTCTTCAGCCAACCTTTCCTCTTCGACTTGCTGACGACGTTGAGTCCAGCGTGTGAATAATCCGCTTGGTTTATCGCTCATCGCCTGCCCTGCTCACTGAAGTGATTGGTACTCGGACCTTGATTTTTACGGCGATTAACATGCTTACGACGATGAGCTGATATCTCAACTTCACCATGTCGGGTAATGAAGGCTTCCATCCAACACGCGATAGCTTGTGGCATGGGAAGATTCAACACAGGAGTATCACCTTCGAGACACCCAGCTGCGACATTTTGGTCAGCGGAGAGCATAGTGGGGATCCAGGTACCATCCTCGAGTTCGTCGCAGACTATGTACAACATGGTGTTGTCCATATCCAAATTAATACGGTAGCTACCGCGCTCATCTTTATGTAACTCAAGCTGGATAAGGTGTGAATTCTCAGGGGCGTCATGAGTGGCTGGTAATATCTCCGCTAACTCCCAGGTCACTGAGGTCCAGCGCCCGACTAATTTTTCGATTCTCTTCAGAGAAACGTGCATGGGCCATTGGCTTTGGGTATGTTGCATTCAGTCTTCACCTTACTTGTAACGGGTTTATCATTCAGATAACACCCGGCCCGATAATGAGGTTAATATCTTCTACTACATCCACTCCCAAGCAATATGTGTGCCATGAATTTAATGAAGGAAAGTGGCGCTAGATCATCAATTCCATATTAAGAGTAGGACAATTTGTCCTAGCAGCCATGTTTTATAGGACATTAATGGGCACTTTAACCAAGTGTAATGAGAGAGATCACGCATTAACTCAAGGATTCAACGTCTGGGTACAATAATTGCTATGCTGAATTAGCCAATTTCCAATGATGAGTGATGAACCTTGAGCAAGCACTATCCAACCTTGATAAAAACAGCGACTGATGTGCCGTTAACCATTGCTGTTAAGGCTATCGACGAAAACGGTGAGCAGGTAGACAAGCATATCGCCTGCGAACGCCCCCTCACCGTTTATCTTAACTGGCGACCGATTGTGACCTTGATGACCTTAGGGGCTAGGCCAGAATCGCTGGCCTTAGGCTACCTGAAGAACCAAGGTTTTATCTCAGACCTAGAGCAACTGGAATCGATTATCGTCGATTGGGAGGTCAGCTCGGCGGTCATCATCACCAAGGAAAGCACCCAAGACTTAGAAGAGAAGCTCGCGGAAAAAACGGTCACCTCGGGCTGTGGCCAGGGAACCGTATATGGTGGCTTTATGGATGGCTTAGATGAGATAAATCTGCCACAACGCCGGATTAAGCAGAGCATGATCTATAGCCTGCTAAAGAATATCGGCGAATACAACGAAACCTATAAGAATGCCGGTGCGGTACACGGTTGTGGCCTGTGCCTCGACGACCAGATCGTCGATTTCGTCGAAGATGTGGGCCGCCATAACGCGGTAGATACCTTAGCCGGTGAGATGTGGTTAAAAGAGACCCCAGGTGAAGACAAACTCTTCTACACCACGGGACGCCTGACCTCTGAAATGGTGATAAAAGTCGCCAAGATGGGCATACCCATACTCCTGTCACGTAGCGGTGCGACTCAGATGGGACTAGAGCTGGCGCAACAGATGGGAATAACCATGATAGCCAGGGCCAAGGGAAAACACTTCCTTATCTACAATGGTGCCGACAACATAGAATTCGACGCCATACCACCTAAGCGCCCCTCGAAAAAGTAAATTTAAACCAGGGACGTTTTAAATTCTTGGCTGCATGAAGCAGCCAAAGTACACACTAAATGGAAACGAGTAATGACAGAGCCGAGTAAACTCGTCTATATGAGCGCCAAACAGGTCGCCGAATACCTGAGTCTGAATGAAAAAAAGGTCTATGCGATGGCGAACGATCGCATTCTTCCCGCGACTAAGGTAACCGGTAAGTGGCTCTTCCCTAAGATCTTGATCGATCGCTGGGTGATGGATTCATGCCATAGCGGTATGCTGTCGGACAGGATGCATATTACGGGCAGTGATGACCCACTTCTGTCTATGCTGGTCTCTCGCTTGATGACCAAGATAGGCAAGAGCGATCTCATCAGCTACAGCTCCACCGGCTCACGCCTGGGCCTGGACTTACTATCCCGCGGCTACGCCGATGTGTGCACCTTGCACTGGGGAAGCGTAGATGAACGCAATATCCGTCACCCGGCGCTGTTAAAGGGCTACCCGAACCACCAGCAGTGGGTGATGGTCCACGGCTACACACGCCAGCAAGGCCTGATGATGCGTACCGAGATGCATCATAGATGTCAGCAAGAAGACCAGATAATCTCCCTCCCTTGGCGCTGGGTAGACAGACAAGCCGGTGCGGGTAGCCAGCAACACCTGGAACATTGGCTCATGAAGCAAGGCGCCGCCCTGAGCCATATCAATGCCAATGTCACCGCCTACAGTGAGCGAGAACTCGCTGGTTTCATTGCCCGCGGCGATGCCGACATAGGCTTCGGCTGTCAGTCCGTCGCCATGGAAAGCGGCCTAAGCTTCGTACCGCTGATCACCGAATCATTCGACTTCGTCATGCCACAGGGGATCTACTTCAGACGCCAGTTACAGCATCTGTTCGACATGATATCCAGCTCCCAGACACGTCAACTGGCCGCCTCGCTGGGTGGGTATGATTTGACTGACTGCGGCAAGTTACTGTGGAATCCCAGTTAAGGAGATTTTCGCTTAATCGCTTTAAGATGCCCATAGCTGAATGGGTATTTAGCAAGGTTAATTGTTTGATTGAGCCTCTATTGGATAACACTGCAATACTCGTCATTCCCGTCATTCCCGTCATTCCCGTCATTCAATACTTGTCTTTCCCGCAATGCTTGTGGGCGGGAACCCAGCCCTTTTGACTAGCCTTCGAATCAAGGCTGATCACATTTTCTGCTTTAGCTTTGGGCAGAGTTGGTATTGACTAGTGCTTTGAAGGTCGCCCCTTCATGGTTACTTATCACTTGCAGTGTGCCTTTATGCAGATACTTCTACGAGGCGCCGCGAGTACAGTCCCTGTAGGCTCTGCCAAATCAAACAACGTCCATGTTTAACGGCCAGTTCGGCATCCCAGCCTCTCGTTCGGAGAGTATAACTTCGTGATACCTCACCCTGTTTTGGAAGCTCGCAGCCGCATCTACACCTGCTCTTACAAGCAAAAGAGTAAGCAGTGTGTTTCTTCGATTTGGATTTCTTGGTTTAGCTTTGGGATAAGTTAGTATTGAGATATTTTTTGAAGGTCGACCCTTCATGGTTATCTATAGCCTGCGGCGGTGCAGTGCAGGGATGCACCAATGTCGTGGAGGCTGGATGCCTAAGAACGACCTTATATGCAGATACTTCTGCGAGACGGTGAAATGGCGTAGCCATGTGCTTGTGGAGTTACCATAGTCACTCGTTAGCTG
>NZ_JABSSM010000079.1 GCF_013214165.1 Shewanella sp. | reverse complement strand
TGTACGGCAATCTGGCTAAGGTTTCCGGCATAGAAAAGTCTGAGCTAGCCAGTGCCACTGTGATCGCCAGTGCAACGCTGCAGCGTAGGGCCAAGGCGGGGAAATTCAACCGCGACGAGAGTGACAGGCTGTATCGTTTCGCCGAAGTCTATAAGTCGGCGCTGGATCTATTTGAGGGCGAAGGCGTTGATGCGACCCGATGGCTCAGAAACCCGGTTCGTGGTCTGGGTAACAAACGCCCTATCGACATGCTGTCAACTTCGGCAGAAACTGCGGCGGTACTGAATCTGATAGGCCGCTTAGAGCATGGCGTGTTTGCATGATCACCGCTTACCGCATCATGAAGAAGAAATGGGCCGGCAATGCCTTCGACGGTGAGGGTGCCAGGCTCTATGGCGGACGCTGGAATAGCCGCGGTCAGTCTTGTGTTTATCTGGCGGGCTCCGAGTCTTTGGCTATTTTAGAAATCTTAGTTCACTTAGATAATGCAAAACAGATCAATCATTACGCATTATTTGCCGTCGAACTGGATGAAAAAGACATCATGTTACTCGACCATGATTCCCTCCCCCATAATTGGCAAGAAGATCCCGCGCCGGCGGATACCGCCGATCTGGGGGATGAATGGTTAAACAGTCAAAGTAGTCTGGCTCTGTGCGTCCCTTCGAGCATAGTGACCCGTGAGCGCAACTTTCTGCTCAATGTCGACCATCCCGCTTTCGATAGCATGATGAATACTAAGGTCGAGCTGGAATTTTCCATGGATACTCGATTATTTTAAGCTAAACATTAGGCCATCTTGATATACCAGGCCGTTGCCCTAGCCTGATGGTTTTCTTCTTCAGGCATAAGAAAGCGGCCTTAGCACTGAGTCTACTGCCGCTTTTTTATGCTTAACCATTAATTTTTATCGCTAACCCATAGAGGCTTATTCAAGTACGAAGATATTGCTGGTTTCGTTAAGATCTAGCACGCCAACACATTGATCATCATTGTCAGTCACCATCATACGGTCGCCTATGGTCCAGAAGTCGGCACTGTACATCTCATTTAGATTCAGCGTGGCGTAAATATTACCTAAGTTAGGTTCACCTGAATCTGTATCTATCCAATATAACGTGTATGGCGTATCGGATATGTTGGCCACAATAAACTCTGGGGCATTACCCGATTGACGTGTGTATGGCACAGCAAGATCGCAACTGCCCATCTCAGCAGTGGCTTGGGGGATAATGATCTCGTCAACCGCATCAACAACATGTTCAGCTAATATTTCAAATTGGTTATCGCTGTCATTGAGTATTGCGACGCTTAAACAGTTGTCACCCATGTCGGTCAGCATCACACGTTCACCCACACGCCAGTAATTGGGTGAAAAACTGTCACCTTGGGCAAGCGTCATGTATGAACTGCCGGCTTTGTCCCCTCGTTTCGTGCTTAGCCAGTAAACTTTGACCGCTGTGTCTGTGGTGTTGGTGATAGCAAAATCTGTCACATCTGTGTAGGAGTTGCGGTACGTCTCGGCAAGACTACATGTCCCAAGCGTGCCTTTAGCTGGCCAATGAGGCAGATACGGTTCAGTGGCTTGCTTAATCTCCTCGGCTGCAGGCAGATTTACATTACAATCAACACCGGCGCAAGCCGATAAATACAGATCGATAATATCGCCGCCAACAAAGTCGGAGCCTATAGTCACATAGTATTCACCCGCATTCGGTACATCTAAGGTACAGGTTTCACTGTTGCTATCGATTGTCATTGATTCACAGGTCGCACTGCTATCGATCGATGGATGAAAGGCCTGCGCCTGGTTGACCCAAAGATCGACATTACCAGATCCACCTTGGGTCTTAAAGGTAATGGAGTCTGTCCCTTCTGGCACTGTGACCGAATATAACCAACCACCTCGGCCGTTAATCTGTGAATACTCTCCCAGTGCTAGTGCTGTGTTACTGGTATTAAATTGCGTGGCTAGCTCTGTGGAGTACCAGGTTTCAAACTCTGCTTGTTTTTCTGCCGATACAATATCAAGCAAGGCATAATAGCCATCCCAATCACCGGCGCGCATTAGGCTGAGCATCTGAGTCACAGTTTCAGCTTGAGTCTCGATCAAGAAACCCACCGCCAACTCTCCCCAAGAATAGGCATTACTCTCCCCAGCGAATATTTCAGCCAAGGTGTATTTTTGTGCTTCATTTGCGGTGATCAGACTTTGATACTTTTCTTCATAGAAGGTGCCTAAGTATTCGGCTAAGCCCTCAGACCACCAGGCCATGTCTTTGCGATAGCCGCCTTCTTTGTTATATCTTCCATCAAGCGCATGAATATATTCATGATCCAGTGAGCGGATCACATCGCGTCCGCCGCTCCACTCGAGGGCATTAAAGGTGAGTACTGTAGAATCATGCCACCAATCTGTAGGCGAGGTTTCAAAGTAGATCCCGCTGGTATTACTGGTATCGAATAAGTGCTCGGACCAAACTGCATGATTCGATAAACTAGCGAACACATTGAAATTAGTAGTCTCGTTCAGATCATTTTCAACAGCTTGTCCAAACTCAGGCGCAATGAGCGCACTTAATACGTCATCAAAACGTATCTTTGTTTCACTCAGTACGGCACAGGCTGAATCGATTTGTTCATCGGTCATGGCTTGGGAGCGGATACGCACCGAGTCATTACATAGGCGGCTGTGATTGAAAATACTTGTTGTGGCTAATATAGAAGCATCGACCGTGGCAGAGCCTTCATAGGCATCAACCAGAATATGGTAACGGCCTGCAACCGGGTTATCTATGATACAAGCTTCATTATCCCCAGTGCCGTTATAGGATACACAATCAAAATTACCCGTTTCCCCGGCTGTAGCAGGCTCATCATATTTTACGTACACATCGGGATCGCCTAGTGCTTCATTAGCTGTGCCATTAAACAGGCTCACCACTAGGGTCGGTGAATCTTCGGCGACGTCGACATAAAAAGAAACGGGCTCAGAACCCGAGATATGCTCGGTCACCTGTTCAAGCGTTAATGGCTCACCAATCTGCTCCTCTACCACTGGCAGAACTGGGGTGACTGGGGTAGGGGTAACTGGCTCCACCGCAGGCTTGGAGTCATCATCTCCTCCACAAGCACTGAGTGCTAATGTTATTGCCAAGCTCAGAGCCAAAGGCTTGAACTGCTTACGTGTAGATACTAAATTTTGCAAGGCCATATTTCTAAATGACATAAAAACTCCACTGAATTATCTATTTTGTTTATTTGTTTGTTTATTTATTTGTTTACCGATAATGATCGAAATTGAATTTCAAATGTCCTGACTGGTGTAGCGGTCAGTTGTTAACGAAATGAAAAGCCGATACAAAAAACTAACAAATTGGATACAGTATTCAAAGTGAGTTTTATTCATCATGCTGTGTGTGTTGGCAAGCATAAAGCTCGAATGGCTTTGTGTTCAGCAAGATCGCTTGGTTATTTAGCCGATAAAACAAAGTACACATCAATTATATTGATAGGCGCATATTATTTTAAATATATATTTTACTTGATATTTATATCTAAATATTAAAGTGTTGCGCCTTATGCTTCGGATTGATCAGATTTTCGATTGAAAATATTTCATCCAATTGTTCCTCGCTGAATCGTTACAGATCATAGGCAGCTTAATGGCGAAACGCTTCAATGCGCTCGATAGCATGACATAAGCACCACAGTCAGATGTTGCCTCGACTAAGTCTTCGGCGGGCACAAATGCATGGCCGGTGATCTCGGCGAGTTTTTTGATGGCGCTTTGACTCTGGTTCACATGAACGTTGGGATTGACGGACTGCTTTACCCTTTCCTGAGCAAGTTTTCGGCATTAAAACCCCGGCCCTGACTATAATTTGAGCGCTTAAACGCTTTATTGGCACAAAATCGCTAACTGCCGAAATTAACTACTGAATTTTTAAATCTTCATGCCTACACTGAAATCATCAAGCGTCATATACGAGGTTGCCTATGCCGATATCTCCGTTATCCCCTCTAAGCAGTGACCAGCTTTACCGCCGTTCTGAGCTATCAGGCCTAGAGGCCAATTGTAAGTCTACTAAACACTTAACTCCCCTGGATGAAATTGTCGGACAGGAGCGCGCCCAACAGGCCGTCGAATTTGCCATGTCCATGCCAGACAAGGGTTATAACATCTACGCCCTCGGCCGTAACGGCCTAGGTAAGCGCACCATGGTGATGCGTTATCTTAATCGTTACGAACCCAACGGCCGCGGTCATACTCTTCATGACTGGTGTTATGTGATTAACTTCGATGAAGCCCGTGTGCCTAAGGTGCTGAAGCTGTTGTCAGGTTCGGGGATCGAGTTCAAGAAAGATGTCGAGAAGTTCATCATCAAGCTCACCAAGGCCTTGCCTTTGGCGTTCGACAATGAGATGTATTATTCCAGCGCCGAGAAGCTCAAGAGTCAACTGGCGAACAGACAGGAATCGGCACTTAAAGGCCTCACCAAGGAAGCCAAAGACGCGAGTATCAGCCTAACCATCACGGCGCAAGGCAGCTATGAGCTCTTGGCCATGAAAGGTGAGGAAGCCCATACCGACGAGACATTTAAGGCACTGAGCAAGAAAGAGCAAGATGCCTTAGAAACCTCTATCGTCGAACTCGAATCTAAGCTCAGAGTCATCATTCGTCAATTTACGGTGTGGGAAGAGGAATACTCGGACAAGCAACAGAAGCAAGATGAGCAGGTGGCTCAGGATGTACTCAGCCACCTGATGACTAAGCTCAAGGAGAAATACAGCGCTATACCCGCCGTTAAGAGCTATCTGGGTGCTATGCATAAGGACATTCTCGATAACTTAGATCTGTTTCTCGAAGATAACGAGGAGCAACTGGCGCTTTCTTATGCTTCTTTAGATAAGAAGATGCCCCGACGCTATCAGGTCAATGTGCTGGTCAATCAAGTTGATGGCAAGATGCCTATCATAGTCGAGGAGTCGCCCAACTATCACTCCATCTTCGGTTATATCGAGAATGCGACCTTCAAGGGCACCATCTTTTCCGATTTCTCACTGATCCGCTCCGGCAGTCTGCACAAGGCCAACGGCGGCGTGCTGATGATAGATGCGGCCAAAGTATTGGAACAACCCTATGTGTGGGACGGTCTTAAGCGTGCCCTTCGCTCGCGCAAGCTCAGCCTTAGCTCCCTCGAACGTGAAGTCACCCTGTCTGGCACCATCTCACTGGATCCCGAGGCTATTCCTCTGGATGTAAAAATCATCTTATTCGGTGATTATCAGACTTATCAGTTACTGCAGCACTATGACCCCGAATTCAGTGAACTGTTTAGGGTGACCGCCGATTTTGAAGATGTGATGCCACGTACCGAGAAATCTGAGGCCTTATACGCCAAGTTTATCTCCAGTATCGTCCATGGTAACAAGATGCTGCATTGTGATCGCAATGCCATAAAACGCATCATAGAATTCAGTTCTCGTCAGGCCGACGATCAGCACAAGCTCTCCCTGCACTCGGCCGACATCGCCAACCTGCTACGAGAGTCTAATTACTGCGCCCGCGCCGTCAATGCCAACATGATCCGCGCCAGCCATGTCGAGCAGGCCCTGCACAATCATGAGCGGCGGGTATGCCGAGTCAAAGACAATGTGATGGAGAGTTTCATCACCGGCACCACGCTTATCAGCACAGACGATCATGTCGTCGGACAGGTCAATGCACTGTCGGTTATCGCGACCTCGGATCATCAGTTCGGCGCGCCGAACCGCATCACGGCAACCACAGCCTTCGGTGAAGGCAAGGTGTTCGACATAGAGAGAAAAGTGGACTTAGGCGGTAGCCTACACTCCAAGGGCGTGATGATTTTATCGGCCTACCTGGCGTCCTTGCTGGGTAAGACTGCCAAGATCCCCCTCACCACCCATATCACCTTCGAGCAATCTTACGGTGGTGTCGACGGTGATAGCGCCACCATGGCCGAACTGTGTGCCATAGTGTCTTCATTTTCTAATCAGGCGATCAGACAAGACATTGCCATCACAGGCTCGATGAATCAGTTCGGTGAAGCCCAGCCTATCGGCGGCGTTAACGAGAAGATAGAAGGCTTCTTCGATGTCTGCACTATCAAGGGACGCACTAACACTCAAGGGGTGATCATTCCTAAGACAAACGTGCAAAACCTGATGTTGCGTAGCGACATTGTCGAGGCGGTCAAGCAAGGCAAATTTAATATCTGGGCCATTGACCATGTCAGTCAGGCCATCGAACTGCTGACAGGCATCGAGTCAGGGATTAATTTTGACAGCAAATCGAAGCAGCAGGATGAGCATTCAGCAGATTCGGTATTGGGTCTGGCTCAGGCACGCTTGAGTAAACTCAGAGAGACGTCTCCAGCCTCAACTTAAGAGTGATCTGGTCATGCCCTAATGTGAGACGTCCAGTTTAAATACTGTCATTTCGTAATGTGAGCAACGAACGTGTACGGAATCTAGGCCTCTCAAGCAGAACTGGGTCCCGGGCAGCTCGTGCCTCGCTCCCGGGATGACGGGATGACGGGATGACGGGATTAAAAAAAGGCCGAAACATGGCTGTTTCGACCTTTTTATTCCGCTAATTTAACGGCGGTAACTCTGCATATCATCAGTTTAAGCCAGTGCGTCCTGTAGCTGAGGCACTATCTGCTTCTTACGACTCAATACGCCATCGAGCCAGACACGGCCATTCTCGGTTGTCTTACCGTAGGCGCGCTCGGTCAGAGTCGCATCATCACTGACGATCAATAGCTCTGAGCCTTCTTTCATGATATCGGTCAGTAGCAGTAACATGCTGTGACGTCCGCCTTCGGCTTTAAGAGCGGCGAGATCGGTTTCCAGTTCGGCCTTGATGTCGTCAAACACGGACAGGTCGATGACCTCAAGTTGACCGATACCCACCATATGACCATTCATGTTGAAGTCTTTAAAATCACGCATAACAAGGTCACGTACAGGTGTGCCTTGCACGGCTGATTTAACCCTGAACATCTCCATGCCCAGCTCTTTGAAATCTTCAATTCCGGCGATTTCAGCCAAGGCTTCGACACACTTGATATCGGCCGTGGTACAGGTAGGAGACTTGAAGATAACCGTGTCGCTGAGAATCGCACACATCATGATGCCGGCGATGTCCTTTGGAATGGCCACACCATGGAAATCATACATCATCTTGATGATGGTATTGCTACAGCCCACTGGGCGGATCCAACACTCGAGTGGGGTCGATGTGGTCAGATCACCCAGCTTATGGTGATCGACAATACCGACAATTGTCGCTTCACCGATATCATCTGGAGCCTGAGTCAGCTCAGAATGATCGACGATAAACACCTCTTCACCGGCATAGCTCGTCTTGAATTCTGGGGCCTGGAAACCAAACTTTTCTAAGATAAAAGCGGTTTCAGGCGATAATTCACCTAAACGAGCAGCAATAGCTGGCTCGTCGATTGCGTTTTTCAGGTTAGCGAGTGCAATTGCACCACAAATTGAATCTGAATCTGGGATCTTATGGCCCACTACATACACTGACATTGATAACTCTCCTTTAATTACCCTCTATTCTACCAAATTCATCCCGTTTGAAAAACATTAACTGACAATTTAGTCGTGTTTAATCGGTGCTTAACGGATGTAGTCATTAATGATCTTTTGCAACTCACCGCTTCTTCGCATGTCGTAGATGATGATATCGAACTGCTGCTTGAAATCTTGTTTAAACTCAAACCGCCCCTCATCCCTATCGGTAAAGCCTAAGAACCCTTGCTCTATGCTGACAGTCGCTCCCTCTATCAAGTTAACATGCCTGCCTCCCTCGTCATATTCGCCGCTCTGCTTAAGTTTTTCGAGCCCCCACAGGATAGAAATACGATCATTGAGGTAACAATCTATCCGCTTCAGACCAAGCTGCAGCAGGTTTTCTCTATTTCCTTTCGCCTCGCTCACGGTGATTTTTTTCTCCTTAACCGCTTGCCAAAACGCGTCCCCGCCCAGTTTAAATCCAGCATTAATACCTATCACCAAGCCATAATAGTCTTCGACCCAGTTCAACCTCAGCGTCCTGAAGAAGAGATCTTTCCGGCACATGACAATGACCCTCTCATCCAGAATGGGTAGCGAATAGGGCCAGATATAGGGTCTATTTTCCGCCCGAAAGTATGGCGGATAAATGGCGAAACCTTTTCCATTTTCGAGCAGACGTAAACCACGCTTCCAGGGCACGCCGACCAGAGTCACCTTATAACCTTTCATTCGGGACACGGCACGTTTGATGATATTGGCATAAATCCCTTGCAACTCTCCGTCCTCCTCGAAGGAGTAAGGTGGATAATTGACATCCGCATAGAGGATGACTTTGATATCTGCGGCGGACGCAAGGAACGGGATAAACAAGCACAAACCCAGTGCCTTCAGCGTTTGAACAAACTTCATGCCACCACCTCATTCTGTTTATTGATGTCGATGATAACGCTCATCGACATCAATAAATGTAGTTTAATTCAGCTATTCTTGCTCCGCTGACTCGCTTCAAAAACACTCAGTGAGCTCAATTAAGTTAAAGAGGTGAAACAGGATATCGAAAAAGATTGCCAGCCCTTAGATTACTGCTAGACTTAACACTGTATAAATATACAGTGCCAGGTAAAATAACCATGATGAAAGTGATCCCAATATCAGCCAGTGCGGGAATAACCGGCTTCGAAAGCCCAGCCGCCGATTACAAACAATTGCCCCTAAGCCTGGATGAGCTGCTCGTTGAGCACCCCAGTGCCACCTTCATCGGTCAGGCGAACGGATGTTCGATGCAAAATGTCGGGATATTCGATGGCGATATTCTCATCGTCGACAGACACGTCAAGGTACAAGATCAAGACGTGATTGTGGCAAATTACAACGGCAACTTTGTCTGCAAAATTATTGACACCAAAAGAAGAATGTTGCTCTCGGCTAACGATGAGCATCAACCAGTAGTCATACACGAGTACGATCAGTTCAGTGTCGAAGGTATTGTGGTACGTTCAATACGCTGTCATCGGCCCAGCCCTTTGCTGATGAATAACGCCGCCGTCGAGTCGGTTTTTAACCGATGAATTTTATTGATTCCAATATTGAGATCCGAGTTATCGCGTCGGCTAAATCAACTCACAGGGAGTATAATGTTCGCTCTCGTCGATGCTAATTCATTTTATTGTAGCGCCGAACAGGTGTTTCGTCCCGAATGGCGTGGCCGCCCTATTGTGGTCCTGTCGAATAACGACGGCTGTATCGTCGCCGCTAACCGTCAGGCCGTCGATGCCGGAGTTCCAAAATTTGCGCCTTACTTCAAAGTTAAGGCCTTGTGTGATCGCTTAGGCATTATCGCCTTAAGTTCAAACTATGAACTCTATGGCTCATTGTCCACCAGCATGATGGAAGTGGTTGGCCGTTTTGCACCGGAGCAGCATGTCTACAGCATAGATGAATCATTTCTGTCATTTAAACACTGTTATCCTGCCATACCTTGCCTAGTAAAGCATGGCGAGGCCTTAAGACGCGCAGTTTGGAAGGAGACTCGCTTACCTGTATCCGTTGGCATGGGAGAAACCTTAACCTTAGCTAAGATAGCCAATCATGCTGCTAAGAAACTCGCAGACTACAATGGAGTCTGCGTCATCGATAACTCAGGCCAACGAAAGGCAATTCTCTCGCAAATAAAGCCCAGTCATGTGTGGGGAATAGGCCGGCGTTTATCCAAGAAACTGGATTTGATGGGAATAAAATCGGCCTACGCACTCTCTCTGATGGCACCAGGGCTCGCCAAGAAGCAGTTCAGTATCGAGATGGAGCGTACGGTGCGAGAGCTCAATGGAGAGCCTTGTAAGGACTGGGACCAGGCCAGAGCCGATAAGCAGCAGATTTTTTCGACCCGTAGCATGGGTGAGCGGATCACTGATTTAAGCTCGCTACAGCAAGCCCTCAGTAAACATGCCGGTATCGCCACCAGCAAGGCAAGAGAGCAAGGTTCATTGTGCTCGGTACTGATTATTTTCGCCTCAAACTCCCCTTTCGATGAGCAGCCAACAGGCTTTAAACTCACCCACAGGTTCGCTTATCCCACCAATGACACAGGGGAAATAACCCAAATAGTGACTCAGATAGCCAAGCAACAATTTAGAACCGGGGTTCGCTATTACAAGGTCGGAATCGGCCTTATCGATCTTATCAGTGAGTCACATAAGCAGCTGGATCTGTTTGCATCACCGAAAAACCCGGCATTAATGAAGGTCTATGACGCACTCAATCACAAATACGGCTCCGACTCTATATTTATGGCTGCACAAGGGTTCACTGCCAAGTGGCACATGAAACGAGAATATCTCACGCCTCAGTACACCACCAGCTGGCGAGATATCCCCAAGATCAATTGCTGATGGTGTTTGTTCATAATTGACTGGGCTAAGTGGAGCACAAGACTTCATTTAGCACTCACAAGTTAAGTCGATATCACCACCTGATGCTTTTCAATCATAGGTCTGCCGGTAAAGGCTTCCTTGGGTAAGGGGTTTTGATGAGATAACTTAAAATCTTCACTGTGGATCCACGCCTCAAAAGCCGCTTCATCTTGCCAGGTGGTGAACACGACATAAGGCGCCCCTTCACTCACAGGTTTCAAGATCTGCATAGAGACGAAACCAGCTTGCAGGTTGATTTGCCCCACACGCTGACGAAATCGATTCTCAAACTCATCTTGCCAATCTACAGCCACCGGAATACGGTTCGCGACAATATACATAACCCCTCCTAATCTCAATCTCTAATAGAGACATCTAAAATTTTCTAATAAAAAAACAATCACTAGAAACATGTGAAACGACCGTAAAACCCAGTGTGCCACGACTTATCTATATCATCAATTACCTTACATGATATATAGACTCTCTTAATGCATAACTCATTAGAAACGGTCTTTCACTGTTTTCTATTCCTCCGGCCACTCTTGTTGATCACGCAGGGCGGTTCCCAGTAGGTAATCGATAAACGAGAAGTGAGCCGCATAGTTTCTGTCGATTGCTGCACTATCCGAGGAGTGATGCCAGTGATGCACGGCATGAAAACGCCATAAAAAAGGCACTTCATGATAATTCCTGTGCGCCATATATTGAACTAAATCGGCAACTAGGATAATGCAGAAAAGCTGTAGTACAAATGGCAGACTGGATATGAAACCTTATATATCGGTCGAAATAGCCCAACCAAAGGCTTCATGTACGAAACGATTAGCCACTGATCCTACCTTCACCTATCACAAGAGTGCTGACTTCGATAGCCGTAGAGGTTTTGAAGTAGAAGAATAGAGTACAACCAGTATTAAACATTAGGTTGATGGAGCCTAGGTATTAACGCTTCCTGCTTCCAGCTAAGGCTCTGGGTAATGCGTTATTACAATATGGGTCGTGCTCGGCGTTATCTTTCACATTCTGATCGACATACTTATAAAAACCCTCTTTAACCCGAGTCAATATCCCCTGTGCGAGCTCAGCTCCCTGCGCTTGAATTAGCCTTTCAAACAGGTCAAGATCACAATGGCTAGCATCATAGGCCACCTTTAATATCGCGGCTGACTCGTCATATGAAACACTGTTGATACCGATAATCTGATTTATGCTAGAGACTAGCTTGTCTTTGTTCTCTACTGTTAGCCCTTCAAGCTTTAGATACCTGACAACTAAATTGGCCTCTTTTACGCCAAACCTATGGTCTAAATCAGTCATAACCTTCCCTCGACTTTAATATATACAGCATTGAATATTTAAATAAAATTCTGTCTATTCACTAGATACTTGTGTGCAGTTGACCCGTTCAGACTAACACTCAGGTATGAAAAGATAGTGATGTCGATCAAATTATGCTCGATAAATGAGATACCAGTAGACAAGTTAAACATTTACATGTTTTATGTGAACTAAATCAAACGCGACAATAGAAAGAATCATGAGGATTTACATTGGTTAAGCTCATTTTCTGTCGGCCAAAAAATCACCACTCATTATTACATACAAATTTACACAATAGAGATGTAACATCAGCGCCGATGATTTAACATGTGTGCGATAAAGTCTTTCGCCTATGTATTAATTTGAACTAGCCATATAAGGCTGTTCTACAAAGAATATAAAAATCCAAGCTTCAACAAGAGGAAGTGTTCGTGGCTACAAAAAAACAAATTATTTTGCCTATTGTCGTATTATCCCTCGGGATCGGTGGTTTCCTTGCAATGTCTGCACTGAAGCAGCCTCCGGCAGAGAAGGAAGCGGTAGACAATACGCCTTTAGTTGCCGTTAAACAGATTGAATTCAATCCTATGACCTTTACAGTCAGCTCCTATGGCGTGGTCAACGCCAAGTATGAGACTGAGCTTGTCTCTCAAGTTAACGGCGAGATTATTTACCTGTCAGAAAGCTTCGTGCGTGGGGGCTTCGTTAACAAAGGCGATATTCTCGCCAGAATCGATCCCAGTGATTACGACGCCGATCTTATCGATGCTAAGGCCAATCTGGCCTCGGCAAGAGCAAGTTTAGTGCAGGAAAAAGCCTTCGGTAAGGTTGCCGAAGAGGAATGGAAACGCATTAAAGATGGGAGCCCCTCTGAATTGAGTCTGCGTAAGCCGCAACTTGCCCAAGAAATAGCCAAGCTTAAATCCACCGAGGCAGGCCTTAAACGAGCCTTGCGCAATGTCGAACGCACAGTGATCAAGGCACCCTATGATGCCCTCATAGAGAGTCGAAGCATAGGATTAGGTTCCTATGTCAGCATGGGCACGCGCCTGGGTAAGGTGCTAAGCACCCATAAGGCCGAGATCCGTTTGCCTTTGGCAGATAAAGAGATCCAATACCTGATCAATAAAGGTAAACATTCACAAGTGACTCTGATTGCCGATCTCGGCGGTGAGCAGCAAGAGTGGAGCGGCACCATAGTCCGTAGTGAAGGCGTGGTCGATAAGCTTAGCCGTATGACCTATCTGGTCGCCGAAGTCATAGACCCTTATGGTTTAGCGTCTAAAAAGAGTGAACTCAGGTTTGGTACCTATGTTACCGCCAACATTGCCGGCACTCAGGTCGGAGATGTGACTGTGCTGCCGAGACACTTAGTCGTCAACGGGCAAATTGCCGTACTCGATGATGACCACAAACTCACCTATAAGAGCGTGAATATCATACGTAAATTCGGGGCCGAGGTGGTGATATCCTCAGGTCTCGAGCCTGGGATGAATGTGATCACCTCTGCATTAGATTATCCGGTTGAAGGCATGCAGCTTGCGTTGCCAAAGGACAAGCTGTTGCAGCAAGATGATCTTACTGCAACGCCCGAGTCGTCACTCTCCATGGAAGAGAAGGAATAATCCATGCCAGAACCTAAGCAAGCTTCAGCTGCAGAGCAAGATACACAGACTGGCATCATAGCCTGGTTTGCCCGCAACAGTGTCGCGGCTAACCTCTTGATGCTGATCATCATCTTAGGCGGTCTCTTGACCGCCGACACCATACGTAAACAGTTTTTTCCTCAGATAGAGATCAATTGGGTCGAGTTTAATGCCTTCTATCCCGGCGCAGCGCCCCAAGAAGTAGAGGAAGGGATCACCATTAAAGTGGAACAAGCCCTCGAGAATGTGCAGGGGCTCAAGCGTGTGATCACCTACTCTAACCGAAACTCGGCCACAGGTTATTTTAGAATCGAGGACGCTTACGATCCCCAGATAGTACTCGACGAGATAAAATCTGAGATCGATTCCATATCCAGTTTCCCCGATGGCATGGAACGGCCTAAGGTCGAGCGCATTAAACTGCGCCAGGAAGTGCTTTATATGAGCCTGTACGGTGATATGACACCCAGACAGCTCAAGGAATTAGGCGAGAAAATTCATGATGAGTTGATGCAGTTACCCTTGGTCAACATCACCGACTTTTATGGCGGACTGGATTATGAGATAGCCATCGAAGTCAGTCGAGACAAGTTACGAGAATTTGGACTCAGCTTCAATGATGTGGCTGCAGCCGTACGAGGCTTCTCCCGTAACATGTCGGCGGGTCAGATCCGCGCCGAGTACGGTTATATCAACCTTAGAATTCAAAATCAGGCCTATGTGGGCTATGAATTCGAGAACCTGCCCTTAATCACCTTAGAAGATGGCACCAATGTGCTCCTGGGCGATATCGCCACCGTCATTGACGGCTTCGAGGAAGGCATTCAATATTCGAAGTTTAACGGCAAGAACTCGGTCACCTTCTTCATCGGTGCCGCCAACGATCAGAGCATGACGGATGTGGCCGATGTGGTGAAAGCCTATGTGGCCGAGAAGCAAAAAGTGCTACCAGACGGGCTAAAGCTAGAGACCTGGGTCGACATGACCTACTATCTGGAAGGCCGTTTAGACCTCATGCTAGATAGCATGAAAACTGGCGCTGTGCTGGTCTTCCTTATGTTAGCCCTGTTCCTGCGGGTGCGGCTGGCATTTTGGGTCATGATGGGTCTGCCGGTCTGTTTCCTCGGCACCTTACTCTTCATGCCTATGCCGATGATCGATGTCACGGTGAACGTGATCAGCCTGTTTGCCTTCATCTTGGTGCTGGGTATCGTGGTGGATGACGCCATCGTCATGGGCGAGAGTGCCCATGACGAATGTGAGAAGAATGGCCAGAGTTTAGACAATGTTATCCGGGGGGTGAAGCGTGTCGCCATGCCTGCCACCTTCGGGGTACTCACTACCATAGCGGCATTTTTGCCACTGACTCTGGATGACGGTCCCTCCTCCGCATTTGGTAAGGCCATCGGCTATATCGTGATCTTGTGTCTGATATTTTCACTGGTCGAGTCCAAGCTCATCTTGCCATCGCATTTGGCCCGAATGAAACCTAGGACTAAGGTCAAACCCGGCTCTAAGAATCCTTTGGATTGGCTGCGCAATGGGGTGAACTTTGTCCAAGGCAAGGTCGATGCTGGGCTACAGTATTTTATTCAAAATATATACCGCCCCGCGCTCACCAGCGCAGTCAAGTACCGCTATACGGTTATCATGGTGTTTATCAGCTTCATACTGATCTGTGCCGGACTCTACGCCGGCGGCATGATCCGCTTTATCGGCCAGCCTAAGATCCCCCACGACTTCCCCCGAGTGACCTTCGAGATGAACGTGGATGCCTCTGAGAAAGCGACCCTTGCTGCGGCACTGGCTATCGAGAAGGCTATCTATGACGTAGATAAGCAGCTGGAAGCGCAATACGGTCAAGGCATGATCTCAGATATGCAGGTCGATCTTAGGGGACGTACCTCGGCAGAAGTCATGACCAAGCTGGTGGATCCTGAAATTAGGCCATTAGATACCTTTGAGCTGGCAGCGCTATGGCGTCAAGCCATGCCACTCATACCTGGGATGAAGTCTTTTGAAATTCAGGATAACTTGTTCGGCGGCGGTCGTGACGACGGTGACATCAGTTTCCGTCTCGAAGGCAAAGACGAGCAGCAATTAATTGCCGCCTCGAAAGAGCTTAAGGCCAAGCTCAACTCCCTCAAGGGGGTCGGTGATGTCAACGACAGTCGTCAATCCAGCGCCAAGGAGGTACAGTTTGAACTCAAGCCTCAGGCCTATGGTCTGGGTCTCACCTTAGCCGATATAGCGTCTCAGGTGGGTAACAGCTTCTATGGTCTGGAAGCCCAACGTATCTTGAGAAATGGCTCTGAGATTAAGGTGATGCTGCGCTATCCGGAAAGAGAGCGTAACTCTATCGCTCAGGTCAGCGAAGTATTGATTGTCACCCCACAAGGCGCCGAAGTGCCACTATCGGAAGTGGTCAATATTACCGTCACCCAGGGAGTCAATGGCATTCGCCGTGAAAACGGTAACCGTACCATCAATGTGTGGGCCTCTGTGGATGCCGATCAAGCCGAGCCCTTTAAACTGGCTCAGGACATTCGTGATAACTTTATGCCCCAGTTGCTAAAGAAGTATCCACGCGTGCAGAGTGAAGTATCGGGAAATATTCAGGAACAGATGGACAGCGCTAAGACTCAGCTAAGAGACTTCATCATCTCCATGTTGATCATCTATAGCCTGTTGGCCATCCCCCTGAAGTCATATTCGCAGCCCATCATGATCATGGCTGTCATTCCCTTCGGCGTGATAGGCTCAGTGCTCGGCCATATGATCATGGGAATCGATTTAAGCGCCCTCTCCCTTTTCGGCATCATAGCCGCAGCGGGTGTCGTGGTGAATGATTCCTTGGTGATGGTCGATTACATCAACAAGTCTCGAGAAGCAGGCATTGCGATGACGACGGCGGTACTTGAGGCGGGCTGTAGACGCTTCAGGGCCATCATGTTGACCTCGCTGACCACCTTTATCGGCTTGATGCCCATCATGACAGAGACCAGTATGCAAGCTCAGATGGTGATCCCAATGGCGACCTCCCTCGCCTTCGGTGTCCTGTTTGCCACTGTGGTCACCCTGATGCTGATCCCATGCTTGTATCTCGTTATCGAAGATATCAAAAAGCTAGTCGGCAGCAAGTCACGTGCCCATCATGACGATGATCACGCCATGGAGCCTGAGCTTATCAAATAGGCCTTAGATTGATCCGCTAAATAAAATGCCGCTCGACATTTCGAGCGGCATTTTTATGTTTATATTGCTGGTTTCACAGACCTATTATTTGTCAGAAAAAGAAAACCCGCCAAAAGCGGGTTTAATCTTGTCTAACGAGTACGGCAAAATGCGCCAAAAAAACTAGTTCATGTAACGAGACTCGAAAGTCGCGATGAGTTCGCCCTTATCACTCTTTACTGTCAGTGCTTCACCATTAATGCTGTAGCTGGCAAACTCGCCGATAGATATAAGGAATGCTTGTTCCTGATCCATACCTTGCATACACATCTTACGTGTACCCGCTACTGGGCCCATGGTTAACTTACCTTGGTTCGCCTCGAAAGCGCCGGTGAAGTTATTACAACCAGAGAAACCCTTGATAACATTTTTCTCAGCGATGAATTGGATAAAGAGTTCTTTCTCGCCAGCGCCTAACTTTACAGGCTTCTCACCCAGGCTCATCAGTTTCCAATAAGTATTGGTAAACTCGGCATTGGCTTTTTTATCAGACTCGGCGGTCTTCGCACGAGCGACTCGGTCCACTTTAATCTCGATAGGCTTAGTTTGGCCTTCTGCAAATGAGTCTATGTTAGTGGTCGATGTAAACACTAGGCTGTCTTCGACTTTAATCGTCGCACGCAGGCCATATCTATGTTTATCTTGAATCTTACTGGCATCGTATTCGATACTCACGGCGTAAGGAGGTGTACCGATATTTTTTAAGGACTGACTCGCGATCAGAACAGAAGCAACATCAGCTTTTGAGATATCTTCCAGTGTCACCTCGAGTACCGCATTAGGCGGCAACATTCTGCGGTCTAAATAGATAACATTGATATCCAGAGTTTTCATTGCGGTTACCTCAGCTGTGACTTGCTTTTCAGCTGTCGCTGTATCTTGGGTCTGGGTCGTAGAACCACTATCGCATGCCTGTAAGACAAAGGCTGAAAGCAATACCGAAGATGCTAAGGCGAGTTTGTTCATTCTAAATTTCATTGAGTAATTCCTTTTATATACCGCTACAGGATGAAAACACGTCATTCTGTAAAAAACAGACATTGGACTAGTTGAAACGAAATAACAAGAAAATATAGCCAAAAGTAGAGTAAATTAACAATATAATACCCTTTAAAAACCTATGGTTACACAAAAAGTAACAGATATCATAAACCTACCATACACTGTTAAAATTTAAAGCATCTTAAAAATAGCAGCGAGTAACATAGTATCTAGTCGGTTTATTTTATGCTTACTTCAATCAAGAAAAAGACAAAAATGAAAAAGCCCCAACATTTCTGCAGGGGCTTGGTCTGGCTTTGACCTGATTTTCCGAAAGGGAATTTAGTAAATTAAAAAATACCCATGACAAATAAATGAACATGGGTACTTATATATTAAATTTTACAGCTATTTATCAATAAATTTCAATGACAGGCAATGCATTGAAATTATTACGGTTAAGGTTGCTTATATCTGCATCGTCATCACTGTCAAATGCCGTATATGACTGTACTAGCAAATTTAGTGAAAAATCAAGAGATGCTGTCTCTGAAGACAATGAATTTGCACCAGAGTTAAGACTTGTAGGTGAAGCAATCAATTGTGTTACATCATCGATATCCCAGTTTGTGCCATCTTCAAAAGTAATCGAAGACAAACTGTAATCACTATCGCCATTATTAACAAAGTAGCCTTCGACTGTAACTTGATCTTCTGTCCCATTGACTTGAAGTACTAAATCATTATCACGCCGTGAAGCACTCACTTGTGAGCTTGTGATTCCCGAACCAAAAGACAATACATCGGTATTGGTTGCTCCTGTGTCATAATTATTAATGATGTCTTGACCATCACCTAAAGCAAATAAGTAGTTATCGTTACCTGCTCCACCCATTAGGGTATCATTCCCCGCACCGCCAGATAATACATCACCACCATCTTCACCTAACAACAACTCATCATCAGATGACCCATATAAACCCTGAGCTGTGTCATTACCATGAATGACTTCTACGAATTGTCGTTGGTCAGGTAAAATCTGCCCTTGATCAGACTCCGCAACGTCGGGAACAGCCATAC
>NZ_JABSSM010000078.1 GCF_013214165.1 Shewanella sp. | reverse complement strand
TACAGTGTCCCCGAGGGCTTGTCACAAAGCACAGTAACATCACTAGTAGAAGATAAAGATGGATATGTCTGGATAGGGACACTTAACGGTCTTAATCGTTTTGATGGCAAAGAGTTCAAACATTACTTTGCAGATGATCGCTATTCAGGTCTTCCCAGTTCTTTTATTAGAAGCTTACTTATTGATAATAGTGGTAACCTTTTGGTGGGGACGGACAAAGGTTTAGTGATACTAGATAGAACTGTTGACAAATTTGTACCTATATCAAAAGAGTTAACATCAAAAAAACTTCCAATATGGTCATTAAATATTTTTGAAAATGATATAATTATAGGTACAAATAATAAAGTTATAAATATAAACAAAGATAACTATTCTATCAACTCGATTATAGAAAGCAACTTATTCGATGGAATAAAAACAACAATAAAAACTGAGAACACATATTTTGTTAGAAACTACAATGGGGACATTATAAGTGAAACTGATAATAAAATAATAGTAAAAAACTCAAAAAACATTTTAAAGTACAATGATAAAATAATTATAAATGGCGAATTTGGATTATCCACAGTCCAAGGGGATAAAATTACACAAGTAAATCAAATAAAGTTTGATACTATTTTCATTCTAAAAAACACTCTTCACGGAATGGTCGGGAACAATCTTTACTCTATCGATTACAATTTCACTTCGTCACTCTCAGGAATAATTACAAATTTAGATTACACCCTTGACAAGCCATTAGTTTTCCCCGAGACAAATAGTTTATTTGTATCAACTCAAAACATGGGTTTTATACAAATAAGTGAAAAATTAAATATAATAAAAAAAAGCTCAGAGAACACAAACAACATATGGTCAATAACTAAAGAAAGAAATATAAAGCTGACTATAACAACTGATTCAAATATCATTTCCGTATATGATAGCTCGAACAATATAAAAAAGTATGACAGTCATATCACTGGCGCAAAAACAGCCATAACTTACAGAAATAAACTTTATGTAGGCAGTACAAGTGGATTGTTTTCAATAGATTTACTTAGTAATGATAGAGAGATTTTAACAAGTCATCCCGTTTCTGCTTTAAAATTCAATGAATTTAACAACACGATACTTGCAGGAACAACCAACGGGTTGCTACTAGTTGTTCAACCATTAACCCACACTATTATTAATAGATTACCTGTAGACATAGGGAATCCTATATTTGATATATCTTCATATAACGATTCAATTTTTGTCTCAAGCCAAGGTGGACTTTTTGAGATTAACAAAGAGAGTTCAAAACCAGTTTATACAGATGACATAGTGTTCAGCGTTAAAAATACATCTAACAAAGTTTTTTTTGGTACCACCAAGTCTCTGATGATATATGACAAGATAAATAGTCATTACGAAGTAATATATAGTAAGAATCTTGCAATATTCTCTATATCGTCTGAAAATGACAAGTTAATCGCGACATCTATGGGTGAAGTGATTTACATTAATAAAGAAAGCCTTTATGTTCTTGACCGTACTATAGGAAGTCAAGATGAATACAATACTCAATCATCATTATATTGGAAGAATAAATTTATTTTTGGAGGAATTAATGGTGTCAGTATTTTGATACCGAAAGACATTGATTTATATATATCAGAATCATTACCCCCGAAAGTAAAAATAGAAGACCTCTTGGTGTTCAACATAGTAAAACGCCCAGGTGATGGTATATTATCAAAGCCAATTTCAATTTCAGAACAAGTTTACTTGAAATATTCAGATTACCCTTTCACTTTTAAGTTTTGGTCACCAAGCAACCATCTTGATGAAATAGATTTCTTATATCAAATGGAAGGATTATCAGATTCTTGGATTGAGTCAAAAGGGGTAAATTCAGCAACATACACTAACCTTTCTCCAGGTGAATATACTTTCAACATTTATGCTGTTGACCGATTTTTAAGTAAAAAAGGCGATATAAAAAGCATTAGAGTTATAATAACTCCTCCATGGTGGCTTTCTAAACAAGCTAAATTTATCTATTTCATGCTTTCACTGATTATTTCAGCAGTCATTGTAAAGTCTATACTTAGACGCCGGGAAGTCCAAAACCAGATTGCTAAATCTGAAGAACGATTAAAACTCTCTTTATGGGGGAGTGGTGATGAGATGTGGGATTGGGATATCGAAACCGGGCAGATATATCGTTCTAATATCTGGGGATCACTTGAATTTCCTCGAGATGGGCAGAGATCAGGTGAAACAGGTGAAGAAAGTAATATTCACCCCATGGATCAGCAGCGTGTCAGTACAGCGCTCAATGATCATTTCTATGGCAAGTCAGATCACTTCGAAGCAGCCTATCGTGTGAAAGGAAAGTCCGGTGACTGGGTGTGGATTTTAGATAGAGCAAAGATTGTCGAGCGTGATGAGAAAGATAACCCGCTTCGAATGACGGGTACCATCAAGAACATCAACAACTTTAAACATGCCGAAGAACAGTTGAGGCTTTTTGAACGAGCTATCGCCAACATTTCAGAAGGTATGTTTATTCTAGACAGTGAATTTAGATTTGTAGAAGTAAATGAAGCCTGTTGTGAGCTGTGTTTAAAACCCAAAGATAAGTTTATTGGCGAGCAATTTAACTTCGACCTTTACCCCGATAGCTATTCTGAACAGATCCGCACTATATTGAATCAACAAGGTCGATGGAGTAACGATGTCGAGTCCGCTAAGGGAGATGGTTCCAGCTTCTTGATGGAACTCACTGTCGACGCTATCTACGATGAACAGGGACAGCTTACTCATTATGTAGGCGTATTTTCTGATATTTCCCGTCGTAAACAGCAAGAAGAAGAGCTTAGAAAGCTGACCAACAACGATCTGCTGACTAACCTTCCCAACCGTTCAAGTTTGATGGTCACCTTAGGTAACCTGGTTAAACGCGACACTCATCACACTCTCATGGTGCTCGATCTTGATAATTTCAAAAAAATTAATGACTCTCTGGGTCACCAGGTTGGTGATGAATTATTAATAAAAGTCGCTAGACGCATCGAAACTGCGGTTCCCTGCCACACCAGTATCTACCGCCTCGGCGGTGATGAATTTGCCATTCTCGTCGACGATAATCCAGATATAGGCTCGAGTGCGGTGATTGCTAACAGTGTTATCGAAGCCTTCGTCACACCGTTCGAATTGACCTCCGACAAGGTCGTCGTTGGCATGAGTATCGGTATAGTGCTCTACCCTGAAGATGACCAAAATGAACAAGCCCTACTACGTAAAGCTGATATCGCCATGTACCACGCCAAATCAGGGGGTGGCAATCGCTATCAATTCTACTCAGAATCACTGAACCGAAACGCAATTAAACAACTGGAAGTGGAAAACCTCATCAGACAAGGTATCAAGGAAGACCTGTTTGAAGTTTACTATCAACCTAAGATAGATCTTAAGAGTGGCAAGATGGCGGGCATGGAAGCTTTAGTCAGGCTCAATCACCCAGAGAAAGGACTGATCCCGCCTAGTGAATTTATTCCATTAGCCGAAGAGAATGGCTTGATCGTAGAAATTGGCGACATAGTCATGAAGAAAGCCTGCTTCGCGGCGCAAAAATGGCGGAGTCAAGGGATCTTCAATGGACGTGTAGCTGTCAATTTATCTTCTTGTCAATTCGCCCTACCCGACTTACAGCAGCGAATCGAGTCAATTTTACGTCTAACTCAACTTCCTGCTGCGAATTTGGAGCTTGAAATCACCGAAGGGACCGTCATTAAAGAGCCAGAGAAGGCGATTAAGGTGATGCAACAGCTATCAAAAATGGGAGTAACCCTGGCGTTAGACGATTTTGGTACGGGTTACTCTTCACTCTCTTACCTTAAACGTTTCCCTATTCATACCTTGAAGATAGATAAAGCCTTTGTGGACGATATCGATAAATCTGATCGTGATCTCAAGATGGTCGATTCTATTATTACTATAGCCCACAACATGGGACTCTCAGTTGTAGGCGAAGGTGTAGAAGACGCTTCTCAACTCAGCATCCTAAAAGCACTTAATTGCGAAGAAATTCAGGGGTTTATATTTAGCAAGCCGGTTACAGAAACTGAGTTTACTAAACTACTCCACAAGGATTTCATCGAACCAGACTTAGTTCAAAATGGCAAAAAAGCAATATAACACTAACAAAATAATCGATTATTTTTAAGAAAATGATAAAGCTGGCATAACAACTGCAAATATTCTCTCAAGTGTCAAAAAATAATAATTGGCATCCCTACTGACATGTACCTCACTAACAGATGTACAAAACTTGAGAGAGAAGAATATGATTAAAGTATTAGCATCGACTATCGCCCTTGTGTTATCAACTTCTACAATGGCATTTGAAACTCCTGCAATTAACTCTAATCAAACACTTCTAGCAGGTGCTCCACACGTTAAGTTTAAGCCTATCGAGCTCGCTGGTGCTCCACACGTTAAATTCAAGCCTATCGAGCTAGCCGGTGCTCCACACGTTAAATTCAAGCCTATCGAGCTAGCCGGTGCTCCACACGTTAAATTCAAGCCTATCGAACTGGCTGGTGCTCCACACGTTAAATTCAAGCCTATCGAACTGGCTGGTGCTCCACACGTTAAGTTCAAGCCTATCGAACTCGCTGGTGCTCCTCACGTGAAATTTAAGCCTGTCGAACTCGCTGGTGCCCCAAGTATCAAATTCATCAACCAAGAAATCGCTTAAGGTCTAAGGAGAATAATTATGTTTGATTCAATTAAGAAAGCACTTGGCCTACCTCACAAGCCAACCCGTATCAAGGTACAGCTTCCAGAAGGACTGAACCATTTAGAAGTTATCCCAGCCAAAGTGTGGTGGAAGTAGACTGACATTGTTGGTGAGTTGAGATATTAGATAACTCGTGGAACTAAATACAAAAAAGGAGCCTAGGCTCCTTTTTTGTCTCTTTATTTGGGGCTTTATACATTCTAACTACTCATACACTACAAATTGCTCATCAAAACGGCAGGAGCCGAGCTGGAGCAGGAGCAGGAAGTTAGCACTTTAATGATCCTGAAGACTTACCCACTGAACGTCGCCAGGCATAATGTTTATGGGTATTAAATAGCGGATAGGCTACAGGACCGATCATCAGGCCCAGCAAGGTCCAGCGCTTGATGCCAAGGCCGGATCGAAACGCCAGATTTCCCATAACGATAGCCGATAGTAAAAGCACACAAATCAGGAACACACCACTTTCTACATTTACCAATGCAAGCACCTACCACCTCATATCAAAGCAGAGACGGATCATATCTCTTGATAACCACCAAGTTTACGTCCCCAAGTAGCATTGAATCCAATAGAATCAATGATATCACCATCAGAAATCCCCTGCCGAAATAACCCTACATGGAATTTTTCTATTCAGGCCAAAAAATTCAGCGCATTGTACAAAAAACAACACCAAAAGTGAATAAAATACCAATCCCCCTAAATAGGTGATCAATTCAGAGCCATTCAGTCTTTTCAATTCAAGGCGCATTAATGAGGAAATGGTATTATAGGCAGGCATTTTCCTCTGGCACAAAAAAATGCGGCATGATGTTGCCGCATTGTTAAGTAAGTAGGTTGGTTCTAGATCAATCGAAGAAGCGCTGCTTGCTCTGTGCCATCTGCTTTAACTTATCACAAGGGACAAATCTGTCGCCGTGTTTAGCTTGGTATTTCTCTAGCTTAGCAACTAAGACGCCGGCTCCCAGTGTATCAATATAGTGGAATGGTCCACCCAGGAATGGTGGGAAGCCAATACCGAAGATAGCACCAATATCACCGTCACGAGGTGATGCGATAATCCCCTCTTCCAAACAACGTACCGCCTCATTGAGCATCTGCACTACACATCGCTGCGCGACTTCGGAAACTTCAGCATTCACGCCAGGTTTCAAGCCTAGGACCTGGTATACGCTCTCATCGACTTGCTTCGCTTTCTTCTTGGATTTGCTCCCATACAGATAGAAGCCTTTGCCGTTCTTACGACCCTTTCTGTCATCGCTGAGCAACTTCTCGAACGCTGCAGGCGCCTTGAATCGCTCACCCAACTCAGCAGCCAATATAGGAGAAATCTTAGCGCCTACATCGATACCGACTTCATCGAGTAGCGTCATAGGACCGACAGGGAAACCAAACTTAACCAGTGCCTTATCTAAATGCTCAATACTCTGCCCCTCAAGCAGCAGTTGTGCGGCTTCGTTCATGTACAAGGCCAGAATACGATTCACATAGAAACCGGCGCCGTCTTGAACCACGATCGGCGTTTTCCCTTGCTTACGGGCAAAGGCAACCACGGTTGCTATGGTCTCGGGCGAAGTTTTCTTATGCGCGATAACTTCCACCAAGGGCATCTTCTCAACGGGAGAAAAGTAATGCAGACCGATGACATTTTCGGGACGAGTGGCCGCCTCGGCGATCTGTGAGATGGGCAGTGAAGAGGTATTTGACGCGAAAATGGTGTTCTCGCCACACTCACGCTCGACATCTTTTACCATCTGATGCTTAAGGTTCAAGTCTTCAAATACGGCTTCAACCACGATATCCGCATCCTTGATGCCTTTATACTCCGTGGTTGTGGTCATCAGTGACATGATATTGTCTCTGACCGATGGCGTCATATGGCGACGCTTTACCCCTTTATCGAGCAGTTTATAGGCATAAGACAGTGCGTTGCTAAGCCCCTGCTCACTGATATCTTTCACTCGCGCCGGGATCTTGGCTTTGCTGGTCGTCACCGAGGCAATACCGCCGCCCATGAGGCCGCCACCGAGTACCATAACCTTGTTGACCTTACGAGGCACAACATCTCCGGCACCAGTCTCTCTCTTCATCTCGGTCGTGGCAAAGAAGATGCTTCTTAATGCGGCCGACTCAGTCGACATCACCAGCTCGGCGAAATGACGGGCTTCCACTTCCAGTCCCTTAGTTTTCCCCTTAGCCATGCCTTGACGCACACAGTCGATGATCTTGGCTGGCGCGGGGTAATTACCTTGAGTCTTCTTCTGGACTTGCTTACCCGCTTGATCGAAGATGATATTTCGGCCAAAAGGTGTGCCTTCGAGCAACTTGTTAACCAGAGACTGTTTCACCTTCTTAGGCGAACGTTTGCCTTTCAGCGCCATTTTAACCGCGGTAGCTAGCAGTATAGATTCTGGGACGACATCGTCGACTAAGCCCATCTTCAACGCTTGCTTAGGTCGGATCTGCTTACCCGTTAGCATCATATCTAACGCCGTAGTGATGCCAACCAATCGAGGTAATCTTTGAGTACCACCGCCACCAGGCAACAGGCCTAGCTGAACCTCAGGCACGCCCATCATGGTCTTACCATTTAGGCTACACACTCTTTGATGACAGGCCAATGCCAGCTCCAGACCGCCGCCCAGACACACACCATCTATCGCCGCAACCACGGGGATCGACATGGCTTCGAGTTCGTTAAATACTATATGCCCTTGCTGTGACAGCGCCTTGGCGTCTTCCACCGAGGTGCAAGCATCCAACATGGAAATATCTGCACCGGCAACGAAACAATCTTTCTTTGCAGAAGCTAACACTAGGCCCTTGATGCTGGTGTCGGCTTTAATTTCCGCCAATATTTTAGTGATCTCGGGACCAAACTCGCTGCGCAAGGTATTCATGGTTTCGCCGGGTACATCTATCGTCAATACGGCGATGCCATCTTCACGGCGAACTAGATTAAATGTCTTTTCCATAAGAATTACTCCACTTCTACTATCATTGCTGCACCTAAACCACCTGCCGCACAGGCCGTAGTGAGTCCTGTACCACCGCCTCGACGCTTTAGCTCACGACAGACTTGGGTGATGAGTCGAGTGCCCGTTGCGGCAAAAGGATGACCATAAGCGAGTGAACCACCTAACACATTAAATTTGCTCATATCTATCTCACCTATGGCTCGGTTTCTGCCAAGTTTCTCTGCGGCGAACTTTTTCGAGGCAAACATCTGCATATTGGCAAGGGTTTGCGCGGCAAAGGCTTCATGCATCTCAATAAGCGTCAGATCTTCTAGCTCCATACCCGCACGTTGCAATGCTAGAGGCGTCGCATAAGAGGGGCCCATCAACATGTCTTCCCATACATCGATGGCAGTAAATGCATAACTCTTGATATAGCCGATGGGATCATAGCCAAGTGCTTTAGCGCGGCTCTCACTCATCATTAGCACCGCCGAAGCCCCATCGGTCAATGGCGTACTGGTGGCCGCGGTAACAGTGCCATGTTTACGATCGAATGCAGGCCTGAGCTTGGCATAAGATTCCAGGGTAGAGTTTTCACGAATATTATTATCACGGTCGATAAAACGCTTATAAGGCGCGACATGAGCCGCCATGACCTCATCTTTAAGATGACCCGCATTCCAGGTCTCTGTGGCAAGCGTATGGGAGCGGTGTGCTAAGGCATCTTGATCGGCGCGGCTAATGTTATAAGTCTTGGCCATCTGCTCTGCGGTTTGCCCCATGGAGATACCGGTAGAATATTCGCTGACGGCGGGCGGAACGGGGAATAAGTCTTTTATCCCTAAGCGTCTGAAGATAGCCAGCTTCTGACTGAAAGTGCGTGCCTTGTTCAGGTCGACTAACGCATGAGCCAGTTTCTTCGATACACCAATGGGCAGAACCGAAGAAGAATCGGCACCACCGGCGATACCGATATCGATATTGCCCGTCATAATTGACTCGGCAACATTCACCGTAGACTGAAAACTGGTGGCACATGCACGGCTGACACTATAGGCATCGGTACTCACATTCATACCCGTGCCTAATACAATTTCTCGGGCGATATTGGGCGCCGCTGGCATTTGAACCACTTGTCCATATACGAGCTGCTCTATCTCTTTAGGATCGAGCTGTGAACGAGATAACATCTCGTTGACGACCATCTTGCCCATGTCCAGTGCTGAAACACCGTGAAACGCCGTAGCTTGTTTAGCAAATGGTGTTCTTAACCCCATTACTATTGCAATACGATCGCCCTTGGCGTTCGTTACCTGTTGTCTGTGACTCATTTGCCGCCCTCTTATTATACGCCTAGCCGATATTTAGCTGTTGACGCTATTATTTCCTTGCCGCGTTTTAATCTGTCCGACTGTACTGCATATAACAGGTCTGACCATTAAAATGTGATCTGATTCTAACTTCTTACAGGAAAGTTTTAAACACCTGTTTGGTTTTTAGGCTGAAAAATATCAAAAAAACCTATATTAACAATGTTTAATGAAGTTTATTTTGATTTTACTTGTCCTATATATGCATATTACAAACAGCTAAACCTAAGGTATGCGGCAAGCCGCATCTCACTTAGTCATGTTATTGAGATAACTTTTATACACAAAAGGTAAATTGGCACTAGCCAAACCCTATGTGAATTTTTTACCATGTCGTTGGTCTATAACTTAACGAATTAAAAACAAGCCGAGTAGCATCATGCCTTTGAGTCGATTTCACGCGTTACGCGAATACCTTAACCAGGTCATTTTGGGACAACCCGTCCTAACCGAAAACTTACTAATAGCCTTGATCGCTGATGGACATTTACTCGTAGAGGGGCCTCCAGGACTGGCGAAAACCCGTGCGGTAAAGGCCCTATGTGACGGCGTCGAAGGGGATTTTCACCGAATTCAGTTTACCCCGGATTTACTGCCAGCCGATTTAACTGGCACCGACATCTATCGAGCTCAGACGGCGACATTTGAATTTGAAGCCGGACCGATTTTTCACAATCTGATCTTGGCCGATGAGATAAACCGTGCTCCTGCCAAGGTTCAGTCGGCCCTGCTCGAGGCAATGGGTGAAGGTCAGGTTACTGTAGGTAAGAATAGCTATAAATTACCCGAACTGTTTCTGGTCATGGCGACGCAAAACCCCCTAGAGAACGAGGGGACTTATCCGCTACCCGAAGCACAATTAGATCGCTTCTTGATGCATCTCAAGCTGGATTACCCCAATGCGGAAACTGAGTTTGCGATCATGCGTATGTCGCGTAAGGAAGCCTTGAAGCAAGCCGCTCCCACGGTAGAACCTATCATTCAGAAAGATATCTTCGCAGCCCGTGAAGAATCCCTCGAGCTCTACCTCGCCGAGCCGTTAGAGAAATACATAGTCGATATAGTGATGGCGACCAGGCAGCCGCAACGCTACAGCGATGAACTCGCCAGCTGGCTTGAATATGGCGTCAGCCCACGAGCCACACTGGCATTAGAGCGCTGCGCCCGCGCCCGCGCCTGGTTGCAGGAACGCGATTTTGTTTCACCGGAAGATATCCAAGCGGTGGCACCCAACGTATTGAGACACAGGTTACTGCTGAGCTATCAGGCCCAAGCCGAAGGCGTGAGTAGCGACCGAGTGATCGATTACATTTTGTCTCAAGTCGCGGTGCCTTAAAGTGTCTGAAATTGTCCTCCCTCTTTTTGCTGACGGGGTAAACCTGAATCAAAAAGAGCTGCTAGCATGCCAAAATATCGCCAGAGCGCTTCCCGAGAAACGCTCTAAAGCCCGTGCGAGTCTCTCGGGACATAGGGCCAGCCTGATTAAGGGCCGGGGCATGGAGTTTGCCGAAGTACGGCAATACCAAGCCGGTGATGATGTCAGGACCATAGACTGGCGCGTCACGGCCCGTACGGGTAAGGCCCATACTAAGCTCTTCGTTGAGGAGCGCGAGCGGCCGGTACTGATTTTACTCGATCTCAGTCACAGCCTCTATTTTGGCTCCAGCTTACTGCTGCAATCGGTACAGGCCGCGCATCTGGCCGCCACGCTGGGCTGGAGTGCAATCTTGCACAGCGACAGATTAGGGGCATTGATTGCCACAGAAGATGAGCATATTGAACTCAAGCCCAGAAGCCGTCAAAAAGGCATCTTGCAACTCATCTCAGCCATTGAATCTGTGCATAAGCAGCAACTGGCGCGGCTGAGCACACATCAGGCTGAGCCCGATCATATGTTCCGTGCATGTCAAAGACTCAGGCGCATAGCCAAGCCAGGTTCCTTGATCTGGATAATCAGCGATGGCAGCAATTTCAATGATTCTTGTCTTGCGCCCCTGTCAGATCTAAAACGCCATTGCGATATGGGGGCCTTCTTGATCACAGATCCCTTGAGACAAGGCAAGCTAACACTGCCCAAACAGTTCCAGCTGCCGGTTAAAGATGGCAATAAGGAACTGACTCTCAATCGATCCGGCTATGATATCTGGCTGAAAAAACAACTTCAGACCCAAGCCCAGTTTACGCAAATGATGCAAAAATTAAACGTTCACACCCGCACGTTAGATGCGGGCATGACCCTTAACGATCAACTTGGAGCGTTAAGATAATGCAGCCCACAGCCAATCCCGCCCTAACCGCATTGAAAGACATTCATACGCCCGAGGCCATCAGTAACATGCCAATAGCCCTAGGTTACTGGCTCCTCCTAGCACTGATATTGTTCGCTCTCACCGCGCTCATGTTCAAAGTCAAACAAGCGAGGCGCCACAGGGCGCCAAAACGCGAAGTCTTATTAGCCGTCGCGTCATTGGACTCGTCCAGCGAAACACATGCGGCCGATGTCCCAGTGCAGATAAATTCGTTAATCAAACGCGCAGCCATGAGTTACCTCTCAAGGGAGCAGGTGGCAGGTCTTCATGGCGACAGTTGGCACCAGTGGATGGCGCAGCAAGTTAACAGCGCAAATCCGCGTCTTAAAGCCTTGCTAGACAGGCGCTATCACAGAGAAGGGCTGACTCAAGAAGAGGCCGAAGAACTCAAGATGCTAGCCACCCATTGGCTCAAGCAAGCCTTACCATTGAAAGAAGACGCTCAGAATATCGCTACTGGCAACAAGGAGGCACAATGCTGACTCTCGCATGGGCCTGGTTACTCTTATTACTGCCACTGCCACTGATCTTCAGAAAACAGCAACAGGAAGTCGAGATCAGCGGTCACCTGCATCTGCCCGGCATAGGTGAAAATGGGGCTGAGCAAATTCAGCAACAAGCCCATTCCCGTAAGACCTACTGGCTAGTCTGGGTGCTGTTAGTGATTGCCGTTGCGCGCCCCTTGTGGATGGGTGAAGCTATCGAGCTGCCCAGTAAGGGCCGCGACCTCATGATAGCGGTAGACCTTTCCGGCAGTATGCAGATTGAAGACATGGTGCTCAATGGGCAGACCGTGGATCGATTTACTCTGGTTCAAGATGTTGTCAGTGACTTTATCGAACGTCGTAAGGGAGACAAGTTAGGCCTTATTCTGTTCGCCGATCATGCTTATCTGCAGGCACCCTTGACCCAAGATAGGCGCTCTGTCGCGCAATTTTTACAAGAGGCTCAAATAGGATTAGTCGGTAAACAAACCGCCATAGGCGAAGCGATAGCCTTAGGGGTTAAACGTTTCGACATGGTAGAGGAGAGTAATCGGATTTTAGTGCTGCTCACCGATGGCTCCAATAATTCAGGTTCTATCTCTCCCGATCAGGCCGCCGCTATTGCCGCGAAGCGTGGGGTGAAGATCTACGCCATCGGCGTCGGCGCAGATGTCATGGAGAGACGTTCTATCTTCGGCACAGAAAGAGTCAACCCGTCGATGGATCTCGATGAAGCACAACTGAGCTCCCTGGCCAAAACCACAGGAGGCCTGTACTTCAGGGCCAGAAGTTCTCAGGATCTGCAACAGATCTATCAAGAAATAGATAAACTTGAGCCCATTAGCCGAGATCAACTCAGCTATCGACCTCAATCGGAACTCTTTTATCTACCATTGGCTGCCGCCTTGTTGCTCACTATCTTGATGGCACTATCTCAACTCCCCTTATTTAATCGACCCGTACGCTGGCTAACGGCCCGTCGAGGAGACAGATAACATGCATTTTCTTCGACCCGAGTGGTTTTTCGCACTCGTCCCCCTGATAATTATCATGCTATTGCTGTGGCGCAGCGAACGAAAAAATTCGACATGGAGTCGTTACATCGCCCCCCACCTAGCCAGGCTATTAGTCACCCAGACTAACGAGATAAAACGCAGTAAGTTAGGCTATCTCGGATTAGCTTGGTTCGTGGCCGTGCTTGCCTTGTCGGGACCCGCGTTCACTAAGCAATCTTTGCCTGTGTACGAAGCGGCTCAAGGCAGAGTCATCATCATGGATATGTCTCTGTCTATGTACGCGACCGATCTGTCTCCCAATAGATTGTCACAAGCAAAATTTAAGGCAACCGACCTTATCGGTGAGCTAAAAGAAGGCGAGACCGGGCTCATCGCCTATGCAGGGGATGCCTTCACCATCAGTCCCTTGACGCGAGATAGAGCCACCTTACTCAATCTGTTGCCGACCTTAACACCGGACATCATGCCAGCTCGAGGCTCTAACCTAGTGGCGGCATTGGCGCGAGGTAAACGCTTACTCGCTCAAGGCGGACACATACGTGGTGACATATTATTGCTCACAGACGGCGTATCGACTCAACAGATGCGTGACGCAAAAGCCGTCTTACAAGACACCCAATATCGCTTAGCCATCATGGCTTTTGGCAGTGAGCAAGGCTCACCCATTCGCCTGCCTGATGGACAGCTACTCCGAGATAATGCCGATCAAGTTGTCGTCGCTAAGACGAACTATTCGCTGCTCAATGAGCTGGTCCAGGCTGCCGATGGCGTATTAATTCCCTATCGAAGTGATGGGCAAGATCTCGAGCAGATGCTGAGCTGGCTGTCGACGACCGGCGATACTAAGGCGACGGAACTCGATGGTGAGATCTGGCAAGATGCCGGCCCCTATATCGCGCTGTTACTCCTGCTGCCAGTCTTACTCAGTTTCAGGCATGGATTGGTTGCAGTCATAGCGGTGTTTATCGTCTATATCCCAGCGCCGGTTCATGCATCAACCTGGGACAATCTGTGGCAAACCCAAGATCAACAAGCTGTGCAAGCTTATGAGGCAGAGGATTATCAGCAGGCTGCTGATTCCTTCACCTCTCCTCAATGGCAAGCCAGCGCCCTGTATAAGGCAGGAAAGTATGATGAGGCTCTGTCATTGTTCGAACAGGACACGTCTGCTAACGGCCTGTATAATCAAGGCAACAGTTTGATGCAACAGAATAAATATCAAGAAGCAATTGAACGTTATCAAGAAGCATTAGCGCAAGACCCGCAATTAACTGATGCACAGGACAACCTAGCACTTGCCAAAAAATTAGCGCAAGACAAGCCAGATCAAGAGCAATCAGATAAAGACCAAGCGGACCAAGCGGATCAAGACTCTCAGCAAGACGAGTCAGACTCACAAGAGAAGTCTGGGGACGATGCTGACAAAAATGCAGACAAAGATAAGCAGAAGTCTGACCAAGATGAGCAAACACAATCCAATCAGTCACAGCAGGACAGTGCTGCTGATAAAGCGGATTCAGGAGAGCAGAGCGCAGAAGAAAATAGCTCCAAAAACAACAGTAACGATGCCGACATGCAGGCCGATCCAGACAAGCTGCAGTCTCAAAAAGATAACCAAGACAGTGAGCAGGACAAACAAGCCAACAGCCATGATAGGCAACAAGAAGAGCAAGAGCAGCAGGCTAGGCCGCAAAACGCAGCAGCCGATGAAAATCCAGATGAAGACGCTCAGGCAAAAGCCCAAGCGGCTCAAATGCATGAAGGACCAGAAGCACTTCCTCCCGAGATGGAGCGCGCGTTAAGGGCGCTGGTCGACGACCCGCAAGTGTTACTGAGAAATAAGATGCAACTCGAATATCAAAAACGTACAAGACAAGATACAAACTCTAAGGATCAGCAGCAATGGTAGTTTCCAGACGTTTATTACTCGCCCTAGTGACGCTCGTTTTTTCCATTCCCACTCTTGCCATTAGCCAGCTGGAAACAAGTGTCGATAGAAACCCTGCCGTTGAAAAGGAATATTTAGTCCTGACCATCAGTGCCGACGATGATGTCAAAACCGGAGATCTAGATACATCCCCCCTGCTCAAAGACTTCATTGTTGGGCGCACCAGCGTCAGCCGCAGCAGCCAAACCGTTAATTTCGACTCCAGGAAGCAAACTCGTTGGCAAATCCTGCTGGCACCTAAGCATGCCGGCACTGTCTTGATCCCTTCTTTGAGAGTAAACGGAGTCGAGTCTACACCTATCGAGCTCAGTGTCGTCGCTGCGGGCAGTCAGCCCCAGCAGATGAAGAACCTGTTTATACGTACCAGCTTATCCAGCGAAGAAGCCTATGTGGGACAACTCATCATCTATAGAGTGAAACTCTTCTTAGCTGTGGATCTTCAGCGAGGGCTAATTAGTGCCCCTGACTTAGATGGTGCACAGATCAAACAACTGGGTGAAGATGTCGATACCACAGAAATTTTCAACGGCCGCCGCTATCGGGTCATCGAACGCACATACGGCATCATTGCCGATCAACCCGGAGAACTGACCATAGACGGTACAGGTTTTTCGGGCGATGTATTAGTGCAAGGCTCTCGTCGAGGCGGCATCTTTTCTTTCAATGAAAGCCGCCCCATGGAAGCCAGAGCCGCGAAATCTATCTTACTGATTAACCCTATACCCAATGAATATCACGGTGAATGGTTAGTATCAGATCTGGTCGCCTTGAATGAAGACTGGCCGGAAGAGACTCAGGAATATCGGGTCGGTAACCCTATCACACGTACCATTAGCCTACTGGCCGTGAATACGGATGAAACCAGCTTAGCGGATATTGTCATACCTGTCCCCCAAGGACTTAAAGCCTATCCGGAAAAACCTGCACGCAAGACGATGATGCGAGATAAACAGATGGTGTCACAGCTGACCCAAACTTTAGCGATAGTGCCAACCAAAGCCGGACAATACACCTTACCGGCCATCACTGTGCCTTGGTGGAACCCTCACACCAGACGCCAGGAGCAAGCGATGCTCCCCGCCAGAACCATCACAGTAATAGACAGCGAGGTAGCAGAAGTCAATTTCCCCCAGATAACGAATTCCTCTGGGACCAATACAGCGGATTATTGGCCTTGGTTAAGCTTAATCTTTGCCACCCTATGGTTAGCGACCTTAATGCTGTGGAAAAAGAGTTTCGGCCAGGTTAAACAGCTCACGGCTAACCAGACTGACTCGGCATCGACGCTAGATACAACAGATGCAGTAAGCAGTAATGACAGTGTTCAGCGCGGTGCCTCCCCCGTACTAAGGGTTAAGCAAGGAACTCGCCTATCGACGCTGGAAGCCGCCTGTAATGAGGGAAACCCCGGAAAAATATTGACGGCGCTGCAGGCTCACTACAGTCAACAATATTCTCGCGCCATGAGCCTTGCCGACATAGCCGGGTTATCTGCTGACTTGAATCAAGCCATTTCGCGGCTGCAGATCAGCGCCTTCAGTAAGCAACAAACGCCTGTGGATTATCAGATGGTCATCGAAGCGGTGAAACTATCAAAAAATAAAAAGGTCCAGCAGCGGAGCTCTGCACTGGTTGATTTAAACCCTAAGTAAACCTCACGCCTCCTTCAGCAAGAAGTTAACCTAGTACTGACTAATAGTTAACTTCTTGCCATTATCTCCAAGCAGGTTAAGCTAGCAACCATTATGGTAATTAATCGAGCACTCATTTAAAAATGTTTAATCGCCTACGAAATAAAAAACCCGCTTCCTCGGTCAATACTGACATGCTAAGTAAACAAAGACGATACGATAGCCTTGTCAGGGCACTCCATGCAGACATATTCCGCTACGCCTATTGGTTATGTGGGGATAAGCATATTGCGGAGGACATCACCCAGGAGACTTTCCTAAGAGCATGGCGCTCATTGGAATCATTAAAGGATGATAAGGCGGCTAAAGCCTGGCTTATCACCATAGTGCGAAGAGAGAATGCCCGTCGATTCGAGCGGAAACAGTTCGATTACTCAGATATTGAGCAAGATCAGCTGGAAGATCATATCTCCAGCAGCACCGAAGATAACGCTGAGCAGCACCTGATCCGCAGGCAGATCTCAAGATTAGCGATCGAATACCGTGAACCATTAATTTTACAAGTCATCGGTGGTTTCAGCGGCGAAGAGATCGCAACAATATTACAGCTCAACCGTAATACCGTGATGACTCGTCTGTTTCGAGCCAGAAATCAGTTAAAAGAGTTAATAGAACAACCACAAGTAAGAGGTCAATCTAATGGATGAGCTGAAGTTTAGACGCCATGCCTATGAAGAGCCAAGCTGTCAGGACGATGATTTTTTAGCGGCGATGCAGGCCGCCCCTGAACGCGAAGCGTTCGTCAATGAATTAAAGAAGCTCGACAGTAAATTGGAGCGCGCCTTAAGAATCGATGTCCCTGAAGATCTAGTGGCTAAGTTACTGCTTAATCAACAGCTGCATCAGCATCAGAGACAGAGACGTAAGACTGGGTTTACGCTGGCGCTGGTCGCATCAATCGCTTTTATCGCAGGGATCAGTTTCACCCTACTGAGGATGGCCCCCGTCGACTTAGGACAACATGCCCTAACCCACGTGTATCACGAGACTAAAGCACTGACCCTAGATCGAGATGTCAGCGTTAAAGATGTCAATTTTCAACTCGCCTCTATGGGTACACTTGGCGATGCCAAGTTCACTCAACAGCCGGGCAAAGTCTATTACAGTACGTTTTGTGACTTTCAAGGGGTGAAGAGCCTGCACTTAGTCATGGAGGGAGATCAGGGGAAGGTCACGCTATTTATTGTCCCCATTGAGGCGCGTATGGTGCTCGAACACGCCTTTAAGGATAACAAGTATAACGGCCGAGGCTTCACAACTGACAAGGCCTACATGTTACTGGTTAGTGAGAAAAACGTAGATCTCGGTCACGTAAAGCAAGAGATCCAACAAATATTCATCTAAAACCGTAACAGCCTGTGGTGGCATCCGGTCACCACAGGACCTACCAGCTTCACATTGGCAATCAACATTGAGATTCACATCTAACATCTGCTAGCATGTCACCCACATTTTAAAATAATAAATAATGGCACAAACATGGATATTGAATTACCGATATTAGTTACCTTCATCGGCTATCTCGCCCTAATGATGGGGATCGGCCTATGGGCCTATAAAGCGACGGACTCAGTTGACGATTATATTTTAGGCGGCAGAAGCATGGGCCCGGGCGTCACCGCATTGAGTGTCGGTGCATCAGATATGTCAGGCTGGCTACTACTAGGTCTACCCGGTGCAGTTTATTTGGGTGGACTAGGCGAAGCTTGGATCGGTATAGGTCTGGTCTTTGGCGCCTGGTTAAACTGGCTCTTCGTCGCCAAGCGTCTGCGTATATACACGGAATTTACCGATAACGCGCTTACCCTACCCGACTTTTTCGAGAAACGCTTCGAAGACAGCAAGGGCTTACTCAAGCTCGTTTCAGCGGTCACTATTCTAGTTTTCTTCACCTTCTATGCTTCTGCAGGCATGGTAGGCGGTGCAATACTGTTTGAAAAAGTCTTCGGCCTCGATTACACCTTAGCCTTAATTATCGGCTCGACCATTATCGTCGCATACACTTTTGTCGGTGGATTCTTTGCCGTCAGTTGGACTGACTTCTTCCAGGGTTGCTTGATGCTGGTAGCTCTATTAATCGTCCCCGTGGCTATCTTCAGTCAGCCTGAAACCCAAATTGGTCTAGACAATATCGATCCGGCCATGCTCTCCATGTTCAATGAAAGCACCACAGTGATAGGCTTAGTCTCACTGCTCGCATGGGGCTTAGGTTATTTCGGTCAACCTCATATCCTGTCCAGATTCATGGCCATCAAGAGTGCTAAAGATATTCCGCTATCGCGTCGTATCGCCATGAGCTGGATGGTTATTGCCCTCATAGGTGCACTTGCTAC
>NZ_JABSSM010000077.1 GCF_013214165.1 Shewanella sp. | reverse complement strand
GTCATCATTCGAAGGCTAGCAAGCTTTGGGACAGAAACGAGTTACGAAGCCTAGTAATAAAGCTAAATCGAAGAGACAACTTATCTTGTAAATCAGCAGGTGTAGATGCGGCTGCGAGCTTCCAAAATAGGGTGAGGTATCACGAAGTGATACTCTCCGAACGAGAGGCTAGGATGCCGAACTGGCCGTTAAACTTGGACGTTGTTTGTTTTGGCAGAGCCTACAGGGCCAATTTTGTTCCATACAAAATTTGGCATTTCCTCCGTCCATGGAGGTCAGAGTACTCGCGACGACTCGCGGAAGTATCTGCATAAAAGGTCGTTCTTAGGCATCCTGCCTCCACGACATTGGTGCATCCCTGCACTGCACCGCCGCAGGCTATAAGTGACAATGAAGATACGACCTTCAATAACCTACCCAACACCAAATATACGAATTAAAAATGTATTAAGCCTTCATTCGAAGGCTAGCAAGTTTTGGTGCAGAAGTGACTTAGCGGTCATGCTCTAGGTGATTGCTCCCCGGCATAAATGGCGAGGCTTTCTGGGTCTAGGGTGGCGGAGGCTCGCCTGGTCTGATAGCCAGAGTAGAAGAACACACAGATGAACAACAGCGTCATCAGCATTATGATGGTGGGCGCCGGGGCGCTATCGATGAAGAAACTGAGATAGACACCCAAAAAGGAGCTCAGGGTCGAGATAAGCAGGGCAATTAGCATCATAGATTGAAACTTGCGGGTGAGTAGGAAGGCGATGGCTCCGGGAGCGATAAGCATGGCGACAACCAGAATCATGCCCACGGCCTTTAGGGCGCCGACTATGGTGAGGGACAGTATCGACAGCAGACCATAATGCAGCAGACCCACGTGTAGCCCTATGGCTTTGGCATGTTGATGATCGAAGATAAATACCAGCAGATCCCGTCCCTTGAAGAGGATGAAGCCTACCACCAGCAGCGCGATGCCAGCCGCTTCGAGTACGTCTGTCCAGCTCACTCCTAGCACATCACCGAACAAGATATGGTCCAGATGGACCCCAGTCTCAATCTTAGTCATCAGCACCAGGCCTAAGCCAAACATGCTGGAAAACACCACGCCCATCACAGTATCTTCCTTGAGGCGACTGTTGTCCTTGATAAATCCCGTGGCTAAGGCGCAGAACATGCCGGCGGCGAACGCGCCTATGGCATAGGGGATTGACAGCGCATAGGCCAAGATGACTCCGGGCAGTACCGAATGTGAGATGGCATCTCCCATCAGGGACCAGCCCTTGAGCACGAGAAAGCAGGAGAGCACTGAGGTGGGGATGGCCACTAACAGGACGATCATGAAGGCCTGCTGCATGAAGGTAAAACTAAAGGGTAACAGTAATGTGTCCAGACCTGAGTCAAATAAGCTGGTCATTGGGGACTCCTGTATCGATTGTGATCTTGGTCGATTCTTGCTCTAGTAAGCGTGAGTCTGACGAGTGTTTCGCCCTGCGCCTCGCTGCCAGATAACCATGTTTAGGGGCAAACACGAATGTCAGCACGAAGACGCATGCCTGCAACACCACTATGATGCCGCCGGTCGCACCATCGATAAAAAAGCTTAAGTAGGCACCCAAAAAAGAGGTCATGGCGCCTATGGCGACGCTCAAGATGACCACTAGGCCAAATCGGTCGCTGAGTTGATAAGCGGTGGCTCCTGGGGTTACTACCATGGCAATCACTAGAAATGCGCCCACGGTCTGCAACGCCGCGACCGTCGATGCACTGAGTAAGGTGAAGAAGAGGATTTTTAGGCCATTGGGATTGAGGCCTATGCTTCTGGCATGATGCTCATCGAAGAAAACCAGCATAAGATCTCGCCATTTCAATATCAGCACGGCCAAAGATATGCCGGAAATCAACAGGAGTTGCAGCGTATCTTCCGGGGTGATGGCCAAGATATTCCCCAGCACTATGGTCTGAATGTTCACCGAAGTGGGAGAGAGGGAAACCATAAACAGGCCGAGGCCGAAGAAGGAGGTGAAGATGAGGCCTATGATGGCATCTTCTTTAAGCTTAGTGCGTTGACTGAGAAACAGCATGGTCGTTGCCGCGAGTCCTCCTGAGAAGAAGGCGCCCAGGGCGAAGGGCAGACCTAACATGTAGGCGCCGGCGACGCCGGGAACGATGGCGTGTGACAGGGCGTCGCCGATAAGAGACCAGCCCTTGAGCATCAGATAGGCGGATAGGAAGGCGCATACGCCACCGACCAGGGCACTGATAAAGATGGCATTGACCATGTAGCCATATTGGAATGGTTGTAATAGCGTTTCAATCATAGGTTTCACTGTTTAAGCCAGGCAGGTTATGTAAGCGCTCAGCTTAATCCGAGTTAGTTTAATACAGGGTTCATTGCTATGGTTATTCACTGCTGACAACCTGAGTCATGCTGTCATCACCGTATAACACCACAGGTCGCTCATGATCCGTCAGCAAGGTGAGTTGTCTGGCATCATCATCTTGGTGGAGATCTTTACCGCCCAAGACGAAGTGGCGCAGCACGCCGCCAAATGCCAGTTGCAGATTTTCCTGAGTGAATACCGACTTGGTGGGCCCGGCGGCAAGCACGGTGCGGTTGATGAGTACCGTTCTGTCACAAAACTCGGGCACGCTGCCCAGGTTATGGGTCGATACTAAGATAACCTTGCCCTCGGCGCGTAGCTCACGCAGCAGCGCCATGATCTGATCTTCGGTCTTCACATCCACGCCAGTGAACGGCTCGTCGAGCAAGATGACTTGACCCTCTTGGGCTAGGGCCCTAGCAAGAAAGATACGTTTCTTCTGTCCTCCGGAAAGCTCACCTATCTGCCGCTGGCGAAATGCCCTCATGTTGACCCTGTCTAGGGCAATATTCACCATCTCTTCATCACGCTTACTGGCGATGCGAAACATGTTCATATGGCCATATCGACCCATCATGACCACGTCTTCCACCAGCACCGGGAAATTCCAGTCTATCTCTTCGCTCTGGGGAACATAGGCCACCAAGTTGCTCTTTAGGGCCTGTTTAACCGGCAGACCCAAGATTTCAACCTTGCCCTTAGCCAGCGTGACGAAGCCCATGATGGATTTAAAGAGGGTGGACTTGCCGCTGCCATTGACGCCGACCAGGGCTGTGATTGAGCCCTTAGGCAGGTCAAAGCTGGCATCATAAATCGCCGTATGACCGTTGCGGTAGGTGACCGTGATGTCGTTAACTGTGAGTCCGCTAGTGAGTGCTGTCATTAGTCGTTGGTCCTTAGGCTGCTTGTCATATAGGGGACTGTGAGGTCGTTGACTGTGAGATTAGCGATAAATTCAATCGTGATTGCTGTCATGAGTCGTTGAGTCCTCGGGCTATAGTGCTCAAGGTGGTCGTTAGCAGCTCTATGTAGGTCGGTACTGGGCCAGAACTGCTGCTCAGAGAGTCGACATAGAGCATGCCGCCGTATTTGGCTCCGGTTTCTCGTGCCACCTGCTGAGCGGGTTTGGCCGATACCGTGCTCTCACTGAAGATGACTGGAATGGTATGTTGTCTCATCTGGTCGATAACCTTTCTCACCTGCTGAGGTGTGCCCTGGGCATCGGCATTGATGGGCCAGAGGTAGAGCTCTTGCAGATCATAGTCTCGCGTCAGGTAGCTAAACGCGCCCTCACTGGTTACCAGCCAACGTCTCCCCTTCGGCACCGTGTCTAATTGCGCCTTGAATGGCTCGACGGCGACGAGGATCTGCGCCGAATAGCGTTTGGCATTGGTGTTGTAAGTCGCGGCATTTTTACTGTCGTAGCGAACCAGGGCTTGACGGATATTTTCCACATAGATCAAGGCATTGGGGGCGGACATCCAGGCGTGAGGATTCGGCTTACCGGAATAGGGGCCCTGAGAAATCCCCATAGGTGCTATGCCTTCGGTGACTATGGTGCGGGGAACGTCGTTGAGATTGTGAAAAAATTTCTCGAACCAGAGCTCTAGGTTGAGGCCATTATACAGGATGAGATCGGCCCCTTGGGCGCGGCGAATGTCGCCCGGCGTCGCCTGATAGTTATGAATTTCGGCATCTGGTTTGGTGATGGACTCGACAATAGCGGCATCGCCTGCCACGTTTCTCGCCATGTCGGCGATAACGGTGAAGGTGGTGATGATCTTAAACTTATCATTCTGACTGGCATGCAGGTCTTGGGACCAGAAGGAGAGAGTGATAGCGAGTAGCAAACCAAGTGTACGCAGCATATTTTTCCTTGTTATATGTGGCAGATAGACACAAGGCTAACAGGGAATGAACGACATCTCAACGCAAATGATAATTATTATCAATTAAGGCGTGACGTGTAAAGGGGAAAAAAGCGGTAGCGCTGGGTTATTGATACTGGTATCTGAGTCAGGGCTTGATGGGGATATATGTTTTATATACAATACGTATACGTTTTATGTATAAATCATATAAAGGTGCATTTTGGGACTGGTTAAAATTTCCGATGAACTCCATGAAGAGATCAGAAAATCGAGCAATGTGATGTCGAGGTCGATCAACTCCCAAGTGGAGTTTTGGGTAAAGACTGGCATGCTAGCCGAGTTGAATCCGACGTTAACTTTCAATGAGATACTGCAGCAACGCCTCAGGGATGAAAACGTATCTTTGGCAGGCATTCTTCATCAAGGTAAGTCATGAGTGATATACATATCAAGTCAGCCGTTGAAGCTGAGTTAATGAGGCTGTCGGGCAAGCTACTGGCTCGGGTGTTTAAGATGCTAGATGAGTATATTCGGGTGGGCATTACCACCATGGAGATCAACAATAAGGTCGAAGATTTCATCGTTAACGAGCTTGAGGCTCGTCCCGCCAGCAAGGGCCAATATGGTTATCAATATTCGCTCAATACCTCGGTCAATGAGGTGGTCTGCCATGGCATACCTTCTGCAACTTATAGATTGAAGAGTACTGATATCGTCAATGTCGATATCACCTTGGAAAAGCATGACTTCATTGCAGACTCGAGTAAGACCTATCTGTTACCCGATGCCAGTCCAGTGGCTAAGAGGCTGGTTCAGACCACCTATGAGGCCATGTGGCTGGGGATAAATGTGGTAAAACCCGGCGCCAGACTGGGAGATGTAGGTCATGCCATACAAAAACACGTCGAGAAATCGGGTTACAGCGTAGTGAAGGAGTATTGTGGTCATGGTATAGGCCGTGAAATGCATGAAGAGCCACAAGTATTGCATTACGGTCGGCCAGGTTCGGGCTTAACATTGAAACCTGGAATGACTTTTACCATTGAGCCTATGATCAATCAGGGGAATGCCAAAATAAAAACCAAGAAAGATGGCTGGACCGTGGTGACTCGGGATAAGAAACTATCGGCCCAGTGGGAGCACACTATCCTAGTCACTGAGACGGGTTATGAGGTGTTGACCTTAAGGGAAACAGAAGCGGAAGCCGTTTGCTAAACGGCTGCTTTATGGTGTTGTCACATGGTTAAGACGAGTGAGAGGCGAGTGCTAACAGCTGCGGCAAGCACTTGCTATCTTGTTTGGCTATCTCTATCTGCTCGGCTAAGACCTGCTGCAATATCTCACGGGTGGTGAGGGGATTAGCCAGCACCACACGAAAAACCACAGATTGAATATTGAGTCCGCTGTGACTCTCGGGATTAATACGGGTACGAGACACAAATGAGGTCCCCTGTTCTCGCTGACGTTTCTGCACAAACTTAGTTAGGCCGTCGAGTAGGCGATTAAACTCGATTAACGTCTCGGTGTTGCCGCTCTCTCTTGCTACTTGCATCGCCAGCTGCACCGATTGTGGCACATAACGATAGGTAAGCAGACAGAGCTCAGGCTCTGATACCAGCTGGAAATCGGCTTGCTGCTGGATAAGTCCGGCGAAATAGCGCGCCTTCTCTATACTGTTGTTGATTAAGATCTCGTAACCATCCCGGCCAATGACTTGCAGGCAGGCGTGAACCAGCATGGCCATCCCGGGACGCGAGCCTTCCAGAGTCTGGCTGCCCAAGTCTTTGGAGCCCTTGCGTAATATGTATTCGGCGTGGTGCTTGATGGCATTGGCGAAGGCCGGATCTTTGAAGACCACCATGCCCGCGCCCATGGGCACATACATCTGTTTGTGAGCATCTATGGTGACTGAGTCAGCTCGCTCTATGCCCTTGAGCAGATGGCGGTACTTGTTGGATAATAGCGAGGCGCCGCCCCAAGCTGCATCGACATGGAAATGACACTCAAGCTCTATCGCCAGTGTGGCAAGTTCATCTAAGGGGTCGATATTGCCTGTCTCTGTGGTGCCGGCTACGCCGACGATGGCCATGACCTTGATGTTGTCATGCTCAAGCAGCTTTGCCATGGCGCGCATCTTATCCACATCGACCTTGTTATTACTCGAGGTGGGGATTTTAATGATGTTCTCACGGCCTATGCCAAGCAAGTCTGCCGTTTTTGCCAATGAGTAGTGACCACGCTCAGAGACTAAGATGGCCAGATCATCATAACCGTAATGCCGCAGGCCCTTCATCAGGCCTTGAGCCGACACGCCCTTGAAGTCACCCTCGGCCTTGAGTAGCTGATTACGGGCTATCCACAGGGCCGTGATGTTAGCGACCGTACCGCCGGAGCAAAATGCCCCGAGGGAGTAGTTGGCGCTGTGCATCCAGCTTTTGTAGAAGTCATCATCTTCGGCGTAGATCAGGTGATGCATCATGCCTAAGACCTGACGTTCCAGCGGCGTGAAGGCCTTAGAAGTCTCAATTTTCACCAGGTTCTGGTTCAGGCCCACCATCATCTTAGACAGAGGCAAGACGAAGTAGGGCAGCGCCGAGGTCATGTGACCGATAAAGCTAGGCGATGAGGTATGCACCGAGTGCGCCACTAAGGTCTTCATCATCTCATCGGCATAGTCTGAAACAAACTGGGGCGCAGAGGGAATTTGATGCTGTTGGAAGTCTAGCTCTATCTCAGACAGAGGCTTCTCGATGGCAACTACACTATCTTGCAAGAAGCCCATCAAGTTCTGCGATATGTTTTGCTCGATGACGCTTAATGTTGAATCAGGGGCTTCGGGTACGGTGAAGATACGCAGTAATGCCTCTTCAGAAGCTGTGGCTCGTCTGGGTGTCATCGACATGGTTATCTCTTAGCTATCACACTATTCAACAGGAACTGCTATCAGTTGCAGTTTTCCAAAGGGGAGTCACTTTACTTTATGCGCTTTGGTGCATCAAGTGTAAAAGTTAAAACGATTCATGGGGAAAGTAAAGCGATGGCGATTGTTTGACCTGAGTACCATTAAGGAATAGCAGGAGACGATAAACAGAGGAAGACGCCATTTACCGTCTCAGGGATACTTATGACTGCTTGCTCTTCATGGCATAGAGGGCGGCGATATTCTGCGAGGTGGTAAACAAGTTGTGTTTAGCATTGGCCAGCACATCCTCAAGTGGCAGTGCCCTGGGGGTGATAGAGAAGATGGCCGAGATGCCATGTTCGAGCAGCACATTGGCATCATCGCTGACGCAGCCGGCTATGGCGATAACCGCAATACCCTGTGCGTTAGCGACGCGCGTGACGCCCATTGGGGTCTTACCGTGCAAGGTTTGGCTGTCGAGCCTGCCTTCGCCGGTGATCACCAGATCTGCACCGGCCATTTTTTCGTCGAGTTTCACCGTCTCCAGGACGATATCTATGCCGGGTTTGAGTGTGGCGTTTAGGAATGCCATGACACCCAATCCCATGCCGCCGGCGGCGCCAGCACCCGGTGTATTGCGCCGGTCTTTAATTTTACTGTTATTGTGCTGTTTGTTAGCAACAGTCTTGGCAATAATGTCGGCGTATCGAGTCAAGGCCGTGTCCAGGCTGGTTACCATCTCGGGGCTTGCCCCCTTTTGTGGGCCAAATATTGCCGACGCGCCTTTATCACCGCACAAAGGATTGTCGACATCACAGGCGACGATAAATTCACAGCGCTGGATAAGGGAATGGCGGTCTTTCATGTCTATGGTGTGAAGCTCGCTCAATGCTGCGCCGCCCACACTCAGAGGCTTGCCTGACTCATCGAGCAGATGAATGCCAAGTGCCTGTGCCATACCCGCGCCGCCATCGTTGGTGGCACTGCCACCCAGGCCGATTATGATGTGTTTGATGCCGCGGTTGAGCGCATCACAGATAAGCTGGCCCGTGCCATAGCTGGTGGTGATGCTAGGGTCACGTTTTTCGACAGAGACATGATGTAGGCCCGAGGCCGACGCCATCTCTATGATGGCGGTCTTACTGTCATCAATAAATTCATTGCCTAAGATCCCGTAATGAGCACTGACTGGTTTGCCCAGGGGCCCGATGACATCGAGTGTGATAATGGAGCCGTTAGTTGCATCGACCATAGACTGGACTGTGCCTTCACCGCCGTCGGCAACAGGCAGTTTCAGATATTCTGCATCGGGTAGCACAGATTTAAAGCCGCGTTCGATTTCGTTGGCGACTTCCATCGCACTCAGGCTTTCTTTGAATGAATCGGGAGCGATAACTATTTTCATTGGTTGGGATCCTAAAGCTGAGTGCGTTCGCACCCATTTATTCTGCACTCAGTGGGCTTGAACTGTGGCTATCAATGAGCATTTTTCGCGGCGATCCACTGGGACATATACTTGGTGCTCGCCATGGAGTGATGCTTCATCATGGCGCCGGTGAAGTTATTTAATCTGTGCTCTGCTAAATTATCGATAGTATGGTGTAACTTATTCATCCACTCTTGGCCTAATTTTTGGCCATCATACCTAGCTGTTAATAGACCCGAGGCGTGGCTTTGAGCCTGAGTCCAGAGTGACTCTTGAGCGTATAAGTCCACCGCGGCCTGGGCAAACGTTTCCATGTCATCGGTGATGCAACCAGGCCACGGCTCATCCTTATGCATGCCTTCACTGCCAACAGAGGTGGTGACGCTTGGGGTCTGCATGATCATGGCATCGACTAGCTTACCCTTGATGCCTGCGCCGAAACGGATCGGTGCTAAGCAGACACGAGCTTGCTCCATGACCTGATAAGCATCTTCCGCCCAGCCCTTGATTAAGAAGCCGGTTTTGGGATTATTAAGTGCCGTTGCTTTCGGCGGCGGATAGGAGCCGTAGATATGTAGCTCGGCCTGGGGCAGCTGTTTTCTGATCAAGGGCCAGATCTTTTGTAAATATAGTACGGCGTCCCAGTTAGGCGCATGACGGAAGTTACCTATGGTCATAAAATGCTGGCGCTGTGAGTATGCTTTTGTCTGTTCTGGGCACTTTTTCAAGTCCAGCATAAACGGCAAGTGATGCAAGAGGCTGGGGTCAAGCTTAAACTGGCTTTGTAGCAGCTCCATCTCGAAACTTGAGATGATCAGCGAGATGTCACAGCGAAGAATGGCGGCTATTTCACGTTTTGCTATATCGCTGAATAAGTCGGCCTTAGTCAGTACTCGCTCACTCTTAACGGCCTGATGGCGAGCATTACGCAGACACTGTAAATCTTCGGTATCGAGTATCTTAAGTGCATCGGGACAGTACTTGTCGACACGCCAGCCAAACTGCTCTTCCATCATGAAGCGGTCAAACATGACGATATTAGGCTGAAGCGTTGAGATATAAGTATCGAAGCTGTCGCAGTTAAGGCTGATATTTTTGCTGGTTATGCCTGCCTTACTAAGATCTATCATATGATCCGATGGCTGCGCCGGAGTGGCAAACTCGACCTGCCAACCTTGTTGTTTGAAGAGTCGTAATAACGACATCATATGGGTGCCAGCGGCGGAGGAGTTGGGTTCTGGCCACACATAACCTATCACTAATACTTGTTTCATCATTGCTCACATAATAGGTACTTTAATGGGAGGGTATTGTATACCTGTTCAAGGTTCAAGCTAACGTTAGTCACTCATTTATGGGCAAAAGTTTGTTTACTTGTCGGATAACAAGTTGCTGAAATATCTATTGTGGGTTCATTGGGCTGGTTTTGTTATTTGGTTAGCTTCATCAATGCCATAGCTTCATTCTAATCTATAGCCTGCGGCGGTGCCGTGCAGGGTCTTGTATGTTCCAGACATACATAAGACATTTCCTATCTCCCTATAGGTCAGATTCACCAATGTCGTGCTCACATGGTCAGAGATGCTCCCTACATCTCAAGACATTTCCCATCTGACCCACAAGGACGTGGGGAATGCCTGAGTGATATCTGGAATATCGCAGGCCCTATGGGTCAAGGTGGAAATGCCGAAAAATTTAGGCAACATTTTCGGCCTTGTTTCGGAAACTCACAGCCGCGTTCACACCCTGTTCTGGTTCCGAGAAAGTCATCTCTTCGATTCGGCTTTTATCGACCAGCATTTTAACGTAGGAGCGGCTTCAGCCGCGAAGACCTTTCCGAAGACCTTTCCGAAGGCCTTTCCGAAGGCCTTTCCGAAGGCCTTTCCGAAGGCCTTTGTGAAGACCTTTGCGAAGGCCTTTCCGAAGACCTTGCTAAGGAGATGGATGAAGTGCATGACTGCTGGCTTTGCCTTTACACCATAGCCCACAGTTATGCCGCTGTTTGAAAGCACACATAGCATCCCAACGACCACTAATACCACTGTATTGGCGGCGAAACTCTTTCGCTGAGGTGATCCAAGCCGCGGGTACTATGCCAAGTTCATTGAGTAATTTAGGCTGGCTTGAGTCAATAAACCCTTTTTTATCAGGCCTAATGGCTCTGCCAGTCTAATCGATAAGTTGTAGGTGATCACAGAAATGAAATAGCTCTATCGAGGTCAATTTTCAGCACTAGATGATAGTGATTATTCATCACCGCATAGGCACAGACATCGATACAGAAGATGGTAGAAAGAGCCTTAACCTTAGATGCTAAGGGGAGCCGACAATCCAGCCGCGTCTATGCTCGAAACTCTTGCCTGTTAGTTTATCCTCACCGCAGAGCTAAGTCATTCTGACGCAACATTTATTATGTGATAGAAGGTCGTCGATTCTGGGTCGACATAGCCCTAACAATCAGTTACGGCGAGCTGAAGTCATAGAAGCTACCTCATAAAAAGCTAAATCAAGATAACTTAACGCTTAGTAGGGGATAACTGAAAAGATAAAAGATATGCCTGTCCTGTCTTTTCCAATAAGCTAATGCCAAGAGCACAATGGGCTAGACTAGGTAAGAGGGGGGATACCATTTCATATGAGTCTCTGGTCAGTAGTAATGGGGTTAACAATAATAAAAATGCCAGCGACTAATAAGATAGCAGCTGGCATTTATGTTTTAGCTAGTTTCTAGTTGCTAGGAACTTCTTACAACCTATAAGTCATACTCAACATGATTAAATGGGCGGTGTAATCGTGACTATTAGAGCCAAAACTTACCACGTTCCAGATCTCATCTGGCGCAATCTCATTAGCCGCATCATTATCTTGGTACTTCTCCATCTTGTAGTCTAGGCGAAGCACCACTCTTTCGCTGGCTTGGTACAGGCCATAGATGTTGATGTTATGAGACTTGGCATAGTAATCGCCATAATCTCCGCTGACACCTTGAGTGACCTGAGTATTACTGTCTGAATTAGAATAGGTGTAATCTAGGCCTAAACGTAACTTTTTCTCCATCAGCTTGTTATAACTCCAACCTGCACCGATAACATCCACCTGATCTTCAACTACGCTGTACCAGTTTGGGGTGCTGAAATTAGTGCTACCTGATTGATTTGTTTCTATATTCTGACGATTGTAAAATGCCGTTAATATCATATCATCGTTGATCAGGTAGCTTGCACTAATGTCATAGCTTAAGTCTGCGGACTCTGTTAAACCGATCTGAGTGTCGGTATAGTCATCGAGTGCGTAGCGGGTACCTAAGTCGATAGTCAAGGCCTCGGTTGGGCTGTGAGTGACTCGAGCCTCAATCATGGTGCGCGTTCTGTCGGCTAGGTTGTACTTACGAAGTAAGTCATTTGACTCACTCGAGGTCCATTCCGATGCTTGATATTTCGAACCATCACGCTGGCCGACACTTCCCTTGATCCACATATCCCAGTTTTCGAACTGACTCAGACGGAACTTGGTCCAGAGGGTGTTTTCGTTGGTGGTTTCTCTATCTTGGTAGCTGCGGTCATCCTGGCGGTAGTCATAACCGGCCTCGAGTCGCATACCTCGGGTGATACGGTAGTTGGCACTTAATTTAGCGCGTTGTGTGGTGATATCATAGGGTGTGTTATAGGCCACCTGGCCCGTCGTTGAGTCTATGCTGATTTGCGTCCATTCTTCAACGTTAGTCTTATTATCACGGTCGCTATAATCATAGCTAGCCTTGATGCGCAGGTTAGCACTCAGGCGCGACACTAATTTTACGTTAACCCCAGTCATGTCGACGCGCCCATCGAGGGACTCTGCCGGCATCTGATAACCATAGCCAGAGGTGACAAACTCTTGATCTTGAGTCATCTGTCCGTAGTGAATGCGGCCACTCAAGCTTGTTCTATTGGCAGAGACTTGGCCCATCAATGAAACTGTATGAGCTTCATTGTCAGGATCTAATGCCATGGTACCTTGAGTTTGCGCGCCGAACGTTGGGTCAAAGGCGTTATCAAATGTCAGCTGGCTATATTGGTTTTTAAAGCTTGATCCCGAATAGCTCAGGGCCGTGAACCAGTTGTCACCTTTAAGTTTAATACCAGCTTCCATGGTATCTGTGGTGTGATCCACCGGCTCTGCCAGCATCATAGACTGGTTATAGAAACTGCCAGAAGTTTGCTTAAGTCCGGTCTTATCTTCACGTTGATAATTGAGATAAGTGGTCCATAATTTCTCACCTGGCTCAGCATCAAACGAATACTCGAAACCAAGACCGGCTCGCTTACGTTTAAGCGATAGCTCTATAGGGTTCAAGCTGCTGTATAGCTGAGTCATATCTTGACTCGAACCTGCTGTCTGCCAATCATCACCTAAGGTAAGGTGGTCTCCACCTACGCCCTGATAAGGCGTCATGGCGCTATCTGTCTTATAAGTGGCAATCTGACGGTAGTTAAGATTCAGGTTGTACTTACCGGTTTTACCGGCATTAATCTCTAAACGGCCATTTTCCATGCCGAGATTATCAGCCTCGATTGTAGCGCGGTAACCGGATCCGCTAACATATTTAAGATCGGCATCGACCTTATAGGCAAGCTCATCTTCTGCTGCAAATGCGTTGGCAGAGCGAATATCATCGCTGTTGTTATAGCCCATGCCGACACCGACAGTGCCGTTAACGCCAGTTTCGATAACACAGCGTTTACAAACCCATTTGTTGAACTTAACTTTGTCGGTATTCGCATCTTGAATACCATAACCGCCAGCTGCCATTGCTGTGCTGACAAAGCCAGCATTAGCGAGTAGGGCGAGGGTGACTAAATTTAATTTGAATTTCATCTTCTCTACTCCGTTTAGCGCTGAAATAGCTGACCAGATGGGTGGTTAGAACCATGGATCTGGCTATGACAGTTCAAACAACTACGACCACCGGTGAACGCATTGCCACCTACGGTTGAGCCTTGATCTGTGTTGCCCATGTAGGCGCTACTGGAATGACCGTCACTGGCATGACATTGCTGACAAAGCTGTGGAGCACGAGTCTTCAGCATCCCTTCGTTCACCGAACCGTGTGGATTGTGACAAGCGACACAATCTTCAGTTACGGGTGCATGCTCCCACAGCTTTGGGCCGCGCTTCTCGGCGTGACAGGAGTAACATGTCTCGTTAACCGTAGGCTTCACCAGATCTGAGTCGCTCATAGTGCCATGGGGATTATGACAATCACTACACACCATTTGGGCCCACTTCATCGGGTGGCTCGAGCGCTTGTTCATGTCGGCTTTTTGCTTAGTGTGACAACTAGTACAGACTTCCACCTCAGTGTTTTTAGACAGCACAGGGTCTTTATCTGTGTGTATCGAGTGACAAGAAGCACAAGCAACATCGGCATTGTCATGGTGTCCACCATTCCAATCTATACGCTTATCATCTAAGTGACAGCTGATACAGACACTGTTTTGCTTTTCAGCTGATAGCGTTGAGTCAGGACCAAAGGCGATCATTGGCTCGTTACCGCCGCGGTTATGCTTACCCAGAGGGCCGTGACAGGCTTCACATTGAAGACCCGCCATAGGGCTCTTACTCGAGTCGATTGAGCCATGAACGCCTTTAAAAAGGTCCATCACTTTTTCAGATTTACGGTGACACATTAAGCAAGAGTCGGCGCCTTTAGGTGAGTATTTACCTTCGGCAAACTTCTTATCTAGTGTGGCTTCGACTTCATCGGGAGTCATCTTGGCATCCCACTTCGACGCGTGGGCGGCAGAAGTCATACTTAGAGACAAGACCACTGACACTAGCAGTGCAGGTAGCACTGACAGTGAAACAGATTTTAGTGTATGTATTATTTTCATATTTGGTTTCCTAATTTGCACAAATTCGCTTGAAATCAGGGGGGAGAGGACTCCCCCTTTCAAACTCTCTATTTATTGTTAAGAGTTGAGCAAATTACATCTTCACCGAAGTGTGATCATTGATGCTTGGGTTATGACACAAGAAGCAGCTTTCAAGTTGAGCTGCATCGTTGGCGGCTTCATAGGAACCGTCGATGATGGCGCCTTGGCCTTCTGCGTGTGTTTTGAAACTATCGCTATGACTATGACAAGAGCTACATGTCGCCGCGATAGGTGTGCTGTATAGACCCGCCGATGTTGCTAGCGCACCTTTGACCTTGAACGCATCGAGGTTGAAGTCGTTATGACACTGGCTACAGGTCATGCCTGAAATAATGCCGTAATCACCAGAACTATGAAGTGAGTGAAGTTTCATCTCTAGCGCACCCTTGTTCGCGCCACTTGCGTAAGTACCATCTGGAGTGTGACAAGCGACACAGCCATCGACACCCACAATCATCTCACCCGCTTGGTTGATCCTGCCTAGCTGCTCAGTCATCACGAAACCTGCATGGTGATCTTGATGTAGTTCCCACTCGGTGCCATGACAGCTCTCACAAGCGCCAAAGTTAACTGAATCTGTGTGGCGTACACTCGGCGCTTCACCAGAAAGTGTGCCGTGGGCAAGCTCTGCCTTCATTGATGTGCTGTCAACGCCTTCACCACAGGGAACCAGATCTGTCCCCTCGTTGCATAAGGCTAGGCCGATAAAGCTAAATGCAGTGTCTGTATCGCCTTCACCGTAAGGTAGGTTGGCGATTGTTGTCACCAAGCGTCCATCGATGATCTGAGCGTTATCTGCTAGCACACCATTTTCGACCAGCTTGATAAGCACCTTATGCTCACCGTTGCCAGGGCTTGAGTTGTAGCCCATTATCGGGAAATTAGGCCCCACGTTAGTGATAGATTCTAGCTGCTCAATATTAGCCAACAATGTCGCGGCATCTATTGCGACGCCGTCTGCACCAGAGATGGTAATGCTGAGTGTGGTATCGCTGCCAGATCCGGTAGCTAGCGCAGTCAGAGTCGCTTCCATAGCGTACTGGTCGATAAGTGCTTTCTTGTCAACGAAGCCACTCATATGCAGTTCTTCTGTCCAGCTAGGCTTATGACATGCGATACAGTTGCTATTGTCATTTTGCTGAGAATGACCCTGACCGGCTTTAAAGTCGATATCGACGTGACAACTGGTACAAGTCTCCATGGTGGGGACGCGTGTCCAGTTGCCCCATTCGGTTAACTCACCGCTATCGGCATCGGGTTCAAGGTGACAAGTTTGACAGTTATCTTGTAATAGGCCGTGGGCTTTCTCGGCACTATCGTCCAAATTGCGGCCATACATTTTGGCATCATTATGAACGTTGTGAATGAGATGATTGAACACGACTTGTGGTTTATCTTTATCGTCTGCCATCTCTTGGGTATGACACGATGTGCACGTTTCTGCTGAAGTGTAACTGTGATAAATAGCTTCTCCTGCGGCATGACAAGAAGCACAGGTTTCAGTTGAAACTATGTCTTTGCTATAAAGTGCTTGGTAACCGTCACCTGAGAAATCTTCTGAAAGCTCGGTACGTGGTACAGACGTTACGCCATCTTGCAGCGTCGATGCACTGGCGATAACGTTGTATCTTTGAGTTAGCTCAGAATTATAACCTTCAAGGGCAATGGTGAAGCTATAGTTGCCATTCTTGTGGTCGGTAAAGGTTTTCTCTGCACCAATTTTCTGCCACTGGGCGCTGTCACCAGCGCCAGTAGAACCTTGAGGTAGAAGCTGGGCAACGGCTTTAACTTCCAAGTCTTTTAAACCTACAACTGGAAGATCTTCTTCGTTAGTGGCGAAGACTTCGATGGTTGGCATACCATCTTGATAGGTGACTTTGGTCACATCTAGGTTGAGGATATTGACCACATCGGCAGCCGGTCCGCCTGGATTACCTGGGGTTCCGTCTGTACCATCGTCGCCACCACAGCCGGTTAAGGCCAGAGACACTGCACTTGCTGCCAAGAGCAGCGCATACTGAGTATTTTTTACGTTCATCATTTTTTTCCCTGCATAGGTTTGACATTGGCTCAAGTGCTTGGTTAGTCAACTAACCGTGTATCATTTAGATGATTTCATTATTAGTGCTACTTAAGTCGATGCTGGAAATATAATTCCCTAGGTGAAGGCTAACGTAATAGGGGGGTAAAATCTGCAAACTAGGTCTTATAGTGTGACCAAGATCTGTCTATTTATAAAGGGGTAGTTGGGGGGAGGGAGAAACGGGATGCTAGTGTAATAATTGAGCGCTATAGTTGAGAGTAGTTCTCAAATAAGTTGATGTTATGTATGGTAAGTGTTTATTTCTCACGCTTTCTATTTAGCGGATATAAAAAAGGGAGGCTAAGCCTCCCTTTTGGTATAAATAACGATACATTAATGACTCAAGTGTCTAGGCTAGGTATCGCTTTAAACGTGTAATTAATGACCGTGAAGTGCCATCACTTTTTCTGGAGAGTGACAAGTCTGGCAAGCTTCAGCTGCACGGTTTTTAACGTCTGCAGCGCTGGTGCCATCTAAGATACCGCCGTTAGTTTCAATGTGAGACTTACCTGATTCACTGAGGTATTTCTGGTGACAGCTTAAACAAGCGCCAGCATCAGAAGAGACCCAGATATCTTCTCCAGTTAGCATGTCACCGTAGCGCCATGTACGCTCAGGTGCACGGCCCAATTTAATACCGTCATCGGTATGACAGGTCTTACAATCGGTCTTAACCACAGTGCTTGAGCCAACACCTGCATACTTGAGGTAGTGGCCTTCAGCTTCATGCGCTTTATAGGCAAAGCTGGTAGGCTTCTTGGCATTAGGGTACTGCTCACTCGCATTACTCTTAGTGGTCTTGTCTGACGTATGACATGTTTGACAATTCACAGCATTGTTGTAGTGATAAATCTCTTGGTTGTGACAACCTTGGCACTTAGTTGCATCGATAATGTCACGACGTGCCCTAGGTGCAGTGTTTAAGTCTGGGCCAGTATCACTCCAAACAAAATGGAACGGCTCATCTTTAACTTCAACTTTGCAGACTCCTTCAGTTGTACAAGCTGTTAACTCGACAAATGGACGCCCGTAACCGCCGTTGTTGTAACACACTTTTAATGCAGACCAAAGTTCGAACGTTTTGCCACTAGCATCAGTTGGAAGGTCGATAGCAGCATAAGTCATCACCCATGCATTGGCTGAAGCATCATAGGTGCCTTCGCTTAGTTTCATGCGACGCTTACTATATGAAGCCTCTGTGTATGAAGGGAAGTCTTTATCGCTGTCCCATGCCATTACAATACGAGAACCAGTATCGACAAATTCTGCAGCCAATGGCAGACCATCAGTACCCAGTACTTGAACTGTGGTGGTGAATTTCCCCTCGCTATCGACGCCAATATCAGAGAAGGTTACACTCATTGCTTGGGTTTCATTGTAGGCCTTCATGATATCGCCGTGAGCTTCTTTAGCGCTACGTGCGTAGCCTGCTTCAATATGGCAAGACATACAATTTTCATTGCTGGGGTCATGGTACGCTTTTGGCATAGTCGTGTGGCAAGCGATACATGCAGTATTACTCTTATTGGCTAAGAACAGTTCTGCATCTTTTGGCGCATTTTCGCCTGTGACGTGGCATGAACTACAGTCTGCAGCAGGCTTTTGCGGATACATGACCTTGCCATAATCATGAACGCCACCACCGTATCCTATAACCTTGTAAGGTGCTGGAATATTGCCATTATCATCGGCGTCCGGTGAGTCTGGGCTGTAAGTCGTTCTGCTATTACCCTTATGGATAGCGTGGATCATGTAAGTGAAATCGACACTATTGCCGCTCTCAGGATCACCCGATGTCGCGGTATGACAAGCTACACAGTTTTCAAGATCGATACGACGACCGCCATGCAGCTCTAAACTTTCTGGCTGGTGACAGGTGTAGCAAGCTTGGATCGATACCACTTCACGAGTCTGAATGCCTTCGGTTGTACCTGTCGATGGTTGCCAGTCGAAGTTAGCATTTACAGCAAAATTAGGTAAATCAAGCTCTAATGTGGCACGTTGGGTGTCGTCTGCATGGTAGACCACTTCAACTGGCGTGGTGACGCTGCCAATGTTTTGTTGGAAGGTGTAGCGATAAGTGCCATCACCATTATCAATGAAACAGGTTTCACAATCACTGGCTTTTTCTACATCTGCCTGGAACTGATTCGTTGGGTTAATATCTGATCCACCTTCAGGAACCCAGTCCGGGTTAGGTGATTTTTCAGCATTAATATAAGCCTGCCATTGGTAACCGCGATCGTATTCTGTGGGTACGCCATCTTTGTCGTTCATGGTTTCGCTAACATGTGCAAGCTGAGCGATACCAAAACGTAGATCGTGATCTTTAGTCAGCCCCAGAACAGCGACCCCATTGTCATTTTCGAGTGTAAAATCGACGGTGACAGTGCCCGCTTCGACAGCAGCATTAGTCAATAGCGCCTTGACACTTTTAGCCGAGTCTATATTTACGCCAATAGCGCCTGGCTTGCCATCTTCACCATTTTTACCGTCATCAGCGCCACAACCTGCAAGTGCTAAAGAGAGTATCCCCGCACCGAGTACAGCCTTGGCCGCTGTACTCTTTTTGGTCTTAAAAGAGTTGAACTTTTTCATCATGATTATTCCCTGCAATAGTTTTAATCATCACTGAGTTACTACTTAACCGTTTGCTTTATAAGCTTGTCGATATATAAGAGTGATTATCATTATCAACTTGTTGTTAAACAGTAACTTAGTGTGTGGAATTTATTTCCCTTGTTAAGGCTAACTAAGCAACGAATTTTTAGCAGTTGTTTTAATCGCTTTATGTGAACTGGGTCTGACTATTTCTTTAGAGGTAGGTGG
>NZ_JABSSM010000076.1 GCF_013214165.1 Shewanella sp. | reverse complement strand
GCAGGGTAATATCACCTTCGACGGTATCACTGGTGACTAAGTTAAAATCGTTATAATCCGCGATGATCTGTAACACGGTTCTCACCGAGATACTTTGGAAGTTTAGCGACAGTGAACGCCCATCATATTTTTTCTCCTTCTTAGCTACCGTAAGCTTGTCAGCCTTCTTAATACTGAGACGAAACAGACTCGCTTCCTGCTGGTAATTATATTCATACCGGCCTGAGATATCGATGAGGATTCGTGTGGTTAATTCCTCTTTAAAGGTTTCAAAACTCCGCACTGGAGTGGCAAAATCTTGTACATCCATCACATACAAGAGATCAGATCCAATATCGGTATTATAAAGCTGCAGCTCAAGTTTTGACCCCACCTGCTTCACGTTTGCTGCCACCGAGCTATTGTCTAGCTTAATCAGTAATTCTCCGCCGCCTTCTGCAGTTCGCCTGAAATCGATATTGTTAATCTTGTTAATAAATGGATTTTGTGTCGTCATATTGCGATCGGCGACCTCATCATTTATCGTCAGATTATAGGTATTACCCTTGAGCTTGCCCTTATAGGCTTTGACCTTATTCAGCGCAACCGTCACCCGCATCATGCCATCGAGTTGGCGTACGCTGATATGCTCAACTCCGGCTGTATTTATTGGCATTATCTGTTTCTCTAACCCAGACATACTGCCACTAAAACCTAAGATAATTTCAGCCGGTGATGCATTGAGATCAATTTCAGGTGCCATCACTTCATGTTCGAAGATTAATTGCAGTTCTAGTTGATGATCGACAACCGAGTGAAATTTAACATCCACTAGGCGGTTTTCGGCCGCAGCATAAGAGGCACTCACCATTAATACCAAAGCGCCAAGAACTCTAAAAAGAGAAGATTTATTAAAAACATTTTTTATCGCGGCAGAAGATTCCATTATTCCCTCATCCTTCGCTTGTTATTCCCAGTGAGTTCTATGCTACTTAACCTTTCAGTCCAGCAACCAGAACCGTCTGGTATTAATTCAATTATTTCGACCATTTGCTGAGTAACTTTAGTAATACGACCATTATAGAGTCCTAAATACTCACCAATACCTAAGCGATAAACACTGGCATCATTGGTTTCTACTAAGGCCCAGATGATGTCTGTTTCACTCAAGGTTCCACGCATCTTTAAGTTGTCCAGCGCATAGGTTTCCAGACGCCCCTTATGCCTCTTAAGATCCGGTTGAAGACAGTCTTTTGTCGTATCTATCAGCTCTTCTGTCAGTTCACGCGAGGGAGGAACAAATGGACTACGCATTAAACTGGCGTGATACACAAAATGTTCAAACTTAGCCGCCTCTTTCAATTGTGGGATATGAGCAACATGCTGTGACTTAGTCGTAGTGACAAATAGCTCAAGATCACTGCGGTCGCCAACACAAGCTGTTAATAAAAATATTGGAATAGATAAAAAAAGGAGTCTTATCACCTACTTCCCCCCTTCTTATCTTCTAGTGGCAGATCAGCCCCCTCCTTGAAGCGATATGTCTTAGCGAGTATCTCCATGCCTAAGGTACCGTCAACTTTTTTCTTGATAACGAAGTCATGTAGACTCACAATACGCGGCAATTTAGCCACTCCACTGACAAACTGACCTAACTCATGATAGTCGCCACTCACCGACATGCTGATAGGGAACTCGATATAGAAGTCTCTTTGTATCTCCTCACGCCAATCTAGGCTGTCTATCCTTAAACCTGAGTCTGTTGCCACAAAGGTAATATCATCGACCAGTCCGGGCATCTCATTCTGAGAAGGCAACATTTTAAGCAGTTCTGCAAATTGCACTTCCATTTTGGCAAGCTGTTCTCGATAGAGTTTCAAGTTTGCAGCCAGTTGGTACTTAGACTTGAAGTCATTTTTTAAGCTCGCTTCTGCTCTCTGCACTGCATCGAATTGCGCACGCGCATCCGAGATAAACAGAAAATAGCTAGCCACAAAAATACAGACGGCAAGTAAGGCTGCGAATACAACTTTAACCAGTGACGGCCAGCCACCTATATTCTCAAAGTCGATATCATTAAACTGCTCCAGATCTAGGTTCAGGTTCATTTACTCGCTCCTTGCACCGCTTCAGCTTGCTCATTGTCCTTAATCGTTACTTTCAGGCTAAAGCGTTGTAACTGCCTCAGTTCTATATTGTGAGCGACAATAGACTGCATATTAGGATTGTGTAGCCAGATTGAGCTTGTTACTTTTCTCATCATATTAGCGACATTGTTATTCGACTCACTGCGCCCCTCAATCCACAACAAACTGCCCTTCTTCTCGATGCTGGAAAGATAGATCCCCGGCGGAACAATCCTGACTAGTTCATCCAGGACATGGGTAGGTGAATTTCTTGATTGTTGCAAGTTCAAAATAATCTCGGTGCGCCGCTCGATATCTTTCTTTCTGGTTTTGATCCCTTTAATTTCGGCGATCTGTTTATCTAGCAAGCTAATCTCAGATTGTAAGTAAGCATTCCTGGACTTTTGCTTGTCTGTCATCATATCGACGAAACCCAGTGCCAGATAAACCATTAAAGAAGACACCAAAAAAACCAAAACTAAAATACCAATATAATCTTTTTTATGTTTCTCTCGCGCTTCCTCACGCCAAGCTAGTAAGTTTATGTTCGCCATAGAGAATAACTCCTCAGCGCTAGCCCACAAGCCAGCATGTATTTACTGATATGTGGCTGTAATCTATTTTTTACGTCATCCTCGGCATGTAAACACCCCTGAAACGGGTCTGCTATTATGGTATGTACACCCAATTCATTGGTTAACAGATTGGCCATGCCCTCGAGTTTAGAAGTACCGCCACATAAGACTAGGTGATCCACTTTATCTTTACCGCTTGAAGTACAGTAGATCTGTAATGTCCGCTTTATCTGCTGCAGTAATTGGCTTTGAAATGGCGATAAGACTTCAAACATGTAATTTGGGGGTAGATCGCCTTCTATCTTGGCTTTTTCGGCTTGCTCATGAGACATGCCATAAAATGACAGTATTGACTGAGTAAATTGTTCACCACCGAATGCTTGCTCCCGGATAAAACTTGTCTCGCCATTTTCAACTACCGCGAAGGTCGTTATGTTGGCGCCTATATCGACCAGTGCAACCACCTTATTTTTGGCCTCATCTGGTAGTTGAGCAGCAACCAGCTCAAAGGATCGCCCTAACGCATAACCTTCGATATCGACCACTTTAGTTTCTATATTAATGTTATCTAAGACATCGACACGAGCATCGATATTTTCCGTGCGACACGCGCTCAACAAGACATCGACCTTGGTGGGGTCCGTGCTGTTCACATTCAAGGTTTCAAAATCGATACTGACTTCATCCAGAGAATAGGGAATGAGGTTATCTGCCTCGATATCAATTTGGGCTTCCATCTCCTCTTCACTCAGGGTGGCATCCATATAGATGACTTTTGTCATCACTGCAGAACCGGATACTGCCACGGCAGCAAATTTAGTTCCTTTAGGCAGGCTACGTTTTACTTGGCGCAACGACTCGGTAATTGCATCATTATCTCTGATTTCATGATCGCTAACAGCCCCTCTTTTCACGGGAACTGCAACATGGCTCACAATTTTATAACCGTCGGCCGTCTTGCTCAGCAGTATCGCCTTTATCTCGTGGGAACCAACATCTATCCCAACCATCTGCGGAGCCTGACGCTTCCATAATTTCGAAAGCATAGTCAAATGTCACTTTTTGTTATTATTTAGCAATGAGATTAGCACAAGATCAACTCGTTACCGGCATTTGTACAGGATGTTTCTTTATTTTACAATTGCCATTTTTTTGACAACTATTTTTAACTTCACCATTGGCCTATCCCCTTATATACTGTTCTCCCTGCTATAAATAATGGAATTCTCTGGTGAAGTGGTTTAAACGTATAGTTATCGCTCTTTTTAGTTTAACCCTGTTAGCAATAGGCGCTATTGCTGCGGCATATTTCTATGTCTTACCCGAACTTCCTGACGTAAATACCCTGAAGACAGTTAAGTTACAGACTCCTTTACGCATCTATAGCAGTGACGGAGAGCTGATCTCACAATTTGGGGAGAAAAGGCGCATCCCAGTTGCCTTTGAGGACGTTCCGCCATTACTTATCGATGCTGTTTTAGACACAGAAGATGCCCGTTTCTTCGAGCACCATGGCATAGACCCTATCGGCATCGCTCGCGCAGCTATCATTTTGATCACCACAGGTAAGAAGAGCCAGGGAGCCAGTACCATCACCCAACAGGTGGCACGCGGATTCTTCCTGTCTCGTGAGAAGACATACATACGCAAGATTAAAGAGATATTTCTAGCGATAAAAATCGAAAAAGCCCTGTCGAAAGAGCAGATATTAGAGCTGTACCTGAACCGTTCTTTCTTAGGCAACCGTGCATATGGCGTCGGGGCTGCGGCACAAGTTTATTATGGTAAAGAACTCAAAGAGCTCAACTTACCTCAGATGGCCATGATCGCCGGTCTCCCTCAAGCACCATCGGCAGCGAATCCAATCCGCAACCCTAGCAGAGCAACCAATCGACGCAATTGGGTATTGAGTCGCATGCTGGAGAAGAAAAATATTACTCAAGCACAATATTCTGCGGCTATTCTGGCTCCCGTAACGGCAACATACCATGGCGCAGAAATCAGCTTATATGCCCCCTATATTTCCGAGATGGCCAGAGATTACCTGGTAGATAAACTCGGTGAAGAGGAGGCCTATACCGGCGGTTATAATGTTTACACCAGCATAGACTCCAAGCTACAACAAGACGCTCAGCATGCACTTAGAAATAACGTGTATGCCTACGATCAAAGACATGGCTATCGTGGTGCGACCGATGTTTTATGGACAGACACCCCACTGGAAACCTCACATTTACTCACGCGACTCAAACAGACTCAGGCTTTCCAAGGTCTGATACCCGCAGCCGTCATGAGTATCGAAGCACAGAGTGCATCCTTGCTCACCTCTTCGGGGGAAATCATCCAGGTGGATTGGCAAGGTTTGAAATGGGCGCGAAAATTCATCAATAACAAACGACAAGGAAGAGCGCCTAAGACTGCGGAGCAAATACTGACTGTTGGCGAGCAAGTCTGGTTACGTAATAACGGCGACTTTTGGCAGTTATCCCAAGTCCCAATCGTATCCAGTGCGATAGTGTCACTGGACCCACACAAGGGTGCGATAGAGGCGTTAGTCGGTGGTTTCAGTTTTCACACCAGCCAATATAATCGTGTCACCCAAGCCAAGCGGCAGTTAGGCTCGAATATTAAGCCATTCATCTATACCGCTGCCATTGAGAAAGGTTATACCCTAGCGACGCTCATCAATAATGCACCTATCAATAATGCAGATACCAGACAAGGTACCGCATGGCGGCCTAAGAACTCACCGGATCGCTACACGGGACCGACTCGATTACGGGTAGGACTCGCTCAATCCATCAACGTCATGTCGGTGAGGACCATGCGTTATGCCGGTCTGGATAAGGCTATCGATACCCTGGTCAAGTTTGGTTTCAATCGTGACGATATCCCCAGAAACGAATCTATCGCGCTGGGTTCGAACTCTGTCACCCCACTGCAGGTCGTCACCGCGTTCTCCGCCTTCGCTAACGGTGGTTACAAGGTCGAACCTTACTTCATCGAGCTCATCGAAGACTCCTACGGCACTGTGATTGAACAAGCTAATCCGACCTTAGCCTGCACACCTCATCCAGACCCACTCACTCTTGTCAGTGATGACCCTTTCGCCGCTATGGCAGAAGAATTTATACTGGCTGAGCAGGTTACAGATAGTTGCGGTGGTCCCGATGCTCGCTATGCAGAGAGGATCATCTCGGAACAAACCGCATTCTTGGTCACGGAAGCCTTGAAGAGTGTCATTTGGGGCGGCGGCAACTGGAGCAAGGGCACCGGCTGGAATGGCACAGCTTGGCGAGCGTCCCGAGTGGTTAAGCGCCGTGATATCGCGGGTAAAACAGGTACTACCAACGAATCTAGGGATACCTGGTTCAGTGGCTTCAATCCTACGCTTGCCACAACCGTATGGGTGGGCTTCGATGATCACGCCAAGGAGCTTGGCAGAACCAGTTGGGATGCCAATGCTGCTAAAGATCAGATCTCGGCGGCCGAAGCTGGAGCGAAAACGGCGGGGCCTGGTTGGAATGAGTTTATGAAGGATGCACTCGCCGGCACGCCCGAAATTCCAACGACTCCTCCCCAAGGGATCATTTCTGTCAGGATCGATCTGGCCACGGGTAAGTTAGCCAGAAAAACGGATTATACCAGCAAGTTCGAGTATTTTATCTCCGGCACTGAGCCAAAGGAATTTGCCACGGAAACTAATGAGTCAAACGATATATTCATCGAAGATTCGGCCGATGAACTATTCCAATAAATACTTCAGGCTGACAAAACCAGTATAAAAAACGCAATAAAAAGCACTATTAACTCAATAGTGCTTTTCTATTTGTATAGGCTATAAATCTGTCAGTTAATTTTTAAGCCAGTTTACTCGCCAGTGCCGCTTTCACCTGAGGCAGCGAAGTACCACCTAGGGCTTCTCTCTTTGCCAGACAAGACTCTATGGTCAAACAAGCATACACATCATCGGCTATGGTACTTGAGAAGGCTTGCAGTTCCTCTAGTGCAAAATCCTCCAGAGGTTTCTTTGCCGCTATGGCTTTAACCACCACTTCACCCACGACATGATGCGCTTCCCTGAATGGCATTCCCTTAGCCACTAAGTAATCGGCTAGCTCGGTCGAATTGGCATAACCTTGTTGAGCGGCTCTTAAGGTATTCTCACGATTGACCTTGAGGCCACTCAAGACCAGTGCCGCCATCTCGAGACAGATAGCCCAGCTATCCATAACATCAAACAAGCCTTCCTTGTCTTCCTGCATATCCTTGTTATATGCCAGTGGCAGTGCCTTCATGGTCGTCAGAATGCCAATCAGACTGCCGTACACACGCCCTGTCTTCCCCCTGATAAGCTCTAGTGCATCAGGGTTTTTCTTCTGTGGCATCAGAGATGAGCCCGAGGTCACCTCATCATCTAGGTCGATGAAGCCAGCTTCACCACTGTTGAAGAAGATCAGGTCTTCTGCCATACGACTCAGGTGCATCATGCTGATTGAAGCATCGCTGCAGATCTCGATCACATGATCTCTGTCCGATACCGAATCTAAACTGTTAAGGGTCGGAGAGGCGAAACCTAACGCTGCGGCTAACTTGTATCTATCCATTGGATAGGCCGTACCGGCAAGCGCTCCAGTCCCTAGAGGACAAGTATCTGCCCGTTTGAGTGCATCTTCTAAACGGCTAATATCACGCTCAAACATCTCGACATAGGCTAGACACCAGTGACCAAATGCGATGGGCTGAGCACGCTGCAGATGAGTATAACCCGGCATAACGGCATCGAGCTCTCTGTGGGCCAGTTCGAGAAGAGCTTGTCTCAAGGCTTGTAGCAAGGCCAGCTGCTGCTGCCCCTCCTTCTTACACCATAATTTAAGATCGGTAGCCACCTGATCGTTACGAGAACGACCTGTATGGAGTTTCTTGCCTAGATCGCCTACTTTAGCGATAAGTGACAGCTCGACGAAGCTATGAATATCTTCGGCGCCCGATGCCAAGATAAGCTCTGGCTTATCTTCGACCTCGGTTAATAGGTCTTGCAACGCCTGTTGTAACTGAGTGCACTCTTGCTCAGTCAAGATGCCGACCTGTGTGATTGCTTCGGCCCAGGCTATCGAGCCGACGATGTCCTGCTCAATTAAACGGTAATCCACTGGCAGTGAATCATTGAATAATTTAAACAGTGCACTGCTTTCCTGACTAAATCTTCCGCCCCATAATGCCATGCTAGTATCCTCATCTTTTACAAAAAAGGACGCTTAGCGCCCTTTATTTAAATTAAATAATCTGCCGCGATTTACAGAGCCTTCAGTGCCCTGATACGACTAGAGAGCGAGTAGAGACGAATGAAGCCTTCGGCATCTTTCTGGTTATACACATCATCTTCACCAAAAGTCGCAAACTCTTCAGAATATAGGCTGTTAGGTGAGCGCTTCTTAACCGCTTGTGCCTGACCCTTGTAGAGCTTGATGACAACTTCACCATTGACTAGCTTAGCTAAGGGCCCGGAAGCGGCGAGTAAGGATTCACAAAGAGGAGTGAACCAACGCCCGTCATAGACCAGCTGAGCCATCTGGGCGCCAACTTGCTCACGCCACTCACGGCTCGTCTTGTCGAGTACCAACTCTTCGATGGCGCGCAGCGCCGCAAACATCACAGTGCCACCCGGAGTCTCATAACAACCACGAGACTTCATGCCGACCAGCCTGTTCTCTGTGATGTCGATCCTGCCTACACCATGGGCTCCAGCCACTTCGTTTAGCACCATGAGAGCCGCGTAAGGAGACAGCGCCTCGCCGTTAACCTTAGTGATCTTGCCCTGCTCTAATTCCAGTGTCACATATTCAGGCGCATCCGGGGCGTCTTCGGGTGCGACTGTCATGGTCCACACGCCTTTAGACGGTTCGTTCCACGGATCTTCCAACTCGCCACCTTCGTGTGAAATATGCCAGGCATTGGCATCACGACTGTAAATCTTGGTTAGCGAAGACGTTGTCTCGATATTACGCTCGGCCAAGTAGTCGAGTAGATCCTCACGACTCACCATCTCCCATTCACGCCATGGAGCGATCACCTTAAGATCTGGAGCCAGTGCGGCGAAACAACCTTCGAAACGAACCTGATCGTTGCCTTTACCGGTACAACCATGACAGACAGCATCGGCACCCACTTTACGGGCGATCTCTACCTGAGCCTTAGCAATAATAGGCCTGGCCATAGCAGTGCCGAGTAAGTAAGTACCTTCATAGATGGCGCCAGTGGCTATGGTTGGATAGATATAATCGGCAACTAGCTCTTCCTTGAGATCGACGATGTGACATTCGGAGGCTCCCGAAGCAATCGCCTTGGCATGTAGGCCTTCGAGCTCGGCATCTCCCTGACCCACATCGGCACAGAAGGCAATAATTTCACAATTATCATAGGTCTCTTTCAGCCAGGGGATAATAGCCGACGTATCCAGTCCACCCGAATAGGCCAGGACAACTTTTTTCACATCTGTTTTCTTTGTTTGATTCGACATCTTGTTTCCTAATTCCTGTTACTTGCTCACCGAAACCCCGATGAGAGATAAATATTGTGTCTCGGCTTACTGACCCAGCAAGGTCACGAGTACGGCGTTTTGTGCATGCATACGATTTTCAGCTTGCTGCAAGATGAGTGAACCCTCTCCATCGACCACCTCTGCACTAGCCTCAACGTCACGATATGCTGGCAAGCAGTGCATGAAGAAGTTAGCGCCCGCTTTCTCCATCAGAGCGGCATTGACCTGATATGGACCGAACTTAGCCTTGATATCGGCCATATCAGTCTCGTCACCCATAGAGATCCAGGTATCCGTGTAGATAGCATCTTGCTCGCCCATCGCCTCAATATCTGAGGTCAGAAACAGAGAGCCGCCATGCTTAGCCGCCAGCGCTTGCGCCTGTACCACGACTTCGCCATCGGGAAAGTGCCCCGGAGGACAAACGACCGTCATCTTAGCGCCAAGAATTGCGGCGCCGAACATCAATGAGTGGGTCACATTGTTACCATCACCGACATAGGCGAGCTTAACCTGACTCACATCGTCAAACTTCTCAGATAGAGTGAGGAAATCGGCTAATCCCTGGCAAGGGTGGTAGAGATCCGATAGCGCATTGATCACAGGCACACTGCCATGCTCGGCCAAAGATTCTATGGTCGAATGTAGATAGGTTCTCGCCACGATAGCGTCGGCCCAACATGATATATTGGCAGCAAAATCGGCTACCGGCTCACGTTTACCCAAGGCACCATTTTGCTGATCTAGGTAGAGGCAATGGCCGCCAAGTTTATTGATGCCAATATCAAAACTAACACGAGTTCTCAATGAAGGCTTCTCAAATAACATCACCACACTCTTACCGTCCAAGGCATGGCGATACTCGGCTGGGTTAGCCTTAATTTTTTTCGCCAGGGACAATAGGTCTTGCAGTTGCGCTTGAGTTAGATCTTTTATCGATAACAGGTGGTTCATTGTCGCTCTCCTCTGATTGGCATCTCAGTCCAACCCTTGCTCTGCTATTTAGTGAGCCGCAGTGCGGCTGACTCAAATATGATGATAATTTAATAGTGTCAATCAGTGAGCTTGGATCTGTGTACCCACCGGCTGACCATTTGACAGGGCTAACAATTGCTCTGCACTTTTCCACGAAGCCACTTGTACTGCTTGACCCATGAGTTCGGCAACGTCCAGTGCGGCCTCGACCTTCACTTTCATGCCTTTATCAATAACGCCTATATGAATGAGCTCGGCTACCTGAGCCCTATTGAGACTGTTAATTAATTGGCCCTTGCCATCGAGCACTCCCGAGACATCGGATAACAACACTAGCTGAGCATCGACAAGTTTAGCCAGCACAGTCGCCGCCTGATCGGCATTGACGTTAAGCAGCTGTCCGCTTGCGTCAATTGCAATCGAGCTAACAATCGGTAACCAGCCCTGAGAGAGGATAAACTCAAGATAAGTCGCATTCTTAGGTGAAACTTCGCCGACAAACCCTAGCCTCTCATCTTTAATCTTAGCCGTGACGATATCGCCGTCACCCAGGCTCATGCCGATAGCCGTAACACCGGCTTTTATGGCCGCGGCTTGCAATAATTTATTCGCGGTTCCGGCTAGCGCGCCCACGATGACAGGCACTTGTGCCGCTGGAGTGACCCTTAGCCCGTCTAATTTCTCAGTCTCCATACCATTGACTGTGAGCTGTTCATCGACGATACAGCCGCCTCCATGTACTAAGATAAGTCTCTGCCCCTTGGCTATCATCTTAGCTGCGGTATCCATCAAGCTGTTCATGCCCATCTCACATTGCAGTAAGGCGCCACCTACTTTTATCACTAATGTTTTATTACTCGTTGACATACTTATCTACTCGCCTAATGAAATTAGTATTTGAAATGAATCTTTATGCACTGATGAGCCTGACTAGCTGCGCCTTTCATCAGGTTATCAATTGCACTCGCCACCACGAGATAACCCGTCTGGGGATCGAACTTCCATCCCAGATGACAATTGGGCGTATTGACCACATCATCTAGCTTAGGAAATTGGTCGTGCTTCACCGTAACCAGAGGCGCGTCATCATAAAATGAGTATGCCTTGGCAATATCTGCTTCAGTGGTTCCCGCTGCGAGCTGTACGGTAATTGTCGCGAGTATGCCGCGCTTAAAATTACCTAAGTGTGGAGTAAAAATGACTTGCTGACCGAGCTGAGTGGCGATTTCAGGCTGATGCCTGTGGCCCAAGACTCCGTAGGGCGTTAGACTCACTTCACAAAAACTGGTTTGCAGTTGTGCCTTTCTACCTGCGCCGGTGACACCGCTCACGGCGTTAATCACCGGCAGGGTACTGGTTAGCAAAGATGCTAATGGCTTTAAGGCGGTAAGCGAGGCCGTAGGATAACACCCAGGGACGGCGATCATCTTACTGTCAGCAATCTCGGCACTATTCCACTCGGCAAGTCCATAAACGGCATTAGATAATACTTCGGGATAGTCGTGCTCGAAGCCATACCATTTGGGATACAGAGTCTTATCGGCAAACCGATAAGCACCGCTTAGATCGAATACCGCCAGACCTTGTTCATAAAACCAGGCCGCCAGATGTAAACTGACATTATGATCGGTCGCTAATACTACTGCATCGGCTTGCTCGACAATTAAAGTCTTAGCTTCTTGCGATAATGGAGACAGGCATGATGAGATATGACTATATACGGGATAGAGTTCAGATAATGGCTTACCTTTATCTAAACTGTTCTCAGAAACATACAAACCTTGAATCTTGAGGTTTGCATCGGCATAAATAAGAGAGGTAATTTGCGCGCCCGTATAACCACTGGCGCCAATAATGGCAATGCTTTTCATAATCTATGACTTCTTAATGTTTGAACGAGATAAAAGGAAAAAGAGGGGGGCACAAGTTCAGCCCTGGTAGTAACACCAATGTTGACAAGTTTATCGTCGCAGGAAGTCGGTTAATGTGACCTTTTTGTTAATTTTAGTGTATGAAATTATCATTTTTACTCTCAGTAATTAGCACTGTATTCTGGTACTCGCCTTAGCTGTTTGCTAGACTAGCACAACCAACTATTTATGCAATATATTTGAATATGTATCTTAAGGGTGAAATATGAAACAAATTCCAGATCTGAAAACAACTTTTACTCAGCTCATAGCGACACCTTCGATTAGCGCCCTCGAAGTCGAGCAAGATATGAGTAACCAAGGCGTGATCGATCTATTGCATACCTGGTTCGATGATTTAGGCTTTCAGTGTAAGGTGCAAGCCGTACCGAATTCCCGTAATAAACATAACTTCATCGCTTCCTTTGGCGCAGGTAGTGGTGGCCTGCTCCTCGCCGGTCACACAGATACAGTGCCGTTTGATGAGGGTCGTTGGAGCCAAGACCCATTCACTCTAACGGAAAAAAATAACCGCTGGTACGGCCTCGGCACATGCGATATGAAGGGATTCTTTGCCCTCATATTAGCAGCGCTAAAAGATATGCCTCTGGAGAATTTCAAACGTCCGCTACATATCTTGGCCAGCGCCGATGAAGAAACCACCATGAATGGGGCTAAAGCCTTTGCCGAGGCAAAATCTATCTCACCCGATTACGCCATCATCGGCGAGCCAACCAGCTTAAAACCCGTTTATATGCATAAAGGCCATCTGACTCAAGGCATCAGAGTCACGGGTCGAAGTGGCCACTCTTCCGATCCTGCCAAAGGGCTCAATGCCATAGAAATAATGCATCGAGTGATGGGGCAACTGCTAAAACTCAAACAACATCTGGCTGACAACTATCGTGAAGACGCATTTAGCGTGCCTTATCCGACGATGAACTTCGGTCACGTGCATGGCGGCGATGCGGCCAACCGAATTTGTGGCTGCTGTGATCTGCATATCGATATTCGTCCGCTCCCCGGCTTGCCATTAGCAGAGCTCGAGCAGCTAGTGCTTAATTACCTTGCGCCTATCAGTGCTGAGTTTCCCGGCAGTATTGTGGTTGCACCGCTTTATCCAGGATCCGAGCCTTTCGCCGGTAATGCACAAAGCAGCTGGAGTAAACTGGTGGCAGAGTTATCTTCGAGCCAGCCTGAGGTTGTTAACTACGCGACTGAAGCCCCCTATATTGCTAAATTGGGTTGTCAAACGCTCGTCTTAGGTCCTGGCAGCATCGAACAGGCTCACCAGCCCGATGAGTATCTCGATACCGCCTATTTGCAGCAGACCATAGACTTGCTCAAACAGCTCATCTATCACGCCTGTATCAAATAGTCTCCTTGCACTGAACATCGATTGTTATTCCAGTCTTGAGTGATATGGCACATATAAGCTCACAATATCTCGGTTGTCTATGTTGACCTGAGCCGTCAACCCTAGGTATTGTGGTAGATTAGCGAATTTATACCAAGACCATTAAATCGCTCTGAATTGATCATAAATTTATTGGAATTGGTATTAGGTATGGAGTAAGTATGGCTGATATGTATGCGTCTTTAAGGTCTAACGTTGGCACCTTAGGACAGATTTTAGGTGACACAATACGCACCAACTTGGATGACGCTTTTCTCGATAAGATAGAACAGATCCGTCAATTAGCGAAAAGCTCCAGGCAAGGAGATGAGACCTCTCGTGATGAGATGCTCAAACTGCTTACGGCACTTCCGGATAATGAACTAGTCCCCTTTGCGAAGGCATTCAACCAATTTCTAAACTTGGCCAATATCGCCGAGCAATTCCATACCATCAGCCGCAATTGCGACGAGTTAGTATGTGTTCCCGATCCAGTAGAGCAGCTGTTGGGTAGAGTGTTGAGTAGCAATATCGATCCAGAGAAGATGCTAGATTGCCTGCAGAACCTAGACATAGATCTGGTGTTGACCGCTCATCCGACGGAGATATCCCGCCGAACCTTGATCCAAAAATATTCATCGGTGATCGATAGTCTCGCCGCACTTGAAAATCCACAACTCAGCCAGCGAGAGCAGAAACAACAGCATCTTCGCCTCAGGCAACTCATCGCCCAGATCTGGCATACTAATGAGATACGCCACGAGCGCCCCACTCCGGTAGATGAAGCCAGATGGGGCCTTAGCACCATAGAAGTCTCTCTGTGGCAAGCCATTCCTGATTTTCTCAGACAGCTCAATGAGCAAGTAGAAGAACGGACCGGCAAGCAGCTGGCCATCGACATTTCACCGGTGCGATTCTCCAGCTGGATGGGTGGAGATCGTGATGGCAACCCGTTTGTCACGGCTGTCGTCACCCAGGAAGTGCTAGATAGAAACCGTCACACCGCGGCGCGTTTATACCTCAAAGACATCGTTTTACTGGTCAATGACCTCTCTATGGAGGAGGCTAACGATGAGCTATTGGCGTTAACAAACAACAGCCTCGAACCCTATAGAGATGTGCTCCGCCAACTCAGAGTTAAGCTGCGTAATACCATAGATTACCTCAATGAGCGCCTCGAAGGACATAATCCTGAAGTGGATCACAGTTCCATAATCTGGCATGAGAGTGATCTCAAAGAGCCATTGATGATGCTATACAAGAGTCTGTCGGATCTGGGCATGAGCCTGATTGCCAACGGTCTACTATTGGATACGCTACGTCGTATCGCCTGTTTTGGCATACATATGCTCAGACTAGATATCCGCCAAGATGCCGAACGCCACAGTGATGTTATTGCCGAGTTGACCCGCTATCTGGGTATGGGAGACTTCAGCCACTGGGATGAAAGTGAGAAACAGGCTTTCCTCTTAAGAGAGCTCAGTAGCAAACGTCCGTTGATCCCCACTAATTGGCAACCCAGTGCTAATGTCGCCGAAGTCATAAGCACCTGTCGACTGATAGCGACTCAACCAGCCAGAGCGCTGGGTTCCTATGTGATATCTATGGCAAGCAAGCCATCGGACGTACTGACCGTATTGCTTTTACTCAAAGAAACAGGCTGCCCGCATCCCATGCGAGTGGTGCCACTGTTTGAGACTCTGGACGATCTCAATAATGCGGCGACTTGTATGTCGGCCCTGTTCGCCATCGACTGGTACCGTGGATATACCAAAGGCCATCAAGAGATAATGATCGGCTATTCAGATTCAGCCAAAGACGCCGGTGTAATGGCAGCAGCCTGGGCCCAATACCATGCTCAGGAGCAGCTGGTTGAAATAAGCCGACAAGCCGACATTAAGCTCACCCTGTTTCATGGACGTGGAGGCACCATTGGCCGTGGGGGTGGACCCGCTCATGAAGCGATTCTGTCTCAACCTCCGGGATCTGTCGATGGACGCATCCGCGTGACCGAACAGGGCGAGATGATCCGCTTCAAGTTTGGCTTACCCAAGTTAGCCGTTCAGAGCTTAGCCCTATATACCTCGGCGGTAATGGAAGCGACCTTACTTCCGCCACCTGAGCCTAAGCCAGAATGGCGCGCCTGTATGCAACAGCTAGCCGAGGAATCGGTGCAGGCCTATCGTGCTATAGTCAGAGAAGAACCTGATTTTGTGGCCTATTTTCGCGCCGCGACTCCCGAAGTCGAGCTAGGGAAACTACCTCTGGGTAGTCGTCCAGCAAAACGTAAGGTCGACGGCGGTATCGAAAGCCTCAGAGCGATCCCCTGGATCTTTGCCTGGTCGCAAAACCGCTTAATGCTGCCTGCTTGGCTAGGTGCTGGCGAGGCACTTCAGGTTGCAATAGACAGAGGTGATATGGCTTTACTGCAAGAGATGGAGCAGGAGTGGCCCTTCTTTAAGACCCGTATATCTATGCTAGAGATGGTGTATGCCAAGGCCGAACCTAACTTGGCTAAATACTACGAGACCTGCCTGGTACCGGAGAATCTTCATCATTTGGGCGAAGCATTACGTGAAAGATTGGCGACTGGGGTTAAGGCCGTATTAGAGCTGACTCAATCCGACACCTTGATGTCTCACACTCCATGGAACAAGGAATCGATTACCTTACGTAATCCCTATATCGATCCACTGAACTTCATGCAGGCCGAGTTATTAGCCAGAACACGAAAGGAAGATGCATCGACTAATGTTGAACTCGCCTTAATGCTCACCATTGCCGGTGTCGCGGCAGGCATGAGAAACACAGGTTGATGAAAATACTCAGCTTTACTCTTGGCTTTGTCGTGCTGTTTTTGACTGGCTGCGTCAGTCAATACAGCATCACTGAGAGCGAGTTAGAAGATTATCTAGCGGATGAGATCCATTTTGAAATTAAAGAGGGTAATCAACTCTTTGGCATCGATATGCGCATCAATAATATCCAAGTGAAATTGGGGCATAAAACAGATATTATGGCGGTCTCCGCTTTGAGTGTTATCAAGGTACGTAATCCCTTGATGCCATTCAAGGCTGAATTGGAAGTGACCTTTGAGGCGAAGCCTTGGTATGACGCTACAAACCATAGCGTCTATCTCAAAGAGCTTAAGCTAGTCGAGATAACCTCTAGTCCAAAAGATTTCGATAAGGCCATCCAACAATTTTCTCCCCAACTGATGCGCTTCTTAACTCAATTTCTGGAAACTCAGCCTGTCTATGTGCTCGATACCAATGAATCTAGTCAGGCACTGATCGCTGAGATGACTAAACGCATCCAGGTACAAGCGGGAAAAATTCAGTTGATTTTTGACGAATAAGTTAGCCCCTCTGTACATATTGCAATCGAGGCTCGCTGGATTGCAATATGTTATCTTGAGTCTAGTAGCAGTGCGACGCTTACTTACTGAACCTGGTAAAAGACGAGTAATCCACGATAACAGCCTCGCCATTAAGCTCACGCCTTAGCATGTCATACGCCACTGCCGTACTTAATGTTCTCACTAATGCACGGGAACGACTCGGCAGTTTTAGCATCTGACTATGTACACCATATTTCGTTGCCAATGCTATCGCTACAGTCCCAACAGGCTTATCTGCCGAACCGCCTTCCGGACCGGCTATACCACTGGTCGCAAGTGCGTAATCACTGTCTAGTATATTGCGGGCTCCCTTAGCCATCTCTTCAACAGTTGCAATCGACACTGCACCGTAATCATCCAGCGTTTGAGGCTTGACCCCGAGAACTTTGACCTTAGCTTCATTGCTATAAGTGACTAAACCATGATGCAAGTATGAGGAGCTACCAGCAAATGCAACCAAACCACTGGTGATCATGCCACCGGTACATGACTCGGCAACACTAAGGCTGAGTCCTGAGTTTACTAATCTATTATGGATCTCTTGATCCAGTGTAGTGACATTTTCCGCCACAAGCGCATTACCCAATAAAGCCTTGATCTCAGATTCAATTCTAGGCAAACAAGTGATAGCTGTTGCCCCTCGTGCAAACAGCTTAATCTCAATATAAGGCATATAAGAGCGATAACCTAAGGTGATCCCTTCTGGCAGAGGGATGTCCTCCAATCTATCTGCGAGCGCTGACTCACCGTTGCCCAGAGTTAACAGCTTCTTCAAAGCAACCGAACTAGAAGCCGCAAACCGCTCTTCAACGAAGGGGATAAACTGCTCAGTCACCATGCGTTTAAACTCAAATGGCACCCCAGGAGTAAAAAACAACCAGGCTCGATTGAACTTTACGGCGAAGCCACAAGCTGTGCCAACCGGGTTATCTATCATCAGAGCCGACTCCGGAAGCCATGCCTGCTTAAGATTACTCTCGGCCATGACTCGGCCATTACGGGCAAACCAATCTTCGAGCTTAGTACGCCACTCGGTATTCTCGACTAAAGGAACCCCCATAGCCAAGGCCATAGCCTCAGTAGAGAGATCATCACTGGTCGGCCCTAAGCCGCCATTAACCAGTATGATATCCGCCTCTAAGCTGCGCTCTTTAAATACCGCAATCAGATCTTCCAGGCGATCACCGACAGTCACCCGACGCTGGCACTCAATTCCCTTGTCCATAAGAGTATTAGCAAACCAGGCGGCATTGGTATCCACTATCTGTCCCGCCAGCACCTCTTCGCCCGTACATATCATCTCTAGCTTCATCGATACACCTTAAACCAGCAATCCATTAATAGCTGTTAAAGTAACAAGCCCACTATCAATAGCAATACCCCCTAACAATTTAATTGATTTTGATATGTTCCTTTAAAACGATAGAGGGGTTAAATGGTTCTGCAGGGCTGATGAAAAGTAAAAATAACCAACATACAGCGCGCAGCAGCTTTACTGCTGTTGGGGAGCGAGCCACATGGATGTGGTGAATGTCAGCAATGCATGGATGCAATTTCTGACCAAGCTCAGCGGCGTGGCGACCGCCATGGTGTATATGACGCTAGTCATAAGCCTAGGAACGAGCGCCATGGATGGCAAACTGGCACTTGTATATGGATATATTTTGGCGGAAGTGTCGATATTGAAGGAGCATTTATCGACCGACATCGGGGTAGGCATTCATGCCTTCCTAAGTGGATAAGTCACCTGATATCTGTGCAGGTTAGCTCGAGCTAAACAGCTGAATTTTATTAAATTCCAGACGCAAACCCTTTCCTACGCCATCCTTGGCGTTCAAGGATAAGTACTTCCTGTACAAAAAATCCACCTTATTCAGGTGGCTTAGTCACTGTAAAGTCAGGAGTGCGCCTGTTATGGAACAAAAAAGCGGAGGCGCCTTCCAATGGCCCAGCTTCGAGCGAGCTCTCCGCGTTAAGACCCAGCATCAAGCTACGCTTGATAAACGCAGGCCCTTCACCCTACTATCACATGAAAGGATGCATGCTTCGCATGCGCTATCTATATTCCCCATGTTCGTTCGGTCATTTCCAGGCCTAAACGAAAAAAGCCCGTTGCGTTAGCAACGGGCTTTTTCGTTTATTAGGCGCCTGGAAATGACCTACTCTCACATGGGGAGACCCCACACTACCATCGGCGCGATTGCGTTTCACTTCTGAGTTCGAGATGGGTTCAGGTGGTGCCACAATGCTATGGTTTCCAGACTAATTCTTACTGGTTAATTGTTCGTCTGACGGTATTGTTTCCTCGCTCTAGTGCTGGACCTCCATGGATGGAGGAAATGTCGAATATTGTATGGAACAATATTGACCATGTACTGGAGTACACTCCGCGCTTCGCTCGTTACGGCTTTGTCAGCCAAACAATTACCTGCGTAATTAACCAAAATTATAAAATTAGAAAGCTGGCCATTTAAAATAGTCTTTTAAACAGCTTTA
>NZ_JABSSM010000075.1 GCF_013214165.1 Shewanella sp. | reverse complement strand
CTTTTGTCGGCTCTGTACCAAAATGGTAGAGACTATGCTCGAACTGTTTCAGCTGTTCTTCGTCATAGACGCTAGCCAAATGCAGCTTAAATTCATCTTCACTACTCAGGCCGGTATATCTGTCGTAAAAACTATAGAGAAAATGACCGAGAGGTATCGCATAGCTAGGGTCGCTGAGCTGAGCTATGACGCTAGCTTTGACCTTCTTATCCAGGGGAAGCGTTAAAATGTAGGCATCGAGCGACACCCCGCCAATGGTAAACAGGGCAATGTCTCGCGTCAGCTTAGTGGAATAACTCAGTGAAGAGACAATCTGATCTCTCATTATCTCACTGGCATTAAAGACACCACCTATGACGGGGGTATCACCGATATCGGCCCAAGCAGAAGGACTGAGCAGAGACAAAGAAACAAGGGCCCATTTACCTAGCCTAGGCCAATAAGATTTAGCAAAAATATCCATATACAGCTCATCACTACCAGAATCACAGAGACTACAATGATTACATACTTCATCGACAACTCAAATCCTGGTTACACTCAGCCGATGTTTTATCTTGGTGATCATTAACATTTATTCGACAATAAATATTTTGCAAATTCAGGGCTTTTGTTTAATCTGTGAGCTCATCAATCACCTCTGGGATCCATACCGAATATGCCCACTGCACTCCCCTTAGTCCTTGCTGGTCCAACACTGCGTCATTGCGACCGAGATAACTTCACCCTGTGGTTCGTCAGCTCGGCACCTATGAATGAGCTGATCTTGCATCTAGGCGAGGAGAAGTTAATTCTGGGGAACCAACAGCGTCATGAAATTCGGCTCGGTGAGCATGCCTGGCAGTATCTAATTCAGGTGAATCGAGACGAACTGCTAGCCGTAAATTCGGCCATTGGATATAGGCTTGAAGATAGCCGACATGGTGCACTGTTTGAGAATATCACCCAGCTTAACTATGGGGATAAGGTTGCGCCTGAGTTTGTTATCAAGCCTGAGATAGAGAACATGCTGCACGGTTCCTGCCGTAACCCCCATCATCATAGCGGTGATGCCTTAGTCGCTGCCGATACCAGGCTGAGCCAAGATCTCAGGGTTGAGGCCAGGCCATCGCTCTTGATGCTTAGCGGCGATCAGGTTTATGTCGATGATATCGCCGGCCCCATGCTCTATGCCATAGGCCAAGTGATTCAGCTATTAGGATTGCCCCAAGAGCAGTTCTCCGGTGCCAGCCTCAGCGACAGCTCCGCTATCAGTTATCTGCCGGCAGCCCTGTATCGGCGACACAAAAACCTGTTGCCAAAGACCCAATATCAGGCAAAAACAGCCCTGAGGCGCTGGTATATCAACCATCCAATCTTCACCTCATCGTTAGCCGAGAATCATCTGGTTTCTCTGGGTGAGATCATGGCGCTGTATTTACTGACCTGGTCTCCTGAGCTTTGGCAGCAAATAGAGATCCCTAAAGAGGTCGAGGGTCTATCTGCTGTCAATACGCTTCGCTGGGAAAAAGAGTGGCTGCATCTACTGGAATTTAAGGCCGGACTGCATCAGGTCAGGCGCTTAATGGCGCACCTGCCGACCTATATGATCTTCGATGATCACGACGTGACCGATGATTGGAATCTCACCGCCAAGTGGGAGAAAGCCGCCTACGGTCACCCCTTCTCTAGACGCATCCTAGGTAACGCACTTATCGGCTATACCCTATTTCAGGGATTAGGTAATGCACCGCACAAATTTACTACTGAGATAGTCCCGCTAATCGATGATTTTTTCTCTCAACCCGATACCGCCAAGCAAGATCTATTGATCCATGCGCTGCTCAAGTTTGAACACTGGCATTACAGCTTAAATACTTCACCAAAAATCGTGGTGTTAGACACACGGACCCATCGCTGGCGCAGTGAATCAAATCTGGCAAAGCCTTCGGGATTAATGGACTGGGAAGCCTTGATGGAGTTCCAGCATGACTTGCTTGGTCAACGCAATGTCATCATAGTCTCGGCGGCGCCCATGTTCGGGGTAAAGCTCATAGAAACGATACAGCGTACGGCGACTATGCTGGGTGGCTCTTTACTGGTCGATGCCGAAAGCTGGATGGCTCATCCGGGGACAGCCAACACACTATTGAGTATTTTCCTGCACAGGAAAACGCCAGAGCAATTCGTCATCTTGTCTGGTGATGTGCATTATTCCTTTGCCTATGACATCCGCATTCGCTTCAGAAAGACCGGCCCTCAAATTTACCAGATCACCTGTAGCGGCTTAAAGAATCAGTTCCCAGAGAAGTTAATCCCTATCTTCGACAAGCTCAATGGCTGGCTATATGGCCACTTCTCACCCCTTAACTTTTTGACTAAACGTAAGCGCATGTCTATTCGTGGCCGGCGCCCCAATGGCGAACGCAGTAAACGCTTGATGAATCGCAGTGGCATAGGCTTACTCAGCTTAGCTAGGAATGGCGCGCCGACTCAGATAGCCGTGCTGCATGCCGACATGAGTGAGACCCATTTTGACGCACCAAAGAAAGACTAGCTATCGGCTTATTTAACGGGAGCCTGAGGCTGCATGCTCACAGGTGCAGAGACTGGCCGCTCGGTGCCAGGTCTTGGGTGATGGGCATAGTCAGGATTAGCATTGGGTGCCAAACTCGGAGCTCGGCTTGCGTTCGGAGCTTGACGTGGAGGATGGCTAGGGTCATTAACTGATGAAGGTTTAGCATCAGGACTAGCCACCAAATCTGTCGCTGCGGAGCCGCTCGCTGTCTCAGATGCTGATTGCGGCGCCATTGAAGTTTGAGTCACAACTTGCGGCGCACTCATAGAAACAGGCGCTACTGGATTAGCAGATGTTTGTGCTTGTTGTGTAACAGGAGCAGTGGCCACTACCAGAGGGGAAATAGTCTCGACTGATTCAGGCTCAGAGTTCAAACCTTGGTAGCCTATTGCAGCCACAACAGCCGCTGCGACTAGTGTGATAGAGATCAGGGTCGATTTAGTCATTATTGTTATCCTTCTATTTAAAGCTCGCCTTGCACTAAACAAGAGTGACAAGCGAGGCTATTATACCAATTCCATTAAATTTATGATCAATTCAGAGCTCTCCTAGTGCGGCTAAGTATTAATCTATGATGTTCATAGGCTGTATGCCGATGGCAACCGCTATCCAGTCATCTTTGCAATAACCCCAGCATAGAGTCAATCCACAACAAAAACAAGTTTAGGATACTTTATACAATACTAATATTGCTAGATTAGAAATGAGTCTAAGCCTTCACATTCTATATCCAAGGCGATGCCAGTCACAGGATCATTAAACTTCAAACGCTTAGCCACTAGTTTTAAGGGACGAGCATAGTCATCGTCTGTTTTCGGCTGTAACTGGGGATAACACCTATCGTTGATAATCGGCATACCTAAGCTTTGCATATGCACTCTTAGCTGATGGGTACGCCCGGTGATCGGCGACAATGTAAACAGGCCATAGCCTCCCCTGACATAGATCAAACAGATCTCGGAGTGGGTATTTGGCTGGCCCTCGACCACTTTCATGGTAAAACTAGGCTCGCCTTTCACCATGCGATTTTTCACCGTCCACTGGAGAGGAAGTGCTAGTTCGCCGGCTTGATGACTCGCCAACAGCTCGGGAGTTAATTTAGCTAACGCTTGGTATTCTTTGGTTATTTGATGGTTTTTAAACAGGTCGTGATACTGAGTACGCGCCTCGGGATTGAGGATCATAAGCACTATGCCAGCCGTAGCCCTGTCTAGTCTGTGGGCTGGCACTATTGTATCTATGCCGGTTTTAATCCGTAATCGATTAACTAGGCACTCATTGACGAAATTACCACTGGGGTGCAGCGCCAGAAAGTGAGGCTTAAAGGCTAATATGATGTTCTCATCCCGATAGAGAATCTTCTCTTCGAAGGGCACCTTAGTCTCGGATTTTACTTCACGGTAATAATAGACCCGCGCCCTGGGCTTGAAAGCCGTGTCGAGCTCAATGAGAGAGCCATCTTGCCAATGCACCTTGCCGTCAGTAATACGCTCTCGCCAAACATCGCTGCCAACCTGTTCGAAACGTTCGATCAGAAAACTCAATACGGTCGGTTTATCGGTCACATTTTCAGGCAGCACCACATAAGAGGCTTGAGAGGCACGAACGGATGAAGGCATGTTAACTCTAACTGTATCGGACAAAAGACAGGGTATTTTAACAGAAAAAATGCTGCTAGAACGGGCTGCGCCCTACAGAACGCGGCAAAGCCGCTGCCAGGACGTGACTTCGTCACTAGAGAACGGCTGAAAAGCGCCTCACAGAACGCGGCAAAGCCGCTGCTAGAACGTGACTTCGTCACTGCGAGAGCGGGCTGCGCCCTGCTAGAACGGGCTGCGCCCTACAGAACGCGGCAAGCCGCTGCTAGAACGGGCTGCGCCCTACAGAACGCGGCAAAGCCGCTGCTAGAACGGGCTGCGCCCTGCTAGAACGCGGCAAAGCCGCTGCTAGAACGGGCTGCGCCCTACAGAACGCAGCAAAGCTGCTGCTAGAACGGGCTGCGCCCTACAGAACGCGGCAAAGCCGCTGCTAGAACGGGCTGCGCCCTACAGAACGCAGCAAAGCCGCTGCTAGGAACGGGCTGCGCCCTACAGAACGCGGCAAAGCCGCTGCTAGAACGGGCTGCGCCCTACAGAACGCGGCAAGCCGCTGCTAGAGCGGGCTGCGCCCTACAGAACGCAGCAAAGCCGCTGCTAGAACGTGACTTCGTCACTGCGAGAGCGCAGCAAGCCGCTGCTATAAAAATCTTTAGATCTTGTCTCGTAGCCAACTTGTTGGCGTCCTAGCAGTGAGCCTGCGAACGCTCTAGCAGCGAAGCGCCCTAGCAGCCAACTTGTTGGCGTTCTCTGAGTGAGCCCGCGAACGTTCCGTAGCCAACTCGTTGGCGTCCTAGAAGTGAGTTTACGAACGCTCTAGCAGCGCAGCGCCCTAGCAGCCAACTTGTTGGCGTCCTCTGAGTGAGCCCGCGAACGTTCCGTAGCCAACTCGTTGGCGTCCTAGCAGTGAGCCTGCGAACGCTCTAGCAGCGAAGCGCCCTAGCAGCCAACTTGTTGGCGTCCTCTGAGTGAGCCCGCGAACGTTCCGTAGCCAACTCGTTGGCGTCCTAGAAGTGAGTTTACGAACGCTCTAGCAGCGAAGCGCCCTAGCAGCCAACTTGTTGGCGTTCTCTGAGTGAGCCCGCGAACGTTCCGTAGCCAACTCGTTGGCGTTCTCTGAGTGAGCCCGCGAACGCCCTAGAAGCGGAGCGCAGCGTTCAGTCCGCATGTGACTTGATCAACTCGAGCACGAAGTTCATGGTCTTGTGGCAATCGGGTTGATTCATCAATACTTGCTTATCCTTGCTATACAGGGGAAGTACCTCGAGCCAACGTTGGCTGACCCAGGTCGCATCATCGAGATGTAGATTGGAATAGAGGCCAAATAGATCTGGGTTCACTTCATAAAACTGCTCTAATGCCGCACTGATCAATTCAAACTCTCCCCTTATTGGCTCTTCACACCAATTAATACAAGGCAAGGTTTTACAGATCCACACAGCGTCCTTGTTCTGCGCCGCCGATAACACCTTCACTCTCTGCTTACCTTCTAAAACTATGCCTAATGAGTCGTCATCGAGCAGGTTGAAATCGATGATCTCACACTGAGTGGCATTGGGGTAACAGGGAGGCCTGCCATTAGGTAGAAGCATGCCGAAAGCTAGAGGGTACTTACCTTTAAGCACATCCGCAATCACAGTTAAATATGCAGGGCCCACAATCCTAATTTCGAGTCTGCCATCGGGCAGCAACACGGCATCTCGCGTGATTAAGGCCATCTCCTGTGTTCGCATAGTCACCTCCCACCCACGGCTAGCTAACCGACAAAAAGCGTTGCCTCTCGTGAATTTACAAACTGCCAAGGCAATATTCCTAAAGTGTAGCAGTTGCAATAGAAATTAACTGGATAGAAGAAGCTAATAGAAAGACATATTATTTAACAAAAGTTAACTGTTTAAAATAGGGAGGATACTATAGCCTGCAGGATTGGAAACTCTTGATAAGGAATATCAAAGATGGAAGATACCCAGATCCGCCCCTTCAAACCCCTATGCATGATCATAGGCATTGTCTCAACGGCCTACATATTATTTATTATTAAGGTGAGCTCTTTCGACTCTGGCTGGGATCTGATCGTGCCGCTACTGTTTATCTGCACCTGCATCAGCTGGATATATTTTATCTGGCAACAAAGGATACAGTTTACTGCTAACTCAGTTGAATTTATTAATCTTTCTATAGAGAGCGATTGGGGGATAGCAAAAAAATTGTCAGTCAAATATGATGAGATTAACTCGGTACGCTTGCTCGGTGACCAGCTATTTATCCACGCCAGCAAGGGCAAGATCAGTTTTCCACTAAAACCTAAGTCAAAAACAACGAAACTGCTGAAGGCGGCGTTCGAGAAACGAGACATCCCGTTCGAGATAAAATCTAGCCTAGTACCCGATAGCGTTTCACGCCGGCTCTGACGAGTTAGCGCCCTATATATCCTCTTAGACGCGCCTCGCGGCAATAACCGATGAGCTCTCTACTGCTAAATAGACACAAGACTTGTGAAATATATGTTCTAATACTCAGTTCTATACTTATTATGTTAACAACAGAAATATTATACCAGCCAATTATGTCTCCCATTAGTCGCCTCCAACGCTGTCATTGTTCGCCCTGGTCATCGGCATACTCTTTTACTCAAGATTATCATACTCATTTTAAGGCTAGACTCGATGTTTAAAAAAATCGCGCTGTTATTGATTGTCGCCTTATTCATGGGCTTATTTTTTCAATATGACTTACATGAATTGCTGACATTAGACGGCTTAAAAGCGTCAATGAATGAATTCAGCCAATGGCGTGAACAAGATCCTGTGCTGGTCATAGGTGGATTCTTTCTCTTGTATGTGATGGTCACGGCGTTATCACTGCCGGGAGCGGCAATATTAACCCTCGCCGCTGGTGCACTATTTGGCGTCGCTGAAGGATTAATTATTGCCTCATTTGCCTCAAGCATAGGGGCATTACTGGCCTTTTTAGTGTCGCGTTATTTGCTGCGCGACTCGATTAAGCGACGCTTTCCTGAACGCTTAACGGCTATCGATGCCGGCATCCAAAAAGAAGGTGGGTTTTATTTATTCACCTTACGTTTAGTGCCTATTTTTCCCTTCTTTTTAATTAACTTATTGATGGGGGTGACCGCATTTAAATCGTGGACTTTTTATTGGGTTAGCCAGCTGGGCATGTTTGCCGGCACCCTGGTATATGTCAACGCCGGGACCCAGTTAGCTCAAATCGACAGCGTATCGGCTATCTTCTCTTTCCAGCTAATGGCCTCTTTCGCGCTGTTAGGGCTCTTGCCTCTTATTGCCAACGCCTTTATTAACATGATTAAAAAACGCCGCGTGTATCGCCACTGGCGTAAGCCGGCTAAATTTGATCGCAACATGATAGTGATAGGTGCCGGGGCAGGCGGTTTGGTCACCAGCTATATTGCAGCCGCAGTAAAGGCTAAAGTGACCCTGATTGAGGCGGGTGAAATGGGCGGTGATTGCTTAAACTACGGCTGTGTGCCAAGCAAGGCCCTGATTAAGAGTGCAAAACTTGCCGAACAGATCAGGCATGGTCATCATTATGGGTTAACCAGCACAGAGCCGAGTTTTTTGTTTAAAGACGTCATGGCTAGAGTGCAGCGAGTCGTCGCTGACATTGCCCCACATGATAGCGTTGAGCGCTACACCGACTTAGGTGTCGAAGTGTTAAAAGGCTATGGAAAATTAGTGGACCCATGGACAGTGGAGATAACCTATCCCGATGGCAGCGTCAGTCAATTAACCGCCCGCAGTATTGTGATTGCCACTGGCGCTCGCCCATTGGTGCCCCCCTTACCAGGCATAGAAGCAACCGGCTATGTCACCAGTGATACCCTGTGGAGCACATTTGCTCAGTTAGACACGGCCCCACCAAGGTTAGTGGTGCTTGGCGGAGGACCTATTGGTTCTGAATTAGCCCAAAGTTTTGCTCGCCTAGGCTCCCAAGTGACCCAGATAGAAATGGCTAGTCGCATCCTGTTCCGGGAAGATGTTGACGTGTCTGAATTGGCAACTCGAGCACTGCAAAAAAGTGGCGTCAACATATTAACCTCACATCAAGCACTGCGCTGCGAGTGGCGTGATGGTAAAAAATTCCTCATTGTTAAGCACCAAGAGCAAGAAAAAGCTATCGAGTACGATCAACTATTGTGTGCCGTAGGCCGCAGTGCGCGCTTAACCGGTTATGGTTTAGAAGCTCTCGGCATTGAAACCAAGCGCACCATAGTGACCGATGAATACTTAGCAACCTTGTATCCTAATATATACGCGGCCGGTGACATTGTTGGGCCGTTTCAATTTACCCATGTTGCGGCCCATCAAGCCTGGTACGCAGCGGTGAATGCCCTATTTGGTCATGTGAAAAAGTTTAAGGTCGATTACCGCGTGATCCCCTGGACCACCTTTATCGATCCAGAAGTGGCGCGTGTTGGCATCAACGAATATGAAGCAAAACAACAAGGCCTAGATTACGAAGTCACCCGTTTTGACTTTGCTGAGCTAGATCGCGCCATTACCGACAGCGCCACCGACGGTTTCATTAAAGTCATCACCCCTAGGGGTAAAGACAAGATATTAGGTGTGACCGTGATCTCTGAACATGCGGGGGACATCATTGCCGAATTTGTCTTAGCAATGAAGCATGGACTGGGGTTAAATAAAATTTTGGCGACCATTCACAGTTATCCAACTTGGGCCGAAGGCAACAAATACGCCGCGGGAGAATGGAAACGCAACCATGCCCCTACTAAGCTGCTCACTTGGTTAGAAAAATATCATGGCTGGCGTCGCGGTTAATCAGGGCGAAATAATGAATACTAGCAGCAGCTACGGCCAAGTACACAATAGAGATAGGATGGTTAAATGACTAGGGGCCACTTAATGCCGCTCATTCATATCGCGAGCATACCGCTACGCCGTAGAGCCGCACACTCTCGCTTGCTGGCTGTCCTAGTTTGCGGCTATTTTTTCACTGGCGTGAGTCTTGCTGCTCCCTCCCCCGATACGACATGGATAGACATAGAGTCCCGGGGGCTAGATCAGGAGGTTTATTTTCATGCCTGGGGAGGAAACCCACAAATTAACCAATATATTCAGTGGATTGCTAAGCGAGTAAACCAGGAATACCGCATTGATTTGCATCAAGTCAAGCTGACCAACACAGGGGAAGCCGTCAGCCGAGTATTGACCGAAAAGTCCGCTGGCAATCATGATAATGGTCAAGTGGATATGGTGTGGATTAACGGCGAAAATTTTGCGTCTATGGCAGAGCATCACTTGCTAACCCCCAACTGGGTTAGCAAGTTGCCCCATTTTAAATTAACCAATCCAGATCATAATCCAGCGATGACTCGCGACTTTGGCGTGCCCACCCAGGGGATGGAAGCGCCGTGGGGACAAGCCTCACTCGCCTTTTATTACGACAGCATGGCAACCGATCTCCCACCTCAGACATTGCCACAATTACTCCATTGGAGTCAGGTTAACCCAGGACGGTTTACCTACCCTAAACCGCCCGACTTTTTAGCCATGAGCTTTTTAAAATACGCCCTCATTGTCTTAAATGACGCGCAACCGGACTCGATAAAGCAACGGCTTTATCGACCCGCATCACCACAAGCCGAAGCCGCATTGTTGCCGGTATTGTGGCAGTTTTTAGATAGGTTACATCCCAATCTTTGGCGTAAGGGTCAGCACTTTGTATCGAGCGGTATGGCGCTGCCCCGCCTCGTTGGCGACGGCGAATTAAGCCTAGCGTTCACCTTCTCTGCGGCCGAAGTCCCTGCTGCGATAGGTCGTTTCGATCTCCCGAGCAGCGCCCGCAGTTACAAGATGCAAGATGGCAGTTTAAGCAACATTCATTTCATTGCCATCCCCTATAACGCAGCCCATAGTGACAGTGCAAAGCTGGTGATCAATTTTTTACTCAGCCCTGAGGCCCAGGCCAAAAAACAACAAATTGAGGTATGGGGTGACAGCACGGTATTGGACTTCTCACTATTAACCCCACAGCAACAGGCGTTATTCGACACCACAACCCTGGGCCAAGATCATCCCGACAGGATTGACGACTCATCCCCAACAGCAACGCCGTCAATCATGACGCATTATTCTGCTAGTCCAGCCTTAAGCGAGCCTCATCCAAGCTGGACTCACGTCATCGCTCAGCAATGGCTTAGCCGTTACGGTGCACAACAATGATCCTTGCCAATAGCCTCTTTACCCGCCTAGTCCGACTTAGCCCTAATATCATGATGACAATAATCGCGGTGCCCATCTTGGGCGGACTTTTAGGCGTGATGTTACCCGCTATGGGCTGGCTCCCCGCATTAGAGACGAGCGAGTTCGGCTGGCACGGATTTAAGCAGCTATTTGACACTCCAGGGATCATGAGCATGGTAATGCTCAGTTTTACCACCAGTTTAATCAGTACCTTGCTGGCATTTATGCTGACGGTATTGATTCTAGCCAGCTATTTTTCTAGCCCCTGGTTAACACGGATCCAACGGCTATTAGGGCCCATTTTAGTGATCCCCCATGCAGCAGCGGCTATCGCAATCAGCTTTTTAATCGCGCCATCAGGCATGCTATCCCGGCTAATGTCGCCCTGGCTGAGTGGATGGAATAGTCCTCCTGACTGGTTATACCCCCATGACGCAATGGGGCTCAGTATCATCATAGGCTTAACGATTAAAGAGCTGCCTTTTTTGCTGTTAATGGCCCTCGGAGTATTAGCCCAACCAGGAATAGGTAATAGCTTACGAGCCCAACATAGAGTGGCTCTCAGCCTAGGTTATAGCCCAATGACAGCCTTTGCGAAAGTTGTCTTTCCCAGGCTTTACCCTTATCTACGCTTACCGATTTTAGCGGTATTGGCTTATTCTAGTGCCTGCGTTGAAATACCATTAATTTTAGGCCCTAATACCCCACCGACTCTGGCCGTTGCCATCATGCAATGGTTTAATGATGTTGATTTAAGCCTGCGTATTAAGGCCTCTGCCGGGGCACTACTACAAATACTGATCACCTTGGCGTTGCTCGCTATTTGGTGGTTGTCTGAGCGTCTGGTCAAACGATTCAGCGTCAATGCCTTGACCAATGGCAAACGCGAATATGCCGACCCACTATGGCAGCGAATGACCCAGCTGCTCACCTTGCTCTTGCTCTGTGTGATTGGGTTATCATTATTTGGCATGCTAGTCTGGTCGGTGGCTGGTTTTTGGCGCTTCCCAGCGGCACTCCCTCAGCAATGGGTTAGCATGCATTGGCAATCGGCGTTAGTTCAGATGCACACCCCCTTGATGAATACCCTGCTGATTGGCGCCTGCAGCACGTTTTTAGCAGTGGTACTCACCCTCTTAGTGCTTGAGGCCGAACAGCAGCGTGGCAAAAAGCTAGCTTCACTTAGCAGCGTGATTATTTACTTACCCTTGCTCATACCCAGTATTACCTTCTTATTCGGTCTAGTGTGGCTACAGGAACAGATGCACAGCCGAAATGCATTCATCAATGTGGTACTAGCACACCTATTATTTGTATTACCCTATGTGTTTCTATCACTTGCCTCCAGTTATCGCCGCTTAGATCCACGCTATAGCACTGTCGCGGCGAGCCTTGGGGCGACACCCGCAAAAATATTTTTCCAAATCAAATTACCCATGCTACTAGCCCCTATTTTGATCGCCATCGCACTGGGTTTAGCCATTAGTTTTAGCCAATACTTACCCACCTTATTAGCCAGTGGTGGCAGAATAAATACCATTACCACCGAAGCCGTTGCGTTAGCGAATGGGGCCAGCCGCCGGATCAGTGCTGTCTACGCCTTGATGCAAATGTTCTTGCCAGCCATGGCTTTCCTCTTGGCTTGGTTCATCCCTAACATTATTTTTCGACGCCGCTATAGGGGCTAACATGCCATTAAAGTCAACAAACTCCCCATACAATAATGGGCATTTATCCACCTCGTCACCTGGTTCATTACAAATACAACAGCTGGTGTTGAGTCGTCAAGGCACCCCCTTACTGTCACTCGATGAAACCATAAAGGGCGGCGAAGTGCTGACCATTATGGGGCCATCTGGCAGCGGTAAGTCGACCTTATTAAACTGGTTAGCCGGCATGTTGCCACTGGGTTTTACCGCTACTGGTCAGCTGTATTTAAATACCATCAAGATAACCGACGCCCCTAGCCACATGCGCCATATCGGTTTATTATATCAAGACCCATTGCTGTTCCCCCATCTATCGGTTGCAGGTAATATCGCCTTCGCCATGCCTAAAGGCGATCCAAAAAAAAGACGCCATGACATCAGCCAGGCATTATCTCAGTTGGGAATGAGGGGAATGGAACTTCGCAGGCCGCAAAGTTTATCGGGCGGGCAGCAAGCCCGGGTGGCATTATTGCGGGTATTATTGAGTCAACCCCAAGCCGTTTTACTCGACGAGCCTTTTAGTAAACTCGACAGTCAACTGCGACAAGAAACTCGTCAACTCGTGTTTGACCTCATCAAGCGTCACCAATTACCTGCGATCATGGTCACCCATGACGAAACCGATGCTAATGCCGCACAAGGGAAAGTGATCACTTTAGCCTGATCCCTAGCCGTTCAACATACGTCGTAAAAATAGGAGCTCACCATGCTCGATAGATTTATCACTCCCATACTTGAGCGGCTATTACAGCCCTTAGTCAGGGCCTTGGATAGACGCAATATATCTCCAGATCAGATCACCCTAGTGGGTTTTGGTATTGGCATGACGGCCTTGCCATTATTGGCATTACAGCAGTGGTATGCCGCCCTGCTGGTGATCATAATTAACCGTGTTTTTGATGGACTCGACGGCGCCCTCGCCCGCTATCAGCAACAAAGCAGCTGTGCCGGTGGCTTCTTAGATATTTGTCTCGACTTCTTATTTTACGCCGCTATCCCGCTAGGATTTGCCCTCGCTAATCCCATTGACAATGCCTTAGCCGCAGCGACCTTGTTAGCCGTATTTATGGGTACAGGTGCAAGCTTCTTAGCCTTCGCTATTCCGGCTGAGGCTCGTCATTTACCTCGGCCACAGTTTGCCAACAAGAGCTTCTACTTTTTAAATGGCTTAACTGAAGGATCTGAAACTATTGCGTTTTTTATCGCTTTTTGTATATGGCCTAGCTACTTCTCTGAGCTGGCTTACTGTTTTGCTTTTTTAGGTGCCATTACTATATTTACGCGTATTCACGGTGGCTACCACACCTTAAAAAATCACACCTGACGCTTAGTCATAGCGCTGAGACTCCCCGATGCCGATATTCACGTCAGCTGAATTACATTTACATGGTGATGTCGGAATACGGCAGCTGGTTTGAAATAGATTAATTTAAAACAATAAGTTGAATGCACTATTCAATTCTACCAACGAGGTAATTAAGAGACCGAATTAATGCTTAATCTTAGACGTAGGAACACGCTATAATCTTGTCACGATAGTATCTACCTACAAAAAATAGACCATTATTAATATATAATGAGGCCTCAATTGTATTATATTGATGGCATCTAAAAATCCTTTTAAAAGATATGTCCATGATATTTGCGTTATGGCAAAAATTGATGCAATCAGATGTTAACATGCACGCAAACCGGCATGATTAACCAATAAAAACCATCAATATTCAATCCTAAAAAGGCAAGAGACAACTTACAGCCTGCTGATTAAGGGGATGTTCCTAGAACAAAACGACTCATTAATACCTGTGCCAATATGACCAGTAACTATGGAACGTTTCCCCTGAGCATGCCAAAGAACTAACACAATCAAAAACAAGGTAAAACGTTATAATGGATAATATTTCGTCGATTCGTCTAGGCGTATTTTTAACCGTGCTAGTAGTCATGTTACTACTAGAACTTTACTTTCCTGCAAGACAGCTACCCACTGGCGCTAATGCACCTAAAAATAGCACTCGCTTATTTGGCAATGTGGGGATAGTGATCATTTCGGCTGTGACGGCAAGATTAGTGCTACCCATAGGTTTAGCGGGTATTGCCCTGTATTGTTACGAGCAAGAATGGGGCTTGTTGCACTATTTTGCCCTGCCGAATTGGGCTAGTATAGCCATCAGCTTATTGTTATTAGACATGCTTATTTATTGGCAACATAGATTGTTTCATGCGATTCCATTACTGTGGCGATTGCATAAAGTACACCATGCAGATGTGCATATCGACAGCACTACCGGGTTGCGATTTCACCCACTAGAAATGGTCCTCAGTATCGGTATTAAAGCCTTGGCAATTATTATTCTAGGCGTCCCAGCTAGCGCAGTGATCTTGTTTGAAATTATATTAAACGGCTTATCTATATTTAACCATGCTAACATTCGATTATCGCCAAGGTTGGAACGTTTAACCCGAACCGTGTTAGTGACTCAAATATTACACCGCATTCACCATAGCCAGAAAGTATCCGAGACCGACAGCAACTTTGGTTTTAGTGTTATTTGGTGGGATAGGCTATTTGGAACCTATTCTGCCAGTGCCAGTAAAACAGACCATGATCTGGATATTGGCCTGAGCCAATATCCAGATCAAAAAAACAATGCTAACTTGTTAGGCCTGCTCACACTGCCTTTTATATCCAAGAAGTAATCGCCTTGCCAGCTGAAGGATGAGTATCCTTCAGCCAACCTCACTAGATACATGCGCTTGGTGTATTTAGTAGAGTTGGCATTATGGGTCGACTATAGGTTTTATCGCCTAATAACACTCCCGTGCAGCCTTATCCTTGGGATCTAAGATTCAATTTATGACCTCACTTGTATAAAAAATCCTGAGCGCTACACTCGTGCCATCAATAGCCAACGTGCCCGAGCCCAATATGATCATCGATACCTTAAGTAACCAAGACCTTTACGCACACATCAGCCCAGGAATCACAGCGGCTTTAGCTCATCTGACCGAGACAGACTTCACCAAGCTGGATGTCGGTAACTATGAACTCGATGGCAACAACCTCTTCGTTATCATCAATGATTATGAAACCAAGCCTCGCGAGATCGAACCATTCGAAGTCCACCAGCAGTACATCGACGTGCAATATGTGGTGAGTGGTGAAGAGGAGTTCGGCTACCTGCCATTGGCAGATCAGACACCATCACGCCCCTATTTTGCCAAACATGATTATGCCGAATTCGATTATGAGAGTAATAAACATGATGCTGCCTTCATCCCGCTTAAGGCAGGCATGTTTGCCATTTTCTTCCCTCAAGACATGCATATGCCAGGTACCAGCGCGACTCCAAACAAGGTGCGCAAGGTGGTGATCAAGGTCAAGATTCAACCTTAAAACGTAAGAGTAAAGCCCTTATTTGCTCAGGACCTAGATTTCACCATGGAACTGAGCAATGACCCGATTTGATACAAAATTGTTAAACGCTTCTGCCTAGCCTAATTCCATTAACCTCAATTCCGTGTCATCCCCCCATTGGCTGCCGTGCTTCTTTCTGGCTGCTAAAAATGTGATCTTGATCATTTAAGCCAAACTGCTAATATAACCACATAGAATTACATATACCAAATAGTTATAACAAGTCTTATGTGTTGAGCTCTTGTATAACGACAAACCAAACAAGAAGACAAGTGCCCCTATGAGTCAACTAGCCCATTTAAGCCAGATCTACCTAGATGCTAACGCCACAACCCCAGTACTCCCCCAAGCGGCAGAAGCTGCAATGATAGCGATGCAAGACGTGTTTGGTAATCCAAGTAGCAGCCATATCACGGGTCTTCAAGCCAAGAACCTGATGGAGCAAACGAGGCAGAGAGCCAAGCAATTACTGGGGACCGGCGAGGGTAAACTCATCTTCACCAGTGGCGCTACCGAAGGTATTCAAACCGGTATATTGTCTGCTCTTATTCAGGCCAGAGAAAATATCGAAGCGGGAAAGCAATACTCAATTCTTTATGGTGCCACCGAGCACAAAGCCGTACCAAACTCACTGGAACATTGGAATAATATCTTAGGCCTCAATGCCGAGATAAAAGCCATTCCCGTCGACAGTTTAGGCGATCTAGACCTAGAGTTTATCGCAAGAGAAGTCCCTAACGCCCTGATGATCTGCACCATGGCCGTCAATAACGAAACCGGTGTGTATCAAGATCTCCAGCGGCTCGAACAGACGATCCGTGATCACAATGCCGATATCTTCTGGATGGTTGATTGCGTTCAGGCGCTAGGCAAGCGTCCGCTCAAGCTGAGCGAAACCAGTATCGACTACGCCCCATTTAGCGGCCACAAACTCTATGCTCCAAAAGGCATTGGCTTCCTCTATATTCGGGAGTCGGCCCCTTTCACCCCCTTTATCGCAGGTGGCGGCCAGGAGGGCGGATTACGTTCAGGCACAGAAAACCTGCCCGGTTTTGCCGCCCTCAATGTGATCTTCGAGATCTTGCTCGATCAGCACAACACCTGTTTCTCGCCACCAGAAAAACTTGAGCAATATCGGCAACAGCTGGCATCGAGTCTCATGGCGGCGTTCCCTGAGATAGTGTTTAACCACAGCTTCGACAACAGTGTCGCCACTACGATTAACTTCGCCGTGCCGGGATTTAGCAGCAAGGAGCTGATGGATCTTTTCGATGCGGCTAATATTCGTGTCAGCTCGGGCTCGGCTTGCAGCGCTAAGGTCACCCGCAGTTTCGTACTCGATGCCATGGGCTTACCCGCCTGGCAGAGTGAGTCGGCGATTCGTCTCTCTTTTGGCCCAGCCATGACTCAAACTGAGGTCGACGCCGCCTGCGACAGGATTCAACTTGCCGCCAGCGCCTTAACCCACAGCTGTCTGATGTTAGATGACTCTCAATTAAATCATGACAGAGCCCCACTCGATGGCCTGCTGCAACTCAGAGACGGCGCGAGTTGTACCTGGATCTATGCAGATCAGAAGACCAAACAGGCGCTGATTATCGATCCACTACCCGAGCTCGAGAAACGTATCAATACTCTGCTCGAATGCCAGCAACTCACGCCAATCGCCATTATCGATACCCATGGCCATGGGGATCACATCTCGGGCCGTCTTGCCTTGGCCGAGAAGCACCTCAAACACCAGCGATGTGATCACTTGGGCTGGCCGGAGACGAGTACCTGCATACTGCTTGATGGCGTAGAACTCGATATGATCAAGTTAGGTGAACTCTCGCTGGTTAAGCTCGCCTCACCGGGACATACCGATGACAGCATCAGCCTCTTGCTAGCATCTGACATCACTAAGCTAAACAGCTCGACGCGTTTCGCCTTCTGTGGCGATACAGTGCTTATGGGCAGCCTAGGTAGAAGCAATTTCGAGTCCAGTAGCTCGAGTAAAATGTTCCACAGCTTGAAGCGACTCGAACAGTTAATCGGCCCTAACACCTTACTCTGTGCCAGCCATGACTATAACAACGAGTTTACCACCAGCTTGACAGCCGAAATGACGCGTAATACGTTACTCGATGACGTGCTCAAGGGCAGAATCACCGAGAGCCAGTTTATTAGTAGAAAAACAGACTTAGACGCCAGTCTTAACGATCAAGTCGGCACCGAGATCATGTGCGGCGCCTATACGTCCGATTGTCAAAAATTGACCATCAAGGAATATGACGCCGCCAGTCTTAAATTTGAGCTGGGGCAATCAAACAAGATCAAGCTAGTGGATATCCGTGAGCCCCACGAGTATATGCTGCAACACTCCCTCGGCATGGACAGTGAGAACATAGGTAGCGCTGAGACATCGAACAGTATTAATGTACCTATGACTCGCTTAGTGCAATTTATTCATGAGCATCAGGCAGATAAAACCCGCGAGTGGGTATTGGTATGCCGCAGTGGCAGTCGCTCACTGGTGGTGGCCCAAGCCATGCAACGTCTAGGCTTTAGCAATATCGCCCACCTCAAGGGCGGTTACGCCTTGAGTAGCTAGCGGTAAGTTAAGTTAAGTTAAGTTAAGTTAAGTTAAGTTAAGTTAAGTTAAGCAACACATACAACAAGGCGAACCGATAATCGGTCCGCCTTGTGGTGATAACGGGCCCATCCAGAGATACGTAACAGCCTTTGCAAACAGGTAATCTGCTCAAAAAACAAATCACTCACCAGACCCACTGACGACGCTGTGACGCTTTTTCTTGCTGCTTGATCGCAAACATCCTCCCTCTGTTTCAATGGCTGCAAAGAGGCTTAATCGCAGCGTTTTGTGCATTAATGGCGTGACAATCGCTAAGCATTTTGATAAAACGTGTTTCGCATTCATGGCATTTATCCGTGGTTATTTTTGTTTGGCGATAGATTTGATCACCAAATGCCATGAATGTTCCCTTCTTTTTTAATTATCTTATTGTTTATTCATTATATTTTGTGGGGATTCGTCAGGCTCTGACCCCTTTATCTGCTTTATCCCGTTTCTATCGTTTAAAAGGTCCAAGTCACAATTAATAGCGTAAGGTCTAGAGCGTTCCTTTACACCTAAACTATCAATTTTAATAGCAACCACCGTATATGCTTCATTACCAGAAACACTGATATCTAGCATGAGCCGATCCGTAAACTTAACAATAAAACTACGCACTCTACCAATGTTTATTATTCTCTGGTTCAAACCTCGATAATTCATTAAGCAGGTATAGAAACCACCTAAATTTCCGGTTTCGACAAAGGTAAGCCTGCTCCTCTGTTCGTATAAATAATACCCAGTCTCTGCAGACAGTTGATTCGTCACAGGTTCGAATACTAAGTCTGGTTTTAAAACAAGCCAGATGACAAACATAAAAATACCGAATGAAACGATTTTCAGTGCATTCAAATATATTCCAAACTTCACCATAACCAGCCCTCAAATTAGATTAACACCTACCAGCTATAGACGCAGAGGGGTATTTAATAGTGAGAGCCGATGCCGGCACTCTATTACATCAGTTTTTACACCCCGTATCAAACTAATGTTCCTAGAAGGTGGATCCAGTACCGACATTGTAATAAGCATTAGGTAAGTTAAATAGAGTACGAAACAATAAATCAGGCCAGCCATCATTAAAATAAGATAAATAAATCAGGCCAGCCATCATTAAAATAAGATGTACCCTCTCTCAAACTTCAATGATGCTACCTGACAATCTATACAAATAAATCAGGCCAGCCATCATTAAAATAAGATGTACCCTCTCTCAAACTTCAATGATGCTACCTGACAATCTATACAGTAACAAATTGATTTAATAACCTTTACACCCTACCTCTATGTGATTTACCCGCCTTGAGTAAAAATGTAGTAAGTGGACACCCATAATTTTTATGTCGATTGACTATTAGTAAAAGACGGGTCAGGTTCTGGATATCACTTTTTCATTAACAGATTTACCTTAATCTCTGCAAAAAATCGCAGCGTCCTGCTGCGGGTACTACATCGACTTGTTTGCATGGAGGGGGAGAGGCATTGAACATGATCAGCTTAAGCAGTGCAGGAGTCATACACTCAGTTTTACTGAAGTAGGTAGGTAAGCTAGGCCAATATGAGATGCGACGCCAGACTCACGCGACGCACCTCGTTTAAGCTTCCAGCTCATACAAGAATCGCTAGCGTTCCTCGCTTCGATATATCCAGCGATACAAAGTCGGCAACACCAGTAGCGTTAGTGCCGTGGAGCTAAACAAGCCACCGATAATCACCACAGCCAGGGGCTGCTGTATTTCACTGCCTACCCCGGTTGAGATCAAGATAGGAATAAGGCCGAGTGCCGAGGTCAATGCCGTCATCAATACCGGACGCAAGCGCCCTACCGTGCCTTCATATACTGATTCATAGAGGCTTTCTCCTTGACCCAGAGTACCGCTAGCTTCTCGCAATGCCTGGCTTTTATGGTCAAGCTGTCGCCGCTTATTAATCGAGTCCACCAGCACCACGCCGTTAAGCACGGCGACACCGAATAAGGTGATAAAGCCGATGGAGCTAGGAACCGACAGGTAAGTTCCGCTGATAAACAGGGCGACCACCCCCCCGATCAAGGCGAGTGGCACGTTCGCCATGATGAGGGCGACCTGCTTGAGGGAGCCAAATGAGAAGAAGAGTAGCAGGGCAATCAGGCCGA
>NZ_JABSSM010000074.1 GCF_013214165.1 Shewanella sp. | reverse complement strand
GGAAGTGTCTTCAATACTGATTTGAGTTCTTCTGGGACGCGGCATAACGGCTCTCCTACTATAACCAATAATTAAAGCTTAGTAGGAGAACAAATTTTTAGCCTTTTACTATGGCTGGCACCATTAATATTTTTACTATGGCTTTAGCCTTTTACTATGGCTGGCACCATTAATGGCTGCCTAACACCAAAACAGCCAAATAAAGCAAAGAGAAAATGTACTCAAGCTTCATTAGAAGCAAAAAGGCCACTGTTACGATAAACCGTGGCCTAGTAGATTACCAATAGAAGGCTGAATCGAGCCAAGGCCCAAACCGGCTGAACCGCTAACAGCTATTTAGCAAGCTCAATGGGGCGTAACTCAACTTCCGATTGGGCCATCAGATACGCAAACTGAGCGTAGGCTGCTACATTTTGCTGCAGTGCGGCCGGATCTATCTTATCTAAGGTGTCGTTGGGTGTGTGGTGATAATCGAAGTAATCACGGCCATCTTGTCTCAGAGATGCCACAGGTACGCCTAGCTTTGGCAGCATAGATACATCAGGGCCGCCTGAGGCCGTATTGCTGCCCGTTACTACACCATTCTGTATCATGGGGGCACTGAGAGCCTGTAATGTCGTGAAGGCCTTTTCATTGACTCTGTAATCGATCTGATAGATGCGACCTGCACCGAAATCAGATTCGGCTGCTATGTAATGTTTGGCTAGCTCGTCTTGGTGTGCCTTAGCGTAGGCTTTACCACCGACCAGGCCTACTTCTTCGGCCGCATAGAGTACGACTCTAACTGTACGTGCAGGCTTGACTGCTAAATCTTGAATGAGCTTAGCCGCCGATGTCACTATGGCCACGCCGGCGCCATCATCGATGGCGCCGGTACCTTCATCCCATGAGTCTAGATGGGCACCTATGAGGACTATTTCATCTGGCTTGCTGCTGCCGGTGACTTCAGCGATGACATTGTATGAGGTCGCGTATCCTAAACGCTGGGGGGACATGAACAGGTCCAGCACCACATTAGGGTCACGCTTGAGCATTAACTTGATCAGATCAGCATCCGGGTTAGACATAGCAGCGGCGGGGATCTTAGTCACCCCCTCTTTGTAGCGCATCATGCCGGTGTGCGCCATGCGGTCATGATCTGTGCCTATGGAGCGGATAACGATAGCCAGTGCGCCTTTCTCCGCTGCTGTGATAGCACCGCGAGAACGTCCACCTACGGTTTTCCCATAACCTTTGCCTGTGATATGGCGTTCTGTGATGTGGTCGATAAAGACTATCTTGCCTTCGACCTCTGCTTTAGAGGCCAGTTTCAATGCCGCTAAACTATCGAATCGGGCGATGGAGGCCTGTATTCCGGCTTCTGGCGTCGCAACACTGCCGCCAAGAGCGGTTATCACGATAGGCTGACTGTAAGGGGATAGGATTTTCGCCTTCGCTTCCCCTCGACTCCAGACCGGAACTTGAACCGCTTCTTTATAGACTCTGTCGAATCCTAGACTATTGAGTTTGTCCTCTGCCCATTGAACGGCAATCAGGTCTTTTTCACTGCCGGCTAATCTGGGGCCGACTTCGACCGTGAGGGATTCGACTAACTCATATGCCAAGTTTGAGCTCAGGGCTTCTTGCTGCAATTGTTGAGGTATTAAGATAGCGGATTTTTCTGCTGGCATGTGCTGACAACCAAAAAGGCTTCCAAAGAGGAGTCCAATAACCAAGGTGCGGGGTGTGTTTTTCATAAGTTTCCTTTGTTTTTATTACTCATGTCCCATTTTTTAAAAACAATCTAGCAAAAAGTGTGCTTTATGTCCCGACTATATCTGTAAGGCAAGGCTATATTAGTCCTAGGGATTGTTTTAGGAGAAATTGCTCGTAATGAATATTGAATTAATGCAGCAGCGGGCAGACCAAGCCGTTGTGATGTTGAAGGCTTTGGCAAACGAACGTCGTCTCTTTATCCTATGCTATCTTCTTAGTGAAGGAGAAATGTGTGTCGGTGAGATGAACAAGAAACTGGGTTTGAGTCAATCAGCCCTGTCTCAGCATCTAGCCTGGCTGCGTAAAGATAATTTAGTTGAGACCCGTAAGGAAGCTCAAACGGTATTTTACTCTTTGAAGAGTAAAGAAGTATCGGAAATTATCAAGTTGCTTAATAACATATACTGTCATTAAAAACGGGGAAGGGAATCAAATTGGCAGAGCCTAAAGGCTCTGCTTTTTTATGCCTGAAATTTATGAATATCAGTTCCACTAAATTTCAGGCATAAAAAAACCGACCAAGGCCGGTTTTTTTAAGCATAAACGTAAAGATTAAGCAGCTAGTGCTTTGATCTTAGTGTTTAGGCGAGACTTCTGACGAGCAGCTTTATTCTTGTGAATAATGCCTTTAGTCGCCATACGGTCAACAATGGGTTGTGCAGCATTAAATGCTTCAGTAGCCGCTTTGTGATCGCCAGCTTTAATTGCTGCGATAACTTTTTTCACGTATGAACGTAACATAGAACGACGACTAGCGTTATGCTGACGACGTTTCTCAGATTGAAGCGCGCGCTTCTTTGCAGACTTGCTATTAGCCAAGGTGCAACTCCTAAATAGGGTTAGATATTTTAAAGGTCGGGAATATGCCTCTTTTTTGTCACTTTGTCAATGACAATGATTGAATCTTTATCTTAAAGATAAATTAATCCAACCAGACTTGGCTATCTTCAACCTAACTCGTGTAATATGGTGCGCAATTCTAGCAGTAATTGTTAGTCAGTGACAGGGGGATAATCAATTCTTGAGACTACTCGCCTGAAATGTACCGCTCAGATCAGGGGGTGTTTTGAGTAAAGCTTTATTTAAGTCTGGCATGATTGTTAGTGCTATGACATTGATTTCTCGTGTGTTGGGTTTAGTCAGAGATGTGGTTATCGCCAATCTTATGGGGGCTGGAACCAGCGCTGACGTTTTTTTCTTCGCTAATAAAATTCCAAACTTTCTAAGACGTCTGTTCGCAGAAGGTGCTTTTGCTCAGGCATTCGTTCCTGTTTTAACTGAATATCAACAGAAACAGACTTCCGCAGAGATTAGAGATTTACTGTCTAAGGTCGCGGGGACATTAGGCGTTATCATTACTGTGGTGACGCTAGTCGGTGTTATCGCTTCACCGGTATTAACGGCGCTTTTCGGCGGTGGCTGGTTTCTCGCCTGGATAAATGGGGAACCTGATGGCGCTAAATTTGAGTTAGCATCCTTGATGTTGAAGATAACCTTCCCCTATCTCTGGTTTATTACCTTTACTGCCCTTGCAGGCTCTATTTTAAACAGCCGAGGGCGATTCGCCGTGTCGGCATTTACGCCGGTATTTTTAAATATCGCCATTATCGCTGCCGCTATCTTTCTCGCACCCCGCATGGAGCAGGCCGAGATTGGATTGGCTATTGGTGTATTTGTTGGTGGTTTAATTCAGTTTTTGTTTCAGATTCCTTTTCTCTTAAAAGAAAAAGCCTTAGTTAAACCCACCTGGGGCTGGAAACACCCAGGTGTGACTAAAATTCGCACCTTGATGATACCTGCACTCTTTGGTGTGTCTGTCTCGCAGATTAACCTGCTATTAGATACTTTCATTGCCAGCTTTCTGATGACAGGCTCTATCAGTTATCTCTATTATGCCGACCGCTTGCTCGAATTTCCCCTCGGCTTGTTCGGCATCGCGATCGCAACGGTTATTTTGCCGGCTCTGTCTAAGAAGCATATTAATGACGAAGGCAAGGGGTTTGAGTCCACCATGGATTGGGGCGTTAAAGCCATCTTATTGCTGGGGATGCCCGCCATGTGTGGTTTGATTGTGCTGGCTAAACCTATGTTGATGGTGTTGTTTATGCGTGGTGAGTTTACTCTGCATCATGTCGAAATGGCGTCATATAGCTTAATGGCTTACGGCTGTGGTTTACTGAGTTTCATGTTAATTAAGGTGTTGGCGCCGGGTTACTATTCGAGACAAGATACCAGGACACCAGTACGCTATGGCATCATAGCTATGGTCAGCAATATGGTGTTTAACCTGATTTTGGCTTTTCCCTTTGGTTATGTCGGTCTAGCCATGGCAACGTCGATGTCTGCACTACTCAATGCGGGTCTACTTTATCGTGGCCTGCATAAGGCAGGTGTCTACAGAGTGAGTCGCCAAACGGGTTTATTCTTTATCAAGGCGCTCTTGTCTTCTTGTGTCATGGTCGGTTTACTGCTGTACTTCCTTCCATCACAAGAGGTGTGGCTAGATCAGGTGTTCCATGAACGCGCCTTGAGCTTACTATTTCTAATTGCAGCAGGCGGAGCTAGCTACCTTATCTCCTTGGTGATTTTTGGAGTCAGGCCCTGGAAAATCAGAACCGGCCTGTAATTCTGTGAATTGATGGACTAGATAGCTGACATTGAGCCGCGTGTTAGGAGCTAGGAGCCTGCTGGTACTCATCGCGGCTGGTGGAGCTCGTTACCCTATGTGAAGAAGGTGATTTTTGGAGTCAGGCGCTGGGAAATCAGAAGCGGATTATAGCTTGTGTGAATTGATGGACTAGATAGCTGACATTGAGCCGCGTGAGCCGTTATAGGCCGGCTTAATTTACTGTTCGATTGTTTATTAAAACCGACATCAATTATCTCAGGGAAAGATCCTTGCTGATTATCCTCGTCAGCTGGTATATAATCCGCCCACTCAGGCCTGCTAGTTATGTAATGTAATGGAACTAATCCGCGGTATACACAATATTTTACCTGCACATCACGGTTGTGTTCTCACTATCGGCAATTTTGATGGCGTGCATCGAGGCCATGCTGAAGTTATCGCTAAGTTAGTCAAGAAGGCGAGACAGTTAAATGTCCCTGCAACCTTGATGACGTTTGAGCCTCAGCCGCAAGAGATGTTCCGAGGTGATAATGCGCCTGCTAGGCTCAGTACTCTCAGAGATAAGATCATTTTACTCGAAGAACTGGGGATCGACAGGTTAGTGTGTATTAACTTTAATGCTAAGTTTGCAGACCTATCGGCCGAGGATTTTATTGGCAAATTATTGGTTGAGTCCCTAGGGGTTAAATACCTGGTCGTAGGTGATGATTTTTGCTTCGGCAAGCAGCGCAAAGGTAATTTTGAGATGCTTCAGTCGGCAGGAGAAAAATACCAGTTTGCCGTGGTGAGTACTCAAAGTTTCGTCTTAGGCGACAAACGAGTCAGTTCGACCGAGATTAGACATCAGTTGGCGAAAGGCAACTTGGAACAAGCAAGGCGTCTACTCGGCCATCCTTTCATCTTGTGTGGTAAAGTTGCCCATGGGGAGAAATTAGGCAGAACTTTAGGTTTTCCTACTGCCAACATAGCGCTTAAACGTCAAGTGTCTCCTGTGAGGGGAGTATTTGCCGTTAAGATGTATTGGGATGGCAGTGATATTTATGATGGCGTGGCCAATGTGGGTTTTAGACCGACAGTCAATGGTCAGGTCTGTCAGTTAGAAGTGCACCTGTTTGATTTCGATGATGATCTTTATGGTCGTACCGTCGAGGTCGAGTTGGTGGCTAAGATTCGAGATGAACAGCTATTCAAATCATTGGATGCGCTGAAAAAACAAATTAACAATGACGCTGACAAAGCCAAGGCTCTGCTTGGCGATGATGCAAGCTAAGCTGCTTGGCTAAATTAATGGTATAGGATCAATGAGCGACTATAAATCTACTTTGAATTTGCCGGAAACTGAGTTTCCGATGCGTGGTAATCTGGCTAATCGTGAGCCAGAGATGTTGAAATCTTGGGCAGCAGACGGGCTGTATCAAAAGATCCGTGATAGCCGTAAAGGCCGTACACCATTTATTTTGCATGATGGCCCTCCTTATGCCAACGGCGATATTCATATCGGTCACTCAGTTAATAAGATCCTCAAAGATATTATTGTAAAATCTAAGACGCTGTCCGGTTTCGATGCGCCTTATATTCCAGGCTGGGATTGTCATGGTCTACCTATTGAGCTAAAAGTTGAGCAGAAGGTGGGTAAACCTGGTCATAAGGTTACCGCCGCTGAGTTCCGCGAGAAGTGTCGTGAATATGCGGCTAAGCAAGTCGATGGTCAACGTGAAGGCTTTATTCGTCTCGGGGTATTTGCCGATTGGTATAAACCTTACCTGACTATGGATTTCGGTACCGAAGCCAACATAGTGCGCTCACTGTCTAAGGTGATCGAGAGTGGTCACTTGCATAAAGGTGTCAAGCCTGTGCATTGGTGTACCGATTGCGGCTCGGCACTCGCTGAAGCCGAAGTCGAATATGAAGATAAGAAGTCACCGGCTATCGATGTTGCTTTTGTAGCAACAGATAAGGCCGCACTGCTGGCGAAGTTTGCTGACGTCGAGATTGAAGCAGATGTCTCTATGGTTATCTGGACCACGACTCCTTGGACCTTACCGGCAAACCGCGCACTTTCAATCGCGGCGGATCTTGACTACTCACTGGTTGAGTTTGTTAAAGACGATGCCACCAGAGTCATAATCATAGCCGAGGCGCTTGTCGAGTCATGCATGGAGCGTTATGGAGTCGATTCTCATAAGGTCATTGCTCAGGTTAAGGGGCAAGAATTAGAGCTGTTACGCTTTAACCACCCTTTCTATGACTTCGATGTGCCCGTTATCTTAGCCGACCATGTCACCGTCGATTCGGGTACGGGTATTGTTCATACTGCACCGGGCCACGGCCAAGACGATTTCATTATTGGTCAGAAATATGGCTTAGAAGTGGCCAATCCAGTCGGCGATAATGGTGTTTATAAGTCAGACACTGAAATTTTTGCCGGACAGCACGTATTTAAAGCCAATGCGAATGTGGTGACTCTTCTTGATGAGAAGGGCGCCTTAATCAAGCACGAGACTATTCTTCACAGCTACCCTCATTGCTGGAGACACAAGACGCCTATTATCTTTAGAGCGACACCTCAGTGGTTTATTTCCATGGATAACAAGGGCCTGAGAAAGCAAGCTTTGAGCGAGATCGAGAAGACTCAGTGGATCCCTGATTGGGGCCAGAGCCGAATCGAGAAAATGGTGGAGAACCGTCCGGACTGGTGTATTTCGCGTCAGCGTACCTGGGGCGTGCCTATTACCTTGTTCGTTCACCGTGAAACCGAAGAATTGCATCCAGATAGTATCTCCTTGATGGAGCGCGTGGCTAACAAGATTGAACAGAAGGGCATCCAAGCCTGGTGGGATCTCGATGCGGCAGAACTTCTGGGTGACGAAGCAGACCAATACCGAAAGGTGACTGACACCTTAGATGTCTGGTTTGACTCTGGTTCTTCATTCTCATCGGTCGTTGCGGCTCGCCCTGAATATCAGGGACACGGCATAGATCTTTATCTGGAAGGCAGCGATCAGCATCGTGGCTGGTTTATGTCATCCTTGATGATATCGACAGCGATGAATGGTAAAGCGCCATATAAACAAGTGCTGACTCATGGATTTGCCGTCGACGGCAAGGGCCGTAAGATGTCAAAGTCTGTGGGCAATGTGATTGCTCCGCAAACCATCACCAATAAGCTAGGAGCTGATATTTTACGCCTCTGGGTTGCTGGCACAGATTATAGCGGTGAAATGACGGTTTCTGATGAGATCCTCAAGCGTAGCGCCGATTCCTATCGCCGAATTCGTAACACTACACGTTTCTTGCTGGCTAACATCAATGGTTTTGACCCAGTAAAAGACGCGGTAGCCATTGAAGATATGGTTGCCTTGGATCGTTGGGTTGTACGTCGCGCAGCAGCTTTGCAAGAAGAGATATTAGAAGCTTACGAGCAGTATAACTTCCACACAGTGACGCAGAAGCTAATGCAGTTCTGTTCGGTTGAGCTAGGCAGTTTCTATCTCGATATCATCAAGGATAGACAGTACACGGCTAAAGGCGACAGTCATGCTCGTCGTAGTTGTCAAAGTGCACTTTATTTGATTTCTGAGGCTATGGTGCGTTGGATTGCACCTATCCTATCTTTCACAGCCGATGAGATCTGGAAGCTACTTCCTGGTGAGCGAGATGCTTATGTCTTTACTCAAGAGTGGTTCGATGGACTTAAGTCGGTAACTCTAGAGTCAGACCTTAGCGATGAGTTCTGGGATAACTTGGTTAGCGTTCGCGGTGAAGTCAATAAGGTTATTGAGCAAGCCAGACGTGAAAAACTGCTCGGTGGTTCTCTGGAAGCAGAGATCACCCTATATGCCGATGATGAGTTATCTAAGATATTAAACACTTTGGGCGATGAACTCAGATTTATCCTCTTGACGTCTAAGACTCAAGTGCTTGCTTTATCGGCAGCGCCAAGTGATGCGATTGAAACTGAACTTGCATCGCTTAAACTCGGCTGGTTGAAGTCTGAAGCTGCAAAATGTGAACGTTGCTGGCATCACAGTGAAGATGTTGCTCAAATTGAAGCACATCCAACTCTGTGTACCCGTTGTGTCACGAACATCGAAGGCGAGGGTGAAGTGCGTCAGTTTGCCTAACTTGCGCTGCATTGAGCCTGAAAAATATGTCAGGCTCAATATTTTGCTGGACTGCGGCTTGAGTCATTCAGCTGCTATAGATATTTGAACTATGGAAAGTGACGCTACTATGCGTCATTTTTTTTAACAGGAAGGTCCCTATGCCAACTAATTGGAAAGAGAGCGGTATACGCTGGTACTGGGTGGTTGTACTGGTATTTATTGCCGACCAAGTCTCTAAACAATGGGTCTTAGCTAACTTTGACCTTTATGAGTCTGTACAGCTACTACCGATTTTTAATTTTACCTATGTGCGCAATTATGGGGCTGCATTCAGTTTTTTGAGTGATGCCGGTGGTTGGCAGAAATGGTTATTCACCTTTATCGCGGTGGGCTTTAGCGCCTTGCTGACGTTCTGGTTGAGAAAACAGCCGGCGCAGATGTGGCGACTCAATCTTGCCTATACGTTAGTTATCGGTGGTGCCTTAGGTAATCTTATCGATCGTCTGCAACATGGATTCGTGGTCGACTTCTTGGATTTTTATTGGAATAAGAGTCACTTTCCTGTGTTTAATATTGCAGATGCTGCAATTTGTGTCGGAGCTGCACTGATTATTATTGACTCATTTATCTCAGATCGCCTCGAGAAACAGAAAAAAGCGCAAGATGAAAAAAGTGCTGCAAAGGAGTAATTGAATTGACTGATGTACGTTCTATTTTATGTCATATGAATATTGTGCTTGAAGATGGCTCTACCGCCGATAGCACTAAGGCTTCGGGGAAACCCGCTAGGCTTAATATCGGTGACGAAAGTTTAAGCCCGGCTTTTGAGGCACAGATAAACTCTCTGGAAGAAGGTGATACCCATAGCTTTACCCTAGAAGCGGTCGATGCCTTTGGCGAGTCTAATCCAGACGCTGTCCATTATATGGATAGAAGTAAGTTTCCCGGAGATATGGAACTCGAGCCTGGTGTTATCGTCAGTTTCGCAGGCCCGGGTGGCAGTGAGATCCCTGGCGTAGTTCGTGAAGTTGCCGGTGATTCGGTGACGGTCGATCTAAATCATCCTTTAGCGGGTCAGGTGCTTACCTTTGAGCTGGAAGTGATACAGGTACTCTAGTGTATGAATAAACCAAATAGTCTACAGATCAAGCTTGCCAATCCCAGAGGCTTCTGTGCCGGTGTCGATAGAGCCATCAGCATAGTCGAGCGCGCGCTTGAGCTATTTTCTCCACCTATCTATGTTCGCCATGAAGTGGTGCATAACCGATACGTGGTCGAGAATCTTAAAGACCGCGGCGCCGTGTTTGTCGAGGAGCTGGATCAGGTTCCCGATAACAGTATCGTCATCTTCAGTGCACACGGTGTATCTCAGGCTGTGAGGGCCGAGGCTAAGCGTCGCGGCCTCAAGGTATTCGATGCAACATGTCCTCTGGTGACTAAGGTACACCTGCAGGTGACTCGTGCTAGTCGTAAGGGCATCGAGTGTATCCTTATCGGGCATGAAGGGCATCCTGAAGTAGAAGGCACCATGGGCCAGTATGATAATCCTGAAGGTGGCGTATTACTGGTCGAGTCTCCGGAAGATGTCGAGTCTCTTGTGGTCAAAAATCCAGAGAACCTGTGTTTTGTCACTCAGACTACCTTGTCTATGGACGATACCGTAGACATCATCACTGCGTTGCAGCAACGCTTCCCATCTATCGAAGGGCCGCGTAAAGATGATATCTGTTATGCCACACAAAATAGGCAGGATGCGGTTCGTAACGTAGCCGATGATGTGGATCTGTTTATTGTTGTGGGGTCACAAAACAGCTCTAACTCGAATCGTCTAAGAGAGCTGGCTGAGAAGCGAGGCACTGAGGCCCATCTAGTTGACAATGCTGATGATATTAATGCAGCTTGGTTCACTAATGTGACTAAGGTGGCAGTCACTGCAGGGGCATCGGCTCCTGAAGTACTGGTTCAGCAAGTAATAGATGCTATTGCCGAACTAGCGCCTAGCGTTATCACCGAAGTTGAAGGCCGAAAAGAGGATACTGTTTTTGCCGTGCCAGCCGAGCTGAGGTAACAAGGTTAAAAAACATGATGATAAAAATTAAGGAGGCTCAAAGCCTCCTTTTTTATTGCCTTAAAATCGAACCAGATCTAACGGGCGGTATTTTTAGACGCTAATATTACTAGCGCGTAACATTCGACTCATCTATGATTAACATCAAGTTTTGGTTTGTAATGCTAACCTACCGATTTATAACAGGTAAACCACCAATTAAAGCGTCAAATATGTGGCGATGGAAGAGAGTTTGACGCTAATGAATAATAAATCCAATGGATTTTCCCTTATTGAAGTCTTAGTGTCTCTGGTGATATTAGTCGTCGGGCTAGTCGGTGTATTTAATCTGCACATAGTGGCTAAAAGAGGCAGTTTCGAGTCGTTTCAGCAAACTCAAGCCTCATATTTGGCCAATGATATTATCAATCGCATGAAACTGAATCGTACCCAATTAAGCTTCTATGCAGGAACGTATAATGGTGGACAGTCTAAACCGGCTAAATCCTGTGATGTTGCAGTCGGTGGCGCCGCTGTTATTTGTACCAATACAGAAACTATGTTGTGGGATCTGTATCAATGGGAATTGCAATTTGGGGGAGCCTTTGAGCGAGTCAATGGTCGAAGTACTGGCGGCCTTGATACGGCGACGGCCTGCATTCGGGTGAGCGGTACCGGAGCTGTATTAGTCGTGATGACTTGGCGGGGCATTCGGGAAGTTTCAGATGGGGCTAAAAATGCTGCTGATGCGTTCATCAAGTCATGTGGAACCAGCAGTAACAGGCGTAGAGCATACTCTATCAATACGGTGATTATTTAGATGGAATTCAGTGAACTGAAAAATATTAGTGGTTATCAAGGCTTCTCTTTAGTTGAACTTATGGTCGCTATGGTCATCAGTCTGTTTTTATCGGCCGGATTATTCTCTATGTTCAGCATGTCATCAACGAATGTCATCACCACCAGTCAGTTTAATCAGCTTCAGGAAAATGGCCGAATTGCGTTAGCACTTATTGAGCGAGATGTGAGTCAAGTCGGTTTTATGGCTGATATGACGGGATCTGACTTTATTATTGGTAGCAACACACAGATTTTAGCCCCTGTAGTGCCAAACGACTGTGTAGGAGCTGGGATAAATAATGCGACACTGCCAAACAATACCCCCTCTCATTTTAGAAGGCTTTGGGGATATGAGAGTGGCGTGAGTGCGGATTCAATTGCTTGTTTAGGGGCTGTTAACTCAGGGACAGATGTGTTGCAAATAAAGCGGTTAGTGGGGCCTCCGACTGTCGCTCCAACTGTAACTTCAAGATTTTATGTAGCGGCAACGTCAAGTGAAGCCATCTTTTTTTCCGGGGGGACAATCGCTCCCGTTCTGAATAACGCACGATTTTGGGAGTATCAACATCACATCTATTATATTAATGATGATGGTGATATTCCTGTATTGAGACGAAGAACGCTTAGTGTTGTAAATGGGATGAGGAACGAAGAGCAACTCGTTGAGGGAATTGAAAACATCAGGATTCTGTATGGGTTTGATAATGATGGTGATAATACTGCTGATAGTTTCATGCCAGTTCAAAATGTGACCGCTCTTATGTGGGATAACGAGCTATTTCAGCGAATCGTTGCGTTAAGAATTTTTGTATTAGTTCGCGCTACTGAACCTGACAACAGGTATACCAACACGACTGTTTATACCTTGGGCGATAAAACAATCGCTGCAGCTAATGACAATTTCAGACGAAAAGTTGTCTCAACCACTATCGTCCTTGAAAATTCTGTATTGATCAGATGAAGGCTGAGCTGATGATTTTAAATAATAGGCCTGGAAAATGAAAATGAAAATTAAAAAGCAAGAGGGGATAGTTTTATTCTTTTCGCTAATAATTTTGTTAGTTATGACTGTTATTGGCGTGGCTTTGGCCATAAACTCAAATCAATCAATAAGGATGGCGGGTGCGGGTTCTGAGCGAGTTGAAGCGATGGCCGCCGCTCATGGAGCACTCGATAGTGTGATAGATGCTAATAAAGGGGTTGTTTTAGCTAGTCTCCCTGCAGGTCGGACGTCCGCAGGCACTATGTTAGGTGTGACGAGTACAATAACACCACTGCAACTGAACGATGTGGGTTGCCAGAGAAATTCCAATGCCAGCTCTGCTAATCTTATTAGCTGCCGCCGTTCTGAGATAACCAGTGTTGCAGTTTTTGGACGAAATAATTTAGGGCAACTAACCATAGTTGCGGGAGTAGAACAAGAGGTTCTTACTGGGAGCGCTGGGGGGTAGCTATGTTAATTAAACAAATTTTCTGTGCATTAATTTTTGCATTGGTATGTGTGTCGGGTGTCTCATTTGCTGATGATACTGAACTGTATGTGATTGGCGGAGATAATCAGAATAAGCAAAATCCTAAAGTACTGATTATTTTTGATAACTCCGGCAGTATGTCTACCATTGAGGAAGATGCTCCTGGCGCTTATGATAATGATCCGGATAATCCGTATCCCGCAATTAGTTCTTCTCATGCTTATCAGGATGATAAAATCTACTTTACCAAAGGGACTGCTATAGATAATTCGGAGGGGGATATCCCATTAAGCCCCTCCGATTCTAAACGCTTTCTAAAGGATATTAACGGTTGTCATCAAAGTTGGGAATTATTAGAGAGGTATGGTCGTTATACTGGTTTTGTTGGTGAGTATCGAATTAAAGGGAAAACTGGTACCTGGGGGGAGTTGCGCGATAATAGTGGCGCAAATTATGACACGATAGATTGTCTTGAAGATATACAGGAAAATGATCCTGTAAATGCTAAAAATAAAGATGGAGCTTCACATCCTACCGGTTATCCGATAGATGGTGCAAAGCAAGTCAACACCCCTAAACCTTACAGCAATACAGGGGGTAGTACACAGCTAGGCTCAGGTGAAGCCGTGACCCTATATACCGCTAACTACCTGCGTTGGCATGCTGCAGCGGTAGCGGGCGTATTGCCTACCAGTCCGCAATCACGTTTAGAAATAGCCAAAGGGGCGATAGAATCTGTAATTAACGCCAATGCATCGGTTGATTTTGGTTTAGCACTATTTAATATGGATTATCCTTCAGAGGGCTACCGTGATGGGGGACGTATCGTCTCAGGTATAAAAAAACTGACGGCCTCATCTAAAAGAGCATTACTTGCAACCATTGCTGGCATTCCTGCCGATACTAATACCCCCTTATGTGAAACCCTTTTTGAGGCTTATAATTATTTTGCTGGTAACCCAGTACTTTTTGGCAAGAAAGATTCAGACTATTCTAATTGGTATGATGGTAATACACCGCCTAGAGATACCAGTATCGAAACGGGTAACAAGTATATTTCGCCATTCAGAGTCTGTCCCGATGCCGCTTATGTTATATACATTACCGACGGCGTTCCGAGTCAAGATACTTTTGCCAACAATGACATTGTTACCTTAACTGATAATGGTGTAACTGAGCAAGCTGATGACAAGACTGTAGCTCCGCTATACACAGCTTTTTCTGAAGGCCTCTCAACAGCAAGCTATCTACCTGCGTTAGCAAGTTACCTTTATCATAATGACCTTGTGACTTCTCCTGAAGCGCTAAGTGATGGTACGACTCAAGAGCACATGCAGACGGTTAAGACTTTTACCATAGGTTTTAGCCAAGGAGCTGATGATGCTGCTCCATTACTGGCAGAAACTGCAAGGAGAGGTGGAGGGAAGTACTTGCCGGCCACTGGGGCACTTGCTTTATCTGCTGCGTTAAATGATGTCCTTCTGACTATCATGGAAACTGATTCGAGTTTTACTTCACCGAGTATCGCCAGTAATAATTTTGACCGCACTCAAACTTTTGATTCTGCATACTACGCTATGTTCTTACCGGGAAAAGGGCCAAGGTGGACTGGAAATCTTAAGAAGTTAAAAGTAACCTCCTCTGGGATCCTCGTTGATAAAACCGGAGCGGTAGCAATCGGTGATGAAGGGAACATTAAAGATACCGCTTGTACCTATTGGAGTTCTTGTACGACCAAAGCTGATGGTAAAAAAGTTGCTGAAGGTGGGGTAATAGAGGCTTTACAGAAAGCGACACCTTCTAGTGGGGTTAGTGGACGAGTGATATATTCCAATCTAACCAATCCCATGAGTAAATTATCCCAAGTGCCCGACTCTGTTCTGGCTAGCAATATGGGGATCTTGGAAGCTGACGTAGATGATACTGTAAAATGGCTTTATGGCTATGATGTCGACCTCGATAACCCTGGTGGCAGTAAAACGAACTTTCGCAGCGATATAATGGGCGATCCGCTGCATTCCAAGCCGTTAGCATTGAACTTTGGTTCTCAAGAAAGCCCAGATATAAGAATTATCTTAGGAACTAACCAAGGCCTAGTCCACATGTTTAAAGATACTGGGGACACAGTAGCCGAAAGCTGGGCTTTTATCCCTACTGAGTTATTAAGTAATGTTCCTGTATTGCGAGAGAATACGGCGAATGGGGGGCATTCTGTATATGGTATGGATGCCTCTCCCGTTGCTTACACAGAAACAGATACTTCGGGAAAAGTTACTAAAGCGTGGGTGTTTATAGGAATGCGCCGTGGTGGTTCCTCTTATTATGCACTAGATGTGACCTCACCAGATTCACCTAGTGTAAAGTGGGTTATAGCACCTAGCTCTAGTGGTTTTTCTGAACTAGGACAGTCTTGGTCTGCCCCAGTCGTGACTACCGTTCCAGGTCATACTGGTCCAGTGTTAATTTTCGGTGGTGGATATGATGCATCATTATATGATGCTGATACCATACCAAGTACTGCAGCGTCTAACGGCAAAGCTGTCTATATTGTCGATGCTAATTCCGGCGCTTTGATTCATGCTTTCACCAGTACTGGTATCGGTGGTAGTACGCTAGATGGACTGGTAGATAGCATACCTAATTCAGTGGCGATATTAGACAGTAATAATGATGGGGTAACAGATCGTATTTATGCCACAGATGTAGGAGCAAATGTGTGGAGAATGGATCTGGATGGCGCCAACCCAAGCTTATGGAGTGGTTATAAATTTGCCGACTTAGGAGGTAGTTCAATAGCCAATGATAGACGTTTTTTTTCTGAGGCCGCTGTCGCTCAGACAACATTCAGTAATATCTCAGAAGTGGAGGTTACAGATGCTGAAGGAGGAAAAACCTCGACGAAAACCTATCAAAATATACCTTATGATGCTGTCGCTGTAGGAACTGGAAATCGTTCTCACCCAACAGGCTTAGAAACTGATGATAAGTTTTTTGTTTTACAAGATCGTAATGTCGCTACAAGAGTCGCTGCTGATGATCCTGTACCAGCAGCGATTGATTTAAGTAAACTTTATGATGTGACTTCTGCTGCACCGGTAACGGGGGCTGATAATATTACATTTGGAAGTAAAAAAGGTTGGAATTATGACTTTACTGCTTCAGGAGAGAAGTCATTAACAGCTCCTTTGATTATTGACGGGATAGTATACTTCACCTCATTTGTGCCATCAGTCAATGTTGTCTCTGACTTAGTGTGTAGCACCTCAGGACAAGGGCGTCTTTACGTATTCGATCTTCATAAGGGAACAAGGACGTATGCCAATATTTATTATGAATTAGGTGAGCGTGTTCCCGATACTCCTCAAATCGTTATACCTCCACCAGATACTGGAGAAGAACCTTATATTTACATCATTGGTGTAGGCAAGGGGGAAATTAGAGATGGCGAAGCTTCTGGGACGATCAACGTTGGTTCGGGCCTCGGGGTTAACAAAATTTATTATCATATCGATGAATGATACCTCTATGATTGCCAATTATCATTTGAACTGAGAGAAAGATTATGAAAAATGGTTTTACATTAATTGAGTTGATGATAAGTGTTGCAATTATAGGTATCTTGGCCGCTATCGCTTATCCATCTTATACCGATTACATTGCCAAGAGTACGCGCTCCGATGGGATCGCGGCAGTAATGAGAGTGGCGAATTTACAAGAGCAATTTTATTTAGATAACCGTGCTTATGCAGAAGATATGAGTGAGCTAATCCCGGGAACAGATCCCTTTATCACAGAGAAAGGGTTTTACAGTGTAGATTCTACGGGCACGACTAGCTTTACTATTATAGCAACGGCGCAAGGTATACAGGCCAGCAGAGATAGTGCCTGTGCCACGATACAACTCACTGATACTGGAGCTAAAACGCCCTTGGAGTGTTGGAAATGAAACCACTGATAATTTTACTGCTAGCTGTTTTTAGCAGCTCACTTGTGTTTGCTAGTGAAAAGCAGGATTACAAGTGCTATGTCAATTCGACCGATGGAGACAAAATTGTTTTTTATCGCTGGCAAGTCAAAGAGTATAAGCTGAAGGTCGATTCACTTCCTGGCCGTATTAATGTTAGCAAGGATAATAAGAAGTTTTATATTAGGAATGTACATGAATGCGTCCTCATCAATGAGACGTTTACCCTAGGCCGGGCTCAGAAATTGGATCTAACTAGGCTCTACTGATGACTCATTTACTTTTAGCTTCTCTATATAAACGGCCACCTCTCAATATCCTTGTGTCTATTTAAAAATTAACCTTGTAATTGCAGCAAGCAAGGTATTTCTCTAGTGTTAAATCAGGTCTCTTTCAATCAGCTTATTTTAATTATCATCGAGGGCCGGTATCTATGAGAAGGGGCTTTAAATGTTAGAAGCTAGACTTTTGATTTAGAAGAGGGGCATCAGTGTCCTTTGCTGAGAAGCTTAGTGCAGTGACTCTCGAGCCGATAAACTTAAATTGCCCTAGTTACTCGTCGAGGGGCAAGTCACACTGCCTAATGTAAACCGCACCTTTCCTGAAGGGCTTACATCAACACCTCTTGACTCTGGGCTCGTTTGGGAGCCTGGGCAGTAAGCAAATGTCCCTGAAGATGACCCCGTAGCCATAAGCCCATCAGAGGTGAAGCTAATAGAGTTCGCTGCAAAGGATAAGAAGTCACTTGAGTTGATGGCATATATTTTTTTAAGGATTTGATCCGTTCTGCCATTACTGGTGTCGAGAGAGCGAATAGTTCCGTTATCGATAAATATGCTGAAACCATTACTCCAATCTGATCCACAGCCAGAAGCTGTAAGGGGGCACATGGTTACACGTGAGCCATAGCTGACAGCTTGATTGCGAGTAAACATTAAGTACTGTTGTATTTTCCTTATCTCACTTTCTGCACGATAGCCTTCATAAAGTGATGTTAATGAAGGTATACCAACGGATAAAAGCACTCCTGCAATTGCAATTGTTACCATTAACTCAACGAGTGTGAATCCTTTGCCTATAGATAACATCACATCAATCCCAATTAAATCCATTATATAGTATAAGCTAGATTGGCTATGTTATCAGCTGGTAATAGTCAATATTTAAAGCCAATATATTGGCTTTAGAGGGGGAGTTGACAAGATTAGCACAGAAAAAAAGTGTTATCTGGCACTCATTTTCTACATGAAATCCCTTCTTTTGTTGAAAATCTTACTCTTCCAGCTTGATTGATGATAACTGCTCTTGAGTATTGACTGTCGGGTGTTGTGGGGCAGTATTTTAGTGTTCCATTGGTTCCCGAAGCGAGTCCATCTGGCTGGAATCTAATCGCAGCCCTGTTGTATATAACAGTATCTTCATCTTTAAAGGGGGATGTTTGATAAATGATAAGGTCTGTACCATCAACAATATATCGTTCACCTGAATCGGTGAATACGGTTAATCCCAGACTCCAATTGTCATTACATCGATTGTCGACCAGGGGGCAGGTAGTGACGCGTACGCCGTAACTGATGGCAGTATTGCGTGCCATTTGCAGTGTCTGTTGAATGACTCGAATGGCTGAGTCTGCTCGATAGTGTTGATAAAGGGAGCTGAAGTTTGGCGCTGCAATACTGATCAAGGTTGTAGATACCACCAAGGTGGTCATGAGTTCGACGAGGGTAAAGCCATTCTTTATTTTCATATTCAATCCTTTGAATATAAGTTCGATGATTTTTTTAAAAGCCCTGTGTTGCATCCTGCAATCACATTAAGACTGTGGTAGTCGTGAAAGTATAGTTAGGTTAGCAGAAATAGTAAGGCCATTTTATTGTTTAGTGGAAAGGAAAGTGCTTCCATAGGATTGATCGGTATATTAACTTTGGTGAGTCTCAAGCTCGTGATAAGCTGGAGCAATAACACTGATAAGTCATTTATTACCCTATGAAGGAGCGTTTGATGAAAAAGGTCGAGGCGATAATTAAGCCATTTAAGTTGGATGATGTTCGTGAATCTCTCGCTGAGATCGGCATTACCGGCATGACCGTTCTAGAAGTCAAAGGCTTTGGCCGACAGAAAGGGCACACCGAACTGTATCGCGGTGCCGAGTACATGGTGGATTTTTTACCTAAGGTTAAAATAGAGCTAGTGATCCAAGATGATCTGTTAGACAGAGCCATTGAAGTCATAGTGGATACGGCGCGTACAGGTAAGATTGGTGATGGTAAGATTTTTGTCACTGAGATTGAGCGTGTGATTAGGATCCGTACCGGTGAAGAGAACGAAGAGGCGGTATAACTCTCTTTATAAGTATTGGTAGATATTTATTAAAACGGCGTTGAAGAAGTTCAACGCCGTTTTTGATCTTATTCCAATTGGAATAAAATGTATTTCTTATCAGAATAGACATTAGATCCGGAAGGGATCCTGTCAAGCATCCCAGCTGTTGCCAATGTCATGGCCGGAGTATTTGTCGGACACTTTATCGTTAAGGTTCACAAGAAAGGTGAGTGGACTAAAATGGCACCAAGAGTCGAAGCTCCGGTGGAAGTAACCTACTGATTCATTAGCGCTCAAATTTCAGATACAAAAAAGCCACTAATTAAAGTGGCTTGCTTGTTGTATGGTGCCGGCACCAAGAGTCGAACTCGGGACCTACTGATTACAAGTCAGTTGCTCTACCAACTGAGCTATGCCGGCTTATTTTTTCACCAAAAGATAAACTCGGGAGCAATCTATTTGATTACCAGTCACAACTCTATTAACGAGCTATGCCGGCTTATTTTTTCACCAAAAGATAAACTCGGGAGCAATCTATTTGATTACCAGTCACAACTCTATTAACGAGCTATGCCGGCTAAATGTTGGTGCCCGAACCCGGAATCGAACCAGGGACACGAGGATTTTCAATCCTCTGCTCTACCGACTGAGCTATTCGGGCAACTAAACTAAGTGTTAGTCATCTACTTCAAGTAAGTTTTAAACCTAGGTTTAAATAAGGGTTTTTAAGTCCTGCCTCGTTTGGAGTGCGCGTATAATATAGCGATGTTATTGGCTGTGCAAGCAGTTTCTTGCCAAACAGGTTCAAGCTGTCAAAAACTATACAGTCAATCTTGTTGAGGCTTGTGTTCTAGTCTGAATAAAGCGTTTTTCTTCACAGAGCGTAAAAAGCCCCGAACAATGTCGAGGCTTTCTGCTCTTTACTATAAGAGGTGGCGCCGGCACCAAGAGTCGAAGCTCCGGTGGAAGTAACCTACTGATTCATTAGCGCTCAAATTTCAGATACAAAAAAGCCACTAATTAAAGTGGCTTGCTTGTTCTTCACTTTTGATTAAAAGAGTGAAGATGGTGCCGGCACCAAGAGTCGAAGCTCCGGTGGAAGTAACCTACTGATTCATTAGCGCTCAAATTTCAGATACAAAAAAACCACTAATTAAAGTGGCTT
>NZ_JABSSM010000073.1 GCF_013214165.1 Shewanella sp. | reverse complement strand
TCGTCACTAGAGAACGGCTGAAAAGCGCCTCACAGAACGCGGCAAGCCGCTGCCAGAACGGGCTACGCCCTACAGAGCGCAGCAAGCTGCTGCTAGGAAAAGATTTTGCTCTTGTCTCGTAGCCAACTCGTTGGCGTTCTCTGAGTGAGCCCGCGAACGTTCCGTAGCCAAGCTGCTAGGACGTGACTTCGTCACTAGAGAACGGCTGAAAAGCGCCTCACAGAACGCAGCAAGCTGCTGCCAGAACGGGCTGCGCCCTACAGAGCGCAGCAAGCTGCTGCTAGGAAAAGATTTTGCTCTTGTCTCGTAGCCAACTCGTTGGCGTTCTCTGAGTGAGCCCGCGAACGTTCCGTAGCCAACGTGTTGGCGTCCTCTGAGTAAGCCCGCGAACGTTCCGTAGCCAAGCTGCTAGGACGTGACTTCGTCACTAGAGAACGGCTGAAAAGCGCCTCACAGAACGCGGCAAGCCGCTGCCAGAACGGGCTACGCCCTACAGAGCGCAGCAAGCTGCTGCTAGGAAAAGATTTTGCTCTTGTCTCGTAGCCAACGTGTTGGCGTTCTAGCAGTGAGCTTGCGAACGCTCTAGCAGCGAAGCGCCCTAGCAGCCAACTCGTTGGCGTCCTCTGAGTGAGCCCGCGAACGTTCCGTAGCCAACTTGTTGGCGTTCTCTGAGTGAGTGTAAATCCTTTTACAAGGCCAGTTCGTCATCCATGACTCTCGTTCATGAGCTAATGGCTTCACCATATTCACCCCGCGAACGCTCTAGCAGCGTCCTCGACACACCTTTAAAAATGATATGACGTTTTTAGCACACCGCCGATGGCATCATCGCTGCCGACCATGCCAGTAAAGTCCAGAGAGAAGACTCGACCAAATTCGAAACCTGTACCTAGAGAATAGATATTTTCCGTGTTGTCTTTCATGTCATAACGATAACCTAAACGCAGTGCAAACCAATCCGTGGCCTTCAATTCTCCGCCAACGCGCCAATACTGAGTAGCGCCAATTTCCTCGAAGCGTTTATAAGCGTTAAGATCGATATCAGATGTTAAGACAATACTCTCCCAATCATAGGCGATGCCAGCAGTAAATTGTGGCTCGAGACGATAGGTAAATTTACGGCCTTGGGCTTCTACTGTCTCCACATCTTGGCTGATAAGATCACGACCTGACAGCCCCAGGACCAAACCTTCGACTGGCTCCATGGCAATGCCAACATCCAAGTTAAATGTGCTCTCGTCGTTGCTGTACTTGGAATAATCAAAATCACTGGCTTCGTAGTTATTGGCACTAACCACATAGTGATAAGTATCTATCCGCTGAAACTTAGACGATATCCCAACGGCTATGGGCATATTGACGATTGAAAGTGGAAAGCTCAGGGTCACGCCTAAATCAGAAACCACGCCAGCAACCACAGTCCCTTGTGGATCTAAGTCAGCCAACCCCGGAGGATTATCGGGATCTAACGCATTGAGACTATCTATATCAGACTGGGCAATGGCATCGCTGCGAGCCTCATAGTATTGCTGCCCTGCGATAGCCATCGACGGGGAGAGTATCAGTGCACAGCTGAGTACAAGTTTGAGCATTTTCATCCTTTCAGCCCTTATCTTTATCTTTATCTTTATCTTTATCTTTATCTTTATCTTTATTTTCTGATGTTCGTTACGTTTCTTGCTACTAGATAAAGTTCAGCTTAGCGATCTGAATAATTCTCATGGAAATAAGTAGCGAGACATAAAAACAGTCGAATTTAAAGATAGTCCAACATTCAGAATTGTGTATGGTAAAGGTTCATAAAAACCAAGGCTGATACAGGGAATATATTGGCAAGAGGATATGGGGGGCTTTACCGCACCTGAGACCCATGCTTTGCGTTCGAGCAGCCAGACGCCAACAACTTCAAGCGCATATATCCTCTGATTTAGCCTACTAGCTAGCGATTCCATTTCATGAATCTTAACTAGCCAATAGATATTAATACCCATTTAGATACAGTTCAGCTCAGTTTATGGTCAACTTGTCCCATTCAAATGTTTCAAATAGCCATAATGGCTCCCTGAGAGCCTAAAATGCAGGTGTAATAATTGGCACTAAAATTGTATTCATATCTCGTAGAAATCAGGATTTTCTCTTCTCACGGCAAGCTATATGACATGCAAAAGCACATTTATTAACAGATGTGATCGATACTCGGGTGAGCTCAGCGGAGCCTTCGCCGACTTAGGTACGTTTCTACCACTCGTTTTAGGCCTTATCACCCTTAACCATTTCTCCCCTCAGGGGATCTTTATGGGCTTTGGGCTGTTTGCACTCTTTACCGCTTTTTACTACAGGCGTCCTATTCCGGTACAGCCAATGAAAGTGATCGCCGCCTTGGTTATCGCCCAAGGTCTGACGCCTGGCATGCTGCAAGCCAGCGCCATGATGATGGGCGCCATACTCCTGCTACTCGCTTTTAGCGGTGCGATTAACTGGATGGCGAAACAACTTTCTCCCGCTATCAGTATCGGTATACAGCTCGCCATAGGTTTACAACTTATCTGGATGGGCGGACAGATGATGGGTGAAACCTGGTTGATTGGTATCAGCGCTTTCGCCGCTCTGTTTGTCAGCCGCTTCCTACCTATGCGTTATCTGGCAATGCCTCTGGTGCTAGCATCGGGCATGTTATGGCAGTTCACGAGTGGCATGGCACCTAGCTTTAATTTAAGCATAGACACTCATTGGCAGCTAAGCTGGCCTAGCATTCACGAGTGGAGCTCGGCCGCGGGTCTGCTGGTCCTGCCCCAACTCGCACTCACCCTGAGCAACGCGGTGATCGCCACCTCGGCCATGGCGAAAGAGAAGTTTCCAGCGGATACCGTCGAAGGCAAAGAAAACTTCACCCCGAAGCGCTTAGCCACCAGCTCAGGCTTGATGAACCTCATCCTCGCGCCCTTCGGAGCCACCGCCATGTGTCACGGCGCCGGTGGCTTAGCCGTTCAGCACCACTTCGGCGCAAGAACCTGGATAGCCCCTACGATATTTGGCAGTACTTGCCTGCTCATCGCCCTCACTTGGGGAGAAGGGAGCGCCGCTATGTTATCGCTGATCCCATTAGCCTTACTGGGCAGCCTACTCGCCATTGCGGGTCTACAACTCGCCTGGTCGAAGCGGTTTATCGATGGCAGACCCTTGTGTATTTTAGTGATTATCTCGACCGCCGCCATCTGCCTACTAGTGAATACCGCCGCAGGATTAGCAACCGGGGTTGCCTTAGAGGCGGCTCGTCGACAATGGCAATGGGTCTCAGATTTGAGACATTAGCAGGCTCATTGACAACGACACCTTTATTCTTTGTCAATGAGTAAGCTTTAAGTATCTTTTAGATGAATTTCATTTAGCGGGATTGGTCCATACGTTACTTAGGTACTAAGCGGAAAAGATTCTATTAAAAATTTGATATAAATTAAATCGATAATAACCTGAAAGTTAATTCGATTACTTGGGGTCTTTATGACTAGCCTGTTCAATCGGGCTAATAATAAAGACCCGGACGATGAAAAGCATCTTGAAGTGATTTGGGTATAAATAAAATACACAAGAGGAATTAACAATGAAAGCATTTACAGGTGCAGCTATGGCTGTAATGGTTGCTGGTTTAGTCGGTTGTAATAGTACTGAACCGACACCAACATCAAAGATTTCGAATATCGGCGCAACAACGGATCTAGTACATTGTTACGATGTTAATGTTTGCGGCGGCCATAATGACTGTAAAACAGCCACTAACGCCTGCTCAGGTCAAGCATCTTGTAAAGGGACTGGCTTTGTTGCTATGCCATCAAAAGCATGTGGTGATGTTGGCGGGAAAGTGACAGATAAATGGGTTGGTGAAGTCGCTAAAACAGATCTGGTTCATTGTAATGACGTAAACATTTGTGGTGGACATAATGATTGCAAAACGGCAAGCAATGCATGTAATGGCCACGCATCATGTAAAGGTACAGGTTTTGTCTCTATGCCAGCTAAGGCATGTGGTGATATCGGTGGCTCTGTAGACGGCTGATACTAAGATAATGCCAGTAATCAAGCTAATGATTCACTGGCATCATATTATTAATATTAAAAAGTAGTGGTTATGCAAGAATATTTAGGTTTTGGGTTAGGGCTGAGAAGCACACATTTTGAAGAAATTATTAACACCAAACCAGCGATAGATTGGTTTGAAATAATCTCTGAAAACTACATGGTCGATGGAGGAAAACCTTGGTATTACCTTGAAAAAATCCGGGCAGATTATCCTATTGTAATGCATGGTGTCTCCATGTCTATTGGCAGTGTAGAGCCATTAAATTTTCAATATCTAGATGCATTGAAAGAGCTCGCCAATAAGGTTGAACCCAAATGGCTCTCAGATCATTTATGTTTTACTTCAGTGGGTAACATAAATAGTCATGATTTATTGCCTTTGCCATATACAGAAGAAACCTTGCAGTATTTAACCTCAAGAATAACACAAGTGCAAGAATATTTAGGTCGTGAAATGATATTTGAAAATGTATCTAGCTACCTTATTTATAAAGAATCTCAAATGCCAGAATGGACATTTTTGGCTGAACTGACAAAAAGGACAGGTTGTCAATTTTTAATGGATGTGAACAATGTTTATGTTAGTGCCAGAAATCATAGTTTTGACCCTATGACCTATTTAAATGCCATTCCACAGTCGAGCATAAAACAAATACATTTAGCTGGACATCAAGATTTCGGTACCCATGTAATCGATACTCATGATGAAGACATTCCCAATCCAGTGTGGGATTTATTTCGTCAGTATGCCAAAACTCTTGGTCCTACTAGCACTATGATTGAGCGAGATGGCAATATCCCGCCTCTTGAAAGCTTATTAAATGAATTAGCTTTTGCTAGAGCGCAAGTCTCTGACATTTGGTTTCAACAGGACGGGTTAATACATGACTGATTTGGCAAAAATTCAACAACAATTTATGCATCTATTGCAGAATAAACCAAATGATTTTATAAGTCATGTAGCGGACCAAGGTCAGCTTAATGCACATGACCGCCTCAGTATTTATCGCAGCGCTTATAAAATAAGATTAACCCAAGTAATTGAACAAGATCATGAACAGCTAGGTAAGTATCTTGGAGATGATTTATTCGATGAAATGGTTACTGGTTATTTAAGGTCTTACCCATCGGTTAATAATTCATTAAGGGAGTTCAGTGCCAACCTGCCCATTTTTCTATCTGAAACTTTACCTTTTAAACAACATGAAATTTTAGCTGACATAGCAAAATTTGAACGTTTATTATTAATGGCTTTCGATGCTAAAGACGATATAACATTAACGACAGAAGAATTAGAACACGTAAAAGACACAGACTGGCCTTCATTAGTGTTAAATTTACATGGAAGTATACAATTAGTTAAATTTAACACTTCAGCAGTAGAATCATTTCAGGCACTTAAAAATGATTCTACTCCACCAATCCCAAGGGTAGATAAGACACGCCATTGGATTATATGGCGTACTCCAGACAGAATGACTGAATATAAGGCCATAGAAAAAGAAGAGTTTAACCTGTTGAATTTAATGGAAGAAAAACAAAATTTCAGCGTACTTTGTCAAAGTTTGATTAAAAAACATAACCCTGAACGTATTGCATCGCTATTAATTAATTATATTAATACTTGGTTATCACAAGGATTAATAATTAGATTTTAATTATTTACACTCCTGAATTTCAATCTAGGACAACGAGTGAATTCAGAGGTATCTGAAGTATTTACCATTTTGGTGGTTCGACCTATCCATAAAGAGTGGCTACTTAGGCCATACCAGCTAAGGTCACAGCCTCGATAATCCTTGGTTTACACGATCTTCGAATAAGCTATTTTAACTTTCTAGACCTGTTAAGCATCATCATCCAAGTGACGTATCCGTAGAGAACCCCCATTAATGGGAAGGAAATCAATGACGTTGTTAAGCCTTCAAAGAAGCCATTTTCACTCGTAAGTGACATGATCAACTGCACAATAAATGCTGTCGTCACTCCCCAAGCCAGCACGCCTCTCAGTAGGATAAATCGCACTATCCCTCTATCAATAATCTCTTGATTACTACCCATCATCCATCCTTGTTTTCGACACTATAGGCCGTCATGACACCTAAGTGTGTTGTTTATTCTTGGGACCTAAGAACTTTTTACCTCTTTCTTTGTCGTAAGTGACACTGGGGTCTAGGTGATTATTTTACATTGTGAATATGTATCAGCGAATAAGCAAATATCAGCGAGTTTTTATTACATCACTATCAATGATAGTCATTGGTTGTACAAGTTCTGTAACAGAAACAGTTGAAAATCAAGAAAACCATGAACTCGTGGTACTCGCTCATGGTTTAGGCCGAAGTGACGTATCCATGTGGAAACTGAGTCAGAGGTTAGAAGATGCGGGCTATCTTGTTTGCGCCCTTAACTATGACACTATTGGACAAGATGTAGACGCCGTATTAGACATGACGACTGAGCAGATTGACCTGTGTATTGCTCACGCGCCAAAGGTACATTTTGTGGGACATTCATTAGGGGGCTTAGTCATTCGTTCATATTTACAACGCAATGATACCTTAGTTAACAACAGCCATTTCGGTGAAGTGGTTTTTATGGGTACACCGAATAAGGGCAGTGAACTGGCGGATCACTTTAGCGACTCATGGTTAATGGGGATTGGAGGGGAAATTAGCCAAGTATTAGTGACTGGTGAAACTAGCTTAGGCAATCAACTCGAGGCCCCTAGCTATAATGTCGGTATTATAGCTGGAACAAAGACGAGTTTCTTAACCAATAATCTGTTCAGCGGCCCCAATGATGGCTTAGTCTCTGTGGACTCAACGAAATTAGATACCATGAGTGACTTTGTTGCTATTGATGTTGGCCATTCCAGCATGCGATTCAACAGTGAGGTGGCTCATCAAACCATACATTATCTTAAACACGGCACCTTTGCCCATGAGCCTCTAGATCCCCAGCTGTCAGACTAAATCCTCTATGAAAACGGTATGTTCGCTGATCTGGGGCGGAAAGCGTGATATGTGCATATGAAAATGCCAAATCAAACATGGACCTGGTTTGATTTAGCAGAGTCCACAGGGATGACTCTTATAAAATCAACAACCGGCGTCTCGCAGAACTTTCTCGAAGCAGAGAGTGCACATACCCCGCTGGGAAGCGATAGGTTACCAAGAAGGGTCGACCTTCAAAAAATTTACCAATACCCACTCAGCCAAAAGCTAAAGCAAAAAATGTAATCAAGCTTCATTCGAAGAATAACCAAAACGACTGGATCCCCGCCCACAAGCATCGCGGGAAAGACAAGTAATGAATTACGCGAATCACGAGTATAGAATTGCTATCCATATAGAGGTTCAACAAATAAATAACCTGCTTTGATAAACTTCAGTATAGATGCGGCTATGAGCTTCCTTGACCCGTGAGCTGAGACGGTTCGAATCCAAGCCCCCTGCGACAGCTTGTCGCAGTTTGGCTATTAGCCTTTGTCATCCACTCACTTGACTGACACAATCCGCCGCGAACCAAGATGGTCACATAAAACCACAACCTCTATACACTAAGACGACTACTATGACCTTGCGCTTATCAATTATTTCACTGTCGATTTTTTCTGCTTTATGTTCTTCTTGCCACGCTTTCGCCGATGACGCCGGCTTCGAAGTTATCCAAGTCACCGGTCATCACCAAGGCAGTTACAGTTCAGTTTCGGCCGATGGGGTATCAGCTAGGGCCGATATTAGCGGCCTACTGGAAAAACTCCCCGGCGCCGCCGTCAATGGCAATGGCCCGCTTACAGGCATAGCCCAGTACCGCGGACTCTATGGCGATAGGGTCAACACCCAAGTCAATGGCGTGACCTTAGCGAGCGCAGGTCCAAATGCCATGGATACGCCTCTTAGTTATGCCAGTTTAGTCAACAGCGAACGTCTTGAGATGACGCGAGGCATAGCGCCGGTGTCAGCCGGAACCGACACCATAGGCGGCAGCCTCAAGGTCCTAGAATCTCAAGCCAGTTTCGATGACATCAGCGGTAAAGTCGCGGCGCACTATCAGGATAATGGTCAGCGGGGTCATCTAGGCACTAAGGCCAATATCGGCAATCAAGCTCACGCCCTACTGGTTTATGGCGACATACTCAAGGGTAATGACAACGCCCGCTCAGGTAATGGCAGTGAGATCTCGCCGACACGATACGACAAGCAGATGCTGGGCGGTCAGTACCGCTTCAACTTGGCAGCATCTGGCGCAGACAATGAGTCTGTAGCCATCGCCTATCAGCATGTTAAAACCACTGGCGCCGGCACTCCGGCTCTGCCTATGGACATCGACTTTATCCGTAGCGACAGGGTCAAGCTCGAAGGCGTACACGCTATCTCTCGCTGGGAGCTGAACTGGCACTTGGCCTACAGCGATGCGACACATGGCATGGATAACTTCAGCCAGCGCATGAAGATGCCAACCATGAATGCCAGATATAATAGCGCCGATAGCACCAGCTTCGACGGTCAAGTATCGATAGGCAGAGACGCCTGGTTATTCGGGGTCGATACTCAGCTTAGCGAGCATAATTCAGTGATCACAGATCCGACCATGGCCATGTTCCATGTGGATAACTTCAATGGTGTGCAGGATGATACCTACAGTGCTTTTGCTCAGTGGCAGCAAGATATCGGCCAGTGGAACTGGCAATTGGGCGCACGAGTCAAACACTACCGCACCGATGCCGATGAGGTTGAGCACACTATGGCCGGCGGCATGCCTGCGATTAAGATGTTGATGGACAGATATAACCAGGCCGACCGCTCACAATCTCAAACGGGTGTCGATCTGGTCCTTAACGGTCGCTATCGAGTGAACAGTGAACTGAGCTGGATCTTAGGCTTGGCCCAAAAACAAGCCAGCGCCAGCTATCAACAGAGATACCTCTGGGTGCCGATGCAATCAACCGGAGGCCTAGCCGATGGCCGCACCTATGTCGGTCAGATGGATCTGGATTTAGAGACAGCCTATCAAGCCGAAGTGGGCCTTGATTACGCCAGTGGCGACGTTAGCATCAGTCCGCGTGTATTCTTACACAGGATAGACAATTATATTCAAGGCATTGCAGCGAGTGATCCAGCGGTGATCATGGCGGCGAAAATGATGGCTGATGACAATCCTATGCAGTTTGCCAATGTCGATGCCCAGCTGTTTGGCATAGATCTGACCGCGACTTATCAAGTTAGCGACAGCTGGAGTCTGGATATGAATGCCAGCTATGTCAGTGGCGAGCGTCGCGATATCGACGATAGCCTCTATCGCATCTCACCACCTAAGGTCATGCTTGGACTAAATTACCAGGATGGCAATTGGCTGGGGAGAGTCGAAGGCTTGGGCGTCAGCGCCCAGAGCAAGGTATCAGAGACACAATTTGAACAGACCACCTCAGGTTATGGCTTGATGAATCTGTCCCTCGCCTACGATGCAGATATCTGGATGCTCAAGGCTGGAGTAGATAACCTGTTCGATACCGAATATGACGATCACCTCGCCGGTTATAACCGGGTCATGGGGGGGGATTTGATGCCGAGCGAACGCATGCCAGGTACGGGCATAAATGCGTGGCTGACAGGAGAATACAGATTTTAAGAGACTAGCGCCTATACACTTTTTTACTTTAGGGGTTTCCACTGCACTTTCCCTCCCCGAGCGACTCCCTTTTAACCAGGGAATGTCCTCGGGGATTTTTTATAGGGAAAACACAGCAGACAAACCGGCTTAAATCGATACGGGTTTTTTCAATAATTTTCGCTGCAAAGTACGCCTATGCATTCCCAGCAGTCTCGCCGTGGCCGAGACATTGCCCTTGTTGGCAATGAGCACCTGCTGAATATGCTCCCACTCCAATCGCTTAGGATTAAGAGGCTGTTCATCGACAGGAGCCATTTGCCCCTTGTCTTGGCTCGAGTTCAATGCATTAAGTAAGGTCTGGGTATCGACGGGTTTTGCCAGATAATTGTCAGCCCCCATACGAATGGCCTCGACCGCAGTCGCGATACTGGCATAGCCCGTTAACAGTACCATCAACACCTTAGGCAGGTGCAGCCTCAAAGGCTCAATCAGAGTGAGGCCATTGTCCTCCGCTAGTTTCATATCCAAGAGAATATGACTGGGTTGAAACTGTCTGGCCAGCAACAGACCTTGGGTTGCATCATGGGCTTGCTGACACTCAAATCCATGTCGAGTGAGGCGTCTGGCGAGCACACTGGCAAAGGCCAGGTCGTCCTCTATGATCAATAACTTGTTTATGTCTGTCACTTCCATTCCTACATATATTCCAACATAGCCTGCTGATATAAAAAAGACTAACGCTCGAGTAGGGGCAAGCTGACTTCTGCCACCGCGCCACCGTCTTGATGAGAACCTAAAATCAAGGTTCCCCCAAGCCGCTCGAAGCTGGCATGGCTTAACATTAGCGCCATGCCCATGCCTGAAGGACTGTCTATTAACTTATGTCCCAACTGAGAAACTAACCCCTTAGGGATCCCATCGCCGTAGTCTCGAACCCTGATCCTTAGGTTTAGGCTGTGGGGCTCAAGCGCAAACTCGATCCTGACTCTTTGTTCTGTGGTTTTTTCTTCGCTGGCTCGAGAGGCATTTTCTACCAAGGATAGTAGCGCGGGTAACAGGCTAGTATCGGTTTGGATATGTGTGCCTCGAACCTGAGTATCGACATGCAACTCAAGTTTAAGTTGCGGCATCAACAAGGTCAGTTGCTGCCTAAGCAGGGCAATAAGTAAGCTCACCTGAGATTCAACTTGTCTCTGCTCTCTGATGGACTCGGTAGCCAGTCTCAGATCGGTTAAGGTGCGTTCGCATCTCAACAGGGCAACTTCCATCTCTGCTACGGCCTGATTGCCAGGCTCCAACTCCTCCGCGACCTCATCGACCAGTAAACGCAAGCTAGACAAGGGCGTCGCGAGTTGATGAGCCATCTGGGCAGATGCTGTGCCTAGTGCTAATAACTTCTCTTGCCTAAGCTGAGCCTCTCGCATATAGGCCAGTTCGGCATCTTGCCTGCGCATGCGTTTAGCGATAAAAGCCACACTGGTGGTCAGCACTAAGGATGAAATAACAAAGTTAAACCACATGCCCAAATAGTGAGAACTCATATCCATTCCATGGTGCTGCATCTGGCTATCAGGCACGGCATATAACATCAGGCTATAGGCGAGTGTCGAGATTAAGGTCAGCGTCCAGGGAGCCCAACGAGGCAAGATCACCGCCGCTATGGCTATGGGTAATAACAGCAGAGAAATAAATGCATTGGTGGCGCCACCGGAGAAATAAAGCCAGGTGATCCAGAACGCGGTATCGAGCAGCAAGGCGAAAAATAACCCTGAGTCCTTCGACATCAAGGGCTGCCTGATTACGAATGTGGCACTCAGGTATGCGGCCTCCAACAACAAGGCATAATTCAACGCCTGGCTGAAGATCGACAAGCCAAAGGTCTCGGCGGCAAAAAACGTCAGCCCTAGCTTAAGCACGAATCCTAAGAAACGCAGGAAGGCTAACTGATCCGAAGATTTTAAATTTGGCACTAGACGCTTAAACATGACCCACCTTAGATGCCGATACTTGCATATCAGCAATTGAAATCGCCATAAAAATCGCGCTAACCGAGTCTCAAACCAATGGCCGATAGCGCGGGTGTGGACGCCTCCAAGGCATCGAGTACCCCAGAGCGGAAATCGACTTGTGATGTGACCCCCAACAGGGCCAGGCGTTCGCAACTTAAGCTGCAATCTTTAGGACGCTTGGCGCTATCTGTGGGCTCAGCAACCGGGGTTAGATGTTGGCTGCTCTGCCCGAGTAGCTCACCTAAAACAAGCAGCATCTGGTACTTGCTCATGGTCTCTTTGCCACTGAAGTGATAGATACCAGACAGATCTTTCTTAGCCAGCCGTAGCGCGATCATCTTCTCGATAGCCAGGGCAATATCTTGTGTCGACGTGGGGCTGCGCACCGCCCAATGATCCACCTCCTGAGCCTGCTTATCCAGCAACTGGTTAAGCAAGACTAAGATGGCAGACTCAGAAACTTGCTCGACCCGACCATAGAGGATAGGCAGCCTTAATACGGCAAAGTCCTTAGCGGTTTCCAACAATGCTTGCTCACCCAGCCATTTAGATTCACCGTAAAAGTTGACCGGATTGGGCTGGTCTGACTCGGCATAATTGGGCTCAGTGCCATCGAACACATAATCGGTAGAAATATAGATAACCCAGGCACCTTGCTTGCTTGCCGACTCGGCCAATGCCTTGGTCGCCCCTAAGTTCAGCGCCAAGGCCGCTGCTGGGTCTTGCTCGGACACATCCGGACGACGCTCGGCGGCGCAGTGTACGATCACCTCGGGTCGATGCTGGGCAATAAACTCATCGACGTCTGCGGCCTGGGTGAGATCTAACTTGTATATACCAGCTTGAGCCCGGCTGAAACCTGTGGCGATAACTTGGTGTACCTGGCTTGCCTCAATGCGCTCCTTGACCGCCCTGCCCAGTAAACCTGTCGCGCCCGTTATCATTATTTTAGCCATCTTATCCCCATGCCTGATCTTGAATGTTACCGATTGGTTAGTGTAATGACTTTCACCCACCCTGCACATGGCTTAGGGCAAAAAAAACGATGACCCCGAGGGGGATCAGCGTTTCTTGACTCACTCATACCAACTGCTGGACTAGTAGTTAATTTGATAGCCTAAGGTAAAGGTCGTACCTTGAGCGTTATAACTGTCCTTGAAGGCGTATTCACGCACCGAACTTTCGAGCGAATCTAAGCTAAGACCGTTCGGCAGGTCGATATTGCCATACAAGCTACCGCTGCCCATCTGAGCATAAACCGGACGGTAAACCTTATCCAACAGGTTCTTTATGCCTAAGGTAAACTGACCGAAATCGCTGCGATAAAAGACGGTCAGATCCACAGTAGCATAGCTCTCGGTCGGCGCATTGTAATACCCATAGCCTTCGAAGCTTCCCAACATACCATTTTGCGGCAATGGCAAGTCAACTTGTGAACCCGCGTCTCTGGAGCCAACGTAGGTCACCTGTAACAGGCCACCGAACTCATCGTTAACATTTACATCCAGATAAGCCGTCGCCTTAAGCGGGCTAATACGGGCATGGTTCATGTCTACCCAACCCTTGGTCGGATGGCGATATTCGCCCTCTATATAGCTAAAGGTGCCGCCTAGAGTGAAGGTATCATCGAAGGCGTATGAGGAGATCAGTTCCACCCCGTACGTCTTCTCATCACGGCTCACGACGGCATCGATCGCATCGGGATTGAAAGTCTTAGATTGATCATAGGTAAAACTAGGACCCATCGAAGCGAGTGTGCCATAGATGATTTGGTCGATAATATCGACATAGCTTTGTGCCCGCTCGGCTCGAGTATAAAACAGGCCGAGATCGAAGCTTAAGTCGTCAAACTGGCCGCGATAGCCTAAATCGAAGTTATTCGCCTCGGTGGGCATCATGGCATCATCGTATTGCTCGACACTGGCCACATTGATAGAGCGTAATCGACGCAGATCTCCCAGGCCATATCCTTGAGAAAATGAAGCGTACACCTCTGTGGTATCAAATTTATATACACCACCAAGATTAAACACAGGCTTACTGTAACTTAAGCTGCCACCTTGGATCGTTTCTCCGCTAAATGGGGTGATGCCGTATCGACCCGTCGCCTGATAATCGGGCACATCGAGATCGAAGTTTTCGTAACGTACACCTAGCTGCAGCATGAGATCGCCTTGATTGAACTGGTACTCGGCGAAGGGGGCAAGGTTAGTCTGTTCAACATTACAAATTTCACACACGCCTTTCGAGCTTATCTGCCTGGTCTTATCTAGTTGGTAATCTATGCCATAGGTCAATACATCGGACTCTCGGGGTAGTTTCAAAGGCTGAGCCGCGATGCGCAGGGCCTGCTTCTTCGACTGGGTCAGCACCCTATTAGCCTGGGTGTTCTCACTCTCTGTAGCACTGAGTTCGATATTAAGCTTATGGCCAGCTATAGAGGGTGAGTCATAGGTGAATTGGGCATATTTATTCTCGCTATAGGGTGCCTCTCCTTCGAAGGGCATAGACATGTCGACCACCACAGTTTCATCGAACACTGTTTTACGGGCGAAACTCAGCTGATTTTCTAGCTTACGTGTGTGTAGGTTCAGCGACATATCCGAGCCATCATCGAAGCCATAGCCAAACTTGAGCAAGGCATCGAGATCTTTCAACTCCCCCTGACCACCGCGTCCGGCAGGATCCGAAGGGATCTGAGTGCCATCACCATCAAATAAGGTGCCTGAGTCACGCCAGTTTATCTGGGCCAGGTAGCTAAAATTCTCCTGGGTACCGGAGATCCTCTGGCTGAGGTGATAACCCAGAGAGTCTGAGTTATGCACTGAGCCATCGACTTTAACCTGACTCCAGAAGGCAATGCTATCTTCGCTGGCGCTGTGGGTGATGAGGTTGATGACTCCGGCTGATTCACCGTTGCCATAGACGGAACTCGCGCCTTGGATCACCTCAATGCGGGCAATATTATTGATGGATATAGAGGAGAGCACTCGACTCGTGTCTCTGAGGGTATTGGACATCACTATGCCGTCAATCATCACGATGGACTTGCGACCACGAAATCCTTGGTAGGTGCTGGACATCATCTGAGTCTCGGCGCCATAGCTTGGTACTAGGTTTGCTAACAGAGCCGAGAGGTCGGCACTCACACTCGCCTGGGCCTGAATCGCCTCCAGGCTGATGATCTGTACCATGCCAGGTAGCGATGATACAGGGGTTTCGAATGGTTTAGCCGTCACTTGGATGACTTCTATTTCACTTTCAGCTGCCCAGACAGAAAATCCGATTTGCGACAGGGCGATAGCGGCCGTTAAAGGAGCCAACTTAAACTTTAACACGTTATAATTCCTAATTATTATATGATTTTTGAGGTGTGAATTGAGATAAATTTTGAGCAACTGGGTCCTGCTGGCCCCAATCGATCATCGACTCTTCCTGAGAAAGGTCGAAATGAGATCGGCCCAACACATCATTGATGATGGTGGCACTCCGCCACGCCGCCAAGCTGAGTTGAGGCTCTAAGATCCCATGGCTATGGATCCCGGCATTGACCGCATAGACCTTGTTCGTCTGCGGACCACTCCAGGCAACCGAGAACTCACGGTTAAGGTTAAACTGGCCATCTTGATCAATATCCAGTAGGTGTTTTATCGGCTCGAGATACTCGGGGACACGAGACTCATAGCCGGTACATAAGATCATTTCATCCACGTCCAGATGTTCGTCCTGGCGGGTAATACCGTTACTCAAGATCAGGGAAAATCTTTCGCCCGTTCGCTTCACATCAGTCAAGGTTCTATGGGGGCGCAGACACCATTGTTCACCGGCTCCCTTGCCCTGGGCCTTGATAAACCTTTCCTGATACAGGTGCTGATAGATCGCGTTCAAACAAGCCTTGGTGATGCCATCACTGGATAACTTTTGGTGCCTCACTTCCTGCCGCTTAACCCCTTCATTGAGGCCGTAGAACACTTCGCCATAACCTGGGGTAAAATATTGATCGGTAAAAACGCCTTCATCCAGAGCCTGGAAATTAGGTCTTCTGGAGATCCAGATCACGCGTGTAGGCTCCCCCCATTGACGCTGCAACAGGTTAAGAAAAACATCCCCTCTGTTCCCAAGATCGATAATGAGGTCTGCGGCGAATAACTCGGCAATGTCTTCACGCTCACGCAGCACAGGAACTTGCCAAGGATGCATAGGCAGTAGCTGAAAACCCTGGGGAAGAGGGTCAAACTCCAGGCCCAGATCTTCGGTTATTGCCCCTATCGTCTCCTGTACATCTGACTGATAAACATCGCCCTGCCATGCGCTATGATGTACAGCAAACCAATGAAGACCAAAGCTCTGGCCACTCTCTGGCGCGTAACGAATATCTTCACCGCTAAATTCACTGCGACTCTTAGGGGCCGGGTGCATATTATGCCCCGCCAACAGAGCCTGCTCGGCCTCGATAAAGTTCAGCTTACCGCTATAGAGATGAGCGAGATCGGCTGCTCTTAAGGATATGGCACTAGCCGTGTTGGCCGCACTCTGCATCACACGCTCATAAAACAAGTGTCTAGCCGATGCAGATACCGAACCCAAGATCGCTTCTTCATCTAAAATCAACTTGAGTGCCTGCTGGAAGGTCAGCTCACCCTCTTGTAGATCTCGGCCTTCCAGTTGACGATACCGAATGGGGAAGATGAACTTGTGCGGGCCACAAACCGAAAAATGGGCATAGGAGAGCAGTAATATCTGGCCACTATTTGGCAAGGCCATGGAGATCTGCTTAAGCTCGGCATCTTGAGTCCAACCAGTAAACTCTTTCAATAACCCATTGAAGAAACATTGAGCAGCAAGATCGACTCGCATACCCTCAGTATAAGAAAACATCCTTTTAACATCCGTATCTGATTTAGCATTTAACCGGTTGCGAATAATAATAACTATGATTATCATGTCAACAAATTTTACATTGGCGTAGTCTGAAATGGAAAAGCATCCCTGGCCTCTATTCCTATCCGCACCGCTCTTAGGGATCTGTCAGAGTGTTTTACTTGTCTATACCCCAATCTTCTTGGCGAAGACCTCACTTCCCCTAGCCACATTGGCTCTATTGATGAGTTTTGGGTCGGCACTGTTCCTGTTCAGCACGCCTATGTGGGCGAAAACATCATTGAGGTGGGGTTATCGAAGGGTGTTGATGACAGGTGTTTTTGGCTTAACGAGCAGTTTTTCATTACTCTATTTAGCTGTGTGGGGAACGAGTCAGCAGCAGTGGTCGCTGCTATGGGTCACCTTAGTCGTACTCGTCGCCAGACTCATTTACGGCATGATGGCATCGGCCATAGTACCGACTTGTCAGGCCTGGATCACCGAACACAATGACGTTAAACTGGACGCGAAAAATACGCTTAATAAGCTAGCCGAACTATCCACGGTTATGGCCATAGGCCGACTCTTAGCTCCCTTGCTGGCTCTGCTGCTCATCTGGATAGACTGGAGATCTCCATTGCTTTTCTTGGTGTTTTTTCCACTTACCTGTCTACTTTGTATCGCTAAGTTCACCACTTCACATCGAAAGTACACTGAAGAGCAGGGCGTTAAGTCAGCCCCACTAGCAGCCGACACAAACGTTGACAATGCCCATGAAACGGCACTGATGGCGGAGGGGTCTCGATTAAACAGCAAGCTTAGATCCAGCTTACTGCTAAGCATCACACTCATCTGTATCAGCCATAGTACGGTCATTTACCTGCTCACCCCCATGGCCCTGCAATGGTTAGCATTGGATGATGAATCGGCCAGTCAATTTTTATCTCTGTTAATGACCCTGGCGGCTCTGGCTATGGTGCTCTGCCATGGTTTCAGCTCACGAATAAAAATAGTAAACCACTTCAACATGATGCTGTTAGCTAATGCCATGCTTGTCCTGTCGCTGGCATCCATGCTGCTCGCATCTGGGTATATCTTACTCATTGCTATTCCTCTGCTCAGCGGGGCCTTCGCCATCTTGCAATTACAGATCACTAGCCTGATGTGCAACTTGGCCGACAAGAGCCGCAAAGCCATAGCAACGGGACTCGTAGCTAAATTCCAAACTCTGGGTTACGTATTCGGTGCAGGCCTATTATGGCTGACCCATTCCGATATTGAGAGCACTCTGCTCGTGCTCTGCGTGTTAGCCCTAGCTCAAGTCACTAGCCTGTTCAGCTGGCAATATCAAATCCAACAAGCGAATAAACATCCACTAATAACCGCCAACGAGTTTAAGCCTCAGGATCGATCATCGAATATCTAGCTTATTTAATAATGACGGATAGCCCCAGCCATTCTCTCCCGGTATCACCTGCTCTCCGGTCAGGTACTCATACAAGGTCGGCGCCAAAGAACCATTCTCTTCTATCTTGAGCGTGCTGGCATTGGACCCTATCGGCGTACCCCAGAAGCCGATGAAGGCATCCTTCTCAGGGAAGTCCTCTCCGGCATGACGACCTGGCACCTTAGTGTTGTAGCCTATGCCAGCCTTGGGAAACAGGTTAATCGTACCTGCATGGGCTTCATCGTATAGCCTGGCTATCTGATTCACCGAATCGGGGCGGAGAGTGAAACGAGTCAGGTCGCGCCACTGCTGAACCGTACACCATGAATTGACATCATCGGCGTTCGCCTGGGTAAGACATAAGTTTTTTAACTCCGAAAAGTGCTCAATCTCGGCTTGAGAGGGAATTGGTCGATACGGATTTAATTCCTGAGTATCCAGTAATCTAGCGGGCTTGCCCGTTAAGCTGGTATAGAGCAGCTTATCTCCCCTACGCTCCACCAGCTCATCGAGCCGAACGCCATCACGATGGCCAATTAAACGCACCTGACAGCCAGAAAAATTGCATTGACGCTCCCTCAGCACCATATAATCCAGAGACTCAGACAGGCTATTGGCCGTCTCTGTGACTATGTCCAAAGTATCCGTTACTTGTGCTGCGTTAATGGGTAACCAGTGGATCAAATCCTGATAAACAGGTTGTGCTTCCCAGCCCGATTTAGCGTTGAAGAAGTCCATCATCATGTTGCCTCCCGCAGTGGAAGCCACAACCACATCTAAGCCTTTGTTACTCGTGTAATTAAGGGCATTGGTGATTTTCGGTCCTTCGCCCTCATCGGAAGATATTTTCTTTACCAACAGGGGATAACCCAGCTCATGAGACAAGTTATCAAATATTTGCCTCTCGGGATTCAACGCATAAAAAATCGGAGTCAGACCATGATCTCCCGCCATCCCCCACAAGGTTTGATCGTAGATCCCCGCATCTTTATAGGCCTGTTCTGTCTGGCCTAGCCAAAAATCCAGTCGGTTTAGCTCCCCCGTCGGCATGATAATCTCATCACTGAAAGGGCCGGTGAAATGAGCGAAGTGATCCGGCCAAGGATTATAGATCAAGGTGTGATCTGGCATCCCTCGGCCATCAAGTTTGGCAAGCTTCGAGATGGCCAGCTCAATCTTCCACTTCTTGGTTAATTTAGTGAATACATCGAGGAAGAAGATACCTTGATAACCGCGAATATCCTCAATGATCTCGGCTCGAAGCTCCTTAAGTTTCACCTCGACCTTAGCCCGCTCCTGCAACTCTCTGATACAGCGCTTCTCGCCATAATCTCGCTGGGCCTCGCCGAAACCTAGATTGACTAAGCCATCGTAGCTAGTATGTGCATTCCAATCATATTGGCCATTACAGTTGAGCGTGATCAAATAAGCTAAACGATCGAACATGGTTCTCACCCCATGACTCTCCATGAGGCGATCCAGTTGCAGGGCATCGTTGCCGAAGAAGTAATAGGCCCGATCTTGTTGGCGATCGACGAAATGGAAGTTGGGGATCCCCGTCCCTCCCTCGCCGGAGACCTTGGCCCCGGTCTTGATGATCGGCAGATTACGCACACTGATTGTCGGCGTTGAAGAGATGCCTACCTGAGTAATAGAGCTAGGGTTATCCCGATATAGGCGTTTGAAGAAGGGCAGATAGTGTTGATCCTGGTATTCGCCCTCGGCGAGTCCAGCCATAAATTTAATCTGCTGCTCATGGTCTGGCTGTATAGTCGCCTCTGCCTTAGGTTTAACATCGGCTCCTTGCAGATGCATCTGATACGCGCGGTGAATGAATGGCTTAGACTGATCCACTAGGCCTTCAACCAGGCTTTGTTGCAGGCCATCGACGGTCACCTGTACCGTATATCGACGCTGCTGCTGCGATGCTAAAAAACCAATCAAGACATCACTATTGTCATCGAAGGTATCTTGCATCCAGGCATTTAATGCCTGCTCACGCTGCTGTTTAAACACAAACTGACGATAAGCCTTGAGCACATTTAAGCGCACAAAGTCAATCAGAGTGATGGTTAACGCCTGAGCCTTATTATTCACCTTGCCCCTATTCTGCGGCTTGTCGTCTTCTATGATGGCCAATACCGAGTCTTGCATCTCACCTGCATCCATGCCAGTCACAGCCTGAGACATGATCCCTATGATAATAGGCTGTATCTTATCGACTAAGTGTAAATCGGCCGGATTCAGAGTGAGGTAGGTATACCTAGCCGGCACAGCATCCATATCCTGCCACATACCGATATCGACCAGGGCATCATATATGATGACCATGGATGCGATAAACTGACGGTCGGCTTTTATGCCCTGGGATTGGCTATTGCCCTGTTTAGCCGATTCTTGTTTAGTGAGGCTTTGGTCAGCCGAAGAGGAGCTTTCCTCCTTGACTCTATCTGCTGTCTTAACTTTTGTCGGCTCTGTACCAAAATGGTAGAGACTATGCTCGAACTGTTTCAGCTGTTCTTCGTCATAGACGCTAGCCAAATGCAGCTTAAATTCATCTTCACTACTCAGGCCGGTATATCTGTCGTA
>NZ_JABSSM010000072.1 GCF_013214165.1 Shewanella sp. | reverse complement strand
TTGAGGATCCGAAATGATTTAACTGAATCGGAGCCGATATCGACAGCGGCCCGATTGTGTTCGCCCGCTATCGTTTTATGCCTCTCTATGGGATGCTTATCGCAGCGATATCCTGAGGTGATTGGCATAGGTTCTACTAATCGTCTTCGAATATTTTGGATCTGACACATAGTCCGATTTTCTATTTGTAGATCTGGGTTACGTTGACCACAATGCTGACAAGAAATCTCAACATCTGTAAAATTTTCATAATCCATTAATTATCACCTTTATATTTATTTAAGTAACCAGAGAGTTTCATTTAAAGTCACTGCTTGGCTAACGACAATGCTCAATCACGAGCTGTGGCTCTACAGCTGACATGAGAGGCGAACAAGCATTCCGCTCTCTGAACCTCGTATAAATTTTCATGTTGGAGTGATGTCTTTATATCGTGCAGTATTTGATATAAATAAAACCATTGCCTCAGTGATTTAGAGTCATATAATATGAACAGATATACGCTAGCAGTAATCAGTAATCAGTAATCAGTAATCAGTAATCAGTAATCAGTAATCAGTAATCAGTAATCAGTAATCAGTAATCAGTAATCAGTAACATACTAAGGCCGTTAGCAATTAACGTGCTGCTATTATTCAATTTTAGACCCATGTTAAGGTATAAAGTAGCGACATAAACATTATTGCGACACAGAGAGCTGATAATGAGAGATGTCCCTTCAATGTCTCACCTAAGCGTTATGCTATGTGCATTGATGAGTGTGCCTCAGTATTGGTACTATTCATTATTTTGTATATACGTTTTGGAAATTCTTCATGGCCTAATGCCGCAGAAATGTGGCCTCTGGAAAGTTGTCATTGCCCTAAGGCTGGCACTGTGTGCATGTCACTAACTTTGATTCCAGAGACCAAAACGGTTGAATTATGTCTGATTTAGCGTATTGCTGTGACACAATCACTTAGATCATGAATATAGTTCATCAGCTCGCCTAAAGCCTCTCTAGACAAGATAACCTTATTATCATCTGTCATGCTCCACTCGAACCTTGGCGGCGTCGGATCGCAAGGGGGCAGGTTTGGCTGATTTGTGATTTGACAAGCTGTCAGGCTCACCAAATAGATCGGCAAAAGCGCGCTCTGGATCTTCAGCCACCGACGCCCGACGTTTTTGTCGTCGCAATTGTTCACGTTTTTGATCATATTTACTCCACTCACCCAGCAACCGGTTAAAAAGTCCGCCGAATTTGCTCAGAATCGTTATCCACCCCATTCGATGCCCTCCTATAGTTACCAGCAATGATGTTGACTAATTTGATTAGCCAACTCGGTAATTTCGCGACCCATTCTGGCGGCAACCAAGCCATAAACTGGGTCAAGATCCACGCTAATAACCCGAGAATAGCAACCCATTTCGCCGCGGCTTCACCACCAAGGAACATAGCCAACAACTCAAACATGGAGACGACGCTATCTAACTCTGATTGAGAGGACATCTCTAACGCATATGCTGTCCCTATCAGCATCCAGACTGGCATAAGAACCAATAAGAAATACCATTGTTGTTTACGCTTCACCTGTTTGCTCTTTGTCATCTGTTCATCCACTTTTGAATGGTGATTGTTGAGACCAGACATATTTCATTTTCTCTTATGTCTGGTGCTTGGTGCCTGGTGCTTAAAATAATGATTACGCTACTCTATAACCTCAATGATGAGGGTAAATCATCACACTTAAGATTAAGCCGAGATATTCATTTATTGCCCCTGTAAAAGACAGCAACTGCACGATATCGACTACTCTAGTCTAAACTGCCAGACTCGTCTACACATTTTGTGTACTTTCTTTATTTTTCTTTGGATGAGACTTTAATGAACAAAAACTATCGATTAAATGTTGGGGAAATGATTGATACTAGATCATAAGCTGGGAGTATGGCATATATGTTATATATCAAGCGGATTTTTCAGGACACAACATTTGAATAGGCAAGTGTAATAATTAAATGAAAACCATAACCACAATCATGATTACACACATAAAATCAGCAACATAAGAAAGGCGCGCGAACCTAAAGTCACAAGTCACAAGTCATATTTCGAGTTCATTTTTAAATAGTAAAAATTGCCTATTCATTCGCCCAGCATTATTCACAATTAGAGCAAGCTTATAACTCTCATCGATTGCCAGCCTTAAGAGAGACAACAAGTGTACGCGCAAAAAAAACAACAAACACTTTAAGTGTAACCGCTTATCCTGTATCTAAATAATGGCTCATCAGCATAGCGTTGGACGCACTTCACACTCACTGAGTTAAACATGAGCAAGTCGTGATGCCGTATTTACAGAAGCCTCTTTAAAATATACAGTTCTGCTTTCAAGATGTTAAGTCATGTTACATGATGTTACTTATAATTTTGTAAGCAGAATAACAAGCCCTATTATTAACTCATGGAGAAAACCACCAAGGATACAATTTAGTACAACTGATAATAAAGACACCTAAATGTTAAGCGGCATGAATTCAGCTCCATAATTATCTCGTCTGAACACTCGTTTCCTGCATAAAATAACCGAGGGCTATTCATATCAGGCTCTTTTTATCATCACGCCTCTATACCACTATAGAAGGTTAACTTGTTTTCACATCCAAGCTAAAATGCCAAAAATAATTTGTATACAGAAACTATCTAGCTATTCCCCGTAAAACACTGCGAGATAATGGCGCTTTTATCGCCACTGACTCAACAATTTTTTGTTTAACCTAGAACCTAATCTTGTGTATTACTATCCATCGTGAGACAAGGATTTCACAATATAATCTAGCCTAGTATAAACTGGTATTGGTAAGAACACTTTTTGTGTTACATATGGTTATGTCATTACTCATGCTATAACTAGCATGAGTAATATGTGGAGAGGCTAGCTGCTGATATTTTATCTGAAAACATCAAGACTCCTGCTGGATTTCATGGTAATCATTAACAAACCCACACACATTGTACGTATTTATGTCATTTCCCCATCAAACCAGATCAAGTCTACCGCAGCTTAGCAACTAAGTCTGTATCATCTAATATATCGGTCACCAATCACACTTATTGTGTTATTTTTGTTAGCGATACATATAAACACTATTATTTACTAAAAAATAAACTAATAATATTAACCAGTTTTTAGCTAGAAGAAATCACTCAAGAAAAATCAATCTTCACGTATTTTAATATTACACGGTAAGGATATTTATGGCAGTGAAAAAAAATGAAGAGGGCAATCCTTTGATTAAGGAAGATATAGCTGACACAATCGATGAAATTCATAATCATATCGAATGGCTATGCCTAGCATCAGATAGTGATGAAGATATTCATCCAGGCTTGATTCAGTCATTGAATCTTGTCAGGGAAGCTGTTAAGTCACTAAAAAGTAACAAACCAACTCACAATAAATAAAAATCAATATAATTATGCTTGGTATTGAGGCTAGGTCACATAATACTGGCCACCATAAACTATGCCATTTTGCATGGGAATTCGTCACTTATCTAAGTCTTAGTCTTAGTCACTAAGTCTAAGTGACTAAGTGACTAAGTGACTAAGTGACTAAGTCACTAAGTCACTAAGTGACTAGGATGATGTTGGATTGGAACAGATAATACATGCAAGTATCACAGCGTCAATTCATCTATTGTTACCGGGCAAGTCAGGCCTCTCAAGCACACTTGCTCCCTCGAAGGGACCCGCACCGTCGTGGCTTAGAACTCATAGGGGTCGGTTATCAGATGACCTCACGGGATCTGGCCACTCTCTGGTTGAACAACTCCGATAAAGGCCTGTCCTCCCCGTCAGTTCGAAGGGATTGATATCCAGTGGCTACCGACCCATGCCACCACATTGGCTCAGGTGCAACAGGTCAAACTAACAGGTTACTATTACGGCGTAACGCTGCCGCCTTAACTATGATAAATTCATCGTGGCTTGGTATTATTAATCATCATCGATAGGTTATGGTGAGCACACATGAAATTCTCTCTCCCAATCCTATTATCCCTATGCTATTTTTTACCTCATTATCAATCACTAGGGTCTAGTACCTATGTTTACTTCCAAGAGCTTCTCCTTTCTTGCCCTGCTCGATGCAAATAACCAAAGAGAATGGTTCAAGGATAATCAGGCCCAATATGAAGATGAAGTTCGCACACCGGCCCTTACATTTATCGCAGCCATGCAGCCCCATGTGCTGGCACTATCACCAAGATTAACCGCCATCTCCAAGAAAGTCGGTGGCAGCTTGATGCGTCCCCAGCGTGATGCCCGCTTCAGTAAAGACAAGACGCCATATAAGACCAATGTCGGCATTCAGTTTCGTCACTTTCAGGGCAAAGATGTCCACGCTCCAGGTCTATATCTGCATATTGCCAACGATGGCTGCTTTATCGGTGCGGGGATTTGGCATCCCGACTCGAAAGCACTCAACAAACTGCGTACCTGTATAGATGAAAACCCCAATGCCTATAAGAAGGCATTAGTTCAGTTGCGAGAAGCAGGATTCGAGATGGAGGGCAGCAGCCTGGTACGCCCGCCAAGGGGATATGATAAGACCCATCCCATGTTAGATGAGTTAAAGCGCAAAGACTTTATCGCCATCAAATCGATACAGGCCGCACAGATCACAGACAAAGACTTTGTCTCCTGGTGCGTCAACGAATTTAAGCACACCCAAAAACTCATGGGTTATCTGTGTTTCGCGTTAGATCTGGATTACTAAAATCAACTGACGTAATAAAGGCAGCATAAATCGGGACTCGAGCACTTAGCACGCTGGATCAATGAGCTTGTAGGAGATGACGTAGAGTTGTTCTGTGTTTGGATAAACCTGACTGATGATTTCCTTTAGTTTAGGTAACTCAAGGTATTCTTGCTGGGCGTGAAACTCGTTGATCTCGCTGAAGAGAATCGGCTCTACCGACTCAATCTTTATGTCACAAACCTTAATATTAGTCTCTAAGGTATACACTTCGACCTGAGTCCCGGGCACATAATGACACTCAGATTCATCCCTGATGGTGATGGTCTTCTTTCCCGATGCCACAAAGGGGGTGAGCATTTCAAAAAAGCTGATTGTTGTTGGTGCGTCTTGCATTGATTGACCCAAGTGTTCTACTTCAATATTTTATCTAGCCTAGCCTATTAAGTCATAGCTAGGCTAGGTTTGATTCAAGTTTTGCTACTCGTTAGGCACCTACAGCTGGAGTCATCTCTTTGTAGCAACGAGAATCCCTGTTAAAGATGTCGATTTACGATTATGCAGGTGCTCATCCCTAATACCGGTTATATATACAAAGCCTGCCCAAAAATAATGCCCCAAGCCTTCATTCTAAGGCTGGCACACATCTGTTATAATTCGCCCCAGATAAATACCATCCTAGATAACTACCCATGGGCGACGCCTTGAACACTAGCCACACAGATACAAGTATTGACTCGACTCTTGCCTCGACTCTCCACTCGAAAAAAGGCTCAACAGCTGATGAACACCTCTCAATCGTGACCTTTCTAAACGAGATCAAAGCGACCTCTTTTGGGGCTGTGAGCGCCGAGACTCCTGCGCAAAAGCGTGCTCTTAGCTATGCCAATACCATACTTGTATTATTTACTCAGGTGATGGAAAAGAAGCAGCCGGCCGATCGCGTTGTGGGTGAGTACTTTAGAGTCAATAAAAAGCACGGTTCCAAGGACAGGCGGGTGATCCGTGAGAGCTTGTTTGCCCTGTTTCGTTGGTGGGGATGGTTAAACAAGTTCTTGACCCATACAGGTAATGGAACTAGCACAGTAAATACAGGCACCCAAGCTTGGTTCGCTATGTTGACGCTTAATGCCCGGCTGGAGTCCCATTCATGGGAGCCGTTTATTGCAGCCTGGACAGGATTTTCAGGCCAAGAGAAAGTGCTCAGTCTTGATGCCGACACCCCTTTAGAGACAGTATCGGCAAAATGTGACTGGCTGACTAGCCAGTTCCCGGCGCTCTCTTTTACCACAGATGACTTGGTACCTGAGTGGTTCTGGCAGACTTGCCCCATCCAAGATGCCGAGCAGCGCTTGGCTATAATCGAGATCCTCTCTTCTCGCCCGCCTATCTGGGCCAGAGTACAGAATATCGACACTAGTGAGGCTATTGAGAAGCTAGCCAAATTAGATATCACAGCCACGGCGAGTGAGTATTTTAGCGATAGCATCAGCCTTGGCCATAAGAGTATCAACCTCAACGGCATGTCACTGTATCGTGATGGCGAGCTTGAGATACAAGACTTAGGCTCACAGGTTGTCGGGCAAATATGTAACCCAGCTGCAGATGATAACTGGTGGGATACCTGCAGTGGTGCAGGCGGTAAGAGTCTACAATTAAGATCTTTGATGTTAGCCAAGAACAAGCAAGCAAGGGGCACTATCATCGCCTCAGATGTGCGTCGTAAACCATTAGAGGAACTGGCCAAGCGCGCTAAACGTGCTGGATTTAAAGGCATCACAGCGTCCCCTTGGAAGTCCGATGATCTGCCAGTGCCTCATCATCACTTCGATGGCGTGCTTGTCGATGCCCCCTGTAGTTGCACAGGCACCTGGCGACGCAATCCGGATATGCGCTGGATAGACGGTATTGCAGCCGTTCAGGATAAACCAGATCTGCAACTGGATATTCTCAGCCGCTCCAGTCAGGCAGTTAAAAATGGAGGTGCCTTGGTATATGCCACCTGTTCACTGTCCCCCTTAGAAAATGAAGATGTGGTCAATGCCTTCTTGGCTAAGCACGCAGATTTTACTTTGGAAATCACTAGTCATCCGTTTACTGGCGTAGAGGCCTGTATGCATCTAGTGGTGCCCTATCAAGCCGATACCGATGGCATGTTCGTCGCTCGAATGAAAAGAAAGTGCTGAGACCCAAACTGCACTAGTAAATCCAACATATAGAGACGAGCTTAGGGTCGTCTTTTTATTGCCCTAGGTTTATCGACGGCTGTATTTTGATATTTACGCGAGAAGCCGAAAGCTTGTCATCTTAATCAACTCGTCGGTCGTGAGTGTGATGAACACGCCCACAGTCCGGATGAGGAGGATGAGGGTTTCATCGAGTCTGCCGTCGACAGTTTCCGTGCACGTTTAGAAGAGAACTTCGCCGAGAAGCTAGAGACTAATGATGAGCTTCGCAGGCTATATATCGCCGCAGATCTTGGCCTGACAATCCTCAAGGGCATGTTCGCCGATGGCGTGTTTAAACATGGCTTCGATGTCATCAACGATTACGATTACCGTGAGTATCTGATTAAACACGGGGCAAATCAGACCTTTACGGTGGACTCTGCGCCAGTCAGAAGCTTCTACGATCTGGTATTCGCCTATGAGAAAGGCAATGTCGATAAACCCAACCTGGAGGCGGGTACCATCATTCGCTCCATGCTGCGGATCGCCTTGTGCTATCAGGGCGGCGTGATGTGGAAGATGCAGGCGGGCATGGGCGATGTGATGTTTACCCCTTACTACCAAGTCCTTAAGCGCCGCGGGGTAAACTTCCACTACTTCAACCAGGTAGACAATCTAGTCTGTAATAAGGGGACCATTGAAGCCATCGAGATCACCGAGCAGGTTAAACTTAAACAGGGCTTAGAAAACTATAATCCCCTAGTCGATGTAAAAGGCCTGGATTGCTGGCCGAGTCAGCCACTCTATGAGCAGCTAGATACTGAGCAGGCTCAACTGCTAAAAGACAATAACATCAATTTAGAACACTTCTGGAGTGATTGGCAGTCCGTTTATCAAGATAGGTTTGGTGAGCCATTACCGACCAAAAGACTCGTGAAAGGAGAGGGTTTTTACCGGGTTATCTTCGGTTTATCCATAGGCTCTGTGCCCCATGTTGCCGCCGAGGTCATGGCCCAGAGTGAGCCATTAACTAAGGCTGTCGACAAGGTTAAAACGGTGGCCACCCAAGCCTATCAAGTCTGGCTCAATGAAGACTTGCATGGCATGGGTTGGCAATACACACCTGAGAGTGGCGAGCAACCAGTCCTCTCGGGCTTCACCGAACCCTTCGATACCTGGGCCTCGATGGATCAGTTAATAGATAAGGAGGACTGGCAAGGTATTCAACCCCAGAATGCCAGCTACTTCTGCTCGGCGCTGCCGGTGGAACATTATCCTCCCCGCTCAGATACAGAATTTCCAAAGCGTAAGGCTCAGCAGGCCAAAGAGGGGGCCATAGGTCAACTCAACAATCAGATCCACAAGCTATGGAGCAATGTTGGAGACCAGTTCCCCTGGCAGTGGCTGTACTTAGGAGATGAAGCTAGCGAAGCCTTGCAGGGACGAGCCAGATTCGATAGCCAATATTGGCGCGTCAATATCGATCCCTCCGAGCAATATGTGATGTCGGTTAAAGGCAGCAGCAAATTCCGTATCGATACCGACGGTACCGGCATAGACAATCTCTATGTCACCGGCGATTGGATAAACACAGGCATCAACGCCAGCTGCGTCGAAGCTGCGACCATGGCAGGTATGCACACCTCGAAAGCTATCTGTGGCTATCCGAAGGTGGTTAAAGGAGAGCAGGACTTTTAGTCAGTAATATCCATAGGTAACACAGAAAAAAGCTGACAATGAAAACTGTCAGCTTTTTTATTTGTTAGATAAAATCTAAGCTCTTGGCATTATCATTCATGACTTGATTCAATTTCGCCTGCTTAACACGGCGTTTCTCTGTCTTATGCCGATACATATTCTTATCCGCGGTTCTCAACCAGTCACAGGCATCTTTAGCATGTCTATTTAACGCGAAACCATAGCTTATACCTGTCTCTCGATAGCCTTCTTGCTCAAATGAATTAGAGACTTGCTCCACTTGCACCAGCACAGACTGAGTCAGATCCATAGAGAGTAAGATGACAAAATTATCTCCCCCGATCCTGAATAAGCTCACTCTTTCATGAGCTTCACAAATAGACTCTAGTTGTTTAGCGGCAAATTTAAGTAAACAGTCTCCCTCATGATGGCCCAAGGTATGATTCACCTGAGTGATACCATCGATATCCAGCAAGATGAGGTCTTCATCCCGTTTAACCTCTTTACCAAAGCTCTGAGTTTGCAAGTATTCATCGAAGGCATGTCGATTTTGCAGCCGTGTCAGTTCATCCACACGGGCTTTCTCCCAGGCGATACCTAATGTCTTGATATAGGTCAGCCTCTCCTCGGACAATAACTTGATCTTATTTGCCAGTGCCAGAGACAGCATGATTAACACAGAGGCAATGAGCGCGGTATAGGAAACCAGATAGATACTGGTCGGCAGCGCCAAGATACAGACCCACATCAAATACTTGCTTAAACGCCACAGCTTGGGAGAGTATTCAGGAAGCTGAAGGAAATGTTTGTAAAACAGGATATTAAATATGGGCAGGCTAATAAAAAACAGATGGTGTAACGCTAAATTATGGTAATCCCATAGGTGCGCAGGAATGTGAAATGTCAGCGTCCAACCGAAGAAGTATGCCAATACATAGAGACCATAATAGAGAAATGCACGGTCCTTGATAGAGAAAAAAATCAGTAAGTTATAGCAAGCGATAAAGATGAGTCCACCTAGACATAACATCACAGCCATGGCTTCAAAATCTGCACTCTGCTTGTGATCTAACAGATGTTTGAGATCCACCTTAGGCACAGAAGAGAAGTAGCGGCTCTCCAATTTCACGATAACCCAATATCCCACGCCATAGTTAAGCTCTACTTCCCGGCCATAATCAAACAAGAACTCATAAGGAGCATAGTAACCACTGTGAGAATATTGTTTGCTGCCATCGTCACCTATCAGCCAATAATCGACAGATTCAACGATGGAGTTTCTGACACTTATCGCCCACTTAGTCTCTGTGTCGTACATAAATTTAGGCATTACCAGCCAGTAGCTGCCCCCCGTTAAACTGATGCTGTCGGCTTTCTCCAATGTCGCCAGCCAAGGTGTCACATCGGCATGTTGAGAGGGGGGCGCTTGTTCGGCTTGGGCATGAAATAGAAAGGATTGCTCGAAAGAGAGAGCAGCGACTGCAGTCTGGCTAAAAAAGATGAGTAATAACAAGAGTTTTCTTGGGAGCATACATTCTCCCTTATATCTAGTGAACCCCTGATCTAAGGTCAACTACAAGCAGCTAGACTCCCTGATCCTTGGAGGTGATCATAGCCGACACCAGCCATCAGCTGGATGACTGTGATATAGCAATTTCTGATCGAAGCAACAGACTGGGCCGTAGCAAATGAAGGGGCTTGCCTTCCGATGGCTCTAGTGTTCCAGTACGAGTTCAAGCGTCACTAAAGATGAGTTTAGACTATTTTTACGGTAACGGAATGAGATAACGGAGCAAATGTAATCAGGGACTTACAATTTTATGATGAGAATATAAGCAAAACATCGGTCGCAATAGCACCTGGGAGACAGACGCTATTACCCCTAGCCGAATGAGTTAGAAACGGGCATAGCCACCAATATAGAAACCAGAGTCAAACGTCGAGTTATTGGTGTTGTCATACCGCAGACGAATATTTCTGTAGCCAGTGTAAAGTGCAAGGCTTGGATTTAACTGATATTGAATCTTGCTGTCTAGCTCGTACATTCCATCGACGCTACCAAAAGAGAGTACCGAAGGGGCATAATAGCCAGATGCATGGAAAGAGAGATTAGACCCCAGCGCCATAGTGTAACGCCCCCCCACTCCGATGGCACTGCCACTCGCACTGTTTTTCGCCCAGACATAGGAATACTTTACCCCAAGCTCAAAATGATGAATACCCGCATCATGGGCTACATGGATGGCACTCGATATGAGTTGTCCACCATCATTTGAGTAAATATATCCGAGCACTGCATTGGCATTATTTTTAAGATCTAGGTTAATTTCTGCAGAAATCACATCATCGTTCAGGCTAACACCAAAATTATTGGCATTGGCTGTAACAGAAATACTCGACAGCAGGAGTAGGCTACTCCAAATTTTAACGCGCATATTGGCCTCTGAGAATGGGTTTTGCGGATGATAGCAAAAACGTCACAGACAGCCACTACTCAATTGTTTTTAAATATTAATATAATATCACCTCACACGCTAACGTAACCAAAAAGACAAAAGTGACAAAAACAAGGATCATCTACTCGAAAAATGAAAACAAAGAAACAGTTTGTATCAGTCAAACCCCTGCGCCAGCTCATGTAAGTTGCGCGCAACTTATTTGCTCGAAACTATACTTATTGCTAGATTAGCTGAAACCTTCAGGAGAGACTCAACATGACATCCATCTATGACTTTTCGGTAAATAATATCCAAGGAAAATCGGTATCCTTATCTGAGTATAAAGATAAGGTGATATTGATAGTCAATACGGCGAGCGCATGTGGCTTCACCCCGCAATATAAGGGGCTACAGGCCCTGTATGACAAATACGGTTCTGAGAAGTTTGTCATCCTTGGTTTTCCCTGTAATCAGTTCGGATCTCAAGAGAGTGGCAGTGAGAGTGAAATATCTTCATTTTGTGAACTTAACTACGGCGTGAACTTCCCCCTGTTCGAGAAAATAGAGGTCAATGGCCCTGGGGCACATCCCCTCTATGAATACCTCAAATCCGAGGCTAAGGGGATTTTAGGCAGCAAGGGGATCAAATGGAATTTCACCAAATTCTTAATTGATAGCCAAGGAAAGGTGCTAGCGCGGTTTGCTTCAACGACTAAACCGGAAGCGTTAGACAAGGAAATAAATAGTTTAATAAGCTAATCAACAAGATAGTTTTTTCTTTAATTAAATATATAAAATCACCGTCTATTTTTTGAACTTATTCACTTTCAGGGCATCAAAGAATATGAACGCGAAGAAGTTTTCATGTTCATCATTCTCCCTGGGACTTCTAGCGCGGTCCCCTTGATCTTAAATGATCATAAGGCAGCCCAATCTTGATAAAAGACTGGTGTTGCCCTTTTTTTGCTTCATTTTCAACAGTCTTTCAAGAGGCCATAATTGCTGAAAAAATAAAAATGACTTTAATCTGTTGCCAAAGTGAACTTTCGCTAAATTATCGACTCATACATAGTGAACCGAATTTCTGGTTTCGACGCTTTATACTCAAATGAGTCTTACACCGTCCAAGCCGTTTCATTGTTCATCATCATCTCCCTTTAGATACGCCTTGTATCTACTGGAAACATGTTATCGACGGCTAGCGCTAATCGACATTATTGTTTCCAACTACAGATTCTTTATGAGAATTCTTCTGGCTCCCCTTATTTAAGGCGGGGCCATTTTTTTATCCATGTTCATCCTGATCACGATCACTTGTAGCGGATATCACCCACAAAAAACGCCCCTACCCGCTTGTTTTATTTGCGTACCGCATTAGTCGCTTACAGATGTCCTTAATAATCCATCTCTATTGGTTAATTTTACTCATGTTAAGGCCTGAAGAAGATTTGAATAAAGATATATTCGAACCTAAGTTTCAGCCTGCATTTATACCGCTGGACTATAATTACTACTAACGTCATATCGGCTTCGAGAGGTAACACCATGGCTATTTCTACCCGGTTAAATGAGTATCTACAGGATAATGAAGTGAATTATGAGCTTGTGTCTCATCCCCATAGCTTTAATTCTCTGAGCTCGGCCATAGCGGCCCAAGTTTCGCCCTCTCAGCTGGCAAAGGCGGTGATCTTAGAAGATCATGAAGGACGTAAGATAATGGCAGTCTTGCCCGCTAACCATAAAATCAGCTTGGGGGCACTGGGTGAAAAACTCAATCGGGATCTACACCTGATGAAGGAGCAGGCTGTCTATCAGATGTTTAATGACTGTGAGAACGGGGCAATTCCCCCCTTAGGAGGTGCCTACAATTTAGAAGCCGTGTATGACGATCTGTTAGTGGATGCCAAAGACGTCTATTTTGAGGCCGGAGACCATAGCAGCTTAGTGCACATAAGCCGAAAAGATTTCGTTAAACTGATCAAAGATGCCAAACACTTAAGGTTCAGCCATCAAAATATACATTAGCTTTGAGCAGTATCGAGTCATTAGCAGATGACCTCGATACTGATGCCAGTTAATTTAACTCATAAATTAACTGGCTGTTGCGATTAACCAAAACCATAGAGATCTTGTTTATACTTTAGCGCAGAGCTTGCCCAATCGAACCTCTGCTGACTGGCTAAGCGCTCCATATTCAGCCACTTGTCACTCTTGTATTCGCCGAAAATATCGGAAAAACGCTCCAGTAAACGCTCAGCTTGTGCCGCCAGACTATCACCGAAAAACACATAGCCGGTCTCATTGTTGGCCACCGTATCGCGCAGGCCCCCCACTCCATGAACCAGACAAATTTGTCCCGCTCTCATCGCGAGCATCTGACTTATTCCACAGGGCTCGAAAGAGCTTGGCATCATAAAAAGGTCCCCGTTTCGATACAGGGCATCTGCAACGGCTTCATCATAGCCATTGAGGAAGATGAAGTTAGCATATCTGGCAGATATAGCACTGAATTCAGCGGCGATTTCAGCGTCGCCGCTGCCCAGCAGTAAGAATACCCCCTCGGGGTGAGCCTGAGCCAACGTCTGTAATATAGACTCGAGCACAGAGACTCGCTGGCCATTAGCGAGCAAGACTCTCTGACGCAAGATAAGCAGCTTCTGCTCTGTCAGTCGACCGACCGAAGTCACTAGCATACTCGGGCCCTTGTGCTTATTGCTTGACGACTTGTCTGCCGATTGCTGCTTAGATAAGTGTGTATCTTTAGACAAGCAGACACCTCGCCACAATCTTGCAATTCGCGTCAGGGCTATCTGATCACAACCGCTAACCCACTGTTTATCACCCTGCCAGCGCAACAGCGCCGACTCCATCAGTTCCAACAGTCCGGTCCAGGTATCATCTCGTTCGGCTATGGCCTGCTCTACCTTAGCTTGAGGCTGTATATTGCCAGAATCTGCGCGGTTCGCTCTCTTCCTAGCAGCGCCACTGATGCCCTTGTCTCTGAGCTTATCTCGGACACTGGCTTTGGCACTCTCCTTAACACTCTGTGCAACACTCGCTTCATTGGCAAGCTCATCGTAGACACAAGCGTTTAATATCCCCACCAGCGTACCCGAGTCTTGTTTACGCTGCAGATCTGCCTCCAGCCCTTCACCACCAAAGAAACCAGCCTCATGATCTGAGGGTTTGAGCACTTCATCGGCATAGGTCGGTGAAACCAGGTGGACCTTAGCGCACAGGTTAATCCCGACTCTCATGGGGTTGATACAATGGGGGTAGCGGGGATCTATCACAGTTCTGAGCTGCTCAGAAGATAACTTCTCCAATAGATTCGGAAACCAGGCACTCAGGGAGGAGCTGTCATCTCTGAGTGGGCGTGTCCCCTGTATGGCCAGGTTGTGTATGGTATAAACACAGGGAATAGCCGCTAGATTTTGGAAATTTTCATCATACTGACTCAAGAGGGCAAACATGGCGCTGTGCCAGTCATGGAGATGTATCAGGTCTGGTATAGGCAATAACCGCTCATTGATTGCCGTCGCCACACACAGACAAAACAGGGCAAACTTGTTGGCATCCTCGGCGAAGGGCCGCGCATCACTACCTTGGCTATAGATCTCCTGGGGTTGCCCGCTAAACACGCCATCTCGAGGGTCGATGAAGTAGATCAGCGCGCCCTCAACGTCCGGGTGAGGAGTACTTAACAGGGAAACACTCTGCCTGCTACCGCTAAAAGTCACCCAAAATTCAGCCAGCTTAATGGCGTTGACACTGGCGGCGAGAAAGCCATAGCTTGGCATAATCACATCGACAATCACCTCTTGCTGCGCCAAAGCCGCGGGAAGGTCGCGGATAACATCCGCCATCCCCCCCACTTTAGCCCTTGGTATCGAGCCGTTTTCGGCGGCTAACATCAATACTCTTTTCAATGTTCTTTCCTTATCCAGTACACAATCGAGTGCAAAATAAACTGCAGAATCGAGTGCAGATATTTATTCATAGCCTACGGGCAGTCCCAACATGTCTCTTGTCACTAACACCACGCCCTTCTCCGAGACCCTAAAGCCTCTTTTTCTGTCATGCACATGGTCATAACCAATCACAGTGCCTTCGGGAATGATGCAGCCACGATCGAGAATGACATTCTTAAGTTTACAATGTCGCTGCACCACCACATCGGGCAGAATCACCGCGCCTTCGACTTGTGAATAGGAGCAGACTCGCACTTCATTAAATAACACACTACGACGCACCGTTGCCCCTGAGATGATGCAACCTCCGGATACGATTGAGTCCAGAGTCATGCCTCGTCTGTCATCATCATCGAAGACAAACTTGGCCGGTGGAAGTTGTTCCTGATAGGTCCAGATAGGCCACTTAGCATCGTATAGGTTTAACGGAGGTGTTGGGGATAACAGTTCCATATTGGCCTGCCAAAATGAATCCAGAGTGCCCACATCACGCCAATAGGCTTTTTGGTCGTTGAAATCGTTGCAAAATTTATAGGCGAACACATTATGGTCTTGGATAATGGCAGGGATGATGTCTTTACCGAAATCTCGATCAGAGTTTTCATTCAGGGCATCTTTTTTGAGCTGCTCAAACAGAAATTCAGTATTAAACACATAATTGCCCATGGAAGCTAGACAAGACTCCGGATCACTGGGAAGGTGTTTAGGCACTTCCGGCTTCTCTTCGAAGCCTAAGATGCGCTGCGTCTCATCGACCTGCACCACACCGAAGGATCCAGCGGCCTCGGCTACCGGCACTTCTATACAGGAAACTGTCATGTCCGCCCCAGACTCGGCATGGGCGGCGAGTATTCCCGCATAATCCATACGGTAGACATGATCGCCCGATAAGATCATCACGTATTTAGGCATCTGGTGACGAATAATATCCATATTTTGAAACACTGCATCGGCCGTGCCCTGATACCAGTTTTCCGAGAAGCGCTGAGATGCAGGTAAGATCTCCACCGACTCGCCTAGTTCCTTCTTAAAATGCCCCCAGCCTTGCATGACATGACGGATCAGCGAATGGGACTTATATTGAGTCACTACGCCCACACGTCGGATCCCTGAGTTGATACAGTTCGATAGGGGGAAATCGATGATCCTAAACTTACCTCCGAAATAGAGCGCGGGTTTCGCACGCCACTCGGTTAACTCATGTAAACGGGAACCTCGGCCTCCGGCTAAGATAATGGCGTAGGTATCACGGGTGATATTACTGATATAACGTGGACTTGGATTAGGCATCTGTACTCGCTCCTTGAGATTCATTGCTTAGGGTTATTTGGCTTTCACCGTTCAACGCTTGCTGTATTGGGTTAATGATTGCGACCTTAGGCCACAGCTGATCACACTTTCCATATTTCATCTCGGTATGCAGAAATGGTGACATCACTCGAGAAACGCCCACTGCATGCAGTGTTGCGTATACTCATTTTTGTCCAGCCTTCAGGGTCTTGATAGGCGCTCGCGGCCCGCTGCTGAGCTTGTCGATATGATTCAAAATCCGCCGCCGTCATCCAAGGATCTGTTGGCGACTTGATGCTATCTATGATGGTGTCGAAAATACCGGGTTCGAGTAGATTAAAATGGCCACTCTCCAGCAACTCCATAACTTGCTGCAGCGCTGGAGACTGGTGAATAAAATACTCTGGTTGGTAATCTTGTTGCAGTGAACTGACTTGGCTGGCATTTAAGCCAAACAGGAAGAAGTTCTCCTCTCCCACCTCTTCGAGGATCTCGATGTTGGCGCCGTCTAAGGTGCCGATAGTCAGCGCACCATTCATCATAAACTTCATGTTCCCCGTGCCCGACGCTTCTTTGCCTGCGGTGGAAATTTGTTGAGACAAGTCCGTTGCCGGACAGATCTTTTCCATGGCGCTGACGTTGTAGTTCGGCAAGAAGGCAAACCTGAGATAGGGTGCAATTTGAGGGTCAGAATTGACCATATGGGCGACATTGTTGGCGAGCTTGATCAACAGCTTAGCCATGGCATACCCAGGCGCAGCCTTGCCACCGATCAAGACGCATCTGGGCACTAGCTTATCTAAGCTGTTATCGCTAATGGCCGTTAAGATCTCATGATAAAGGTGAATCACATGCAGTATGTTAAGCAGCTGACGCTTATATTCATGGATGCGCTTAACCTGCACATCGAACATCATCTCAGGCTCAAATTCGACGCCACACGCTTTAGCTATCATCAGACTAAGCTCACGCTTATTGGCCAACTTCACCTCACGCCACTCATCAATCAGCGCCTCATCTTCGATGAACGCACTCAGGGCCTGTAAGTGTTGTAAATCCCCGACCCATTGGCACCCTAAACGTTTTGTCAGTAAAGCGGCCAGCCTGGGGTTACAGTGTGCCAACCAACGTCTCGGCGTGACGCCATTGGTCTTGTTATTAAATTTTTCTGGCCAAAGTTCATAGAAATGTTTAAACAGACCCGATGTCAGTAGCCGAGTATGCAAGCCGGCGACCCCATTGACCGAGAAGCAGGCAACGATGGCAAGATAGGCCATGCGCACATGTGGCTCCTTGCCATCCTCGATGATCGACATCTTGGCCAGCATGTCAGCATCTCCAGGCCAGTGGTGAGCCACATCATCCAGATATCGCGCATTGATCTCATAGATGATCTCTAAGATTCTGGGAAGCATCTGCTCGAACATCCGCACGGGCCAACGTTCTAGCGCTTCGGGTAACAAGGTATGATTGGTATAAGCCATGATATTGGTGGTAATGTCCCAAGCCTGCGCCCATTCCAGCGCATAGTGGTCCACCAGCAAACGCATCAACTCAGGGACGGCCACACTGGGATGCGTGTCATTGAGCTGCATCACATTGGCTCTAGCGAAGCCGCTAAAATCGGTGCCATGTTGCTTTATCCAGTTATTGAGTAGGTCTTGCAGACTCGCCGAGGACAAAAAATACTGCTGCCTGAGCCTAAGCTCCTTACCATTCTCGCTGGCATCGTTGGGATAGAGCACCATAGTGATCTGTTCTGCCAAGTTTTTTCGGGCCACCGCTTCGGTATAATCTCCCTGATTAAACTCGGCTAAATCAAAATCATCTGTGGCTTCAGACTTCCACAACCTCAGGGTGTTGATGCGGCCATTGCGATAACCAGGTATTGGCATATCATAGGCTACCGCCTGCACATCTTGAGTATCCACCCAGGTAACGTGCCGCCGGCCCAATTTATCGAGATAACTTTCCGTATGCCCAAAGAAGGGCACTGTGACATTATGATTGGGCACCCGGACTTCCCAAGGGTTACCATCTTTAAGCCAACGGTCGGGTCCCTCAATCTGATAGCCATCGACAATTCTCTGGGCAAACATGCCGTATTCGTAACGGATCCCATAGCCAGTAACCGCTAAGTCTAAGCTGGCACAGCTATCGAGAAAACAGGCGGCGAGTCGACCTAAGCCTCCATTGCCAAGACCGGCATCGTGCTCTAAACTCTCCAGATACTCTAAGTCGACAGCATACTGACTCAGGGCTTCACGGCTCTGCTCGGTCAGTTCCAGATTCAGTAAGGCATTGCCTAATGCTCGTCCCATCAAGAACTCCAGAGACAGATAGGCGACTTGCTTAGTCTGATATTGGCTGTCTTTAGCTCGGGTCTGTCGCCAGTTATCCAGCATCAGCTCTTTCACGCTACTTGCTAGGGCATGAAACAGATCGTGCTGAGCATACTCCTGCTGACCCAGGCCATTATTCATATAATGACTCAAGGAAGCCGACAATGAATGGCAGGGCTTGCATTCTTGCTGGCGTACTGCAACTTCATCTTTAAGTGGCTTATCCGCTAGCTTAGCTTGGGATACTCCTTGGCGTTTAGGGGGACTAATACTCATGAACAGGCTCCTTAAATTCGGCATAAAACAGCATCAAGCTTAGATCTTGCAGGTGATATATCGGATTTGAATTGCTAGAAAGTGAAACAGACTCGGGGGTTAATTCACTATCTTGAGTGTGTAACAGGCAGCGCCAGGGAGACAGATTTTCAAGCTCAGGCAAACAAAAATCCAAGCTTTTCTCGTCTGTGTTAAGCACCAAGAGGAGTGCCTGGCGACAGCCCTTTTTCGCCTCAAGCTCACCACTTATCACCAGACTCAGACTGCGAGTCTGGGCCTCACTCCACAAGGATTTGGTCATCACTAACCCTTGACGACAAAACCAATCGAGTCCGGGGGCATCCACATTGGCGCCCTCATGTATGTATTGGCTATGACAAAGCAAAGGGAAACGTTTTCTGAGCTGAATTAGCTTGCGAGTAAACTGCAGCAATGCATGACTGCCAATATCTTGTTGCCACTCTCGCCAGCTCAGAGGATTGTCCTGACAATAGGCGTTATTATTGCCTGACTGGGAGTGACCGACTTCATCCCCGGCCAGCAACATAGGCACGCCTTGGGACAGAAATAGAGTCGTGAGTATGTTGCGGCACTGCCTTGCTCTTAGGCCATTGATGTCAGGGTCGTCGGTGACACCTTCGACACCATGGTTATGGCTGAAATTTTCCTGATGCCCGTCGCGATTATCTTCGCCATTCGCCTTGTTGTGTCTCAGGCTGTAACTGACAAGATCCATCAAGGAGAAGCCATCGTGGCTGGTGACAAAGTTAATACTGGCGGCCGGCGGCCGGCCAGAATGTTCAAATAGATCACTGGAGCCGTGAAAACGTCTGGCAAATTCGGGCAAGATCCCTGCGTCCCCACGCCAGAAACGGCGAATGGTATCGCGGTACCTGTCATTCCATTCGCTCCAGCCCATGGGGAATTTCCCCAACTGATAGCCACCAGGACCTATATCCCAGGGCTCAGCAATCAAGCGGGCCTGACTCAGCACAGGGTCTTGCGCTAAGGCGTCGAAGAAGCCGGAACCGGTATCGAAGCCATGAAATTCTCGGCCCATACTCGTCGCTAAATCGAAGCGAAAACCATCGACGCCCATCACTTCCACCCAATAACGCAGCGAGTCCATCACCAGTTGCAGTACATTGGGATGGGCAACATTGAGCGTGTTACCGCAACCAGTATCATCGATGTAATACCTAGGTTCACTGGGACTCAAACGGTAATAGCTTAGGTTATCTATGCCCCTGAAGCTGTAGGTCGGACCGAGACGATTACCCTCGGCGGTGTGGTTATAGACCACATCTAAGATCACTTCGATGCCCGCCTTATGAAATTCAGTCACCATATGACGAAATTCAAACACATCATCACCACTCAAGTAGCCCTGGTGTGGGGCAAAAAATCCTATGCTGTTATAGCCCCAATAGTTACTCAATTGCTTCTGTTGCAGGAAAGGCTCATCGAAGAAACTCTGCACCGGCATAAGCTCAACACAGGTGATGCCTAAGTCGGTGAGATAGCTTATCGACTCTGGACTGGCGAGCCCGGCGAACGTACCTCTGCGGTGTTTGACAATATCCGGGTGCAGCTGAGTGAAGCCTTTGACGTGCAGCTCATAGATGATGCTGCGCCTCAGAGACTGTGATGCCTCCTCCTGACTATCACGTCTTTGCACCGGGATCACGGGACCAAGCTGGTGATAATCTACCACCCGACACTTTGGCATAAAGTCCGCGTTGTCAGTGGTGTCGAAGGAGAGGTCTTGCTCGCTATCTTCGAGTATATAACTGTAATGGCATGGGTTATCACGGCACTCTCCCACCAGTTGCTTCGCATAGGGGTCGAGCAGTAGCTTATTGACGTTAAACCTGTGCCCCGATAGCGGTTGAAACAAGCCGTCGACGCGATATCCATACAGCAGACCTTCTCTCGCCCCTTCAAGATACCCATGCCAGATGTGTTGCGACTTTTTCGGCAAGATAAAACGCGCGATTTCATCATGACCATGCTCATCGAAGAGACACAGGGTGACCCGAGTCCCATGGGCCGAAAACAGGGCAAAGTTGACCCCGCAATCATCGACACTAGCCCCTAATGGATGAGGCTTACCGTTAGTGAGCCTCATCTGGCTCACCGGTCTGCGCTGAGCCTATGGCGAAGTCAGTCGCTAAATGAGTAGTTGAATCTATGACCGAGTGACGGGTTAAATGGGATGGCGATAAGACTAAACACCCCAGAGGCGGCACTGTGATCGGGCTGCTGTGAGGCATGTGCTGATAAGGCAAGTTTTCGGCCAATATCACCCCGGCATTTCCCACCCCGCTTCCACCATAATGCTCACTATCACTGTTGAGCAACTCTCGATACTCGGTGCCCAGTGGCAAGCCTATGCGAAAGCCATGATGAACTTGAGGTGTCATATTGACGACAAATATTAAGTGTTCGTCTGC